>DASTUF010000001.1:0-4357 GCA_035759745.1 Gemmatimonadales bacterium
ACCTCGCGAAGCGGGCCTGCCTGAAGGGTGCGGGGCCGCCATTGAGCGTGACGGCCACGGGCGATGAGACCCGCCGACTCAAGTACCCGGAGGTGCCGGGAGATCGCGGGGCCACTGATCACAAACGGCTCCGAGAGTTCCCTGACCGTGGCCGGCCCCTGGGCCAGGCGGGCCAGGATAGCCCGTCGAGTGGGGTCGGCAAGGGCGCCGAAGGTGGCGCTCAGTTGGTCATTAACCGAAGTGTTAGATAACATAGTGGTTATATACTATTCTCAACGGGCCCAGCTGTCAAGCAACGATCGGGCATTCGCGTCCATCTGGCGGTTTCGCGGCAGCTGACCAGCTTGGAGGGAGGCAGAGAGGTCCGTCGATGCCGTTCCAGTTCCGCGTCCTGCGCGTCCAGGGGATTTATTACCTGACCTCGGGCCTGTGGCCCCTGTTTCACATGGCCAGCTTCGAGGCGATCACCGGACCCAAGGTCGAGGACTGGCTGGTGCGCATGGTCGGGCTGCTGGCGGCCGTGATTGGAATGACGCTGCTGGTTGCTGTGCGGCGGCGGAACCGGGGGATCGAGATCCTGGTGCTGGCGATCGGGAGTGCCTTGGCCTTCGCTGCGGTGGACATCCGGTACGCGCTCGGCGGAGTCATATCGCCGTTGTATCTGGCGGACGCCGTTGTCGAGTTGGGGCTGGTCGTGCTTCTGGTGGGTACAGCCAGGAGTGGCCGCTGATCAGGCCGGGGGGGCAGCAAACATGCTGTAGAACTGGAAACTTTCAAGAACTACAGTAAAGGCGACCCACGACTCATTTCGGCGGGTCGTCCTCCGGGTTCACGTACGTCAGCTGGAACGGTCCCATCATGTGCACTTGCACAATCGTCTGGCGTTGCGCTTGCACGAAGTGATTCATGCGCGCGGAGGCGGTGGCCGGACTGGAGGCGTCCAGAGGCCCAATGGCTCACCAGCTTGCTGGGAGCGTCTGATTGCGCCGACGCGGCGGATAAAGTTAAGTTGCCCCTCGCCAACAAGTTATCGTTCTTCCCCGGCGCCGTAGCCAAGTGGTAAGGCAGAGGTCTGCAAAACCTCCATCACCGGTTCGACTCCGGTCGGCGCCTCTCGGTCATGGCGTAGGGCATAAGGCGTAGGGCTTACTCGGCCGCGCTGGCCTCCACGTAGTAGTCCCGATCCACTTCGAGTTCGGTCGCAGCTGTTGCCAACGATTGCCAGGCCTCGGTCGGCACCAGGCGACGACGGTCGCTTCCTCCCAGCAGTACTTCCACCGGCATCGCGAACCCCTCCACCACATTGGTCCAGCGATAACGCAGGCTGTCGCTGGCGAACTGGTATTCCAGCACCGGCACATCGGTGGTCGTCAGGTACTGCTGGAACACCTTCGACAAGTCGATGCCGGACTGCTGGCCGATGTAGTCCTGCACCTGCTGCCCGGTGACGATCTGGTGCCGGAAGGTGCTGTTGATTCCGCGCAGGATGCCACGCCACTTCTCGTCGTTTCCCACCAGCTGCCTGATGGTGTGCAGCATGTTGCCGCCCTTCACATACATGTCGCCCGAGCCCTGGGCGTTGACGCCGTACGCCGGCGGGACGATCGGCTCGTCGTTCCGGATGAGGCGGCGGGTGCCGATGACGTAGCGCGCGCCGTCTTCCTTCCCGAACAGGCACTCGGTGTAAAGATTCTCCGCGTAATTGGCGAAGCTCTCGTGCACCCACATGTCGGCCATGTCCGCGGTGGTGAGATTGTTGCCCCACCACTCGTGGGCGGTCTCGTGCACGATGATGAAATCCCACTTCATGCCGAGCCCGGTGCCGGAAGCGTCGCGTCCGCGGTAGCCGTTGGCGTAGCCGTTGCCGTAGGCCACCGCGCTCTGGTGTTCCATCCCGTTGTTGGAGACCTCGATCAGCTTGTAGCCATCCTCATACCAGGGGTACGGACCAAACCAGTGCTCGAAGCACTTGAGCGTGGTGCGGGCCTGGGGGAACTGCTGCTTCGCGGCCTCGAGATGGTAGTCCAGCGGCCAGAAATCGAGAGTGAGCGGCCCGGCCTCGCCCTGGTATGTCTCGCTCCAGTGGGAGTAATGGCCGGCGGCCACGGCAATTGCGTAGTTGTTGATCGGGTTGGTGACGAACCACTCGTAGGTGATGCTGCCGTCGGGGTTGGGCGTGGTGCTGCGGAGCCTGCCGTTGGAGACATCCTTGAGCGGCGCCGGCACCGTGAGAGCCACGCGCTGGCTGTCGGGCTCGTCGGCCTGGGTGTCCTTGTTGGGCCACCACACGCTGGCACCCATGCCCTGGTCGGTGGTAACGATCCACGGCCGGCCCAGGCTGTCGGTTTTCCAGCTGAAACCGCCTTCCCATGGCGGGCGCTTCGCTATCTGGGGCCGACCGTGATAATGGACGACGACCGTGCCGGCGCTGTCCGCCCCGGGCCGGGCAACCGGTGTCACAAACCAGGCATTGCCCTCCTGGCGCACCGCGAGCTTCCGGCCCTGCTGCAGCACGCTGTCGATCCGGAGCGGCTCCATGAGGTCGACCTGGAGCTCCTTGCCAGCCGCCGTCACGCGATAGGTGATTCCGTTCCAGCCGCTGATGCTGCTGTCACCGGGGCTGATGGCGACGTGCAGGTCATAGAACGTCACGTCCCACCAGTTGCGCCCGGGCGTGTCGAACGATCCGCGCAGCGTGTCGGCGCGGGTGTACGTCGTGGTGTCCTGGGCCGACAGCGACGACGGCAACAGCGCGAACAGGAACAGCAACAGCAACAGCGTGAACGGGAAGGCGCGCATGGGTTGGCTTTGGTCCGGGGGAAGGTCTGCTGGAATAAACAACGAGGACGCGAAGGACGCGAAGAAATAGCAGACTCAACCCGTCGTGTCCTTCGTTTCTTCGTGGTTAAACCTACGGCGCGGCCGGTGCGGGGACGGGCCGGGGGAGATTTGACGTCGCACCCGGTGCATCGGTCAATTCAGGCCAGCAGTACACGGCTCCATCGGACTCCAGGATGGCACAGAGCCCAGTGTTGAATGCAGAAGTTGGTGCGCGCCATGGCCCGTCTCCGGCCAGTCGAATTGCCGTGGGCGACTCCGCGCCCCACATGTCGATATGACCGTCCGCGGAGAGAGCGAAATAACTGTCACGATTGCCCGAGACGGCGAGGTATCCATTGCCCGGATGTCCTGGTCCAGGGGCAGCTAGTGCGCTCGCATCACCGAGCGGCGGGTGGCCCCAGCATAGCGCTCCCGCATCAGTAACGGCGCAGGCGTTGTCATGGCCGAGAGCGATCTGGGTGGCATCAGCGACGAGTGGCACGTTCGCAGGCGCTCCCAGCACACCTGGCTGGTCGATGCCATACCACTCAAGATTGCTCCCGTTGTCTTCCGCACCGTCTTCCCCCCAGCAGCGCACCTCGTAGAGTTCGGTGACACCGCACGTTCGCGTGAACCCGCGTACGACCGAGAGCCACTTGAGCCCGCCGGCAACCAGCCTCGGTTCGTTCGCGTCCCTGACGTTTGGATCGCCATCGCCCATCACGCCTCGCCCCCAGCAGTACGCGTCGGCGTCGAGTGTCACGCCGCAGGCCTGGTAGCCATTGCTGTTCCATTCAAGGCTGATGGATGCGAACTGCAGGGGAAAAGGTAGCTTGGTCGGTTCCGGGGAATTCTGGACACCCAGCCGCACGGTTTGCCCCCAGCAATAAGTCGCCAGGTCTGTCCCGATGCCGCAGAACGTTCCATACATGCCCGACAGCGAAGTAAAGGTCAGATCGGCCCCCACTCGAACCGGCGATTCGACATTTCCGGCGGCGGGACCATCCCAGCACCATGCTGCTCCATCGGCATCAAGCCCGCATACCCTGCCCGCTTCCGACGTCTTCATCATCGTCGCGAGTTGCAGGCCCGGAAGCGCCTCGGCGGTGAACCCAACCGAGAATGTGCTTCCGGGAACGCGAACCGACACCGTCTGCGCCCCCGACCCGATACCCAGTACCCAGCGCGCCCGGGCCTCTCCCTGCGCATCGGTAGTGGCGGATACTGGAATAAGCGCGGCACCCTCGTGATCATCGGTGCTCCAGGCCAGCTCCAGGCCTGCGACCGGGTCACCGTTGCCGTCGACCGCCCGCACCACCAGCTCCTCACTCAATGTGTCAAGCGACGCCGTCTCCTGTCCATCGCCACTGACGGCGGTGAGGATGGCGAACTGTTGCGGGTCAGTGGAGTCGCCGCAGGCAAGGACCAATGCCACTGCGGCCCCGGCAACTGACCGAAGGTATCTCATGAGGACACTCGGGCTTGAGATGATGATTTCAAGTTACGGTTCATTACCGGCTCCGGCAACCAATGCAAG
>DASTUF010000002.1:0-2684 GCA_035759745.1 Gemmatimonadales bacterium
CGAGCGCGCCACCGGATATCGCTTCAAGCATCCGCCCCACGCGGGGCTCCAGACTCGCGACCAGGCACGGGCCTATCTTGAGTCACGTCTGGAGCGGATGTATACGCCCGAGCGGCTGGCTGCGATGGCCGCCGCGTATCATCTCATCGGGTTGCTGCCGGACACCGCCGGCTTCGGCCAAATGCTCACGGGCGTGCTCGGCGAGCAGGTCCTTGGGTACTATGACCCCGAGTCGGATTCGCTGTTTGCCGTGGTGCCGGCCAACGCCATCCGGCTGCGCGAAGTCATGCTGCACGAGCTGGTCCATGCACTCCAGGGGCAGTACGTCTCGCTTGATTCGCTCATCGATCCCGGCCGCCTCAACGACCAGCGCCTCACCGCCTCCGGCGTCGTGGAGGGGCAGGCCACCTTCGCCACCCTCGTGTCGCTCATCCCCGGCCGCAACGTCGCCGCCGATCCCAACCTGTGGTCGCTGATAGTCGCCTCGGTCCGTCGCAATGGCCTGTCGCAGCCGGAGATGCGCGATGCACCGGTCTGGATTCGCGAGGGGATGCTCGCGCCGTACATGTACGGCGCACGGTTCATGAACCGCTGGATGGCTTCGCCCCTGGGCGACAGCCTCGCCTTTTCCGGTGCAATGCCGGTTTCCACCGAGCAGCTGCTGCACTTCGACCGAATGCGCGCGGGCGATGCGCCGGTGGACCTGCGATTCACCTCCGACTCGAGCGGTGTGCTGGCCGAGGACAACCTGGGCGAGCTCGAGCTCCACATGCTGCTGGCGCAGCTCACCGGCCGCCGTGCGTTGCCCGAGCAGCCGTTTCCGCTTGGCTGGGGCGGCGACCGCTATCGCCTGTACCAGACCGACGACGGCCCCGCGCTCATCTGGTATGTCGTGTGGGATGAAGCCGAGGATCGCGACCGGTTTCACGCCGCGATAGGGTCACACCCGCCAAAGCCGGCCGAAGGTTACCGCGTGGAACTCGGCAAGGGAACCGTCGAGGACCGCGCGGCCAGCCGTTTCATCCACGCACCCAGTGGGTGGGTGGGCTGGACCTCGCCGCCGGTGGTGAGCATCACGCGAACAGGAGGTTGATCCCGAACGCCACCGCGCCCACGATAGCGCCCAGCACGTAGCCCAGCCGCACGATCAGGGTGAGTTCCTTCTGGGTCACGTTGCGGACGATCTCCTCCATCCGCTCGGTCGAGAAGCCCAGCACTTTCTGCTCCACCATCTCCTGCACATCCAGCTGCTGCACCACCCGCGGGATCTCGTTTTCCACCCAGCCCCAGGCGGCGTCGACTACGCCCTGCTTCAGTTGCGCGGCGCCGTCATCGCCAAACCACCGCGCCGGGCGACCGATAGGACGCGCCAGCAGGCGGTTGGCCAGCTGTCCCGTGACGTCCGCGATCGCAACTCGGCCCCGCTCCCCTCGAAGTGCATTGCGAACCATCTCGGTCGCGCGCTCGCGCGGGATCACCCGGAGCACGTCACCCCAGGTGCGCCGTTCCACCACCGCGAGCAGGCGGTCGGCCGCGCGCGCCAGCGCATCGCGCGTGGCCGAGTCCCGCGCCACTCGCACCAGCCAGTCGGCCAGCGTCGTCTCCAGTGCGTCGAACCGGGCCGGCCCCAGATTGCGAAGCCTGGCGCCCAGCGGCAGTCGCAGGAAGTTCACCACCGCGTCGTTCACCGCGCGGGTCACCTGCGCCTTCATGCCCGGCTCGGTCAGCGCCTCGGCGAAGCGGTCAAACCCTTCCGCCTCGAACCCGTCCACCAGCCGCTCGATGGTGCGGTCGGTCACCACCAGCTTCGCGAGGATCCGCTCGTGCAGCAGCAGATCGCGGATCGAATGGTCGAACGCGTCGCGCAGCGCGAACTCGACCCGCTCCCGCGCGGCCGGGTCGCCCAGCAGCGCACCCAGCCGCTCCAGCGCTATCGGCAGGTAGTCGGTGATGGCCGCTTCGACGGTGCCCACCAGCCCCGGCGGCAACCGGTCGAGCAGCGGGGTATTGTCGCCCGCCATCCGCTCCAGCCGGGTCGCGACGAACGCCCGCAGCGTCGCTTCCAGCTCGTCGTGCTCGGCCAGGTCCGCCACCCAGCGCCGCACGCTCCCCGCGATCATTCCCCGCCGCTCCTCGGTCAGCGACTCGCTCAGCGGCCGCTCCCCGATGTCGGCTTCCAGCCGGTCCAGGAATCCGGCCAGCAGCCCGCTGAACTCCGCTGACTCGGCCCACGTCGCTACCCGGTCCGCCGCCCTGGGACCCAGCTCCGCCACGAACCGCTGCACCAGTCCGTGGATCTCCGGCGGCAACTCCTGCTCCAGCGTGCCGCGCTCCTGCTCCAGCAGCGTGTCGAGCACCCCGCCCACCGCGCCGGTAAACGCGGCCCGCACCTTGGGCTCCTGCAGCCGCCGGCCGATGTCCTCCGGGGTCAGCAGCCGCTCGCCCACCGTCTTGCCGATGGACTTCGCCAGCCGTGACTTGTTCTTGGGGATGGCGCCCTGCAGCCGCAACGGCCCGATGCCGCGCGACTCATGGGGGTGGAACAGCATCCAGATCGCCACGGCGTTGGTGATGCCGCCGGACACGGCGCCCACGCCAATGGTGACCAGGCCCTGAAGCAGGGTGTCGGAGATCATGCGGAAAGATATCTACGGCACAACTGCAACCGCAGATTTCACAGATTT
>DASTUF010000003.1:0-5163 GCA_035759745.1 Gemmatimonadales bacterium
GCGGCGGAAGGGACGGATAGTCAACATCGCCGATCTCGGCGGGTTGGAGCCGTGGCCCAGCTACAGCGTCCACTCGCTCAGCAAGGCGGGCGTGGTGATGCTGACGAAGGTGCTGGCGCGCGCCCTGGCGCCCGAAGTCAACGTCAACGCCATCGCCCCCGGCACGGTGATGGTGCCCGAGGACTACAGCGATGAGGAAAGGGACCGCCTGGCGCGCGGTGCGCCGCTCCGGCGGCTGGGCACACCCAACGACGCCGTCCAGGCGCTGCTCTACCTTCTGGAACATGGTGACTTCGTCACCGGCGAGGTCCTGGTGGTGGATGGCGGCCGGCTGCTGACATGACCAACGAGCCGCTCCGCCTCCGCGATATCATGATCGTGGGCGGCGGATGCTACGGCACCTTCTACGCCGGCCAGCTGCTCGCCGCGGTGGAGCGGGGCAAGCTGGAATGCGGCACCATTCGCGTGGTGGATCGCAATCCCGACTGCCAGGCCCACCGGGAGCTCGCCCCGGGTGGTGTGCTCGAGATCGTCACCGCCGAGTGGGACGAATTCCTCGATCACTGGCTCGCTGCCGCCGACCCGGCGGACACCGTCGTACCGTCGCCTCTCATGCCGCACCTGATGTCGGATTGGCTGCTGCGGCGCGCCCGGACTGCATGGCCCGGCCGCGAAATCGGGCTGGCGCCAGTCAGCGAGCCGGGCCGCACGCCGTTCGACCAACTCGCGCCCGACGGCACCCGTTATCTCTCCCACGCCGACTGGCTCTGCCCGGTGCACTGCATCGAGCCGGCCATCTGTCCCGTCATCAAGGCGCCCCGCGCCTGGCAGATGGAAGAGACAGTGCATGCGCTTGCAGCCCGCCTGGGTCAGCACCGGCCGGTGGCGGGCGTGGCCACGTTCTTCTGCCGCCATCGCATCTTCGGCGTGGGCATGTTCGGGGTGGATGAGGCCCACCGGGCGGAGGCGTTGCTACGGCAAGCCGGCGAATCGGGGCAGGCCGACAGTATTGTGGTTGCTACCGTGTCGGGCTGCCACGGGGCAGTGAGTCTGCTGAACTTGGGAGCGCTGCTGCGGCAGTCAGGGCGCTCCCCTCCGGCAGATACGTGACCTGCCTGCGGGGAGCGCCCTGACCGCCTTGCCTTCCTGGCCGGCGCGCTTGCCTCGAGAGATGTCGCCGAACGCGACACGTGCCGAGCAGCGGCTATCAGCCGCGTCCATGCGCCGTGTCCAAGCTCCGGCCCCTTCGCTTCGCTCAGGGTGACGACCGCGCGGGAACCCACCCCCGTTCTATATTAGAACCGCAACGAACCCCACACTGACGAGGACAGGGTGTCCAGCATCAACACCGACTACGAACTCATCATCATCGGCGGCGGCCCCGCCGGGCTGTGTGCCGCCATGTACGCCGGTCGGGGCCTGCTCAAGGTGGCCCTGCTCGAGCGGGGAACCACCGGCGGCGAATTGCTGAACACCGAGCTGATCGAGGACTATCCCGGGTTCGTCAGCATCACCGGGCGTGAACTGGCGAAGAAGATGACCGAGCACGCCGAGGCGTTCGGCGCCGAAATTCGCCAGGAGAACGTCGAGTGGGTGGAGAAGCGGGACGACGGCATGTTCGAAGTGAACTGCACCAGCGGCACGGTGTACGTCACGCCGACTGTGATCCTGACCGCCGGTGGTACCCCCACCAAGCTTGGGGTACCGGGTGAACTCGAGTACGCGGGGCGGGGCGTCTCCTACTGCGCCGTGTGCGATGGCGCCTTCTTCAAGGGCGACGTCATCGCGGTCATCGGTGGTGGTGATGCGGCCGTGGAGGAAGCCGACTATCTCACGCGGTTCGCGTCCAGAGTGTACCTGATCCATCGGCGCGACGAACTCCGGGCCTCGAAAATCCTCCAGGAACGGCTGTTCGCGAATCCGAAGATCGAGGTCATCTGGAACAGGAAGGTGCTCGAGATGGCAGGCGATCCGGGCGGACTGCAGAAGCTCGAGCTCGAGGACACGGTGACCGGGGAGCGGAGCGATCTCGCCGTCACCGGCGCCTTCGTGTTCATCGGCTTCCGGCCCAACACCGGCCTCATCCGGGGCCACTTCGATCACGACGCCAGCGGCTACATAGTCACCGACGACCGGATGCAGACCAGCATTCCCGGGCTTTTTGCGGCGGGGGATCTCCGGGTCCAGCTGACCCGCCAGGTCACCACCGCCGTGGGCGACGCCACCACCGCCGCGATAGCGGTGGAGAAGTACCTGGCCGACCGGAAGGCCCAAGGTACTGAGAGTCGAACTGCGGCACTGATACCGACACCCGCAGCTCGCTCAGTGGGTTAGCTCAGGATTGGCGGGAGTGAGGGGATTCACCGCTCACGGAGTCCGGCTCCCTTACCGACATCGCTACGATCAGAACGATCACGCCGACGCCGCTCACGACTGCTGGGAGCTTGACGCCGGGGAGTGCGGCGTATGGCACGGATGTAAGCATAGTCCCGGCGGCGAACCATATGGCCATCCTGCGACGCGGCATTCGCGTGGCGATTGCCGTGAGCAGCAGACTCGCGCCGAGTCCGAGTACGACTCGACCGAGCAACGCACTAGGCTCGCGTATCGTTCCAAGCTGCTGAGAAAACGTCACTCCGAGCCACGAGATCGCTGCAACCAGGCCAACTCCCATCATGACCCAGGCTGCCATCCTGATCCGCCGCCCATGCTTCGCGTTCATCCGCACATCCGCTTCCACTGTCCGTACTCCTGGTAGAGTCGGTACCCTGCCCAAGCCATTGCACCGGCCGTAAATGCCAAGCCGATGCCGGTCGAGCCGGTAACGGCGCCAACGCGGCCCACTGTATAGATCAGCCGCATGTACCGGCCGCCTGCCAAGGCGTAGGCGCCCAGCCAGCCGATGAAGTCAGCTCGCTCGATATCGCAATCGGGCTGCTGAGCTGCTGCGGACAACTCCGAAAATGCCTGATAGCTGATCGGCGCGATGGTGCGAACGGTGTCGGTCGGCTGACCGAGTAGCGTCATTCGCTGGGTCACCAGTGTGGCGCCTCCAACGAGGGTTGGAGCAAACGCCGTTGTCATCGAGTGCCCATCTTCTCGATCATACCGAAGGGTCGCCAGGACGCCGCGCTGCCCGTTCGTGGCGGTCACCAGCACGTCGTATCCGTCAAGTGTGGGTATTTCGACTGTCGCCGTTGCGAAACTCGTGCTACCGAGTTTCGACAACAGGTAGCGCATACTCTCATCGAGATCGATGGGGTGAAACTCGAAGAACGAGGAATCTGAACTGCTGGTTGCGTAACTCTCGAACTGCAAAGCAGCCGTCGGAGCTGCGGCACTGCTCTCGTCGCCGGATGTCATGAATGTCGTGTCCCAGCCTGCAAAGCCAGGCGCCGGCGACACGACTGCTTCTACTTGAACACCGGACGTCGGTGTACTCAGCGATCTAAAGCCGGGGCGGGGGGGGGGCGGCGGGCTCAGCGACCTCCGCAGCGCAGGCGACGGTGAGAAGAGCAATTACGGGCAGACTTCGACGCATGCAGAACACTCCTGAGTCGAGGATAAGACAGTGTACTCCGCGCAGCTGTGCGAGTCAATCCAGAGGCTTGGAGGTACGTCGCGGCGTGGTTTGGTCCCGCTCTCTGCCAAGACTAGATTGCAAGAATGCCTCCCGGCCTCGAGATAGTCACGCTGCCCAATGGCCAGTTCGCGGAGAACTGCTACCTGGTAGCTGACACCCGGACTCGCGAGGCGGTGATCGTGGACCCCGGTGAGGAGCCGGCGATGTTTCTCGCCGAGCTCGATACCCGGGCCTGGACCCTGAAGGGCATCTGGCTCACCCACGCGCACGTCGATCACGTGCTCGGCATCCCGGCCGTCCGCGCGCGGCACAATGTGCCCATTCTGCTGCATCCCGAGGATCGCACCCTCTACCAGAACGCCGATCGTCAGGCGGAATGGTTCGGCATCAGGCTGCAACCACTCCCCGAACCCGACCACTCGCTGACGCATGGCGAGACCGTTGCGGTAGGCGGGTTCGAGTTCGACGTCCGCCACACGCCCGGGCATTCGCCCGGGAGTGTCTCGTTCGTGGGACCGGGACTGGTCCTCTCGGGCGATGCGCTCTTTGCCGGCAGCATCGGCCGCACAGACCTCCCCGGCGGCGACCTGGCCACCTTGCTGCAGAGCATCCAGCGGCAACTGCTGACGCTGCCCGACTCGACCGAGGTGCTCAGTGGCCACGGCCCCCGTACCACGGTGGGCGTGGAGCGGCTCACCAACCCGTTCCTCACCGCCGATATAGAGGTGGACTGACGCGCGTGGACCCCGCCGCCGCGCCACTCTCGGTGCTCGACATCTCCGAGTACTACGGATCAACCAGCGGCGGCGTGCGCACCTACCTGCATGAGAAATCCCGCTACGTTGGGGCGCATGAGGGCCTGCGCCACGTGGTGCTGGTCCCCGGCGCCGACGACACCCTCCGGGACGAGGGCGCCGTGCGCTGGTACATGGTGCGTTGTCCGTCCATCCCGTTCCAGAAGCCGTATCGTTTCATGCTCGCCTCCGGGAACACGTCGCGGATCATCGAGCACGAACGACCCGATATCATCGAAGCGGGCAGCGCCTGGTTCGCGCCCTGGCTGGTGCGTTCCACTGCCGAGCGCCTCGGTATCCCGGTTGTGTGGTTCTACCACGGCCACCTGCCGCGCATCATCGCGCCCCGGCTGGATCGCGATTCCCTCGGGCGCTGGACCCTGGCGTCGGCGGCGGTGCGATACGTGCGACACGTCGCACGCCAGGTGGACCTGGTGCTGGTGGCCAGCGACTTCGCCCGCAGCGACCTCGCGCGCTTCGGCGTCACCAATACCACGCGGGTTCCGCTTGGAGTGGACGCCGACACCTTCCATCCCGGTCGCCGGGCCCGAAGCGCAGAGACCCGCGAACTGTGGCAGCTCGGCGCCGGACCACTGGTGCTGTACACGGGGCGCTTCACTCTGGAGAAGCAGCTGATGACCGCGGTGCGCGCGTGGCGGCAGGTGCGCACACCAGGCGCCACGCTGGTGCTGGTCGGTGCCGGCCCCCAGGCTGCGGCGCTCAGGGCAGCCGCCGGACCTGCCGTGCGCTTCCTGCCGTTCGTCACCAGTCGCGAGCAGATGGCGG
>DASTUF010000004.1:0-12440 GCA_035759745.1 Gemmatimonadales bacterium
CGGTGTGGCTGGTGCTGCCGTTCGTCACGGCGCTGTGGATTTTCAGGTGGCGATGAGGTCCTGAAGCCGTGGTGATTCCGCTGTTCAACTCTTCGGCAGCGGCGCCCGCGCGGAGATGATGGTGATGTTGTCGCTGCCACCCCGGTCGAGGGCCTTCTCGAGCAGACGGCGGCAAAGCTGCTCCGAGGACTCCATGGTTTCGATTTCCTTCGCGAGCTCGTCGGCCTCGACGTGCTTTGTCAGGCCGTCGGTGCACAGCAGAATGACGCACCCGCGCGGAATCTCTATCCGGTTCACTACCGGAGTCGCTTCGCCCCCGCCCAGGGCGCTCGACAGCACGTGGCTGAAGGGTGAATTGGCGAGGCGTTCGGCCGGCAGGACCCCCTGATCCACCAGTCCCTGCGCTACCGTCTGGTCGCGCGTCATCTGCAGCAACTCCCCATCCCAGTAGCGATAACACCTGCTGTCACCCACCTGGGTGACGTACATCCAGGGAAACACCGCCACGGCGAGGGTGAGCGTCGTGGCCATCTTCGCCTCGGGCTGGCTGGCCGCCTCGGCCAGCACCTTGGCGTGGGCTTCCAGCGCGGCAGCACGCATAGCGTCGTAGAACTCCTGGTCCGACGCCGATCCCGCCGAGTGGTATGACCGCAGTGAGGTCGTGACGTACTGCATGACCGCGCCCAGCGCGAGCCGGCTCGCCTCGCCCCCGCCGCTTCCACTCCCGACGCCGTCAGCCACCAGCATGTACGTCGCCAGCCGCGAACCGCGGAGCGGCAGCTGGTCAACATCGGGCAGGCTCGTGCCATGCACCACCACCTGGGGGTGCACCGTGCAGAGCATGAAGTGGTCCTGGTTCTCCTTGCGAACCCGCCCGGTGTGGGTCAGCCCGAACAGGTCGAGCTCGGCATCGCCCGGCCGCTGCCAGAGCAGGTCGATCGGAATCGCCGCGGAGGGGGTGGACGGCATGCGGAAGCGCTCGCGTGGGAGACGATAGCGGGAGTGTCGCTTCCGGAGAGTCTACCGACCGGGCAGCCGGTCCGCTAGCGGGGGAGCGAGCGACCTGTCAGGGAAGGATCTCCAGCCGCACGCGGGTTCGGCCCGCGCGCAGAAAGTCGAGCGTGTCCGCGGCCGCCTCCGACAGGTCGATGATCACGCCATCGGCCCGCGGCCCGGCGGCCGGGCCGCGATCGACTATCTCGACGTCAACGGTCCCGCCAGTCGAGATCCGGTGCACCCGCACCACGGTGCCGAACGGGAGTGTGGGGTGGGCCGCGACCAGGGTGTGGCGATCGAAGGGAATGCCGCTCGCGGTGAGCCGGCCCTGGAACTTGACGCCGTACCAGCTGGCGAGGCCTTCCTCATCGCGCGTGTCCGGCTGCCGCGCGTCTCCGGGACGAGCGCCCGACGCGGCGGCAGCGCAGCCAGTCAGCAGCAGTGCGGCGACGGCAAGACGGCGGAGCACCAGGCGCTCTTTCAGCTGGCGGGCGCGACTTCCGCGTGCTTCCCTACGCGGCGTCGCTCGGCGTTGAGGTCCCGCACCGGGCGAATCTCGATGCACCCGATGCTGGCCCAGGGAAGTTCACTGGCGATGCGGACGGCGTCGTCCATGTCCCGGGCCTCGATCAGGTTGAATCCGCCCAGCACTTCCTTGGTTTCCGAGAACGGGCCGTCCATCGCATGGCTCCGACCCTTGCGGGTCCGGAGCGACCTGGCCTGCGACGCGTCCATCAGCATATGGGATTGGAGCACCTTGCCCTCGCGGGCGAGGCCGTCCACATGATCAAAGCACTCGCGCAGCATCCCGTCGAGCTCGCCCTCGGGCAGCGCATCGGCGAGCTCGCCGTCGATGTAGATGAGCAGCATGAACTGCATCGCGTCCTAGACTCCCGCGCCTTCGAGTTCGACTTCGATACCGCCGACCAGGCCGAACCGCCGGATCTGCGCCATGATGAGCTCCTGCGTGATTGGGGAATCCCCCAAGCTTCCGCCAGATGTTCAGGACGTCAAGGTCCGGATGGTTCGCCCCTCAGGATGGCCGCGATGTCTCCTATTCTCCCCCGGCCCAGCCGCCCCAGGTTGCCCAGCACGATGATCGTCCGCCGAGTCCCCGGAATGCGCCGGATATAGCAGGAGTAGCCCGGGAGCCCTCCGCTGTGGTCGTAGGTGACGCCGTCAGGTCCGGTCCGGATGAACCACCCGTAGCCATAGTCTCCCAGACCGGGGGTGAAGATCGAGTCCATCAGGGCCCGGGAAATCAGTTGTTCGGTGTAGAGCGCCTGGTCCCACTTGTAGAGGTCGCGCGCGGTGGTGATCAACCCCGCGTCGGCCTGGGGCGGCTCCATCAGCTGATAGACGGCGTTGCGGTACTCATCCCGGGTCAGGCCATCGGCGTACGCCGCGGAATCCACCTCCGGGCGCAGCTGATAGCCCTGAGCCCGGTTGGGGATGAGGTTCCCGGACCGGTCCTGCTCGCTGAGCGTCATGCCCAGCGGCTCATGGATGCGGGTGCGGAGGAAGTCCTCGTACGGCATCCCGCTGGCGCGCTCGATGATGAAGCCGAGTGCGATGTAGGCCGAATTGCTGTAGCGGAACTTCGTTCCCGGCTCGTGGTCGAGCGGCCGGGCCTTGGCGTCACGCAGGATTCGCGCGGGCGCGTGGGCCTGCGACATGTAGTCGGAGTACTCCTGGGTACTGTAGCCTCCGAACCATTCCTCGTAGTCGGAGATGCCGGAGGTGTGACGCAGCAGGTGGTGAATGGTGATGCCGCTCCAGGCCGGCGGCAGCGAGTCCAGGTACTTCGAGATGGGATCGCCGATGTCGAGCTTGCCGTCGGCCGCCAGCATCATCACCGCCATGGCGGTGAACTGCTTGGTGACTGAGGCCACCCGGAACCTGGTCTCGGGCGTGTTCCGCACCTCCAGCTCCATGTTGGCGAAGCCGAAAGCAGTATCGATCAGCACGGTGCCCTGCTCGGCCACCAGCACGCTGGCGTTGAGCTGGCCCAGGTTCGCGGCGGAGGTGAGATACTGGCGCAACTGGTCTATCCGCGGGTCCTGGGCGTGGAGGGGTGCAGTTGTGGCGGTGGCCAGGAGCAGGGCGAACGGCAGTTTGCGCATGAATCGCATCATTGAAAGGCACTCGACTTGCTGGGGTTGAGGGGCGCCGCCGGCACGGCGGGCACGGCCAAGGTGTTTAGCCGCAATCACTTCACGCCAGAGGAAGGTGCTGGGTGCGAAATACGCTCCGACTCTTCGTGCTGGTAGCTGCAGCACATTTTGCGGTGAGCTACCTGATGTTCGCTGTCGGCGACAATCAGTTCGTGACCCATCTCTACCCAGGTCAGGGACCGCGTGGGGGGGTGGTTGAGCAGCTGCTCATCCAGCCGTTCTGGGGCTCCAGAGCGGTGCTGCCACTTTCCGAGTCGGTCCTGTGGGTGGGCCGGAGCATTCCGGCCGCGCTGCTGCTCAGCTGCGCATGGGGCGCGCTGGCCGCCATCCCGCTCGCCGTGGCGAAATCGCTCGGTGCCCGGTTGAGCGGCCAGCGGCTGACGGCCAGCGGCTGAGCTACGCTGCTCTGGCTAATGGAAGCCGGCGTTCTGGCGAATCCAATTGCCAGCGGCTACCGGTGCTCAATCTGCCAGACAACGTACACTTCCGCGTGCATGCTCACCAATGGTGCGGCGAGCTGGGCATCATCGCCAGGGGGCGGGGGCCGTAGCAAACTGATGAATCGTCGTTCGCCAACTCCGCCCGCATGCTCGAGTCCTGACCCCTGATAACCGCTCGACATCGCGAAGTTGAATGGATGGGTCGCAATCGTCGACAGCCCCGTGAGGCGCGCGCCTGCTGCGGCCGCCAGGGCGAGCGCCCTTCGGCGACTCACCTCAAAGGCCTCCTTGAGCATCTCGGCCTGAGCGCTGTCGGCGCAAGTGCAAGCGTACTCCGGCTCGACCTCCCGAAAGATCGCGTTGTTCCGCAGCGCTCCCAGAACTTGCACAATGTTCTGTTCTCCGGTTACATGGACGGCCGCCTGACGGCGCCGCTCTCGGGCCAGTTCCGGCGAGCGGTCAGGCAGGTAGCCGTACCAATCATTCCTCGCCGCGCGAAGTAGCGGATCGGCTATGCCAGCCCGGCGGAGCAACGCCCGCAGCGAGTCCAGCGCGACAGCGTCTTCAGCCCGCTGAGCAGCCGGCTCCCCGTTCTTCAAATACCATGTGATCCGGAGAACAGCAGAATCGGCCGGAACCTGTTGCTCGGCCTCACCTGTCACCACGATGACGCCAAGGGGTAGGTGCTGGGACGTGGCCACGGCAGGTGCTACCGCGACCAGGAGACCAGCCGCAAGCAACTGCTTCACCGTCGTTCTCATGCTGAGGCTCCCGTAAGTAGGTGCCTCATGGATACGATCGTCAGATGACGCCTACTGGAGGCGCTGGATTACAGGCCGCTTTCAGCCGGGTGTCGATCGACCTGGGATCAAGCTTGGCAACTATAATAGTGTGCATCGTCGCGGCCGGCCCCCGACCATATGGAGACCGAGGAATGCCGTTGAAATCCCAAGTTGCACTGATCGCCGAGCTGAACGACAAGGTTCACGCCTGCCTGAAGGATCTGATCTCCGATGCGGAGACATTGGCGATCCTGGACTTCCCCGACATCCGCAACTGCGGCGACTCGGCCATCTGGCTGGGCGAGATGGCATACCTGCAGACGCGGTATGGCAAGCGGCCGGCATACGTTTCGCGCATTGCCGACTTCTCGCCCGGGGCCCTCGAGCGCCGCATGCCGGAGGGACCGATCTTCGTCCATGGAGGCGGTAATTTTGGCGACCTGTGGGTGGCCCATCAGGACTTCCGCGAGCGAGTGATCGAGCAGTTCCCCGACCGCCGAATCGTCCAGTTTCCCCAGTCCATCCATTACCGGTCGCCCGAACGGGCCGACGTGACGGCGCGGATCATCGGGCGTCACCGGAGCTTCGTCCTGCTGGTGCGGGATGAGGAATCGAAGCACTATGCCGAGCAGCATTTCGACTGTGAGGTGCGACTCTGCCCCGACATGGCGTTCTGCATCGGCACGCTCCAGCCCGAGGCGGCCGAGTTTCCGGTGCTGGCGATGCTGAGGGCGGACCAGGAGAGCGCCCTCGATGGGAGCAGCCGCTCGGCACACCTCGACATTCCGGTCGAGGACTGGATCAGCGAGTCCAGGATGTCGGTGCGAATGTCAAAGGCGCTGGGCGCGGCGTCGGCACTGGCGGCGGGCAACCTTTCCGAGCTGCGGCTGGCCCGGCTGGATGCCGCCGCCCACAACCGGGTCCGCCGCGGCACCCGCCAGCTCTCGCGTGGGCGGGCGATCGTAACCGACCGACTCCACGTTCACATCTGCTCGCTGCTCCTCGGCCGGCCTCACGCCGTCCTCGACAACAGCTACGGCAAGGTCCGGCGCTTCATGAGTGCGTTCTC
The DNA here is from genome assembly GCA_035759745.1 of Gemmatimonadales bacterium. GTDB lineage: Bacteria > Gemmatimonadota > Gemmatimonadetes > Gemmatimonadales > GWC2-71-9 > CAMLHP01. The sequence goes on from DASTUF010000004.1 coordinate 5,462, forward strand.
GGGCGGTACCGACCTCGCATACCTGGCCACGTCACTGGACGACGGGATCGCGTGGGCGCGGGAGCGGGCTGCCCAGGGAGCTGGGACGTGACGCCGGTGCTCACCTTCATCATCCCGGTGCGCCACCAGGACAACGCCCGCGACTGGAGCGCCCTCAAGGCAAACCTGGCTCAGACAGTCGCGTCGATCTCCAACCAGTCCAGTGACGACTGGCGGGGTATCATCGTGGCCAACGAAGGCGCCGACCTGCCCCATCTCCCGGAACAGTTCGAGGTGGTGAGGGTGGACTTTCCCCCGAACAACATGCATGAGCGCGACGGCGCCGACATGGAGGATTTCTATGAGGCGTTCCGGGTCGACAAGGGTCGCCGCGTGCTGGCGGGAATGCTGCAGGCGCGTGGCAGCCGCTTCTTCATGATTGTCGACGACGATGATTTCGTGAGCTCCGGGCTGGCACAGCATGCCGCGGCCCATCCCGATGCGAACGGGTGGACGATCGACCGGGGCTACATCTGGGACAACGGCGGCAGGCTGCTGCTGGAACATGATGACTTCAGCCACCTGTGTGGTACGTCATTGATCGTTCGGTCGGATCTGTACGGCCTGCCCGAGCGATTCGAGGACGCTTCGCTCGACTGGATCAAGCAGATGCTGGGCAGCCATGTACGGATCGCCGGCATCCTCGCCGAACGGGGCACGCCCCTGGCGCCGCTGCCGTTCCGGGGCGCGGTATACCGGGTGGCGCACGCGGGGTCGCACAGCCAGGCGCGGGGCCTGCTGCACACTTACTTCCTGCGGCTGGAGGCGCTTCGGGATCCCTCGACGCTGTGGCGGAACCTGTGGAAACTACGGCTCGTCACCGCCGAGCGGCGGGATGAGTTCTTCGGGGGGTGATGCCAGAGCCGTCGGGCTCTGCCGGCGACGAGCAGGTATCAGGCGTCTGGCGTGTTGGGACTCACCTTGGCTGCATCGATTGCCCGCAACGGAATTGGACCCGCGCCCTGAGGCACTCCCAGCACCACGGTATTCCCCGGTTGCTGACCCCGTTGATCGCTTGCGCTGGATCAGAGGTCTGGAACGTGGCTGCCAAGCTGACCTTCACGGCCACATCATCGGCGCTCAACACTTCCTGCCTGTTCACGGGCACGAGCGTGGGGCGAATATCGATCCGGCGAATGACGGTGGTGGGTCGATAGAACTGGTAGCGGCCGGGGCTGAGCACTCCGTCAAATCGGCCACGCGCGTACTTGAGCCCACGCTCGTACTCGAACAGCGTGACTGCCTCGAGATTGGCCCTCAGCCAAATCGCGCCAACAGCGGCGGCCAGTCCGGCAAGGAGGAGCGAATAATTCATGAATCAAACTCGCGAGTCGGAATGTTCCACCTCGGCGGGTCCCGGCCTGGCTAGGCCTCCGGGTGAGCCATCGGAGTGATGAGCCAGTTCACGCCCCAGCAGGTATTAGGCAGGCGACCCTCTCCCGCTTCTGGCCGGCCAGCAGTCGGCCCGCCTTGGGCGCACGTCAGTGAAACACGACACTCTGTTGGACTCGGACGGCAACGGGAAAACCCTGCACCTGCGCAGGCCGATACCGGCTTCTGCGAATCACAACTGCACCCGAGAACACAAGCGCGGGGTGGTCGGTGTGGACGACTGCCACGGTGCACGGAATGACCACCCCATCTGCATCGATCACGAACTCCAGGCGGACGGTGCCATGACGCCCTTCGCGAGTCACCGCAGGAGGCCTTCGCCCGGCCTCCAGAAATACCGGCGGCTCGTCTACATCAGCCTCTGACGCCGCCTCCGCAAAGATTGGCTTGACCTCGATCTGGGCTCCATCCGCTGTCTTGCAGTCGACCGCGATGGGCCGAGACGGCCTCGATCGGCGGAGCTCGGGTGCCGACTGGGAAAGAGCTGTCGGTGCATGCGCGATCACAAGCACCGACAGAACGATCAGCGTTCGAAGCACGGAGCCTCCGGGGTGAGACCAATCGCAACCGTTGCAAGCAGGTATTAGGCGACGGATTCGTGATCCCGCCACCGTGTGACTTCAATTGCGCTGCGGCACCCGGTCGCACACGAGTGCCACCCAGAAGGTACGCACGTCCTCCCGCTGTGCCTCGGCCACCGTGAACTCCAGCGTACCGAGGGCGCCGCTGATGCGCTCCGATCGGGCCAGCGTGGTCAGGTGATGGAACGGCAAGTGCGCCACCATATTCTCTACCGCGCCCTCTACCCCCGGCCACTGCTGAGTCGCGGCCGTCATGCTGCCCAAGTCGATCCGAGTTGAATCGGCGTAGAGGATGAGCTGGCGCTGCTCGATCGACCGCGCGGCCGGGCTCGTGACTTTCAGCTGCAGCGCTACGCTCGGCAGCGCAGCCGTGTCCGACGTGACGTCGGCTGAGAGTCCGAAGTCCGCGAGGCCCGAAGCGCCCGGCCCGGGACCTCGTGGCCGCGTGAAGAGATGAACGTTTCCCTCAGGAGTCGGGATTGTCAGCAACCGGATCGGTAGGTGGCCAATTGGTTCGCCCAGCAGGGTATCGGCCAGTGCGCAGGTCCGGACGTCAACCGGCTCCGGTCGCAGCCTTTCCTGGGCACTGGCGTCGGCCGAGCCAAACCCGAAGAGAAAGGCAGCCGCGGCCAGGAAGACTGGTTTTACCAAATGACACTCCTAATGACAGGAGAGCGTTCGCAACCATGGTGCTCGCCGCTGCGGACCATCGCGCAACCGAGGCCGAACTCGCCACCTGGATTCGTGCCCGAACGGTGGCGCGTCCGCGGCAATCAAAGTCGCCCTGATGCCCTCTGCTTCAGCTGCAAAGCCGCTCATCAATTGCCTGCTGGTGCAGGAGCGCTGGCGGCTTTGGCAGCTGCAAGCAGGTATTAGACGGCCGGTCCGCCCTAAGCTGGCGCTACCCGACATGTGGCGGCGCGAAATACCGCCTGCAGGTCGTCCAACTGACGCTCACTCGGTCGGAGGCGGCGCCCAAGGAGCTCGAAGACATGCTGCTTGCTACGTACAAGCGCCAGAAAAGTGGCTGGCGACAGCGGCACGGATATCGACGCCGCGTAGTTGCGGGGATGTCCTGGGTACGACGTAACCAGAAGTGGCCGGAGCCGGAGTGTGAGCGAGTCATCGAGAGTGACCGTGAGTTCCGGCGGCGCCATGCTGTCGACCTTGCCGTATAAACTTCGATCGATCACATAGAGCGCCAAACGGCCGCTCGGCAACGCATCAGTGGAGCCTGTTTTCACTGCGGTGTAGGCGGTGACGTGGAAGTGGCGCCTTTCCAGCACGCGAGTGCCAGTGGAATAGATCGTGCGACCGTTGTCAGGGTCTGCCCGTACGAGCACGAGACCTGAAGGGCGCAAACGTGTCGCTCCGATGAGGGAGTCGGACGCCGCGCATTCGGCGACGCGGCGAGGCTCTCGCTCTTGAGCGCGTAATGGGCCACCTACGGCAACGGCGCCCAGCAATACGACACCGACTCCTCCGAGCCTCATGGGCACACCTCGTCACGCGACGTCAGAGTGCGTCGACCGTCCAATGCCTTTGGCTTCAGCTGCAAAGCCGCTCACCACTTGCCTGTCCCTGCAAGAGCCCCGGTGGCTTTGGCAGCTGCAAGCAGGTATTAGGTGGCCAGTATGGCTGTCACTCGTCGAGGGAGCTGAGTCCCGCTCGTCGACCATGCACGACCGCGAGCACCTCCACCCGCTCGCGCGTCCGGCGATAGATCACCCGATACGGCCCCTCAAGGACCTCTCGAATCTCGGGCCGGCCCACTTCGGGCACCATACGGCCAGAATCGGGATGCGCCGCCAGCTGCGGTGCGCGGTTCAGCACCCGCTGCACCACGCGCTCCGCATACAGTTCCGAATTCTGGGCGATGTAGCGACGAATGGCAGCGAGATGGGCGAGCGCCGTCTCGGTCCAGACCACCTTCACTTGCTAGTCCGCAACCGCGCAACCGCCTCGTCCTGTGACACGATTCGACCACCGTCGACATCGCCGATGCCTGCTTCGACCGCCTGGCGGACGTAGACCTCATACATCAAGTCGTCCCATGAGGCGTCGGGCGGGAGCTGGTCCACCAGGCGGTGGGCCTCCTTCTTGAGGTCACGAACAGGATCCATACGACCTCCATGATTGAGCGGATCGATAGCCGAAATATGTGCTCGCCAGACGCTCCCGGCCACTCGACCGCGATGGCCGCCTAATGCCCTCTGCTTCAGCTGCAAAGCCGCTCATCAATTGCCTGCCCCTGCTGGAACGCTGGCGGCTTTGCCAGCTGCAAGCAGGTATTAGGCGGCTAGGCCTCAACCGTCAACGGCATTCCAGCGCAGGCGGGCCGCAACCGCATCGATCGCCGCCTCGAACTCGCGTACCTCACGCGGAGCCGCGGAGCCATAATTGAGCAGCCGCTTACGCCTCTTCCCCGCCACGACGGCCGTGACCGTCGAAGTCAGATCGGTATACTCGCTGAAGTACTCGTCCTCGAGCGCCCAAAAGCCGATCCGAATCGCGTGCTCGGCGAGCGCGCGAAACGCCTCAGCATCCATGTCGGCCCGGTATCGGCCGAGCATAGGGACATTGACCACGCCCTCGTACGAAGCTGTCCCATCGGACCGAAGCGTGACGGTATACGCTGGCCCATTCCCAAAGCCGCCAGCCATGCGCGTGAGCGCAATTTCGTTGATCGCGTCGGTTGCCGCGGGAGCATGCGGCGGCGCGTAGCACCCGAAGCAAGCGGATATCAGAATGAGCGTGCGCATCTGGATTTGTCCGGACATGCGCTCTCCAACTCAGTGGCCGCCTAATGCCTTCTGCTCCAGCTGCAAAGCCGCTCACCACTTCCCTGCCCTCACTGAGTGCGCTGGCGGCTTTGCCAGCTGCAAGCAGGAATTAGGCAGTGGTGCTGCTCCACCATCATGGACGTGATATCCCGTCGGTGACCACGGCCGCTATGACAAGGAGGACACCGAGCCCGATGAACAGTGCTCGCACAGCCCAAGACCCAAGCGCCCGTGTAAGCCACTCCGATCGGGGGTCATGGATTAGCCAAGCGGGCCCCCACGTGCCCAAACCAAGCAAGGCGAGTCCTGCAAGCATTGTGAACGATTGCCGCAATGGGATCCCGCGCTCGGCCTCCAAGGAGATTGCGAGCGCCATACTCGCCACCAGTCCCATCACCACCCCAAGGCCGATCCGAAGCATCGAGCGGCGCTCTGATTCCGGCTCGTCGGTGCCGAAGTTGAATAGCGTGGACATGCCGAAGATCACGCCCGTAAAGCCGCTCGCGACCATAGCCAACACCCAGCCGGTCCGAGCGGCGGCCGACCAGCTCCGGGTGAGGCCGGCATCGACCCTCGTAGCCATCCAGTATGCTGTGCCAGCCAGAACGGCGGCCACCGTAATCCGAACTGCAAAGACCGCCCACGCCTTGGCCGACCACGTTCCCCAGCGAGTCGCGATCCCGTTGACCAGCAAAGCAAAGATGATCACCCCGAATAGGGCGGACTTCAATTCCATAGTGCTCCTCGTTGAGAGCCACCGCTGCCTAATGCCTTCTGCCTCAGCTGCAAAGCCGCTAACCAATTCTCTGCCCTATCGCGAGCGCTGGCGGCTTTGCCAGCTGCAAGCAGCAATTAGACCGCCAGTTTGAGCATTAGCCGTCGTAGTACGACACTTTGACGGCCACCCAGCCCGTTGATAACCGGCGAAGCTGGACCCCCACCATCAGTCCCATCGGCTCATTCCCGCCTATGACGAGCATCTGCACCAGGCGATCACTCGGGGCGCCGGGGGGTCGCGCTGCCCGTAGGGCCATCCACATGCACGTCGTGTCGCTCGGAAACTGAGAGGCGCACGGCACGGCGAACGGCTGCAGTGCGATCGTAGGCCCGAGGTCCGCCACGTCCGATGTGTCAAGTGTCGCAAGCGTGAGCGCGCTCGGCGGCGGCGCCCCGACGATCAACCGATCTCGGATCGCCGGATCGAGTTGCAGAACTCGGCATGGCGCACTTGTACCGCACACGCGCTCACCCAAGCTGCCCTGCAATGCGGCGCGTGCCATGGCCCGCACCTCAGCCTCGGGAGTCCAGTCGCGAGGAGCCACCGGCGGCGGTCCACTCACGCAACCGACGAGCCCGAGCAAGCCGATCGAACTCAGCCAGCGGTGCATCCTGCCTCACGGACTGGGCGGTCTAATGCCCTCTGCTTCAGCTGCAAAGCCGCTAACCAATTCCATGCCCCACTGAGAGCGCTGGCGGCTTTGCCAGCTGCAAGCAGGTATTAGGTAGCCAATCCACGCCCTCACTTATTCCACGCCGTGTTCCGCCTTCAGCCGCTCCAAGGTGGCGCGAGAGAAGGCCGAATCCAACACCGTCACTGAGTCCAGCCGCCCCGACCAGCTAGCGAAGTGACCCGAGGGCCCACGGTAAAACGTTCCCTCGATGCGTACAAACGTGGTATCGAGGTGCGCATAGTTCGCCCGCGCTGGCTGCAGGATTGACACCCACAGCCCATGGCGCCCGTTGAACTGCTCATAATCATCACCGGACAGGTAGATCGCGTGGCCTTCGAACTCATTCGAGTAGAAGCCCGTGGTAATCACACGACGGCCGTGGTACGGCGCAGGGTTAGCCAGGAGCTCTACCAATCCGACATCGAGCACACAGCCGTTACCCGCTTCGGTGCCCTCGCGGCAAGGGGCTATGAGCGACTGTGCCCGACCGGCAGAGCTGTCGGACGGCACCTTGGCTGGTCGCTCACAAGCCACTGCCAAGCCGGCAACGAGAAGCGCCGCGATCCAGGTGCGTGGCACAGACTCCCTCGTGAACGTGGCTACCTAATGCCCTCTGCTTCAGCTGCAAAGCCGCTCATCAATTGCCTGCCCCTGCTGGAACGCTGGCGGCTTTGCCAGCTGCAAGCAGGTATTAGGCATCCCTTGCTGTATCGGTGCCGCGCGCGGTGATACC
>DASTUF010000005.1:0-21561 GCA_035759745.1 Gemmatimonadales bacterium
AGTCCCGCTGACAAAGTCCCGCTGACAAAGTCCCGCTGACGAAGTCCCGCTCAGTTCGACTCGATCACCACCCGCTGGATTTCCCGCCGCAGCCGATTCCTCGCCCGCGCCAGCAGCAGCAACCCCACCACCACCAACCCCACCACCAGGCCCCACCAGAGACCGCGCGGGCCCAGCTCGGTGCGGAAGCCAAGGTAGAGACTGATAGGCAGCCCAACCAGCCAGAAACCCACCAGCCCCATCACCATCGGGAAGCGGGTGTCCGCCATGCCGCGCAGGATGCCGGACGACACCACCTGAAGGCCATCGAACACCTGGAACACACCGGCGAGCGGGAGCAGCGTCACCGCGAGCGCGAGCACCGCGGGATCGGTGGTATACACCCGGGCGAACACGCCGGGGATCAGCGTGAAGAGCAGCGCGGTGAACACCATGAAGCCGACGCCGACCACCAAAGCCGACCGCGCGGAGCGACGAGCGCGCTGCATCGCGCCCTCGCCTATGGCTCGCCCCACCAGCACCGAGCCGGCCACACCCACACCCAGCGGCACCATGAACGTGAGCGACGCGAGGTTGAGCGCGATCTGGTGCGCGGCCACCGCCGGCGTGCCGAACTGGCCCATCAACAGGCCGACGCCCCCGAACACGCCGAATTCCAGCTGCATGTGAATCCCTATCGGTGCCCCGATCGCGAGCATCCGTCCCAGCGGGGCGAGGTCGAGCACCGAGCGATGCCAGCGCCGCAGGTGGCCATGCAGCTCCTGCCACGCGAACATCAGGAGCAGCACCATGATCAGCCAGCGGGAGCCGGTCGTGGACCAGGCGGAGCCATTGGCACCCATCGGCTCGACGCCGAACTTGCCGAAGATCAGGACCCAGTTGCCGAAGATGTTGACGACGTTGGCGATCAGCGTCGCCCACACGATCGGCGCGAGCCGTCCCATGGCCTGCAGCACCTGGCGGAACACTCCGAACGCGAAGAACGCCACCACGCTCGGGATGACCCGCAGTGTGTACTCGTGCGCGATCGGCACGATCTCGGCGGGCTGATTCAGCGCCGCGAGCACCGGTCCGGTAAACAGAAGCAGAATCGAACTGGGAATGCTCACGACCAGCGCGAGGATGAGCCCGCGCCACACCGCCCGCGCAATTGCATCCTCGTCGCCGGCGCCAACCGCCTGGCTGACAACCGGATCGAGCGCCATCAGCATCCCGACCCCGAAGATCGACACACCGAAGAAGTAGACGTTGGCCAGCGCCACCCCGGCGAGCGCCGCGGCGGAGACATGGCCCACCATGACCGAGTCCACCACCCCCATCATCATGAGCCCCACCTGCACCACCACCACCGGGAGTGCAAGATCGAGCAGTTGCTTCAGCTCGAGACGGCTGGGGAGCAGGGACTCGGGGGCAGACATGGCGGGGCAATCTAACTGGCACGGATCTTGGACTCGATGCCCGGAACAGTACCCAGACCACCATCCCACCCGCGTGAACTGCGGGCCGGAGGGAGTTCTGCAACGATTCCCGTGCCGGAAGGACCACTCCGTGTCCGCTGCCCTCCAGCCTGAACCACTCGACGCCCGGCAAGAGCCGGCCGAGCCACTTCGGCCCCGTACCTGGCGCCCGGCCCGGCAGGTCGCCGTCGACCTCGGCACCGCCAACACCCTGGTCCTGGTCAAGGGAGAAGGGGTGGTTCTCAACGAACCCAGCGTGGCGGCGGTGGACGTCGCCACCGGCCGGATCGTGGAGGTGGGACACGAAGCCAAGCGGATGCTGGGCCGGACGCCGGAAGGGATTCGTGCCGTGCGGCCGATGCAGGACGGCGTGATCGCCGACTTCCATATAGCCGAGCAGATGCTGCGGATGTTCCTGCGGAAGGTGCTCGACCGTCACATAGTGCGCGTCAAGCCGACCGTGCTGGTGTGCGTGCCGTCGAGCATCACCGAAGTCGAGCGGCGCGCGGTGCGCGACAGCGCCGAAGGCGCGGGCGCCAAGCGGATGTTCATGGTGTCGGAGCCGATGGCGGCAGCGATCGGCGCGGGCATGCCGGTGGACGAACCCACCGGCTGCATGATCGTGGACATCGGCGGCGGCACCACCGACATCGCGGTCATCGCCCTCAACGGCATCGTGTGCGACGCCTCGGTCCGCACCGCCGGTGACGAGATCGACCAGGCCATCGTCCAGTACATGCGCAAGACCTACAACGTCCTCATCGGCGAGCCCTCGGCGGAGCAGATCAAGATGGAAGTGGGCAGCGCGATGCCGCTGGACCAGGAACTTTCGATGGAAGTCCGCGGCCGCGACCTGGTGTCGGGCCTGCCCCGCATCGTGGTGGTGGACTCCTCGGGGATCCGCGACGCGCTCCAGGAATCGCTGCAGAAGATCATCAATGGCATCCGCCAGGCGCTGGAAGTCACCCCACCGGAACTGGCGAGCGACGTCCTGGTCCGCGGCATCACCCTCACCGGCGGCGGCGCCAGCATCCGCCGGATGGCCGACCTCATCACCTTCGAGACCGGACTCCCGGTCCACCTCGACCCCGAACCGCTCACCTGCGTGGTTCGCGGCACCGGACTGATCCTGGACGATCTGGCTCGGTGGAGGGGCGTACTCGCCGTCTGAGACGGTGGCGGGCGCTTCGCGCAGCGGGAGAGCGGGGCTTCGCCAGCGGGAGTCCCGCTGACGCAGTCCCGCTGACGTAGTCCCGCTGACGCAGTCCCGCTTAGCTTTGCAGCATGCCGTCCCCCGACTGGATTGCCCGCGCCAACACCCGGCTCGACCGCTGGGCAGATGGAGTCCAGGGCCACCCCGCGTATCACTGGATCCGGAAACACTGGCTGGTCACGTCCGCCGCGGCAGCAGGGGCGGTCGTCGTGCTCGCCTTTGCCTTTGCCACCAGCTGCGGCTTCCGCGGCTGCCCCTCCACCGAATCTCTCCAGAGCTACGAACCCCGCGAGGGCAGCCCGGTCCTGGATCGCGAGGGCGCCATGCTGGGCCGGCTGCAGTACGTCCGCCGGGTCAACATTCCGCTCGACACCGTGCCCCAGGTCGTGCGCGATGCCTTCCTCTCGGTCGAGGACCGCCGCTTCTACGACCACGGCGGCATCGACTTCCGGAGCGCCGTGCGAGCGGTCTTTGCCAACGTGCGCGAGATGGGCGTGGCGGAGGGGTTCAGCACCATCACCATGCAGGTGGTGCGCAACGCGTTCATCCCCGAGATGGCGCTGCAGCGTACCATGCGGCGCAAGCTCATCGAGCTGGCGCTGGCGCGGAAGCTCGAGAAGAACCTTTCCAAGGACAAGATCCTCGAGCTCTACCTCAACGTCATCTACCTCGGCAACGGCGTCTACGGCGTCGAGGCGGCAAGCCGAGACCTCTTCGGCAAGGGCGTCGGGCGGCTCTCGCTCGAGGAAGCCGCCACCCTCGCGGCGCTGCCCAAGGGGCCGTCCTCCTACAACCCGCGTCGCCATCCCGAGCGCGCGCTGAATCGGCGCAACCTCGTCATCACGCTGATGGAGCAGCAGGGCCGAGTGACGCCGGAAGCGGCGCGCGAGGCAAGGGCCAAGCCGCTCGAGATCGAGGAGAAGGGGTGGTACCCCGAGTCGGACCAGATCGATGCGCTAGATCCGATCCGGGCGGTGGTGGACTCGCTGCTGGGTGATGACGCCGATGCGATGGGCGACGTCGTGGTGCACACCACCATCGACGCCCGGGCCCAGCAGGCCGCGGCCAGGGCGGTGCGGAGCCAGGCCGAGCGCATCGAGCGCAACGCCGAAGCGGGCCGGCGGCGCGACGCGTCGGTACAGGGTGCGATGGTGGCCCTCGACCCCCGCAGTGGAGAGATCCGGGCGCTGGTCAATGGCAGCGCCTACGAGCGGGGCGGGTTCAGCCGCGCCATCGCGGCACGGCGCCAGCCCGGCTCGGCATTCAAGCCGTTCGTGTACGGTGCGGCGCTGGCGCAGGGCTACTCGCCGGCCATGGTGCTGGATGATTCACCGATCGAAATGGAATTGGTGACGGGCGAAACCTGGGAGCCGGACAACTACGGCGGCGAGTACTCGGGTGAGCTCACCATGCGTCGTGCGCTCATGCTCTCGGCCAACGCCGCCACCGTTCGGTTGGCGGAGCAGGTCGGGCTCAGTTCGGTCATCTCCTACGCCGAGCGCATGGGTATCCACAGCGGCTTGCCCCACGTACCCGCTCTGGCGCTGGGCGCGGCGGAGGTGACCCCGCTCGAGCTGGTCGCCGCGTATGCGCCGTTCGCGAATGGCGGGTATCGGATCAATCCATCGCTGGTCACCAGCATCACCCGCGACGACGGCACGCCCGTCTGGGAGCGCGACTCGCTGGTCCACGAGGCGATCCTCGATCCGCGCGAGGCCTTTCAGGTCACCTCCATGCTGCAGACGGTGGTGCAGCACGGAACCGGATTCGAGGTCAGGCGGGCCGGCGTGCGCGACTCGATCGCGGGCAAGACCGGCACCACCAACGAAGGCAACGACGTCTGGTTCGTGGGGTACACGCCGAGTCTGGTGGCGGGATTCTGGTTCGGGTATGACACGCCTATGTCGCTGGGGTCAAACGCATCAGGCGGGCGCCTTGCGGCACCCGCCTTTGCGGATTTCTACCGGCGCGGGTGGGCGGGCGGCACCAATGCTCATTGGGACCCGCCGCCCGGCCTGGTAATGAAGGTCATCGACAGCTACAACGGCGAACTCGCCAACCAGTACTGCCCCGTCACCCAGCGGGAGTGGTTCAAGTCAGGCACCGAACCCACCAGCTACTGCGACGACCATCAGGCCTCGCTCTGGGAAACCCTCGAAGGCATCGGCGGCGCGTTCGGGGACGCGATTAAAGACCTTCTTGGCTTCTAGACGGGCGCACCAGCGGTGCGCCCCTTCCGGCTACTTCGCGCGTTCCAGGTACTGCCCCGACCGCGGGTCCACCCGCACCCGCTCGCCCTCGGACACGAACTCCGGCACCTGCACCGTCACGCCATTCGACAGCTTGGCCGGCTTGCTGCTCGCGGTCTTGGTCGAGCCCCGCATCGCGGGCGCCGTCTCCACGATCTCCAGCTCGATGACCGACGGCAGCTGCAGGCCGATCGGGCGGCCATCCAGCCACTCGGCCTGGAACGACATCCCCGGCTCCAGCCACTGGGCCGCGTCGCCCGCGGTTTCGTCGTCGATCATGTACTGGTCGTAGCTGGACTGGTCCATGACGTGGGTACCGCTGCCGTCACGGTAGAGCACTTGCAACTCCTTGGTGTCTATCCGGGCCGATTCCACGTTCTCGGTGGCGCTGAGCCTGGTGTCGAACGTATTGCCCGACAACAGGTTGCGCAGTCGCACCTGGACGAACGCCCGGAGGTTGCCGGGGGTCCGGTGCTGAAAATCCATCACTCGGCAGGGCGCGCCATCCATGATGAGTATGTGCCCTTTCCGGATGTCCGAAGCCTTCATGCTGCACCTGCTCCTGGGTTCAGGTAGGCGCGCAAGCTAGCGGATCAGCTTCCCTTGCGCTCGATTTCGAGGGTGTAGTCGGCCGCCAGCGCTGCGATGGCGCCAAGCGCCACCCAGATCGGGATCAGTGCGACCCCTACCACCCCCACTGTGAGCGGGATCTCGATCAGCGCCCGGCCCTCGGAATTCTTGACCTTGATGCGGCGCACATTCCCCTCGCGCACCAGCTCCTTCACCTTCGCTACCAGGCCTTCGCCCGAGACATTCACTTCTTCGGTATGTGGCGACATTCGCACTCCCCAGTAGAATCACAGTGCCCAAGACTCCCGCTTGCCACTTCCCACTTCCCACTTCCCACTCCAGAATCTAGCCTCTCCGCTGCCGCCCCACCCTCGCACCCTGCCATGCTCTGGCCGTCCGGCCAGCACGCATCAATCTGCACCGTCCCCATTTCGCGATCCGCCAAGGCGGTCTAGTGCAAGATCTTACACTCACGGCCCAAGTCGTTGCGGGGTGGCCCTCGAGTCGGGCATGGATTTCGCCTTCTCGCGTGCGGACCCTCTTCACTTCGAACATCCGACCAGGGCTGTCTATGTACCGGATCGAGCTTCGCCCCGGCGAGGAAGCGCTCTTCAAGTCCTTCGACGAGTTCGCCAAGGCTGTGCAGAACGGCGTCGTCTCTGCCCACGCCCGAATCTGGCACAACTCGTCGAACAAGTGGCTCCCCATCGACTTCCATCCGCATTTCAAGCGCGCGTCGGCCCAGCGGCCGGCATCGGCCCCCAAGGCGGCGGTGCCCGAACCCCAGCAGCGAGTGGACCGCGCGCAGAAGACCCGCGAGCTCCTCTTCATTGAGAACGAACCCCGGTCGCCCTACGCGCCGCCGTCGGCTCCCGCAGCCTCGGCGCCTGCGTCCGCGCCCAGGTCAGCACCGACTCCAGCGGCGGATCGGGTGGATCCCTTCAGCAACGACATTGAGCTGCCGCCCGCAGCCCTGGAACCTCCGGCCCGAGTGGCCCCACCGGCGCCGCCGGTGGCGAAGCCGCTGGCCCCTGCGCCGCTCTACTCGCATGCACCGGCCCCCACGCCCCGCCACATCGAGGCGGTGGTCGCGGCGGCGGCGCCGCTGTCAGCCCACGAGCCGCATGCCGCGCCGGAAGATGAGATCCTGATCGACATCACCCGCCGCCGGTCGCTGCCGTCATTCAAGTTGCCCACGATCCGGCTCCGCCACATCTACGCCGCGGCTGGCCTGGCCCTGGTGGCTGCCGCCGGACTGATGCTGTCGGGCAAGGATAAGCCGGCCACTGCCGACTCGACCGAGCCGCCCCAGCCGGTGGCGTCGACCAGCCTGGCCGCCACGCCGACCGCCAGCTACAACGAGCCTGTCATCGCTCCCTCGACTCCCGATCCGCGGTCACTGGCAGCGCTACCTTCAGGATACATGCGGGTTTCGGATGAAATGATGCCGGCGCCGGCCCGGGTCGATTCCGGGCGGGTCGTCGTGCCGTCCGCGCCGCGCATGGCTCGGGTCAATGCCATCACGTCGGCTCCACTTGGCACCGACTCCGACGCGATGACTCCGTCGGCCCTCGCCGGGCGCTATCGCGCCGCCTATGACGACGCTGCCCGCGCACTCGAGGCCCAGCTGCGGAGCGCCGGGCTCTCCAACCTCTTCGCTGAAAGCCGCCTCACGGTGGACAAGCTCGGCTCGCTGCGGGTAGCGATTGCCGGCGCCAGCAACTTCCTGCGCGGCTATCGCGCGCGGGATGAGCAGCTCGATGAGAGCTACCGCGACTCCGCCATGCAGCAGAACGAGGAGTGGAGCAAGGCCGAATCGGCAGCGTGGGCCAGGGCGGCGAGCCTGGGTGAGAGCGAAGCGTCGTCGACCCGGGCCGACCGGCTCCTGACCGACATCTCCGCGATGCTGGGTGTGCTGGAAGCCGAAGGCGGGTCGTACGAGATCCGCGGTGGTACGGTGACGTTCAAGTCCACCTCGGCGGCCATGGATTACGAGGGCCTCCGCGCCAAGGTCGTCGCCACCCTCGCGAACGCGGACACGCCGATGCTGACCACGCTCAAGCGCGTCATGGGGAGCACCCTGCCGCCGGCGACCGACTGATCGATCCACCCTGCTCCGCTCCATGCACGGCCCGGCACTCAATCGCCGGGCCGTCGTTTTTTTGACTCTTGCGCGAACGCCCCGCATTTCCTACGGTAGACGTGTCTAAGTCATTCTCTGTCAACAACTTGTGTTGAGAACCACGTGGAAAACCCGCCCGGAGCCGTGGAAAACCGGCCCCGACGTGGATAATCGGGTTTCGTTCGTCATTTCGTGGAGACAATGGCCCTGAATCGAAATGTCAGGCAGTTGCCTGGCGCCTTGGCACTGTGGGGAGCCGCCCCCGACCGGATCGAACCCATGCGTGCGGCTGCTGTCGAGCCGCGGGCGCTCGGTGGCCGTTGGCACTGGGAGCCGCTGCTTCGGGGCCGGAGGGCCATCGCCCACGTCTTCCGGGGACGCGCCCGTCTGGTGGGCACCGAGGGCTCACCTCCCGGGCCTCACGCCACCGAGCTGACCGGCCATCTCCCTCACGCCATCCGGGGCGACGCGATTCTCGATGGCGTGGTCGTCGGCCGTTCCTATCAGGTGTTCGACTGCCTCCACTTCGAGGGAGCCTGTCTCACCTCGCTGCCCATCGAAGACCGACGGGCGGTGCTGCGCGACGTAGTCGCCTGGGACAGCCGCTTCCGGGCGGTACCGTCGAGTGCCAGCCTGGATCAACTCATAAGGGCCGGGCTGGCCGCAACCGGCGTGGTCGCCAAGCGGGCCGGCAGCGGCTATCAGAGCGGCATCTCCCATGACTGGCTCCAGATCGACTGCGCCCAGCGCGACGACTTCGTCATCGGTGGCTTTGCCGACGCCGACGGCGACCGTCTTCCCGAGGCGCTGCTGGTGGGCCAGTACGAGAACGGGAGGCTGCGATACGTCGGCACGGTGGCTCGTGCCTACGATGACGACGCCTTCGCCCGCCTGGCCCCTACTCTCCGGCGCCTCCGCCGCCGCACATCGCCCTTCGGGAGCCTGGCCCCCGCCGGTGGACGCACCCATTGGGTCTCGCCCGCGCTGGTGGCACGGGTCGGCTTCGCCGAGCGCAGCGCGCAGGGCCTGCTCCGCCGGGCGCGGTTCATCGAGGTGTGCCACGACAAGGAGCCGGACGAGATTCGGCGCAGGTAGCATGGTACTGCGCCATCGCCAGCCGCGAGATAGTGTCACCACGGAGATGCGAAGCACGCGAATGGCCCGAGTGAACCACGGAGCCACAGAGGACACAGAGAACCGCAGGAACGCCGTTTGTGGGTGTGCGGGACAGCTTCCAACCCAAGCATGCCTCCCACAACAGGAGGCCGTTCTCCGTGCGCTCCGTGGCTCCGTGGTTCGACTTCCATACCTTGGGCGGCCAGATTGTTTCGACCGCTGCGCGGTCTCGCAATGACGTAAACTTCCCACTCCCCACTTCCCACTTGGTCCGATGCGCCGACGAAACTTCCTCCAGTACACCAGCGGCGCCGCGGCTGTGGCCGCGCTGCCCTCCTTTCGCGGACTCGACGCCGAGATTGCGCGCGCCCTGACTCCGATCCCGAGCGCGGATCGCAAGGCGCTCGCCGATGCCGCGCTCAACGCCGCGAAGTCCGCCGGCGCCACCTACGCCGACGCCCGGCTCAACCGCTATCTCAGCCAGTCGATGAGCGCGCGGGACGGCCGGATCTCCAACGTCTCCAACTCGGAGTCGTATGGCTGCGGCGTGCGGGTCATCGCCAGCGGGACGTGGGGATTCGCCGCCACCAACGACCTGACACCCGAGGGCGTCGCCCGGGCAGCGCGCGAGGCGGTCGCGATCGCCAAGGCCAACGCCCGGCTCCAGACCGAGCCGGTGCAGCTCGCCCCGGTGCCGGGCTACGGCGAGGTGAGCTGGAAGACGCCCATCGAGAAGAACCCCTTCGAGGTTCCGCTTTCCGAAAAGGCCGACCTCCTCAGCGCCGCCAGCGCCGCGGCGCTCGGCGCCGGCGCGCGCTTCGTCAACGCCAGCCTGCGGTTCGTCAACGAGCAGCGCTACTTCGCGTCCACCGAGGGCACCTACGCCGAGCAGGACATCCATCGCCAGATCCCCGGCCTCAACGTCACCATCACCGATGCCGCCACCGGCCGCTTCCAGAGCCGCAGCGAGCTTTCGGCGCCGATGGGCATGGGCTGGGAGTATCTGTCGGGCCGTGCCGCCGGCAAGCACGCCGGCCCCGGCACGCCCAAGTACGGCACCTACTACGACATGGTCGAGGACGCCGGCCGCGCGCCCGAGCACGCCAGGGAGAAGCTCGCCGCCAGGTCGGTCACGCCCGGCAAGTACACCCTGGTGCTCGACCCGTCGCACCTCTGGCTCACCATACACGAGAGCGTGGGCCATCCCACCGAGCTCGACCGGGTGCTCGGCTACGAAGCCAACTACGCCGGCACCAGCTTCGCGACGCTCGACAAGTGGAGGAGCAAGTCCTTCAAGTACGGGTCGCCCATCGTCAACTTCGTCGCCGACCGCACCCAGCCCCACTCGCTCGCGGCCGCCGGCTGGGACGACGAAGGGGTCAAGTGCAAGGAATGGATGCTGGTCGAGAACGGCATCCTGGTGGACTACCAGACCATCCGCGACCAGGCCCACGTGCTGGGCAAGAAGGAGTCCGACGGCTGCTGCCACGCCGACGACTGGGCCAGCGTCCAGTTCCAGCGGATGCCGAACGTCTCGCTCCAGCCGGGCAAGGCGCCGCTGACGCCGGAGGAGATGGTGGCCGACGTCGACAAAGGCATCTACATAGTGGGCGATTCGTCGTATTCCATCGACCAGCAGCGCTACAACTTCCAGTTCAGCGGGCAGCTCTTCTACGAGATCAAGGGCGGGAAGATCACCGGCATGCTGCGGGATGTCGCCTACCAGGCCAACACCCAGCAGTTCTGGAACTCGTGCAGCGCCATCTGCGACCGGCGCGACTACCGCATGGGTGGGTCCTTCAACGACGGCAAGGGCGAGCCGGGCCAGGTCAGCCCCGTCTCCCATGGCTGCTCCACCTCCCGCTTCGACGACATCACCGTAATCAACACCGCGAGGAAACTCTGATGCCGCTCGACGAACGCGAAGCCCGGGCCCTGATCGAGAAGGTCCTCGGCCGCTCCAAGGCGGAGCACTGCGAGGTCTCCATCAGCGGCGGCCGGAACGGCAATGTCCGGTTCGCCCGCAATACGGTCTCCACGTCGGGCGTCACCGAGAACACCGCGCTCCGGGTGACCTCCAGTTTCGGGAAGCAGGCGGGCAGCGCCTCCGCGAACGCCTTCGACGACGCCACCATCGCCTCGGTGGTCACCCGGTCGGAGGAACTGGCCCGGCTGATGCCGGAGGATCCCGAGTGGATGCCGCCGCTGGGGCCGCAGCAGTATTCCCCGTCCACCGAGTGGTTCGAGTCCACCGCGCGCTACGGCGCCGCGGAGCGCGCCGCTGCCGCTGCCGGTTCGGTGCTGCCGTCGCGCGAGAGGAAGCTCATCACAGCCGGGTTTCTGTCGCACGGCGACGGCTGGAGCGCCCAGGGCAATTCGTCGGACCTCTTCGGCTGGCGCCGGACCACCGGCATCGATTTCTCGGTCACCTCGCGCACCGAGGATGGCACCGGATCGGGTTATGCCGCCCGCGACGAGCATGACGCGTCCAAGCTCGACGCCGACGCCGCCAGCCGGATAGCGATGGAGAAGGCCGAAGCCAGCCGCAACCCGCGCGCATGGGAACCCGGCAAGTACACCGTCGTGCTCGAGCCGGATGCGTCGGTGGAGCTGATAGGCAACATGATGTTCAACATGGACCTGCGGCGGGCCGAGGAGGGGCGGAGCTTCCTCGCCGCGCCCGGAGGCAAGACCCGCGTGGGCGAGCAACTGCTGGACCCGCGGATCACCATCGTTTCCGATCCCGCTGACCCGCGGTCGCCCTCCAGTCCCTGGGACGGCGAAGGCCAGCCGCGAAAGCGCACCGTCTGGTTCGACAAGGGCGTTGTCGCCAATCTCGCGTGCAGCCGGTATTGGGCCCAGAAGACCGGCAGGGAGCCGCTGCCGGGGCCGAGCCGGATCCAGATGTCCGGTGGGTCGGCGTCGCTGGAGGATTTGATCAAGGGCACCGCGCGCGGCGTCCTGGTCACCCGCATGTGGTACATCCGGAGCGTCGATCCCCAGACGCTGCTCTACACCGGGCTCACCCGCGACGGCACCTTCGCCATCGAGAACGGCCGAATCGCGTACGCCATCAAGAATTTCCGGTTCAACGAAAGCCCGGTGGCAATGCTGGCCAATGTCGAGGAGCTCGGCAGCCCGCTCCGCCGCGGCGGCCACCTGATTCCGCCGATGAGGGTGAAGGATTTCACGTTTACCAGCTTGAGTGACGCTGTGTAGTGAGCTTCGAGCTTCGAGCTCCCCCTCGCAGCTCGTAGCTCGTGGCTCGTAGCTAAAGAAGGAGGGAAGACCGGGCGCCTCTACACGCCCGGTCCCGCGAGATATATGTAGAGAGGATTGCTTGAGGAGATAAAACGGGCGACGGTGTCTCGCGACCAGTCCGGCACGCGGGTTGGGCACCCGTGGCGTATTCGGACCTCTCGCACTGCATCGTCCGACACCGCCGTCCGCCAAGAACCAAACCTAAGGTGCAATCCTGCGCAAGCTGTGCGCCGCATCACACTCCGCGGCCGCTTCCGACAGCGCCGCGAGCAAACCTTCCATGTGTTCCGGCATCAAGTCGCCCATGTGACCGATGCGTACAAGCGTTTGCTCATGTGGTGGAAGCCCCGCTGCAATGAAATACCCTCGCTGTGCCACCGCTTGCACCAGCTTCGCCGCTGGAACACCCTCGGGCATTTTCAATACTGACACTGCCGGCGACCGGCTCCCCGGCTGCGCCAGCAAGGGATAGCGCGGATGCCCGTCGGCCCACTGCGCCATCATTGTCGCCATGGTGGCGTGGCGGTCCCAGCGGGCGGCGCGCCCGCCACTGGCCGCAATCCGGTCCAACTGAGCCGCCAGCGCCAGGATCAGCGGCGTCGCCGGCGTCTGGGTGGGTTTGTGGGCCCGTACCGCCTCGTCGAACTTGAGCAGGTCCAGGTACCAGCCCCGCCGCTTGATCGACGCGGCGCGTTCCAGCATCCTGGCTGACGCCACTCCCAGCGCCAGCCCGGGCGGCAGCGCCAGCGCCTTCTGGCTGCCGGTGAAGATGAAGTCGATGCCCCACCCTTCGACGTCCACCTCCATCGCGCCCAGCGACGTCACCCCGTCCACCAGCATCAGCACGTCCTCCCGCTGGCGCACCACCTGCGCGAGCCCTTCGAGGTCGGCCAGCGCTCCGGTGGCGGTTTCGGAGTGGCAGATCGACACCGCGTCGATCGGCGGCCCGTCGAGGAAGCGCTCCAGTTGCGCCGGCGAGAGCGCGGCGCCCGGCGGTACCATCGCCCGCACCACCTGCTTGCCGCACGCCTCGGCCACCTGGGCGAAGCGCTCGCCGAAGTAGCCGCCGACCACCGCCAGCATCCGCCGCCGTACCCCGTTCCGCACCGCGGCTTCCATGAAGCCCGTGGCCGAGCAGGTGCCGATCATCACCGGCCGCACGGTAGGAAACAACTCCCTGAGCGGCACCTCGATCCGCTCCAGCAGCTCCGCCATGGCGGGGCCGAGGTGGGACATGATGGGGCCGCCGGTGGCGGCGCGGATGTCGGGATGCACGTCGGTGGGGCCGGGCAGGAACAGCCGGCCAAAGGGGCGGTCATTCATCCCGGAACGATAACCCGCCCCTCCCCACGCCTCACGCCCCACGCCCCACGCCCCACGCAGTACCTCCCACTTCCCACTCGCCACTTCCTACTCTAGACTCAGTCTGTCTCCCCCGACGTCATCAGCCTTGAGGAGCGAGATGTGACTGATTCTGTCAGCCGCCGAACCTTCGTTGGCGCCGCAGGCGCCGCTGCCGCGCTCACCGCACTTCCTCGCGGTGCTGCCGCCCTCGAACCCGCGACGAAGGCGCCCACCGCGAAGGCGGCTGCCATCCACCTGACGCCGGTGGCCCGGTTCGGCGCGGTCTCCTCCGGCAACGGGCTCCGCGCAGTCAACAAGACCTTCGAGCTGGTCAGCGCCGGTACCGATACCCTCGATGCAGCGGTCGAGGGGGTCAAGATCCAGGAGCTCGACCCCGAGGACAATTCGGTGGGCTACGGCGGGCTCCCCAACGAGATGGGCGTGGTGCAGCTAGATGCTTCCTGCATGCACGGTCCCACTCGCCGGGCCGGCGCGGTGGGCGCGCTCGAAGGCATCAAGACCCCCAGCGAGGTCGCCCGGCTGGTGATGAAGTACACCGATCACATCATGCTGGTGGGTGAGGGCGCCAAGCAGTTCGCCCTCTCGTACGGATTCAAGGAGGAGGAGTTGCTGACCGACCGGTCGCGCCAGCTCTGGCTCGAGTGGCGTGCCAACCGCGGCAAGGAAGACGACTGGCTCGACGTGCCCGAGGGCGAGAAGATGGCGCGGGTCACCGGCACCATCAATCTCGACGTGGTGAACACCAAGGGCGAGATCTCGTCGATCACCACCACCAGCGGGCTGGCCTGGAAGATTCCCGGTCGTTGTGGCGACTCGCCCATCGTTGGCGCCGGCCAGTACTGCGACAACGATGTAGGCGCCGCTGGCTCGACCGGCCGAGGCGAGAGCAATATCATGGTCTGCGGCGGATTCCTCACGGTGGAGCACATGCGCCGCGGGATGAAGCCCACCGATGCCTGCCTCGAGACGCTGAAGCGGGTGCTGGCCGCGACGCCGCCGCGCCTGTTGCGTCCCGATGGCCGGCCCAGCTTCAGCCTCCAGTTCTACGCCGTCAACAAGGCCGGTGACATCGGCGCGGCGTCCTTCTATCCCGATCAGTTCGCGGCGCACGACGGCCGCGAAGGGGCACTCCGCGACTGCGCCTACCTCTACGAACGGTCTCGATGAAGCGACGCGTCGCAGGGCTGGTTCTCCTCGCGGCCCTCGGCGCGGCATTCGTCACCGCGCCCCTCACGGCGCAGGACCCCGAGATCCCCATTCCGCTGGGCGACTCCACCGCCAGGGCGTTCCAGCCCTGGCTGCTCAGCTATTACCCATACCTCGCTGGCGGAGTTGGCCGGGGACCGGTGCTGATGGCCCGCGCGCGCTACTTCCAGCCGGCGCCGTGGCAGGACCGGGTCACCTACCGCGCCGAAGCGTGGGTCCAGGCCGGTATCGGGCTCAACGGATCGCGGGTGGCACAGGTGGGCGTCAACGCGCCGCTGCTGGCCGACGGGTGGCGGGTCGCCGGCCGGCTCGACGCCAGGCGGAACACCCGCGCCAACTATTTCGGGGTGGGCCAGTTCACCCAGCGGAGTGACGCCCGGGAAGAGGCGGACGAATTTGCCTACCAGGTGCACCGCACCACCTGGCGGGCACAGGCAGACCTCACCCGCAGGCTCATGGGCCCGCTGGCGGTCGCGCTGGGTGGCAGCGTCGGCACCGATCGCTGGTTCGCGCTGTCACCCACGTCGGTGTTCGGTGAGGATGCGGGCGACGCGCTCAAGGAGAACGACGCCAGCGGCCGGCTGGCGCTGGTGCTCGACACCCGCAACAACGAATTCGACCCGACGAAAGGCGTGCTGGTGGAGTTCGGCGGGCAGGTGGGGAGTGGTGGCGACGGCTATGAGCGGCTCTACGGCATCGCGCGCGGGTACCACGAGCTGCGAAAGGGCACCGTCGTCGCCGCCCGGGTGGCGGCGTCGGACATGTACGGAGACCCGTCCCTCGCCGCCCGCTTCGAGCTGCCGGGGTGGGAATCCCCTCTCAATGTCTACGGGGGCAGCACCAACCGTGGGCTCGATGGCGAGCGCCGGGTGGGTACCGGAGTGCTGTTCGGGAATCTCGAGGTGCGTCAGCAGCTGATCTGGATCCAGAACACCGTGGGCATCACCCTCGTCGGGTTTGCCGACGCGGGCCGGGTGTTCGAGGGCGAGCACCTGCGGCTCACCACCGACGACCTCGACGTGTCGGGCGGTGGTGGCCTGGTGTTCCAGCTGTTGCGGGAAGCGCTGTTCGGGGTTCAGGTCGCCGGCGGACCGGAAGGCGCGCGGTTCGACTTTTCGGGAGGCTGGGCGTTCTAGGAGTGTGCGTCTTGTACTCTCACACTTCCTGGATTTTCACCCCGCGCTTGGCCAGCTCGCTCACATACTCCCCAAACGGCATCGCCTCATCCGGCGTCAGCACACCCTTGGCGGTCTTGCCCGCGGCCTGCATCTGCCCCGTGATCGACAGCGAGTAGCCGGTGGTCCGCATCATGGCGCTGACGCCGATCTTCTCATCGTAGTAATCCAGCAGCTGAAACGTCGTGGTGTGCGGCTTCCCATCCCTGGTGCCTGACACTTCCACTCGCAGCGCCACCAGGTCCCTCCCCTCCGGCTTGAACAGCATCGGCTGCACCGCGGCGATGAACAGGTCCCTCGGTACCACCTGCTTTCCTTTCACCTCGATCGGGTCGTTGCTGATCAGCCCCAGCTGCCGGATCGGCTTCATGACATCGACGTGCCCCGGATAGCGCAGCGTCTTGTACTCCATCGTGTCGATCTTGCCTTCCCATGCGAACGGCATCGTGCTGATGCCGCCGCCGGTGTGGAACGCCTCGAGCGTGCCCACCGGCTCGGGAAACTCGATGTCCTCCAGCTCGGAAAGCGCCTCGACCTGGGTCGGCTTGCCGTCTCGCAGCACCCACGACGGCGTCGTGTAATAGTCCAGCGCGCCTTCCAATGAGTACACAATCTGATAATTGAGGGGCGGCTCGGGGTGCTGCGGCAGGCCACCTACGTAGATCTTGACCCGCTCGGTCTGGTCCAGCCGCCGGATCCCCTCGGCCGCGAGGATGTTCACCATCCCCGGCGCGAGCCCGCAGTCCGGGATCACCGACAGCCCCTTCGCCTTGGCGGCCCCGTCCGACTGCTTCTGGTCCATCACGATCTCGGTGTTGCCGCCCAGGTCGGCGAAATGGCAGCCGGCAGCGATCGCCAGCCGGGTCATCGGGCCGTTGAAATAGTAGGGCAGCGCGCTCATCACCGCGTCATGCCCCTGCATCAGCTTGCTGACGGCGGCTTCGTCCTTGGCGTCGAGCTTCACCGGGTTGAGCTTGCCCTTGCCGGCGGCCACCAGCCAGGCCGGCAGCCGGTCGGGATGGATGTCGGCGATGGTGACAGCCTCGACGGCGCCGCTCTGGAGCAGATCGTAGGCACAGGCACAGCCCTGCAGTCCGGCGCCAAGGACGAGCATCTTCATCAAGGAATCCTTTGTAGTTCCACGGGTACGGGGGTGACGTAAGCCACCGAATCTAAACGGCTTGGCCCCCTCAGGCGACCCTCCCCCTCCCACCCCCCTCATCACATATCACTTGTCACCTCTCACTCCCGACCCAACGAAATCGGCCCCCCACCGGTATACAGGGTGTAGCATCAAGATTTGCCGATCATACCCAAGGAGCAGCAATGCGATCGATCAAGTACGCGGCCCTGGCCGCCACGGTGTTCTATCTCTCTGTTCCGGCACTGGCCGAGGCCCAGGGGGCACGCGGCGAGCAGGCCGCCCCCCGCGCCCGGGCGGAACGCGCCGAAATGGCACGTCCCGATTTCGTGAACCGGCTGCTGGAGCGAAAGGCCGAATTGAAGCTCACGGACGACCAGGTCACCCGCCTGACGGCCATCCAGGAGAAGTACAAGGCTCTCAACCAGCCGCACATCGACGCCATGCGCGCCAACCGGCCCGATTCGGCCCAGCGCGACAGCATGCGGAAGGCGAGGCGCGAGCAGATGCAGGCTGTGCGCGAGAATTCCCGCAACCTCCGCAGCGAGGTAGACGCGGTGCTGACCGCCGAACAGAAGGCGAAGGTCCAGGCGCGGCGCCGGCGGTGAGGCGAAGAGCGGCGCGGGTACTGGCAGGTTTGGTGCAATGTGCGATAATTGACGGAACGGGCGACGGTCCAGACGCCGTCGTCCGGATCCGATGAACCACTACTCTGCGAGGTGCTGGACAGCGAGACGAGGTAACCATGACACACAACCGAAAACTCATCCTGCCGCTGCTCGCGGCAGCTTCACTCTTGATCACCCGCCCGGCGATGGCCGATGGTGTGCTGGGCGCGCCGCTGATCAAGTCCGGGGACATCGCCGCCGTGTTCATCGGCGCTGATGCCGACTACAGCAACGATGTGTACTACTTCGTGGCCGTGGGTGACATGGCGAGCGCCACGTTCCTCTTCAACAACCATGATGGCCCACCCGGAACCATCGTGGATCCGGACGACACCGCACTCGCCATTGGTGCCGAGGCCCTCTTCGGCATCTGCGTCGACCGGGGCGGTGTTTCGCCCGGGCCGGATTGCTCCGAGGCGGATGACTTCTTCTACACTGGTGCGGCGTCCCGTAACGCGGACAATCGGGCGCACGCGCTGGTGTGGACCCGGGCCGATTACGAGGCCGAGTTCGGCGCGCTGGACCCCACGGCATTTCCGCCGGAATACGGCTACGTCATTGGCTTCGAGGACATCCTGGGTGGCGGCGACGAGGACTACAATGACGCCATCTTTGCGGTGCGCGGCGTCAATGTGTCGGTTATTCCCGAGCCTCTGACCATCACGCTGCTCGCGACCGGCCTGGCCGGGCTGGGCGGCGCGGGATTGCGCAGGCGGCACAGGCAGAACTGATGCAATGTCGGTGAGCCTCATGTGAAACCACGCAGCCCGGTCGAATCTGACCGGGCTGTGTCACATATGTCGCTTTCTGCTACACAATCGCCCAGAATGTGACGCATGACCCTACGAGGATCCACCCGGTGTGCCATACTTGCTGGACGGTCGGCGGTCCAGACGCCGTTGACCGGTTTTGCTCGATGAACGACTACTGAGAGGTGCTCGATCCGAAATTCGAGGTTACTCATGATCCGCAACCGAAAACTCGTCCTGCCGCTGCTGGCGGCAGTTTCGCTCCTCTGGACCCGCCCGGCGATGGCCGATGGTGTGCTGGGCGCGCCCTTGATCAAGTCCGGAGACATTGCCGCCGTGTTCATTGGCGCCGATGCCTTCTACAGCAGCGACATTTATTACTTCGTGACCATGGGGGACATCGGCAACGCCACGTTCCTCTTCAACAACCACGACGGCCCGGCCGGTTCTACGGTGGATCCGGATGACACCGCGCTCGCCATCGGTGGCGAGGCCATCTTCGGCATCTGCGTGGACCGGGGTGGCGTCTCGCCTGGACCGGACTGCTCGGAGGCAGATGATTTCTTCTACTCCGGCGCGGCGGCCAACAATCCGGACAACCTGGCACACACGCTGGTCTGGACCCGGACCGACTACGAAACCGAGTTTGGCGCGCTTGACCCGACGGCCTTTCCGCCGGAGTACGAGTACGTCATTGGCTTCGAGGACATCCTGGGCGGCGGCGATGAGGACTACAATGACGCCGTCTTTGCGGTCCGCGGCATCAGTGGCGTGACCTCCACGCCGGAACCGCTGACCATGACGCTGCTCGCATCGGGCCTGGCCGCACTTGGCGGCGCTGGGCTGCGCAGGCGCCGTAACCAGGACTGACGCGATGTCGGGTGGAATCGCATGAAAACAACGCAGCCCGGTCGAAGTCGACCGGGCTGCGTTGTGTCCATCAGCGTCATCAGTCTTCATCCGCGTGATCTGCGGATCGTCATCTGCGGACTAGTGGACCGTGATCGCCACTCCCAGCTGCCCCACGTTCATGTCGGCAGCATCCACCGACACCGCATACCCGTTCCAGTACGGCGTCACGCTCACGTTGGCACCCACCCGCCAGTCGTAGCCAACGCCCAGCAGCGCGCCGAGACCCAGATCGGTTTCGCTGCCGAGGCCGTCCACCGAGGCGTGCACCGAGCCGAGGCCCAGGCCGCCGGTCAGGAAGAACCCGCTGCGAAGCATCGGGTAGTAACGCACCCGGGCGTCGAGGGTACCGACGGTCAGGGATGCGCCATCCTCCGACTTGGTCCAGCCGGTGGTGCCTACACCCAGCAGAACCCGGTCGCTCAGGGTGCCGCCGAACGTCAGGTTGCCGCTGAAGCTGGTGGTGCGGCCGTCGCAGCCGTCGCAACCCAGCGAACCGGCGCCGAGGCCGCCGCTGAACCAGAAGCCGGAACGAGCCGGCATGTCCTGCGCCAGCGCAGGGGTGGCGCTCAGGGCAAGCGCCAGCGCCGCGCCGAGCAGGGTAGAACCGAGTGACCGACTCATCGTGATCCTCCAGTGCATGGGTTTGGTTGCAGTAGCCATCAGCGTCATCTGTTTACATCCGTGTCATCTGCGGACCCGGTGGCCAGCATCCAGTAGGCAGTCGCCAGCTGGTACCGGCGCTTGCCCCGTTCGGCGAGCGCTCCTCGAATGATCGCGCGCTCGACCCAGCAGCGTTCCGCCGCGGGTGCGGTCTCGTATGCCGCGAGCGACGTGCGCAGCCGTTGTCCCTCCTCGTCGGCCAGGTTGTCCGCTATCCGTGCGATGGACGCGACCACCGTCTCCTGCGACAACCGCAGCGACGGTCGCTCCGCCTCCAGTTCCGCCTGCGCGGCCTGCACCTGCCACGCTGCATGGCGCCGGAGCTGCTCCTCGCTCATCCGGGAGATGAGGTACATCCCCCGCTGCGACGCATCCAGCTCCGCCCAGCGATTGCAGGTGGCCGCATCCAGGTTGGCAAGCAGCTCGCCCCACACCCGGAGCCGGTTGTAGTGCTCCTCCGGCTCCAGCCGGAACACGCCATCGATCCCCAGCCGCTGGCCCTCGGCCCGGGCTTCGGCGGCATCGCTGATGCCGTTGGCCTCGAGGTGCTCGAGGATCTTCGGCATCAGCCCCATCGCTTCGATCGACTCCATGACGCGACGCCCCAGCGCCGCCTGCGCGGCTTGCATCTCGGCGCGTTCCGCCGGCGTCGGCTGCGAACGGTCCTCGGCAGACATCGAAGCGAAAATCGCAGCCGGGTCGCCCTGCTCCCGGAAGACGCGGGTGAGCTTCACTGCTCCCGCGGCCGCCCGCTCGCTCGGCTTGCCGCGGCAGGCCCGGGTCAACTGCTGGGGGTCGTGATGCTCCATCCCCAGCCACCAGGTGCCGCCCTGTCTCGAGAACTCGCCGCCTACGACGACATACTCTCCGCGCACCTGGCGTTCGTTCCGTCCGCCCAGCCATGCGATGGTGTCACCCTGCGCGCTCATCGACAGCATCATCAGTGAATCGTTCCAGCAGTAGATCCGCGCCGACCCCGAGCCGCCCAGTGGCTTCCCGATGGTCAGGCTGACCGAGTCCTGGCTCGCCTCACCGGTGGTCAGGCTGAACGCGACAGTCCTCGGCTCCGCTCGCTGGGTGATGCTGCCCAGATTGGTGACTTCGCCGGTCAGCGTGATTGACCCTGTATTGGACTCCGAAGCAGTGCTGCCGGAGAACGTGGCCGCCAGCGAGGCGGGATCATCGGCCTCCGCCATCAGCGTCTTCGCATAGCGAATCGGCACCGCGAAGTTCAGCGCCTGCCCGTCTTCCCTATAGGCGGTGGTCACACCCACCACCTTGCCAGCGGCGTTCAGCACCGGGCCGCCACTGGATCCGGGACTGATCGGGGCCGACATCTGGATCCACTCCTGCCCGCCGGAGCGACGAACCGCGCTCACTATGCCTTCGGATACGGTGAAGTCGAGCCCGCGGGGCGCGCCGATCACCACCAGCTTGTCGCCCACGACGGGCGCGCTGGTGGAGATATCGAGCGAACGCATTCCGAGGCCGGCGACCTTGAGGATGGCCAGATCGCGCTCGGGGTCGGCGGCAAGCGCCTCCACCCGGGTGAACTCGGCGCCGGACGGAAAGCGGATCGAAGCGCCGAACGCGCCCCGCATGACGTGATAGTTGGTGATGATGACGCCATCGGAACGGACCACGAAGCCGGAGCCCAGGCCGAGGGTGTCGTCGAACGCGTCGAGCGTCACGATCGT
>DASTUF010000006.1:0-3196 GCA_035759745.1 Gemmatimonadales bacterium
TGGTCGAACCGGGCGATGCGGTCGGCGGGGAATCCGCCGGTGATGGCGTGCTGGCGGATGAGGTCCTCGCTGGGCGCGCGGTAGACGCAGTAAAGCTTGTCCTCCGTCACGAAGCTCCGCTTCCACTGGATGTCACGCGGCAGCTGGGCCAGCACCGCATTGGACTTTCCCGCCACCTTGGCCAGTTCTTCCTGATCCAGCGTGTGAATCCCGGGCACCTTGCGCTCGATGATGTACATGGGCATCGGGGGTGCTCCTTCCGGTTGTGGGGAGTATCATTGCACGCTAGTGTCGGGGCAGGCGATGTCAACCCTCGGCTGACAGCGGCTAAAGCCGCTGCTCGGCTCTGCCGCTGAAGCGGCTCAGATTGATCACACGCTGGAGCTGCACGGCAAACGTGACGACCCCATCGCTGCTGCGCGACCGGCACGGCCCCGGCCGAGTGGGAATGGTCGAACTCTTCTTCGACCTGATCTTCGTCTTCGCGATTACCCAGCTTTCGCACAAGCTGCTGGAGCACTTTACGCCGGCAGGCGCCCTGGAGACAGGATTCCTGGCGTTGGCCGTGTGGTGGGTATGGATCTACACCACCTGGGCCATGAACTGGCTCGATCCGGCTCGGCTGCCGGTGCGGCTGTGCCTCTTCGCGCTGATGCTGCTGGGGATCGTGCTGTCGGCATCGATTCCGGAGGCCTTCGGCGCGCGGGGGCTGGCGTTCGGGATGGCGTATGCCGCGATGCAGACGGGCCGAGGGGTGTTCACGGCGTGGGCAATGCGAACCGCGTCCGACGCCGAGCGGCGCAACTTCGTGCGCATCGCTATCTGGCTGGTGGGCTCGGGTGTGCTGTGGGTGGTGGGCGGGCTGGCGGTGCCGGAGGTGAGGATCGCCTGGTGGGGGGCGGCACTGGGGCTCGAGTTGCTGGGGCCGTGGGTGGGCTTCCGGGTGCCGTTCATGGGCCGCTCGACCACGGGCGACTGGCACGTGTCGGGCCAACACATGACCGAACGGTGCGCGCTGTTCATCATCATCGCCCTGGGCGAGGCGCTGCTGGTGACCGGCGGGACGTTCAGCGGACTGGAGTGGACCGGCCCGATCTTCGGCACGATGGTGCTGTCGTTCCTGGGCACTGCCGGCATGTGGTGGTTGTACTTCGACGTGGCGCAGGAGTTCGGGACCAGCCGGATGGAAGGCTCGCAGGATCCGGGCAGGGTGGCGCGGTTCACTTACACCTACGTGCACGTGCTTATCGTCGCCGGCATCATCGCGCTCGCGGTGGCCGACGAGTTCGTGCTGGCGCATCCCACCGGCCATGCCAATGCCCCGACCCGCTGGGCGATCCTGGGCGGCACCGGCTTCTACCTGCTGGGCAACCTGCTGTTTCGCTGGGGCTTCTCGAGATACTGGTCCCGCACGCTTCTCGTGTCGCTGGTTCTGGTGGGCGTCGGCTGCTGGGCCTCATTCCACATGACGCCCTGGCTCTTGCTGGGCGCATCGAGCGTGTTGCTGCTGGGGGCGGCGCTGGTGGAAGGCGTGGCGTGGAGGAAGCACGTGAGAAGTGAGAAGTGACGGCGAATCCCCGTCGCCTTGCCGCGAGCGCCGATGTCTCCTTTCGGCCTCACGCGGCTCAGAGCCGCTGCTCGGCACGTGTCGCCTTCGGCGACATCGCTCACGGCGCACCCCCTGCTTTCACGCGCTCCAGCGCTCCGAGCCCAAGTATGTTACCTGCCGCCTTACCGCCTAACCGCCGAGGACTGAATGCGCGTTGTGCTGCAGCGGGTGTCCCGCGCCGAGGTGCGGATCGAGGGTGTCGTGGCGGGCCGAATCGAACGGGGGTTCTGCCTGCTGGTGGGGTTCACGCATGGTGACACACCCGATGCGGTTCGGTGGATGGCGGATAAGGTCGCGGGACTGCGGCTGTTCTCCGACGCCGATGGCAAGATGAATCTGGCGCTGGGGGATGTGGGGGGCGGGGTGCTGGTGGTCTCGCAGTTCACGCTGTATGGCAACGCCGAGAAGGGGCGGCGGCCGTCGTTCATCGATGCGGCTCGGCCGGAGGAGGCGATTCCGCTCTACGAGCAGTTCCTGGCAGAGCTGCGCGAGCGGGGGCTCGAGGTGGCGTCAGGGGAGTTCGGCGCGATGATGGAGGTCGACTTGATCAACGACGGGCCTGTGACGCTCCTTCTTGAGAAAGTGAGAAGTGAGAGGTGATAAGTGATAAGGTTATCACGCTCGCGTCGACGTCTCCCAGGAGGAAGCAGCTGCTGGAGATGCTGGGGTTCGAGGTCCTGGTGCGGCCGTCGCATATCCCGGAGGAGCACCAGCCGGGCGAGGCGCCGCTGCCTTACACCGAACGGTTGGCGCGGGCCAAGGCGGAGCATGTGCCGGGCGATTTCGTGATCGGCGCGGACACGACGGTGGTGCTCGACGGGCAGCTGCTGGAGAAGCCGACGGACCGGGCTGACGCGATCCGGATGCTGACGCTGCTGCAGGGCCGGACGCACGAGGTGGTGACGAGTGTCGCCCTGGTGGCGTCGGGGGTGACCCGCACGGCGACGGACATCACCCATGTGACGTTTCGCGCCGCGGATCGCGGGTTCCTCGAGGCGTACGTGGATACGGGCGAGCCGATGGACAAGGCCGGCGCGTACGGGATCCAGGGTTACGGTGCGGCGCTGGTGGAACGGGTGGAGGGGGATTTCTTCAGCGTGATGGGGCTGCCGGTGCGGCTGGTGCTCGGCCTGCTGGCGGAGGCAGGCTGGGACTACCGCTTTTGAAGTGGGGAGTGGGAAGTGGGGAGTGGGAAGTGGAAACACAAAAGCAACCACGGAGACACGGAGGACACAGAGAGACCGAGCTATTCCTGTTGTGGGCGTCTCTTCGTGGTTGATTCCCACTTCCCACTTCCCACTCCCCACTCACACGACCCGGTAGACTTCAACCGCCGTCGCCTTTCCGCGCAGCGCGGGGCCTTCCACTTTCTCGAATCCTGACGAGTCACGCACCGCGGCCCTGACCGCATCGCTGGCGAGAATGATGCCGCCCTCGGCGATGCTACAGAGGCGCGCGGCTATGTTGACGGCGTCGCCCAGGACGGTGTACTCCAGCCTTCGGGCGCTGCCTATGTTGCCCGCGAACGCCTCTCCATGATTGATGCCGATGCCGACGCTGAGCGTGGGCCGCCCGGCCTCGCGCCAC
>DASTUF010000007.1:0-9456 GCA_035759745.1 Gemmatimonadales bacterium
GGGAAGTGGGAAGTGGGCGGACCCACATTCCACTTCCCACTCCCCACTCCCCACTCCCCACTTCCCACTTCCCACTATCAGACTATCCCTCGCTCCAGCCATGCGTGCTCTCCCCGCAGCACCCGCTGCGACAGCCGGTAGGTAGCCTTGTCGTCGTTGGCCAGGACAGCGTGGAAGCGGTCATCCACCCGCCGGCGCGCGTGGAGGCAGAACACATTCGCGAGTTCCATCGGTCCGCCCTGACCGCCCTGACCGCCCTGACCGCCCTTCGCCTCCTGTACCGCCCTCGCACACACCGCGCTCATCGCCAGCAGTTCCGCCCCGATCTCGACCAGGCGGCCCAGTACCAGTTGGCGCTTCTCCAGGCCGCCCTGGAATCGGATCATGCAGTGGAACAGGGTCCGCGCCAGCTTGCGTGACCGCCGCTCGACGAATCGCACATGGGTCGCCAGCGGGCCGAACTCCGAGTACCGCGGCCACCGGCCCCAGCCCAGCCAGCGCGTGGGATACCACCAGGCGTAGAACAGCGCGGCCCGGAGCATCGCCTGCAGCTTCTTCTTGCCGCTGGAGCGCGGGTCCACCAGGTCGCCCGCAACGTCGAGGTGCGTGTCCACCGCCTCCCGGGCGATGAACAGCCGCATGATCTCGCTGGTGCCCTCGAAGATCAGGTTGATGCGCATGTCGCGCATCATCCGCTCCACCGGGTCGGGTCGCTCGCCCCGGCTCCGGAGCGAGTCGGCCGTCTCGTAGCCGCGGCCGCCCCGGATCTGCATGGTGTCGTCCACCACCCGCCACGCCGTCTCGGTGTTCCACATCTTGGCCATCGCGGCCTCGAGCCGGATGTCGTAACCCCCGCGATCCGCCATGTTGCTGGCGAGGTCGCTGACGGCTTCCATGGCGTACACGTCGGCGGCCATCCGGCCCAGCTTGCTGGCAATCGCCTCGTGCTTGCCGATCGGCGCGCCCCACTGTTCCCGCTCGGCTGCCCACGTCCGCGCGATCTCGAGGCACCGCTTGCCCGCGGTCTGGCACGACGCCGGCAGCGTCAGGCGTCCGGTGTTGAGCGTGATCAGCGCCAGCTTGAGGCCCTTGCCCTCGCCCCACAGCACATTCTCCACCGGCACCTTCACGTTGGTGAACCGGATCACGCCGTTCTCCAGCGCCTTGAGCCCCATGAAATGCAGCCGCTGCACCACTTCCACTCCGGGCCAGTCGCGCTCCACGATGAACGCGGTGATCGCCTTCGGTCCGGTGCGCGCCATGACCACGTACAGCTCGGCGATGGTGCCGTTGGTGCACCAGAGTTTCTCGCCGTTCAGGATGTAGTGCTTGCCATCCTCCGACAGCACCGCCGCCGTCTCGACACCTGCCGGATCGGAGCCCACGCCGTCCTCGGTCAGCGCGAACGCGCTCACCGCGCCCTTGGCGAGGCGGGGGAAGTACTTCTGTTTCTGCTCGTCGGTGCCGAAGAGCTTGAGCGGCTGGGGCAGCCCGATCGACTGGTGCGCCGAGAGCAGGGCAGTGAGGTTGCCGTCGAGACTGGTGACCAGGCCGATGGCGTGGGTGTAGGCCAGCTGGTTGAAGCCGAGGCCGCCGTATGCTTCGGGGATCTTGATCCCGAAGGCGCCCAGCTCCCGCAGCCGGGCGAGGTTCGCCTCGGGGATCTTGCCCTCGCGGTCGATCGCGTCGCTGTCGACCTCGTCCCGCATGAAGGCCGTGAGTTGCTCCATGAAGGGACGCGCCCGCTCCACCTCCGCGGCATCGGGCACCGGATATGGATGCACCAGGCCAAGGCGGAAGTTCCCCTCGAACAGTTCGCGCACGAAGCTGGGAGACTCCCAGCCCTGCTCCCGCGATGCTTCCGCGACGTCCCGGGCTTCCTGCTCGGTGGCGCGACGCGACGCGGCCGGCGGCGGCGCCGTCACAGTCTCAGGCATGGGCAGCTTTCTTCCGTGTGGGAGGAACGGGGCGGGCTGGCGCGGCCAGTCCGGAACGAACCAGGGCGATCACGTGGGCCTTGCGCCGCTCGCGATCGGCGTCGCTCGCCAGCGGGACACCGACGGCGGCGGCGACGGTGCCGGCATGCACCACCGAGAACCAGCAGAGCGAGAGCACGCTGAGCAGCAGCTGGGAGGCCTCGCCTCCGGGAGACGGGTCGAGGTCCACTTCGTCGGCGATGGCCGCCAGCGCTTCCCGCCCGGCGGTGACCGCCGGGCGCAGGTCGTCGGGCAGTTCCTCGCCGCCCAGCGCCGCCCGCTCGATCAGCCGCACGAACTCGGGATGCGCGTGCAGAAAGTCGAAGTACTCGCCCACGGCACCCGCGAGGATGTCCTGGGGCGAGCGGCCGCTCTCCCTGGCGCGCGCGCGGCCGGACCGGACCGCCTGCCGCACCTCATCACAGCAGCGGTCGATCACGGCACTGTAGAGCGCTGCCTTCGAGCCAAAGAAGTACCCGGGCGTGCCGCGCGAGACCCCGGCCTTGAGGCCGACATCGGCGAGGCTGGTGGCGGTGTAGCCCCGTTCGGCGAAGAGCGCCGCGGCGGCATCGAGGATCGCACTCCGGCTGCGGTCAGCGTTACCCATGAGAAATCCACTTGCTTGCTGTTCAGCAAGTATTGCCTCGCCGCCGGATCCCGTCAAGCTTGCCGAGTTGGCCGGTGGGTTGCGGCATAGCTCTTGACTGGCACCTCGCGCCTGCGCGTCTTTAGGAGGATATTGAGTGCAACCCCGTCAATTCAGCATCCATCGGCGCCGCCGCCATGCTGCGCCGAATGAATGAGATAGCGTGACCGTTCTGGTCTGTCCCTCGTGCCAATTGCCGGTGTCTGCCGGCATGTCCACCTGTCCTCGCTGCGGGGCGGATCTCGCTGCGTCCGCTGCGCCAGCCACGCCCGTCGCCGACCATCTCCGCAAGGCACTCGGTTCCCAGTTCGTCGTCGAAAGGCTGGTGGGACGCGGCGGCTTCGCCGAGGTGTACGAGGTCCGGGATACCGAGCTGGAGCGGCGACTCGCCGTCAAAGTGCTGCGGACCGACATCGCCTGGTCCGAAAGCATGTTCACCCGCTTCAAGCAGGAAGCGCGTGCGCTGGCCCAGCTCAGCCACCCCCACACCGTGCCGGTGCACTTCGTGGGCGAGGGTGAGGGCCTGGTCTTCTACGTCATGCCGTTCGTCGAGGGTATTACCCTGGCCGACGTCCTGCGCGCCGACGGCCCGCTCGACCTGAACCTCGCCGTCGGCGTCGCCGCGCCGATCCTGGACGCCCTCGAGCACGCCCACCGCAACGGCATCGTCCACCGCGACATCAAACCCGACAACATCCTGATCGACGGGGCCTCCGGCCGGCCCCTGCTGGTGGACTTCGGTATCTCGAAGCTGCTGACCGAGGAGGCGCCCGCCGACGCCGACGTGCTGGGCACCCCGCACTACATGGCGCCGGAACAGGCCCTCGGCGAGAAGTCGGTGGACGGACGCGCCGACGTGTATGCCATGGGCGCGGTGCTGTTCCAGATGCTCACCGGCGAGCTGCCGTTCAGCGGTGGCTCCTCGCGCGAGATCGTCGCACGCCACCTCGCCGACCCGGTGGTCTTTCCGGAGATGAACGGCCGGATCCCGGACTGGATGCGGTCACTGATCGTGCGTGCGCTCGCCAAGCGGCCGGATGACCGCTTCGGCTCGGCGGCCCAGATGCTGGACGCGCTGCGCCAGGGACTGCCGTCGGTGGCGGTGCCCATGGTCACCGGCGCCCACGCACTCGGGCCCATCAGCCGAGACGATCCGACGCTGCGCCTTGACTCGGGATCGATGCGCGCACTCGCTCGGGGCACGCGCCGGCGCGGACTCATCGCGGTCCTGGCCATGCTGGCGTTCGGCCTCGCGGGCGCCGCTGCGGTGTCGCTCATGCTGCCCGAGCCCGATCCGGCACTGGTGGTCGAGAACGGACTTCTCGCGCCGATCGCGTTCAGTCTCGACGGCCAGCCGATGCGCCAGATCGCGCCCGGCGATTCGGCCCGCCTGCCCCTGGTGCGCGGTGTTGCCAGTGAGGCGCGCTGGTGGCTGCTCGGACCTCGCGGTCCCGATGGTGACCTGCTGGGAGAGACCCTGGGTGCGAGGATTCAGCTGCCCGAGGCCGAGAGTGACCTTCGCCGGACGCTGGACATTGCCGCCACCGGCAGCCAGTACCTCATGCCGCGGCTCACCAATTCCACTGACGACACCTTGCGGGTGCGGCTGCTCGATTCCGCCGGCGCGGTGGTGCCCTGCGCCTGCAACGTCGCGCCCGGCGCCGCCGACCAGCCCTTGGGGTATTTCCGGGCCGATCGCCTCCGTCGGCTGGAGGTGCGGGACGGGCAGGGGAGGCCACTTGCCTTCGAAAACCTGATCGCGCGCTCGGACCGCTCCAGCGGCGCACTCTCGCTGTCGCTGCGACCGGCCGACTTCGAGCCGCCCACGTCGCTGGCCCAGCGCACAGCGGATCAGCTGCCCGTCACCCAGGTGGTGCCGCTACCCGACCTCCGACTTGACCTTCCCCCGCTGGAGCCGGACACCGGGCTCATCGACACGGTTGCTTCGCCGCCCGACACAACGCGCCGCTCCGATCGCGACCCGTTGGCGCCGATCTTCCGGAATCGCTGATGAAAGCGCTCCCCGTGCTGGTGCTCGTGCTCCTCGCCACCCTTGGCTTCATCGGCTATCGCATGTCCACCCGGCCGGTGCTGGTCGTCCGCAACGAACTCGCCTTCCCGGTCCGCGTCGCGCTGCTCGGGCACGATACGCTGCTTCCTGCCGGCTCGGTGCTGGAGCGGGTGGTGAGCCGCGAGCAGCCGGTGGCCGTGCGCTGGGAGATGGAGCCGCCGAGGACTGCTGGCAGGCTTCCGGTGGGTGCGGCCATTGCGGGAGCGACAACGGTCGGCGGAAGCGATGGTCGGTTGCCGGTGATCATCACGCCCAGCGTGAATGGCGCGCCGCTCTTCGCGCCCCTCATCACCAATGCCACCGGCGTGCCACTGCGGGTGCGGGTCAACGCGGGACTGCAGGGCAGCCAGGACTGCCCCTGCGAGGTGCCGGTGGGAGCCAACCGGATGCCGATAGGCTATTACCCGCTGTACCAGAACAGTTCGGTGGAGGTGCGCGACTCGCTCGGCCGCCGCGCAACGTTCAGCGATCTGGGCCCTGCCGTGACCGAGCGTTCGGGAACGGTAGGACTTCGCTTCAATGCGGGGGACTTGAAGTGAGAAGTGGGAAGTGGGGAGTGGGAAGTGGGTGGTAATTTTATTCCTCCCACTTCCCACTTCCCACCCGCTACTTCCCACTTCCACCTTGTCTCATCCCCAGCAATCGCGCTACGGTAACGGCGTCAAACCCATACCGCGCCCGCAGCTGATCCACCGCGTTGGTGAGGCGCCGTGATCGCTGCCTCGCGTCGCTCTCGAACAGGTCCACTTCCGCCGCTTCGGCCAGGTTGGTGGCCGAGAGACCGATGAGCCGCACGCCGCGGTTCCGCGCCCGGACGTTCTCGAACGCCTCCCGAAAGAGTCCCAGTGCGGGCGCCAGGAGCTCGGCATCGAGCTGGGTGCCTTCCCGCAGCGTGATGCGTCGCGTGACGGTGCGGAAATCATCATGGCGCAACTTGAGCGTCACCGTCCGCGCGACCAAACCTTCCTTGCGCAGCTGGGCCCCGATTCGCGCTGCAAACAGCGCCAGCAGCGTCTCCAGTCGCTCCGGCCGGCGCTCGTCCCGGCTCATCGTGGTCTCCCGGCTCACCGACCGCTGCAGCCGGTCCGGGCGCAGCACCATGCCGCCATGGCCATGCGCCCGTCGCTTGAGCGACGCGGCGGCATCGCCCACCTGCTGCCGCAGCGCGTCCTCACTCATGGCCTGGACCTGGACCACCTCCGTCAGGCCTCGCTCTTTCCAGCGCGCCGCTGTCACAGGTCCAACTCCCGGCAGCGCACTGAGCGGCAACCCCGCCAGGAATCCCGCCTCCCAGCCGGCGCGCACCTCCATCAGCCCCCGCGGCTTGGCATAGTCGCTCGCCAGCTTGGCGATCATCCGGTTGGCGCCGATCCCTATCGAGCAGTCGAGCCCCGTCGTGCCGCGCACCCGGTCGCGTAGCGACTCGGCCACCGGCAGGAGCGACACCGGGTACAGCCGGTCGGTGCCGCTGAAGTCGAGGTACCCTTCATCCAGCGAGGCCATCACCACCGTGGGGGAGAACTCCTGCAGCAGCTGACGCACTGCCCGCGAGGCCTCGCGGTAGTGCGCAAAGCTCCCCTGGAAGAAGGTCGCGTCGGGACAGCGCCGCACCGCCTCGGCGATGGGCATCCCCGCCCGCACGCCGAAGCGCCGGGCGCCGTATGACGCCGACTGCACCACGCCCCGCGACTCGCGCTTCCCGCCCACCACCAGCAGGTCGACCTCGCGAAGCTCGGGATGGCGCTGGCGGCAGACTTCGACGAAGAAGGCGTCGAGGTCCACGTGCATCAGGCGGATGCTCATGCACGAAACGTCCGCGGTCGACGCCACCGGGTCAACTGTGGTAGACTTCCGCTCGGGCGGCCGCAGGCCGCCCCCGATCTCACTGCTCCCTTTTCACTTCTCACTTCTCACTTCTCACTTGGTTCTGATGAACGTCGCCTT
Organism: Gemmatimonadales bacterium; assembly: GCA_035759745.1. Taxonomy (GTDB): domain Bacteria; phylum Gemmatimonadota; class Gemmatimonadetes; order Gemmatimonadales; family GWC2-71-9; genus CAMLHP01. The sequence continues at coordinate 6,638 of DASTUF010000007.1, forward strand.
TCTCGGCCTGGGCGCCATCGGCACCCCGATGGCCGTGCACGTCGCCGCGCGTCACTCGCTCGCCGTCTGGAATCGGACCGGTGCGAAGGCCGACGCGTTCGCCGAATCCACCGGTGCGACAGTAGCCCGGACCCCGCGAGAGGCCGCTGCCGGGGCCGAGGTAGTGGTCACCTGCCTTGCGACGTCGGCCGATCTCGAGGGACTGCTCGACGGACCGGACGGGCTCCTCGCCGGGCTGAGTCAGGGCGCGCTGCTGCTCGATTGCACCTCGGGTGATCCAGCGGCATCTCGCCGCATCGCCGAGCGGCTGGCGGAGAAGGACATCGGGTTCGTGGATGCGCCGGTGAGCGGCGGCGTGAATGGCGCCGAGGCCGCAACCTTGACCGTGATGGCCGGGGGCACAGCGGAGGCGCTGAAGCGGGGACAGCCGGTGCTCGAGTGCTTCGCCAAAAGAATCGAGCTGATGGGTCCGGTGGGCACCGGTCACGCCATGAAGGCGGTCAACAACGCCCTGCTGGCCGTCAACATCCTCGCCGTGGGCGAGGGGCTCGCTGCCCTGGTGGCGTCCGGCATTCCCGCCGCGAGGGCCGTGGCCGTGCTGAATGCATCCAGTGGCCGGTCCTTCGTGAGCGAGGCCCTGGTGCCGGAGCGGGTGCTGACCGGCACCTTCCCCCTCACCTTCCGCCTGGCGCTGCTGGACAAGGACACCGGAATCGCGCTGGATGTGGCGGAGTCGGCTGGCGTCGAGGCGCCGGTGCTGGAACTGGGCAAGGATCTGCTGGCCACGGCGCGCGCTGCACTGGGTGAGGAAGCCGACTATCTCGAACCCATCCGGCTGATCGAGAGTGCTGCAGGCATAGAGATTCGCGGGTGAAGCGTCGTGCACCCTTGCCCGCGTCGGGCTGCCAATCCAGTTTGCGTTCACATGTCGAGAATCTCGCACCGTGAGTGACTGGGCGACGACGCAGCGGCTCCCCGCTGCGGTGACACTTGCCGGTGGCGATGTGGCCATCGGAGAATTGCACTTGCAGCCCATCGTCGCGCAGCATGACGGTCCCGAGTCGCCGGCCGAGATGCTCAACCGGCCCGAGGAGTTCTTCCCGCTCGCGCTCGCCGATGGCGGCGTGATATTCCTCTCCAAGGCCACCGTGGCCGTCGTGGCGTGTGCCACCGCCGACGTCCCGGATCAGGATCCTGCCCGGCTGGAGGCCACCATTCGGGTGGAACTCGATGTCCGGATCCCGGGAGCGGAGTTCCGTGGCACCGCCGCGCTCGAACTTCCCCCGACCCGCGGGCGCACGCTCGACTTCCTGAATGGCGCCGGACGGTTTTTCAGCATAGTCTCCGGCCCTACCACCCGGTTCATCAACCGGGCGCACGTCCGATCCGTGCGACCCCTGGACTGAGACCACTGTGGCCCGACTCGACAAGCTGATCCAGGTGCTCCACGAGCAGCGTGCCGACATGCTCAAGCTGTCGGCCGGAGAGCCTGCATTGCTCCAGACCAGCGGCGGCACCCGGCCACTCACCCGCGATCCGCTGACCGAGCCGCAGATCGTTGGGCTGCTCAGGGAGATTGCGCCCGCCGAGGTGGGCGCGACGCTGGGCCAGGGCGAGGGAGCCCGATTCCGCTACGGAGCCCCGTCGGGCACGGTGGACGCGGAGCTGACGGGCAGCGGTCCCGGCACTCAGGCGGTGCTGCGGCGGGGGGACGCGTCGGCTGTTGCCCCGGCTCCGATCCAGGACGCCGGCGCGCTGGAGCAATTGGAGAGCTATCTGCGTGAGTTGGCCACCAGCACCGCATCCGACCTGCACCTCCGGTCGGGGAGCGCGCCGGTGTACCGGCGCTCCGGTGAGCTGGCCCGCACCGAGACCGGGCCGATTGATGCCCAGCGGCTCGAGGCCATGCTGCACAGCGTCATGCCGGAGAAAGACCGGCAGCAGTTCGGCGAGACCGGCGATGCCGACTGGGCCCACGAAATCGAAGGCGTGGCCCGCTTCCGCTGCAACGCAGGGCGGGACCGCCATGGCCCGTTCCTGGTGGCGCGGGTCATTCCGGCAGACGTGCCGACCGCGGAGGACCTGGGCCTCTCGCGCGAGATCCAGAACCTCTGCTACCTCACCAAGGGGCTGGTGCTCGTCACCGGTCCCACGGGCTCGGGCAAGTCCACCACTCTGGCCGCCATGGTGGACCTGGTCAATCGCACCCGAAGCGATCACATCCTCACCATCGAGGACCCGATCGAGTTCGTGCACCCGAGCAAGCAGTGCATCGTCACCCAGCGCCAGGTCGGCGTGCATACAGGCTCCTTCCGCAATGCGCTGCGCGCGGCCCTGCGTGAGGATCCCGACGTCGTGCTGGTGGGTGAGATGCGCGACCTCGAGACCGTCTCCATTGCCATCGAGACCGCCGAGACCGGGCACCTGGTGTTCGGGACGCTGCACACCACCACGGCGGCGTCCACCATCGACCGCATCATCGACCAGTTCCCGGCCGACCGGCAGTCGCAGGTGCGGGTGATGCTGTCCGAGAGCCTCCGCGGCGTCATCGCCCAGGTGCTGTGCAAGAAGAAGGGCGGCGGCCGCGTCGCCGCGCGTGAGGTGCTGCTCTCGATCCCGGCCATCTCCAACCTGATCCGCGAAGGCAAGACCTTCCAGATCCCGTCCATCATGCAGACCAACCGCAAGGTCGGCATGGTGACGCTCAACGATGCGTTGATGGAGCTGGTCGAGGCGGGCCAGGTCGAGCCGCAGGAGGCCTACATGAAGGCGGTGGACAAGGGCAGTTTCGTCGCCGGGCTGAAGGCCAAGCGGCTGGA
>DASTUF010000008.1:0-6395 GCA_035759745.1 Gemmatimonadales bacterium
TTCGGTTGGGCCGAGCGGGCCCCTTGGTTGTTGTCGGAGGGACAGCTGGTGGACGCGGCCTTCCGGCTGGAGACCAACACGTGGAACGGGCGATCCTCGCTCCAGGCGCGGGTCGTGGCGCTGTCCCCGGCGCAGTGAGGATTGTGGCGGGCGAGTTCGGCGGCCGGCGACTCGTCGCTCCACGCGATGCGCGCGTGCGCCCCACTGGCGACCGTGTGCGCGAAGCCTGGCTCAGCATACTCGGCGCGGACTTGCCAGGCGCTCGCGTGCTCGACCTGTTCGCCGGCAGCGGGGCGCTGGGGCTCGAGGCGTTGTCGCGGGGCGCACAGACAGCGGATTTCGTCGATATAGGCGCCGCTTCGCTTGCGGCACTCAAGTCCAACATCGCCGAGCTGGGCGTCGAGTCCCGCTGCACCGTGCACCGGGGAGACGCGCTGCGGTTCGCCGAGAAGCTGCCGGCGGGCGCGTACGACCTTGCGCTGGCCGATCCGCCCTGGACCGTACCGCTGGCCGAGCCATTGGTCTCGGCCTTTCGCCGGACGCCCTTCGCCCGCATTCTTTCGGTCGAGCACTCCGCGGGGCAGTCGCTGGCTGGCGACGAGACCCGCCGCTACGGCGATACCGCCATCACCTTCTGCTTCGCGCCATGACCCGAATCGCTGTGTATCCCGGATCGTTCGACCCGCCGACCCGCGGCCATGAGGACCTTGTGCGCCGCAGCCTCGCGCTGTGCGACAAGCTCATCGTGGCGGTCGCGACCAACTCGACCAAGGAGCCGCTCTTCCCGGTGGAGCAGCGGCTGACGCTGCTCCGCGAGGTCGTGGGAGGTGACCAGCGGGTTTCGGTGACCACGTTCGATGGGCTGCTGGTCGAGTTTGCCCGCAGCGTGAACGCAACGATGGTGGTGCGCGGCCTGCGTGCCGTGAGCGACTTCGACTACGAGTTCCAGATGGCCCTGATGAATCGCCAGCTCAACGACCAGGTCGAGTCTGTCTTCCTCGTGCCGGCCGTGGACCTCACCTTCCTGAGTTCCAGCATCGTGCGCGAGGTCGCCCGCTATGGAGGCGACGTCTCCCACCTGGTTCATCCAGCGGTGGCCAGCGCGCTGGCGGAGCGATTCCGCCAGTGACCTTCGAGCGCGAGCTGCTGCAACGGGCCCGCGACCGGAAGGCCCGCATCGTGTTCGCGGAGGGTGAGGATCCCCGGGTTCAGGACGCGGCCGAGCGGCTGGAGAACGACGGGCTCGCCGAGCCGATCCTGCTCGGTCTCGGTGGCATCGATCCCGCCGCCGACCCTCGGCTGGGGCAGGTCGCCGACCTGCTTCGCGCCCGCCGCCCCGACCGGGTGCGCGATGGCGTGCACGCGCTCGACCTCGCCGCCGACCCGCTCAACTTCGGCGCCGCGCTGGTTGCGCTGGGCGAGGCCGATGCCTGCATAGGCGGCGCTGTGCGCACCACCGGCGAGGTGATCCGCGCCGCGCTCTGGAGCATCGGCTGCGAGCCGGGAGTGACGCTCGCAAGTTCGGCGTTCTACATGGTGCCCAAGTCCGGCCCGGTACTCACGTTCACCGACTGCGCCGTGGTGCCGGAGCCAACTGCGCAGCAGCTGGCCGAGATCGCGCTCGCCGCATCGCGCGACCGGACCCGGCTGGTCGGTGACGCGCCCCGGGTGGCGTTCCTCTCCTACAGCACCAAGGGCAGCGCCGAAGGCGCGCGAGTGGAGAAGGTGCGCGAGGCGGCCGAGTTGTTTCGCGCCCTCGCCCCCGGCGTGCCATCGGATGGTGAGGTCCAGGGCGACGTCGCGCTGGCAGCGGATGTCGCCGAGCGGAAGGCACCGCGCTCACCCATCGGCGGACGCGCCAACGTCCTGGTCTTTCCCGATCTCGACAGCGGCAACATTGCCTACAAGCTGGTGCAGCGGCTCTCCGGCGCGACCGCGATCGGACCGATCCTGCAGGGGCTCGCGCGTCCCATGGCGGACCTCTCACGTGGCGCGTCGGTGGAAGACATTGTGTACGTTGCTGCCATGGTGGCTCTTCAGGCCAACGCGACCCCGGAGGCACAGGCATGAACCTGGTCAAGGAAGAACGGGGCGCGGCGCTCATCATCCGTGTGGTGGGCCAGCTCACCGTCGCCGGCCGGGCCGAGCTCGAGGCAATGGTTGGCCATGCGATTGATGCCGGTCAGCGGCGCATAGTGCTCGACTTCAGCGCGACCTCGTATATCGACAGCTCGGGGCTGGCGGCGCTGGCCGGGCTGGCGCGCCGGATGCGCGAAGCCGGCGGTGAACTCCACGCCGCGGCGCTGGACGACGATCTGCGCGCCCTGATGGAACTCACCAAGCTCGACGGCATCCTCCCACTGGCTGCCACGACCGACGAGGCTGTGGCGCGGTTCTGAACGTGCCTCCAGCCAAGCGCAGGCTCGGCCAGCACTTCCTGACCGACCCTCGAATCCTCACCCGCATCGCCGACGCCTCCGGTGCAGCTACCGGTGACACCGTACTCGAAATCGGCCCCGGCACCGGCGGACTCACCGAAGCCCTCGCCGCGCACGGCGCCCGAATCGTCGCGATCGAACGCGATGTCGACCTGATCGACGGACTGCGCCGCCGCGTGCCGATCGCCGATGTCGTCGAAGGCGACGCGCTGGATGTGGCTTGGTACGAGGCATCGGGCTCACCTGATCCTGCTCGCTGGGTCGTCACCGGCAATATCCCCTACAACATCACGTCGCCACTGCTCGAGCGGGCGCTCACCCCGCCGATCGCGCGCGCGGTGGTCTTCCTGGTCCAGGAGGAAGTGGCAGATCGGCTGGCGGCCCGTCCGGGGACGCGCGACTGGGGAGCGCTGACGGTGGGGATCACCGCCGTGGCGCGAGTGGAGAAGCTGTTCACGGTGCGGGCCGGCGCCTTCAAGCCGCCGCCCAAGGTGGATTCGGCGCTGGTCCGGCTCACGCCACTGGCGGTGCCGCTGGTGCCGGGGGAGCTGACGACCGAGTTCCGCCGGTTTGTGACCGGCCTGTTCGGCTTCCGGCGCAAGCAGCTGGGGCGGGGGCTTCGTGAACTGACGGGCTGGCCGGCAGCGCGGGTACTGGAGCCACTGAGTCGCGCCGACCTGGAGCCAACTATTCGCCCGGAACAGGTAGACACGGCTCAGATGGCGCGCCTGTTCGGCGAAGTCGTTGACGCGGGGTGGCGCAGCGAGTAGCTTTGTGAATCATTTCACAAAGCTGAAGATGCGTAAAGTCGCCGAGTCCACCATTCGCCGGTTGTCGCTGTATCTCAGGTTGCTGGAAGAATTTGAGACGCAGGGCATCGCCACCGTTTCTTCGGAGGCGTTGGCCGGGCGTGGGGGCACCACGTCGGCGCAGGTGCGGAAGGACTTGTCGTTCTTCGGCTCGTTCGGCAAGCGGGGACTGGGCTATCCCGTCCCCGAGCTGGTCAACCGCCTGCGAGAGATCCTGGGGCTCGACCGCCGTTACCGGGTGGCGATGATCGGGGCGGGGAAGATAGGCAGCGCGCTGGCGCAGTACCGGGGCTTTCGCCAGCGGGGCTTCGATATAGTCGCCATCTTCGACATCGATCCCGCCAAGATCGGCCGCGACTGGAACGGCCTCACCATCCGCGATATAGCGACTCTGGATGAGGTCCTCCAGGCCGACCCGATCGACATGGCCGTGGTGGTCACCCCCGCCGAGGCGGCACAGCCCCTGGCCGACCGCCTGGTCCGCCTCGGCGTCAAGGCGATCCTCAACTTTGCGCCGACCCAGCTGGTGCTGCCGGACGACGTGGTGGTGAAGACCGTCAATCTCGCGCTGGAGCTGGAGACGTTGAGTTACGGCTTAACCAATAGGTAACAGTCAGGCGTAGGGCCTGGGGCGTAAGGCGTAAGGGACTTACCCCACGCCCCACGCCTCACGCCCCCATTAGGTTCCTTCATGCTCCACATCACATCCGAAACCGGCGCCCTCCAGTCGGTGCTGGTGCACACGCCCGGCCTCGAGCTGGAAGCGGTCACGCCCGGCAATCGCGAAGACTATCTCTACGACGACATCATCGGCGTGGAGACGGCCGAGCGCGAGCATCGACAGTTCGTGGCGGTGCTGGAACGCTTCTCGAAGGTGCATCAGGTGCGGCAACTGCTGGGCGAGGCGCTCGAGCTGCCGGAAGCGCGGGAGTTCCTGGTCAGCGCCACGCTGGACGTGGTGCCCTCCGAGCCGCTGGCGCAGCGACTGGCAGCCATCCCGCCGCGGGATCTGGTTTCGATGCTGATCGAGGGCGTCGAAGAGGACGCCGGCGCGATCTCCCGCGCGCTCAACGAAGTAGGCTACGCCTTGCCGGCGCTGCCCAACCTGTTCTTCCCCCGCGATATAGGCATGGTGATCGGTGAGCACGCCGTGGTCGGCTCCATGCGCTACGGCGTTCGCTGGACCGAGGAACTGCTGATCAAGACGCTGTTCCGGTTTCATCCCGAACTCGAGAACGCCGGGATCCTGTACGACGGCTCGGAAGAGCGCCGTAACAACTACACGCTCGAGGGCGGCGACGTGCACGTCCTCCGCCCCGACCTGGTGCTGGTGGGCTTCAGTGAGCGCTCGTCGACGGCGGCCCTGGACCAGCTGACCGACATCCTGTTCCGCGAGGGGACCGTCACCGATGTGCTGGTGGTGGTGATGCCCAAGGCGCCGACCGCCATCCATCTCGACATGATCTTCTCCCAGGTGGATCGCGACCTGAGCGTGGTGTACCCACCGTTCTTCGTCGGTGCCGAGCGGCTGCCGATTCTCCATCGCCGCCGAGGCGATGCGGGGGTGCGGGAGATGCCCAACCTCTTCGCGGCGCTGCGCGAAGTCTCCCTGCCCATCGAGCCGATCTTCGCCGGTGGCACCCATCGCACCACCCAGGACCGGGAGCAGTGGAGCTCGGCCTGCAACTTCCTCGCGGTGCGGCCGGGCCAGGTCATCAGCTACAGCCGCAACGAGGCGACGCTGGGCGAGCTTCGGGCCGCGGGCTTCCGCATCGTGTCGGGCACCGAGTTCCTCGCGGGCGAGGCGCCGATCGATCCGGCGGAGCGGGTGGCGATCACCGTGGTGGGGAGCGAGATCGTCCGCGGTGGCGGCGGCCCCCGCTGCATGACGCTTCCGCTTCGGCGGGACGACGCGTGACCGGACTCTCGGCGCATCCCACCGGGACGCTGCTCGACCGGGTGCTCACCGAGTTGCGCGCCGGGCCGGCGCGATCGGGAATACTCTGCGCCGGAGTGCTGGGGATGCCCAATGCGCCGAGGGCGGTGGCCGAGCGGCTGCTGCTGGCGCTGCTCGGCGCCGACCCGCGAGTGCATCGGCTGGCGGACGGGCGTTGGGCCCTGGTGGCCGAAGCTCAGGACTCGCCGCTGCTTGACGAATGTGCCTTCGCGGTGGTGGACGTCGAGACCACCGGGATGCGCGCCCGGGGTGGCGACCGCATCACCGAGATTGCCGTGGTGGTGGTGCAGGGTGGGCGGCGCGAGCTGGTCTATGAATCGCTGGTCAATCCCGAGCGCCCCATCCCCGCCATGATCGCCCGCATGACCCGCATCTCCGACGACATGGTCCGTTCGGCGCCGCGCTTCGCCGATATAGCCGACGAAGTGCTCGGCGCACTCGGCGGCCGGGTGTTCGTGGCCCACAACGCGCGGTTTGACTGGTCCTTCGTGTCGGCCGAGCTGGACCGCGCCCGGGATGTGGCGCTGGATGGCCCCCGTGTGTGCACCGTGCGGCTGGCGCGGAAACTGGTGCGCGAAGTCCAGTCCTGCGGGCTCGACAACCTCTCTCAGCATTTCGGGCTGGCCAACCCCGCGCGTCACCGCGCGGCCGGCGACGCGATGGCCACCGCCGACCTGCTGGGCCGGCTGATGGATCGCGCTCGTGAGCGGGGAGCCCGCACGCTCCAAGACCTCGAGGCCATGGCGGAGACCCGCGCCATCGCGGCGCGCCGGAGGCGGCGGTCGGCGATGCCCACTGAGCCGCGGGGCGATTCCGCAGCGGAAGGTCCGCAGTGACGTTGGTTCACTCGTTCACCGTGGGGAAACTCCGCTGCCACACCCTGGAGGGAGGGCTCCAGCGGCTGGATGGCGGCGCCATGTTCGGGGTGGTGCCCAAGCCGCTCTGGGAGCGCCAGATCGCGCCGGATGAGCGGAACCGGATTCCACTGGCGATGCGCTGCCTGCTGGTGGAGCACGACGATGGTCTGGTGCTGATCGACAATGCGGTCGGCACCAAGGAAGACCAGAGGTTCCGCGACATCTACGGCATCGAGAACGCGGGGCGGGAGGCGCCCAGCCAGCTGGAGGACGCGCTGCGCCAGCTGGGGCACGGGCCGGACGACATCACGTGGGTCATCAACACCCACCTCCA
>DASTUF010000009.1:0-52902 GCA_035759745.1 Gemmatimonadales bacterium
GGACGAAAGGTTTGCCACCATCGCGGCCAGCGCCGCGCCCATCGCACCCACCGCGGCCGAGACCGATCCACCGCCCGGGGCTGGCGACTCCGACGCCGTCTCCTCGATGAAACCTTCCAGTGTCATCTGCACCAGCCGCCGGGTGCCGGGATCGCGCAGGCGATACTCGATGATCCGCTCCTCCGGCACGAACGGGCCGAGCTCGCCCAGGCCCAGGGTTCGCACCGCGATGTGGATCAGCTCCCGCTCCGCCACGCCGAGCGACCGGTGCTGCTTCCGGAGGTAATGCCGGCCCGCGTCGAGCAGCGCCTTGAGCGGCACCAGGCCCACCAGCTCCGAGCCGGTGACCCGCATGCCGCGCTCCCGCGCCGCACGCTCCACCTCGTCGAATGCCGTGTGGACCGGTGTGACCCCCAGGTCGGTCAGGTTCATCGATACCTGGGCCACACCATACTCGTCGATGAACCAGCCGATGGCCTTCACCGCCTTGAGCGTGCCGGGCAGCATCAGCGGCGCCCCCGCGTCGTCGTTCACCACCTTGCCGGTGAGGGCGTTCCCCTCGCGCTGGGGCCGGCCGGCCTCGCGCACGTCGAACGCCACCGCGTTGGCGCGGCGCGTGGAGGTAGTGTTGAGGTTGACGTTGTAGGCCACCAGAAAGTCGCGGGCTCCGATCACGGTGGCGCCGCTCTTCGCGTTGAACGTTGCCGGCCCGAAGTCCGGCCTCCATCTGGGCGACCGGAGCCTTTGCTCCAGCGCTTCATACTCGCCTTCCCGGATCACCGACAGCGAACGGCGCGCAGGGTCCGGTTGCGCGGCCTCGTACAGGTAGGTGGGGATCGACAGCTCCCGTCCCACCCGCTCGGCCAGTCCGCGCGCCAGCTCCGCTGCCTCCTCCATGGTGATGCCCGAGATCGGCACCAGCGGGCACACGTCAGTGGCACCCATGCGCGGGTGCTCGCCCTGGTGCTTGCGCATGTCGATGAGTGCCGCCGCCTCGGCAATGCCCCGGAAGGCGGACTCCACCACCGCCTCCGGCGCGCCCGCGACCGTCACCACCGTGCGGTTGGTGGCCTTGCCCGGGTCTACGTGGAGGACCACCGCACCCTCCACCGACCCCATGGCGTCGGTGATCCGGCGGATGATCTCCGGGTCCCGGCCTTCACTGAAATTCGGCACACACTCAAGAATGCGTTCGGTCATCAAATCTCCGTCATGCAGGCTGAGCACTTCTCACTCCCCACTCCCCACTTCCCACTTCCCACTTCCCACTTCCCACTTATGGCGCGGGCCACTGCTGCGTCACGCAGTGAAAGGCGCCGAGGCCCCAGACCAGGTCGGTGCAGTCGATCCCGATCACTTCGCGATCGGGGAAGAGATGCTGCAGCGTCTCCAGCGCTTCCGGATCCCGGGAGGGATCGTACGTGGGCACCAGCACGATCCCATTGGCGATGTAGAAGTTGGCGTAGCTGGCGGGAAGTCGCTGGCCATCATGCTCCAGTCGCCGGGGCATCGGCAGCGTCACCACATGAAAGGGCTCGCCGTCCTGGTCGCGCATCGCGCGCAGCCGGGCGAGGTTGGCCTTCAGCGGTTCGTGATTGGCGTCGGCACGATCCTCCTCCACCACCGTCACGATCGTGCGCTCGTTGACGAAGCGGGTGATGTCGTCGACGTGCCCATCAGTGTCATCTCCCTCGATGCCCTCCCCCAGCCATAGAATGTTGTTCACGCCCAGATAGCCGCGCAGATACTCCTCGATCTGCATCTGCGTCATCTGTGGATTGCGGTTGGGATTGAGCAGGCAGGATTCGGTGGTGAGCAGGGTGCCGAGTCCGTTGACATCGATCGAGCCGCCCTCCATCACGATGCCGGGATGGAACACCGGAAGATCGAACGCCGCACCCACCCGCGTGGGGATCACGTCATCCAGGTCGTAGGGCGGGTACTTGTCGCCCCAGGCGTTGTAGCCCCAGTCGATGATCGCCTGCTCGGTGCGCCCGCCGACCTGGCGCTGCACGAAGATGGGGCCGTGGTCACGGCACCACGCATCATTGGTGGGATGATGGTGAAAGCGCACCCCGCGAAGCGCCACGTTCTCTGATTGCAGGAACGCCCGGACCGACGCTTCCATCTCGGCGTCGGTCACGTTGATGTGTACCTGCTCTCTGGGCGCGAGGTGCCGCACCATGGCGGCAAAGATGAACGGCACCGGCTCGAACTTGCCGGGCCACGATTCCAGCTTGTGGGGCCAGCTGAGCCAGGTGCCGCGATGCGGCGCCCACTCCGCCGGCATTCGGTAACCCAGCGATGCAGGAGTCAGTGGCAAGTGGGAAGTGGGAAGTGGGAAGTGGTGTACCCTATGCCCTACGCCTTACGCCCTACGCCTCAATCAAGGTACCGCTTCGTAATGTCCCCGTACGCGTCTATACGCCGGTCCCGCAGGAACGGCCAGTGGGTCCGGCTCACGTCCACCTTGGCCAGATCCACGTCCGCCGTCAGCACCTCTTCGGCCCGGCCGCCCTTCACCAGGATCCGGCCTCCCGGATCGGCCACGAAGCTGCCGCCCCAGAACTCGATGCCGCCCGGCGCCGCCGCGCCCTCATGTCCCACCCGGTTCACCGCGCAGACATACACGCCGTTGGCGATGACGTGGCTCCGCTGGATGGTTTCCCACGCCGCCTCCTGCTGCTCCCCGTGCTCGTCCTTCTCCGGCGGCAGCCAGCCGATCGCGGTGGGATAGAACAGGATCTGCGCACCGGCCATCGCGGTGAGCCTGGCGGCCTCGGGGTACCACTGGTCCCAGCACACCAGCACACCGATGCGGCCGTACCTGGTGTCCCACGCCCGGAAGCCGAGGTCGCCCGGAGTGAAGTAGAACTTCTCGTAATACTGCGGGTCGTCCGGAATGTGCATCTTCCGGTACTTGCCGAGGTACTCGCCGCCGGCATCGATGATGGCCGCCGTGTTGTGGTAGAGCCCCTCAGCGCGCTTCTCGAACAGCGACGCGATGATCACCACGTCCAGTTCCTTCGCCAGCACACTGAGCCGCTCGGTGCTGGGCCCCGGGATCGGCTCGGCCAGCGCGAAGTTGTCGTGGTCTTCGACCTGGCAGAAATACTGGCTGCGGAAGAGCTCCTGCAGGCAGATGATCTGCGCGCCCTTCGCCGCCGCCTCGCGCACGCCCCGCTCGGCCTTGGCAAGGTTCTCGGCGGGATCCGTGGTGCACGCCATCTGTACGAGGCCCAGGCGCACGGTGGTAGCGTCGTTGCGAGACATGAACGGAAGATAAGGCGGTATGGCGGTAGGGCGGTATGGCGGTACGAGGCACAAGGCTCGGTGGTCAGGGCGCTCCCCGCAGGCAGGTCACGTATCTGCCGGAGGGGAGCGCCCTGACCGCCGAGACGAAAAGGACCTCAACCAAGACTGATGCTCCCTGAGCCCCGCGACAGCGGCCAGCGCAGCAGCAGCGCGTCGCCCTGGCGGGTGCGCTCCATGCCACGCTCGCTCTTCGACACCGTCTCCACCGTCGCGCTCCACACCTCCTCGGCGTCGTGCGACAGCGCGATCGCTCCGCTCAGCGTCAGTTCCACCGTGAACCAGCCCTCGCCCGAGGTGTCCCACCGGTAGCGAGCGTCGACGGCGCCGGCTGCCGACACCTGGATCTCCTTGGCGAGCGACGGCGTCCCTTCGGGCGACACGAGCACCACACTGACCTGATCGCCGGCCTGCTTCACGTCGAGCGCGAACGCCGTCGACGTCCAGCTGAATACCGGCTGATAGCTGGCGGCCGCCCAGGCCTCGCGCGACACATCCTGGCTGAGAATGCGGTCCTGGAACAGCGCCCGGTCGTCCAGGTCCACCGGAGGGCGCTGCTCCAGCCGCAGCGCGTGCTCCAGGTCGTGGATGCTGGGCGCGCCGCCATCCGCCGCAGCGTGCCCCTCGCCGCCATGCAGCGCCTCCTCGTGGTACGCCTCCCACCGACGGGTCAGCACGTCCAGCAGGTTCCGGGCTTCGCTGAAACGGGTCCATTCCTCCACCGCGCCGCCTCGGCTCGGGCTGACGATCACCGACGCCTCTTCCGAGTGAATCCACAACTCGTCGCGCCCGTCAAAATCGAAGTCCAGTCGCTCGACCTCGAGGGTCTCTCCGGCCCGGAGCAACCCCTCCGCGATCGCCAGCTCACGCCAGAGCGCGGCCCGGAGGTGCGGCAGGTACAGCCCGCCGAATACCCCGTGCCAGTAGGCGTCGTTGCACTGCGCCCGCGCGATGGCCTCGCGCACGGACGACGGATTGCCGCGCTCCCGGCAGAGCAGGGACAGCCATTGTGCCTTCTTGTGCAGCCGGTTCGACTCGGAATACTTCGACAGGAAATTGCGCCAGTGCGCCCCCCGAACCAGCACGCCCGCCGCGGACGCCATCCGGCCTTCGCCCAGCTCCTTCTCGATCTCCTGCAGTCGCAGCGCTGCTGCCGGCGGCGCCGACCAGCTTTCCATCTCGCGATAGGACGCCACCGGCAGGTACGCCAGCCCCGCCGTCGGCACCGCATCCTTCGCCGCACTGAACGTGGACAGCGTGAGGACACCGTCCGACCGTAGCTGGTCGAGTTCGTCGGCGAATCGGTCAAGCCAGCCCCGGGTGTAGACCCAGTCGTAGGTGCCGGGCCAGCCGCCGAACTTCTCGCCATCGTCCGCCAGCACGGCCAGCGGCGCCCCCCGCGCGTGCAGCGACCGCAGGTAGGCGCCGAATTCCTCGGTCGGCCGGAACGGCACCAGGTAGCGCAGACGCTCATCGATTGCGAACAGCGACAGCCGGCGGTGTTCGGCCTCGGTTTCGTAGGGGGCGTGCAGCTGCTCCCGCTCGAGCCCGGTGATGAGGAAGTGCCGGTCGTCCAGGATGGCGAACTCCATGCCGGCGTCGGCGATGTCGGCTGCAACGTCGGGAACCCAGACCCGCTCGGTCAGCCAGACACCTCGTGCTGTCACGCCGAAGCGGCGCGCGAGCTCCTCCCGCATCCGCACCACCTGCTCCACCCGGTCGGCCCGCAGCAGGGACGCGAGGATCGGCTCGGTCCATCCTGCGGCCAGCAGCTCCATGCGACCGTCGGCCGCCAGCCGCCCCAGCCGGTCGAGGTACTGTGGCGAGTGGTGTTCGAGCCACTCGATCAGCGGTCCCGACACGTGGAAGGTCACCGGAAACAGTTCGCGCCGCTCCAGCAGGTCCAGCAGCGGCGCATACACGTGCTCCACATGCTGTTGCAGCACGTGGTCGAAGTTGCCCACCGGCTGGTGCAGGTGAAACCCGAAGAGAAAGCGCGTCGGCGGCACCGGTGCGGTCACGACACCGCCGGCGCGCTGCTGGCGCCGGGCGCCCTGCTGCCGCCGAGCGCGCGGCGCACGCCCGCAAGCACCTCCGGAAAGAGATCGTCGCGGTGCCGCAGTCGTTCCGCCAGCGCGGCGGACTCGCCAAATTCCTCGGTCGAGTCACTGCCCAGTCCCTGGAGCAGACGCTCGAGGTCGCCGCAGTGTTCCTTGAAGCGGCGCTCGCCGTAGTCGGCCACCACACCGGTGGACATGATGAACTGCCAGTCGGATGACTGGGCCAGCAGCAGCGTGCGCGCCGCCTGCGCCAGCACCGCATGACGGGCCGGCATGTCGATCGTCCTCGCCGCGATGGACCAGAACGTCTCCTCCAGCGGCCACAGCCGCTGCCAGGTCCACGCCGTGCGGGGCCCGAGCCACATGCTGTAGTCGCCGTTGGCGCCCCACGTGCCCTCGGGGAGCCGCACCGCCGTTCGCGGTGGATGGCGATCGAGATGCGCCGATGCGGTGGTCGCGCTGATCGCGCCGGCGCCCGCCAGCGAGCGGTACATCGCGGAGAGGAAGTCCGGGCCCTCGAACCACCAGTGACCGAACAGCTCGGTGTCGAATGGCGCCGCGAGCACCGGGTGTTCCTTCGTGGGCAGCTCCGCGGCAACCTCGCCCAGCAGCCCGGCAAAGTGTCGCGCGTGGATCGCGGCCTGGGCCGCGGCGCGCGCCGGATCGTACGGCTGCTTCCCGCCGAGGTCGATCCCGGAGCCGGTGACGCGCCACAGCCGCAGGCCGCCGGGCCAGCGCAGCTTGTGGAACTCGAGGTAGTCACCGTCGCCGGGATAGCCTTCCTGCCGGCTCCACACCTGGCGCGCCACTCGCGGGTCACGCACCAGCGTACTGATGCGGGCGGTTCCGCCTGAGAGCACGCCGTAGCCGCGGTACGGCGAGCGGCCCAGCGCCGGCTCCGGCCGCGTGGTGGTGTGGACCTCGCCGCCGGTGGAAATGCCGATCGGCGTACCGCCCATCACCAGGTGCGCATCCACGAAGACCCAGCCGAATCCGGCATCGGCCACGAATTCATCCGTGCCGCGTCGCACCGCGGCCCGCGGCGCCCCCGGCCACGGATCCCACGGCCCGCGCGGACGATAGGCGCACTCCGGCAGCCAGCAGCCACGCGGCGCCCGGCCGAACAGCCGCTCGTGTTCCCGGAAGCCGACCGCGAGTTGCAATTGAATGCTTTCGTCCCGCCCCAGCAGCGGCAGGAACCCGTGGGTGGCGGCGGAACCCATGATCTCGATCCGGCCCGCGTCCTCCAGTTCTCGCAGCGCGCCGACCACGTCGCCATCGATGGTGCGCCACAGCGTGCGCAGCCGGGTGATTCGCTCCTTCCAGAACTCGGCAACCGGTTTCAGGTCGCCGTCACCGGTGGAATCGAGTGATGCCGGCGCCTCCACACACGCCGCCAGCCGCTGGTCGAAGTAGTCTTCCATCTCGGCCTGGAAGACCGGCGACGCCAGCTGGTTGGCCAGCACCGGCGTGACCCCGATCGTGACCGGAGCCGGGACCCCATCCGCGCCCAGCGCGCGGAACACTTCCAGCAGGGGCAGGTAGGTATCGAGGGTGCCCTCGGCGATCCAGTCACTGCCATGGGGCCAGCGACCGTGGTTCAGCACGTAGGGCAGGTGGCTGTGCAACGCCAGGACGAAGTCCATGAGCTTCAAGCTCCTGCATGGCGCGCAAGCGCGCGCCGATAGATCTCGAGATAGCCGAGGGCGGACCGCTCCCAGGAAAAGTCACTGGCCATGGCGCGTCGCTGCATGGCGCTCCACCGGCGGGAGTCGGCGAAACGGGCCAGCGCCCGAAACGCCGCCGCCTCGAACGCTTCGGTCGTGTAGGAATCGAACAGGAAGCCGGTCCTCTCGTCGGCAATCGTATCGGCGAGTCCACCCACCCGTCGGGCGATTGGCAGCGCGCCGTAGCGCTGCGCCCGCATCTGGGTCAGGCCGCACGGCTCGTACAACGATGGCATCAGGAACATGTCGGCCCCTGCCATCAGGCGGTGTTCCAGCCGGTCAGTGAAATCCAGCTGCACGCCCACCCGGTCAGGATGGGCCGACGCCAGCGCCACCAGCTGGTCCTCATAGTGCGGCTCGCCGCTGCCGAGGAACACGAACTGGGCATCGGTGTCCAGCAGGTTCACCGCGTCGAGGATCAGGTCGAGCCCCTTCTGGGTGACCATCCGGCCGGTCATGCCGAACAGCGGGACCCGGCGCCGGAGCGGCAGCCCGAAGGATCGCTGCAGCGCGGCCTTGCAGCGCACCTTCCCGGCCAGGTTGCGTGCATCGTACCTGGCTGTGATGTGATCGTCGAGATCGGGACTCCAGACCGACTGGTCGATGCCGTTGAGCACCCCCGACAGCCGCTCGCCCAACTCCTTGAAGGCATGGTGCAGGCCGAAGCCGCCGCCGGGGGTGCGCAGCTCGACCGCCTGGGTCGGACTCACCGTCACGACCCAGTCGGCGAACGACATCCCGCCCTTGAGGAAGTTGAGCTGGCCGTACCACTCCAGCCGGGTGAAGTCGTACAGCGACCACGGCAGACCCAGGTCTGGGAGCACTGCCGGCTCGAAGTGGCCCTGGTAGCCAGGGTTGTGCACCGAGAGCACCACCGCCGGTGGCTCGGACGGTGCCTCGACGTCCGGGGCGCCCCGGAGGTACACCGGCGCCAGCGCGGTGTGCCAGTCGTGCGCATGCACCAGCGACGGGGCCCGCGCCACCTTCGGCAACGCCGCCACCGCGGCGCGGGCGAACAGCGCAAACCGCCGTGCATTGTCGGGGTAGTCGGTGCCCATCTCGCCATAGAGGCCGGGGCGGTTGAAGTAGGCGCGATGCTCGATGAAGAAGACCCGCGGCCCCGCCTCGCGGTCCGCCGGGCGGAACAGCCGCATCTCCTCGGCCTTGTCGCCCATCTGGACCACGAAGGGCTGGCCGATCGGGTGCAGGTCGGGGGCCGCGTCACGCACCGTCCGGTAGAGCGGCATGATCACCGACACGTCCACCCCGGCGGCGTCCTGGAACTCCGCCAGACCGCGCACCGCCTCGCCCAGCCCGCCGGTGCGGGCGTAGGGATGATACTCGGCCGTCAGGTGCACCACCGACACCGGCCGGCCGCTCGGGGAGACGAGCGGCGACTCGGACGGGCGCCGGGGCACGAGCTCGGGCATCAGCCCTCAGGCAGCAGGAGGATCATCGCCGGCAGAGTCGCTGTCCATGCTGGGAACGTAGTAGGCCCGCACGTAGTCCTGCACCATGCGGCGGGCGGTGAATCGGCTGGCGGAGAGCCGGATGGCGTGGCGCATCCGCTCCACCCAGCCGCTGGGGATGTCACCGCCGCTCCGGGCGTAGAACAGCGGCACGATCTGGTCATGCAGCAGTTCATACAGGCGCGCGGCGTCCTGCGCATCGACCGCGGCGACGTCAGTGGACGCCTCCGCCGTCGGGATGGCCCAGCCGGCCAGGCCGTCGAATCCCTCGTGCCACCAGCCGTCGAGGGTCGCGAGCTGGGGCACGCCGTTGAGGCCCGCCTTCATGCCCGACGTGCCGGACGCTTCCAGCGGAACCCGTGGCAGGTTGAGCCAGAGGTCCACGCCCTGCACCAGCAGGTGAGCCAGGTGCATGTCGTAGTCCTCGAGGAACGCGACCCGCCCTGCAAATGCCGGGTCTCGGCTGAACTCGTAGACCTTCTGCAGCACCTGCTTGCCCGGGTCATCCGCCGGATGCGCCTTGCCGGCAAAGATGATCTGCACCGGACGGTGGCTGTCCGAGACCAGCTTCTTCAGCCGCTCGACGTCGTGGAACAGCAGGTCGGCCCGCTTGTAGGTCGCGAACCGGCGCGCGAAGCCGATGGTGAACGCCGACGGATCCAGCAGCACGCCCGCGCCCACCACGTGCGACGCCTCCTTCCAGAGACGCTTGAAGCGCCAGCGCGCGTCCTCCCGGATCAGCTTGAAGAGCATCTCCTTCAGGTGCAGGTGCGCCCCCCAGATCCGCTCCGGCTCGAGCCCCAGTACCCGGTCCCACTCGGCCACGTTCTCGACCGCGGGCCACGCGCCGCCGTAGAGCTCGTCCATCATGTCCATGAACGCCGCGGCCATCCACGTCTGCAGGTGCACGCCGTTGGTGATGTGGCCGATCGGCACGCTCTCGGTGGGTCGCTTGGGCCAGAGGCTCCGCCAGATCTCGCGCGACACCTGGCCGTGCTTGCGCGACACGCCGTTGATGTGGGTCGAGAGCCGGATCGCCAGCACCGTCATATGGAACTGGTCTGGCTTGTCCGGTGGCGACCCCAGCCCCAGGATCTCCTCGCGGGAGGGGGGCACTTCGTCCCAGAGCGGCCCGGCGCAGGCCGCCACCTCCTCGAACGAGAAGTAGTCGTGCCCGGCCGCCACCGGCGTGTGGGTGGTGAACACGCTCGAGCGCCGTACCCGGCTCACCGCATCGGCCATCGGTGTGCCCGCCACCAGGTCCTCGCGGAGTCGTTCGAGCAGCATGAATGCGGCATGACCTTCGTTGGCGTGCCACGCCGCCGGCGCCACGCCCATGGCCCGCAGCACCCGTACACCGCCCACACCCAGGATCCACTCCTGCCGCAGCCGGTGGGTTGGCCCGCCGTCGTACAATTTGCTCACCAGGCCGCGGTCGTCCGGATGGTTCTCCTCGAAGTCGGTGTCGAGCAGGTAGATCGGCACCCGGCCCACCATCAACCTCCACGCGCCCACCTTCACGTCCCGCCCTGAAGTGCGGACCTCCGCCAGCCACGGCTTGCCGTCGGCCGCGTTCATCCGCTGCAACGGCGTCCCCTCGACGTCGAACTGCACGTCGGTGCTTTCCTGCCAGCCGTCCAGGCGGAGGTGCTGGTCGAAGTAACCCTTCCGGTAGAGCAGCCCGACGCCCACCAGGGGTACATGCAGGTCCGCCGCTGCCTTGCAGTGGTCTCCCGCGAGCACACCCAGGCCGCCGGAGTAGATCGGCACCGAGTTGTGCACCCCGAATTCAGCGCAGAAATAGGCGACCGGCCCGCTGCTGGGCTCGGGGTACTGGGTCTCGAACCACCCCGGCGCATCGCCCATCTCGGCGTGGAACCGCGCCATGACTTTGTCGTAGCGCGCCAGGTAGTCCGGATCGCTGGCACAGGCGGCAACACGCGAGGGCTCGACCTGGCGGAGCAACTCGAGCGGGCTGTGACGCGTCTGGTGCCAGAGCACGTCGTCCAGGTCGTGGAACAGCGCCCGGACGTCCCGGTGCCAGCTCCAGGCGAGGTTGGTGGCGAGTTCGGCGAGGCCTTCGATGCGGGCGGGGAGGTACGGGATGGTTGGCATGCTTGTGGGTTGAGGTTGTGCGAAAGGCGTAGGCGTGGGGATCAGGGATCAGGGATTGGGGATCAGGGATCAGGGGTTGGGACCTGATCCCTAACCCCTAACCCCCAATCCCTTGTACCTCAACCGGTGAGGTTGATCGACCCCCACGCCCTTCCGCCGCTTGTAGTCGGCGGCGTACTCCTGAAAGTTACCCTCGAACCAGACCACTTCCGAGTCGCCTTCGAACGCGAGCATGTGGGTCGCGATCCGGTCGAGGAACCAGCGGTCGTGGCTGATGACCACCGCGCATCCCGCGAAGCTCACCAGCGCATCCTCCAGCGCCCGCAGCGTGTCCACATCCAGGTCGTTGGTGGGCTCGTCCAGCAGCAGCACGTTGCCGCCGGCCTTCAGCAGCTTCGCCAGGTGCACCCGGTTCCGCTCGCCGCCTGACAGGTCCTTCACCCGCTTCTGCTGGTCGGGACCGCGGAAGTTGAACCCGGCACAGTAGGCTCGCGCGTTGACGCGCCGGCTGCCGAAGTCGAGTTCGTCCTGGCCGCCGGAAATCTCCTCGTACACCGTCTTCTCGCCGTCCAGCGCGTCGCGGTTCTGGTCCACCCAGGCGAGCTGCACCGTCTTGCCGATGGTGAGTTCACCCGCGTCGGGTGTTTCCTGGCCCATGATCATCCGGAACAGCGTGGTCTTGCCGGCGCCATTGGGGCCGATGATGCCGACGATGCCACCGCGGGGCAGGGCAAACTCGACGTTCTCGAACAGCAGCCGATCGCCGTAGCCCTTCGACAGCCCCTTCGCGATCACGACGTCATCGCCCAGGCGCTCCGGGACCGGGATCAGGATCTCGGTGCTGCCCTCCGACTGGCGCGCTGCCGCGTCGCGCAACTCCTCGAACCGGGTGATGCGTGCCTTGCTCTTGGCGTGCCGCGCCCGGGGTGCCATCCGCACCCACTCGAGCTCGCGCTCCAGCGTCTTCTGCCGGGCCGAGGCCTGTTTCTCTTCGTTGGCGAGCCGCCGCTGCTTCTGCTCCAGCCAGCTGGAGTAGTTGCCTTCCCAGGGAATTCCCGCGCCCCGGTGCAGCTCGAGGATCCACTTCGCCACGTTGTCGAGGAAGTAGCGATCGTGGGTGATCGCCACGACCGTGCCGGGAAACTCCTCGAGATGCCGTTCCAGCCAGGCCACGCTCTCGGCATCGAGGTGATTGGTGGGTTCGTCCAGCAGCAACAGGTCAGGCTGTTCCAGCAGCACCCGGCAGAGTGCCACCCGGCGGCGCTCGCCGCCTGAGAGGGTGGACACGTCGGCGTCGCCCGGCGGCAGCCGGAGCGCGTCCATCGCCATGTCGACCTTGTGGTCGATCTCCCAGGCGCCGGCCGCTTCGATCCTGTCCTGCACCCGTGCCTGCCGGTCGAGCAGTTTCTGCATTGCGTCGTCGTCCATCGGCTCCATGAACTTCTGGGCGATGGCATTGAACTCGTCCAGCAGGCCACGCACCGCGGCGAGACCGTCCTCGACGTTCCCCCGCACGTCGCGCTCCGGATCCAGCACCGGTTCCTGCGGCAGGTAGCCGATGCGGGTGCCGGCCAGGGGCCGGGCGTCGCCCAGGTAGTCGTGGTCCACCCCGGCCATGATTCGGAGCAGCGTCGACTTGCCCGAGCCATTCGACCCGATGACCCCGATCTTGGCGCCCGGGTAGAACGCCAGATGGATGCCCTTGAGGATTTCCCGGGAGGGAGGCACGACCTTCCGGAGGTCGCGCAGCGTGTAGATGTATTCGCCGGCCATGTCGGAGGGGAAGATAAACGGGACACGCAAAGGGCGCCCCAGCGCAAAGGGCGCCCCAGCGGGGGCGCCCTCGGACCAGCGTGAGCTGAGAGAATCAGCTCAGGTGACGGCTCACCAGCTTGGTCATCTCGAACATGGTGACCTGGTCCTTGCGGAAGATCGGCCGCAGCTTCGCGTCCGCGTTCACGTTCCGGCGGTTCTTCTTGTCCTGCAGGCCATTCTTCTTGATGTAGGCCCACAGCTTCTTGGTCACTTCCGTGCGCGGCAGCGGCTTGCTGCCCACCACCTCGGCGAGCGCCGCACTCGGCTTCATCGCCTTCATGAACGCCGCGCTGGGCTTCCGCTTGGTGGCCTTCTTCGCCGCCTTCCTGCGGGCGGGCTTCTTCGCCGACTTCTTCGCGGACTTCTTCGCGGCCTTCTTCTTCGCTGCCATCTGGGCTCTCCGGTGATAGGGTGTACGTGACCAGCACCGCTGCACCAGCACCAACCGCACCCAAGGTAAGAAGTGTGCCCCTCTTGCTGCAATAGGGAATCGGGCGATTTCCCTCGGGAACTTCCCGGCCCGGCCGGCGGAGGCGGCCGCCGATGCCCCAGGAAATCACCTTTCTCCCCTATGGCGCCGCCCTGCGTTGCGCTGGCGCCGGCCCGGCAACGGCAGTATCCCTCCATGACGAAAGTGCGTTTTTACCCTGCCATCGGAGCCCGCGATGCGTCACTCATACAGCCTTTTCGCACTGGCGCTGGTTGCCTGCAATTCGCGCCCGCCCGCCACCAGCGACACCGCCTCTGCTGCGGCAACGGCAGCTGCCACCATCCCCTGCGCGGCCGACAATGCCGGCCTGGTCCTGCCCGATTCCTTCTGTGCGGTGCTGGTCGGCGACAGCCTCGGCGAGGTGCGGCAGCTGGTCGTCGCCCCCTCGGGAGCGGTCTATGCCGCGCGGCGCAACGAGGCCGGCAATGGCGTCGTCGCCCTCATGGATCGTGAGGGAGACGGCACCTACGAGACCCGCGACGAGTTTGGTGCCTTCGGTGGCAACGACGTGGAGATCCACGACAACCACCTCTACTACGCCCTGCCGGATCGCATCGTGCGCTGGCCGCTTCCTGCCGGCGCCACCGACCCTGCCGGTGCGCTCGCGCCCCAGGGCGAGCCGGAGGTGGTCGTCGCCGGTCTCCCGGCTGACGATGGCCATGTGGCGAAGAGCATGGCCTTCCTGGGCGACACGATGATCGTGAACGTAGGCTCGCACACCAACAGCTGCCAGGTGGCCGACCGGGAGAACCGCTCGCCTGGCAACGATCCCTGCACCGAGCTCGAGCGTCGCGCCGGACTCTGGGCCTTCGATGCCACCACCGCCAACCAGCAGTACCGCCCCGAGGCGCGCTGGGCCACCGGGCTCCGCAACACCATGGCGCTGGCGGTGCATCCCGCCACCGGCGGCCTGCTCTTCGCCGTGCACGGCCGCGACCAGCTGCACCAGAACTGGGGCTACAGCGAGGAGGTCAGCGCCGAGAATCCCGCTGAGGAATTCGGGGTCGTGCAGCAGGGCGACGACTTCGGCTGGCCCTACTGCTACTACAGCAATCGCCGCGGGGGACGGGTGACCGCGCCCGAGTATGGCGGCGACGGCGAGAAGGCCGATCGCTGTGACGGCTTCGCGCAACCGCTCCTGATGTTCCCGGGTCACTGGGCGCCCATGGCGCTCATCGTGCACTCGGGCAACATGTTCGGCGCGGACTACGAAGGCGGAGTCTTCCTCGCCTTCCACGGGTCGTGGAACCGGGCACCGCTCCCGCAGGCCGGATTCCGGGTGGTGTTCATCCCCTTCGCCAACGGCCGTCCGTCGGGAGAGTACCAGACCTTCGCCACTGCGACCTCGGGCCCCACGGGACTGCGCGCCGCGGGTGTCGCCGAAGGACCCGATGGCTCGCTCTACCTCACGGATGATCGCCGCGGCGCCATCTGGCGGGTGATGCGCCGCTAGCGGAAGGCCCATAGATTCCGGGCTCCACCTGTGGAGGAGCCCGGGATGCGTATTGCCGTGCCGCGCGAGGCCGACGACGAGCAGCGAGTAGCGCTGATCCCCGACAGCGTCGCCCGACTGGTCCGGGGCGGCCACGCCGTCACCGTTGAATCCGGCGCGGGACGCCGCGCCGGGTTCAGCGACGAGGCATACACCACGGCCGGCGCCACCATCGCCGGCCGCGATGCGCTGGCCTCCGCGGCCGAGGTGCTGGTGTCGGTCGGGGCTCCGCCGGACTCGCTCGTCGCCGGACTCTCGCGCGGCACCATCGTGGCTGGCCTGCTCGATCCCGCCGCCAATGCACCGCACCTGGCGAGGCTGGCGCAGCAGGGCCTCACCGTGTACGCCATGGAGCTGGTGCCGCGCACCACCAAGGCGCAGAGCATGGACGTGCTCTCCTCCCAGGCCACCGTCGCCGGCTACAAGGCCGTGCTGATCGGAGCCGGCGCCCTGCCGCGCATCCTGCCGATGCTCACCACCGCGGCGGGCACCCTCACCCCCGCGCGCTGCTTCGTGGTCGGGGCCGGCGTCGCCGGGCTCCAGGCCATCGCCACCGCACGCCGCCTGGGCGCCGTGGTGTCGGCCTTCGACGTGCGGCCCGTCGTCAAGGAACAGGTGCAGAGCCTCGGTGCCACGTTCCTCGATGTCGAGCAGGTCGCCGCCGAAGGCGAGGGCGGCTACGCTCGCGAGCTCGCCGCCGACCAGCAGCAGCGCGTCGCGGATGCCATCGGCCAGCACCTCGTCACCCAGGACCTCGTCATCACCACGGCGCAGATCCCCGGCCGCCCCGCTCCCCGGATCATCACCACCGCCATGGTGGACCGGATGCGCCCCGGCAGCGTGATCGTGGACCTCGCCGCCGAAAGCGGCGGCAACTGCGAAGTCACCCGCGCCGGTGAGGTGGTACATCACAACGGGGTCGCGGTCCACGGACCCGCCGGCATCGCCGCCTCGGTGCCCACCCACGCCAGCCAGATGTACAGCCGCAACATTCAGACGTTCCTGGAGCACATCGCCGGCGTCAGCGGCGATCCCCTGGCCGATCCGATCCTCGGGCCGATGTGCGTGGTCCACGACGGCGCCGTGCGCGCCGGGAGGTAGCCCATGCTCGACGCGCTGGTCACCAGCATCGTCATTTTCACTCTTGCCACCTGGCTCGGGGTCGCGCTCATCAACCGGGTGCCCCCCACGCTGCACACCCCGCTCATGTCCGGCGCCAATGCCATCAGCGGCATCACCGTGGTTGGCGCGCTCATCCTCGCGGGCGGTGGGCACGGCTGGATTTCCACGGTCCTCGGCCTGGTGGCAGTGATCGCGGCCATGATCAACGTGGTGGGCGGCTACGCCGTCACCGACCGGATGCTGCAGATGTTCAAGCGCCGGCCGGGAGCGTCCTGATGCCGCACGCCATCGCCAGCCTGCTGTACCTGCTCGCGTCGGTCCTCTTCATCATCGGACTGCGCCGCCTCTCCAATCCCGCCACCGCCGTCGCCGGCAACCGGCTGTCCTCGGTTGGCATGCTCATCGCCATCGTGGTCACCCTGCTCGACCAGGGCATCCTCTCCTATGGCGTGATCGCCGCGGGGCTGCTCATCGGCAGCGCGCTGGGACTCTGGATGGCGCGCTCCGTCCGCATGACCGCCATGCCCCAGATGGTGGCGCTCCTCAACGGCCTCGGGGGCGGTGCGTCGCTCCTTGTCGGGATGGGCGAGTTCCTCATTTCCGAGCTGCAGGGACGCCAGCTGGCCATCGACACATCGGTCACCATCCAGCTCAGCATCCTGATCGGTGCGGTGACGCTCTCCGGCAGCCTCATCGCGTTCGCCAAGCTGCAGGAGCTGCTCTCCGGACGCCCCATTGTCTTTCCCGGCCTCAAGATCGTCAATGCGCTGCTGCTGCTCGCGATCGTGGGCCTCAGCATCTACCAGGTGTCCACCCCCGACTCGCTGCTCTGGCCCTTCTACCTGGTGTGCGCCCTCTCGCTGCTGCTGGGCGTGCTGGTGGTCCTGCCCATCGGCGGCGCCGACATGCCGGTCGTCATCTCGCTGCTCAACTCGTATTCCGGCATCGCCGCGGCCATGACCGGCTTCGTCATCCGCAATGACGTGCTGATCATCTCCGGGGCGCTGGTGGGGTCCTCCGGCATCATCCTGAGCCAGATCATGTGCAAGGCGATGAACCGGTCGCTGGGCAACGTGCTCTTCGGGGCGTTCGGAAGCAGCGGCGGCACGGTGGCCGGCGCTCGCAGCGCCGAAGGCCTCTCGGTCAACCAGATTTCGGTCGAGGACGCCGCGCTCCAGCTGGCGTGGGCCAAGCTGGTCATTGTGGTGCCGGGGTACGGCCTTGCGGTGGCGCAGGCCCAGCACCTGGTGCGGGAACTGGGTGACCACATCGAAAAGCGGGGCGGGGAAGTGAAGTACGCTGTTCATCCCGTGGCCGGCCGGATGCCGGGCCACATGAACGTGCTGCTGGCCGAGGCCAACGTGCCCTACGACAAGCTCTTCGACATGGACCAGGTCAATGGCGAGTTCGAGCGGGCCGACGTGGCCCTCGTCATCGGCGCCAACGATGTGGTCAACCCGGCCGCGCGCACCGATCCTGGCAGCCCCATCTACGGCATGCCGATCCTCAACGCCGACCACGCCCGCAGCGTGATCGTGCTCAAGCGGGGCATGGGCTCGGGTTTTGCGGGCATCGAGAATGATTTGTTCTACAACCCGAAGACATCGATGCTCTTCGGCGATGCAAAGCAGTCGCTCACGCAGCTGGTGTCCGAAATCAAGAACGTGACGTGACACCCACGTGATTCACTTATTGGTGAGGTAGCACAATGAAACATCTGGTTCTGGCCGCCGTTGCAATGGCCGCCATCCCTGCCGCGCTCGGCGCGCAGCAGTCGTGTTCCGAGCAAGTGCACAGCCCCGAGTCGGGGGCATGGAGCGAGTACGACGTACGCTCGCCCAGCGGCACGGCGGCGCGCACCCGGCTGGCCGTGATCGGGGCAGAGAAGGCCGGCGACCAGGATCTGGTCTGGGTCGAGACCCGTGCCGCCAATCCCGGGGGCGAGGTCCAGGCCATCACCCACGTCCTCGTCCCCGGATTCCCGTACGCGGCCAGTGATCTCCATGCCGCAGTGCTCGAGGGGCGCACCGGCATCCCGGTGCGGCTGACCGACGCCCAGGTCGCCCGGGCCCGCCAGTCGGCCCCGCCGCTGGTGCGCGCCATCGCCGATGCCTGCGAGTCGGCCGACCTGGTGGGCCAGGAGGAAGTGGAGGTTCCGGCCGGGAAGGTGCGGGCCAGTCATTTCCGCAACGCTCTTCGGGGCGTGGACATCTGGGTAAGCGCGGAAGTGCCGTTCGGAGTGGTGAAGCTGGTCAATGCCTCTGATCGCTCCAGCATGGAGCTCCGGGATCGGGGCCGGGGAGCGAAGTCCTCCCTGTCGGGTCCGCCGCGCACGGCAGACTGAACGGAACTTTGGGCGTCGCTGGCGCGTTGGAAGTTTCGTGGCAACCGGGCGTAGGGCGTGAGGCGTGAGGCGTGTCCTCGCGGTTACCCCACGCCCAACGCCCTAAGCCCTACGCCCTGTTCGGTTTAGCTAAACCGTTGATTTTCAGGCGTTTAGGGCATATATTGCGGTGTTTGTTCTGCCGTACCGGCCTTGGCGCTTATGGGATTGGATCCCGAAGGAGGCGTGTCGCGTGACGATGAGAGGGCGTGCCAAGCGTCGTCCCGTCCGCCCCGCACCGATCGCTCGAGCGGTCGATGAGGGGCGTGAGAGTCTCGACCTTTACCTGGATGAGATCAGTCGGGTTCCCCTCCTCACCCGCGAGGAGGAGATGGAGCTTGCCCGGAAGGCGTTCCGCGGGAACGTACTTGCCCAGGAAAAGCTGGCGCGGCATAACGTGCGCTTCGTCGTGTCCGTGGCCAAGAAGTTCCAGAACCGCGGCGTTCCGCTGGTGGACCTGATCGGCGAGGGCAACCTCGGCCTCATGACCGCGGCCCGGAAGTTCGATCCGGACCGGGGGGTCAAGTTCATCTCCTACGCGGTCTGGTGGATTCGCCAGGCGGTGCAGGCGGCAATTGCGCGCCACGGCCGCCCGGTTCGGGTGCCCCTCAACCGCACCGCCGACCTCAGCCGCCTGGGACGCACCACCACGCTGCTCAAGGACCGGCTGGGCCGCATGCCCACCACCGAAGAGCTGGCGCGGGCCACCGGCCTCACGGTCGAGGCTGTGCGCAGCCTGAGCGCGCTCAATGCCGAGGCAGTCCGGCTGGATCATCCCACCCGCGACGGCGAAGGCAACGAGCGGATCGAGCGCTTCAGCAGCGCCGACCAGGAGGGCACCGATACCAGTGCCCTGCAGAACAGCCAGACCGCGGACATCGAGGCGGCCCTGGCCACTCTGCCGCCGCGCGACGCCAAGGTCCTGCGGCTGTACTTCGGCCTGGACGATGGCAACAGCCGGACCCTGGAAGAGATCGGCCGCATGATGGGAGTCACCCGCGAGCGGATCCGCCAGCTGCGCGACCGGGCCCTCCTCCGCCTCCGCGAAGGCGAGACCGGCGACAAGCTCAAGGACCTCGTCGCCTGACGGCGACCTAGTGGGAAGTGGGAAGTGGGAAGTGGATGGAAGATACTTTCATCCCACTTCCCACTTTCTACTTCGCCGCGAAGCGGCGCAGCACCCGCTGCAGGATCCCCCCGTTGCGATAGTAGTCCACTTCCACCGCCGAGTTGAGCTTCACCGGCGCCTGGAACCGCTTCTCGCTGCCGTCCGCTGCCCGCGCCACTACATCGACAGTGCCGCCGGGCTTGAGGCTGCTGGCAATGCCGCTGATGCTGAAGGTTTCGGTGCCGGTGAGCCCGAGCGTCTCGCGGTTCTGCCCCGTGGGGAAGCCCAGCGGCAGCACCCCCATGCCCACCAGGTTGCTGCGGTGGATTCGCTCGAAACTCTCGGCCAGGACCGCCTTCACCCCCAGCAGCGCCGCACCTTTGGCCGCCCAGTCGCGCGAGCTGCCCGAGCCGTACTCCTTGCCCGCCAGCACCACCAGCGGCGTGCCCGTCTCGATGTACCGCATTGCGGCATCGTAGATCGAGAGCTCCTCGCCCGACGGGAAGTGCAGCGTCCAGTTGCCTTCCCTGGCCGGCACCAGGGCATTCTTGATCCGCACGTTGCCGAAGGTCCCGCGCATCATGACTTCGTGGTTGCCCCGCCGCGAGCCGAACGTGTTCCAGTCCACCTGCTCCACCCCGTGCTCCTTGAGGTAGCGCGCCGCTGGGCCGTTCTTCGGAATGGCTCCCGCAGGGGAGATATGGTCGGTGGTGACCGAGTCGCCCAGGAGGGCGAGTACCCGCGCGCCGGTGATGTCCTCCAGCGGCGGCGGCTCGGCGGGCAGGTCGCGGAAGAAGGGCGGATTCTGGACGTAGGTGCTGTTGGCATCCCAGGCGTAGCGGCTGCCCTCGGGCACCGGCAGGTCCCGCCATTCCTGGTCGCCGTCGAACACCGCGCCGTACTGGCGGGTGAACAGCTCGGGTGAGAGCGCCGAGGCGATCGTGTCCGCGATCTCCTTCTGGGAGGGCCAGACGTCCCTGAGGTACACCGGCTCGCCGTCGTCGCCGATGCCCAGCGGATCATTGACCAGGTCCACGTCCACGTGGCCCACCAGCGCGAATGCCACCACCAGCATGGGTGACGCGAGATAGTTGGCGCGCACCATCGGGTGGATTCGTGCCTCGAAGTTGCGGTTGCCCGAGAGCACAGCGGCCGTCACCAGCGAATGGTCCTCGATGGCCTTGGCCACCGGCTCCGGCAGCGGTCCGCTGTTGCCGATGCAGGTGGTGCAGCCGTATCCCACCGTCTGGAAACCGAGCTTGTCGAGTTCGGTGTCGAGCCCGGCACGCTGGAGGTAGTCGGTCACCACCCGAGAGCCCGGTGCCATGCTGGTCTTGACCCACGGCCGCGACCGGAGCCCCTTCGCCGCCGCGTTCCGGGCCAGCAGGCCCGCGCCCACCATCACCGAGGGGTTCGAGGTATTGGTGCACGAGGTGATGGCCGCGATCACGATGGTGCCATCGCGCAACTCGTGGTTCTCGCCATCGATTTCGCAGGCCACGCCCGGCTCGGGTGCGGCCACCGTCGCCGTGGTGGGCGACTGCCCGCCTTCGTTGGACCAGCGCTCGATGGCCTCCTGGGCCGCGATCCGCCGCTTGGTGGGCACGCTGGGCTGCATCAGGATCGGCAGTGACACCGCGAAGCTCCGGCGCAGATCCCGCAAGGGCACCAGGTCCTGGGGGCGCTTGGGCCCGGCCAGGCTGGGCACGATGGTGTCGAGCTCGAGCGACAGCGTGCTGGTGAACTCGGGGTCGGGCGTGTCGTCGGTGCGGAAGAGACCCTGCTCCTTGTAGTACCGCTCCACCCGCTGGACCACTTCCGGCTCGCGCCCGGTGCGCTCGAGGTACCGCACCGTTTCAGCGTCCACCGGGAAGAAGCCGACGGTGGCGCCGTACTCGGGCGACATGTTGCCGATCGTGGCCCGGTCCGCCAGCCCCAGCGACGAGAGCCCCGGCCCGTAGAACTCGACGAACTTGTCGACCACGCCGTGCTCCCGCAGCATCTGGGTCACCCGAAGCACGAGGTCGGTCGCCGTGGTGCCGACCGGCAGCGCACCCGTCAGCTTCATGCCCACCACGTCGGGCACCATCATGAAGTACGGCTGGCCCAGCATCACCGCCTCGGCCTCGATGCCGCCCACTCCCCAGCCCACTACGCCCAGGCCGTTGATCATGGTGGTGTGCGAATCGGTGCCCACCAGCGTGTCCGGATAGAGCGTCAGCTCGCCATGCTGCTCCCGCAGCTGCACGCAGGGCGACAGGTACTCCAGGTTGACCTGGTGGACGATGCCGGTGCCGGGCGGAACCACCCGGAAGTTGCGAAAGGCGCGTTGGGCAAACTTGAGCAGCTGGTAGCGCTCGCGATTGCGCTCGAACTCCAGCTCGACGTTCAGCTTGAAGGCGGCCGGCGTGCCGTAGTGGTCCACCTGGACCGAATGGTCGATGACCAGGTCACACGGCACGCTCGGGTTGATGCGCTGGGGGTCGCCCCCCATCTGCGCCATGGCATCGCGCATCGCGGCGAGGTCCACCACGCAGGGCACCCCGGTGAAGTCCTGCAGCACTACCCGCGCCGGCATGAAGGGGAACTCGTGCCGCTGCGCCGACGGCGTCCACCGTGCCAGATCTTCCACATGCGCCTCGGTCACGACCCCGCGGCCGGCAAAGCGAAGCGCGTTCTCCAGCAGGACCCTCACCGAGAAGGGCAGCCGCTCGAGATTGTACCCGCCCTGCCGGGCCAGCACATCGAGTCGGTAGATTGCGGCGGTCGTACCGCCAAGATCCAGCTGCTGCCGGGTGCCGAAGGGATTGGGAATCGTGGAGGTCATGTCCTGCCGTCCGGGATGTGGAATTGGGGTAGAACCTGAATTATAGCAGGAGGGAGGAGCTTTCTGGCCCCGTATCCGGTGCCGCGTGGCATCGCCCGCTTGTCCGAGGGACTGCGCATCGACTGGACCCCCCGGTCCGCCGCGTCGTCAGAGCCCGACCATGTCGCGCTGTATCCGGCGCGGATGCTGCGCCTGGCCTGCCCCTGCGCCGCCTGCGTCGATGAAATGTCGGGCCGGCCCCTGCTGGATCCCGCACGCGTACCGCCGGACGTGCACCCACTGGCAGTGGAACTGGTGGGCGGCTACGGCATCCGCGTCCGCTGGAGCGATGGCCACAGCACCGGGATCTACACCTTCGAGTTGCTCCGCGCGATCTGCCCCTGCGACCAGTGCGCCGCGCCGTGATGCGCACGGTCTGGTGTCTGGCCCCACGCTGTGCTAATCTCGAAGGTCATGCCGGTTCGGTAGCTTTCCCGGGATACGCCCATGATAGGCAGTAGCGGCTTCTGGATCATCGTCTGGTACGGCATCTTGCTGCTGGGCATTGTGGGCCTGTGGGCCTCGCTGTCGGGTGGCAAGCGGCTGCATTGGCGCAATCTGGACGAGTTGCTGCGTGCCGTCGGCACCATGATGGTGTCGGGCGGCATGCTGTTGCTGCTCTACGGGGTGCTGCCGCACGTGGCAACCGGGCTGCTCGGCCTGGCGCTTGGTGTGTTCGTCGCCGCTTTCGTGGCCGGCCAGAACTTGCCGGATCCACTGCCGGAAGACGCCGACGAAGAAGACGAGTTGCACCCCGCGCTGCGCCAATCCGGGCCGCAGCCGGTCATCCATGGACGCGACCTCGCGTCGGAGTCCGACACGGCCCGAGCAGGCTCCGCGTCGGCCTCTGATGCCGGAGGAAATTCATGAGTAACGGCCACTCGGCGGTGCGGGAAGGTGCCATTGCCGGTGCGATCGGTGCGGCCATTCTGGCTGGCTGGTATTTCGTGGTGGATGTCGCCCATGGCCAGCCCTTCCGGACGCCGCTGCTCATAGCCCAGTTGCTGTTTGGCGGCGTGGGGTCCGACGCGGGAAGCCTGGGCGCCATCGTGATCGTGACCATTGTTCACTTCGCCGCCATCATGGTGGTCGGCGTGGGCCTGGTGGCCCTGGTGCACGTCGCCGCGCGGGAACTCGAGTGGCGCATGGCCCTGATCATCGCCATGGCCATTGCGCTGGTGCTCTTCTTCGGCCTCGGATACGGGGCGCACATCGCCCAGGGACAGCCGATTCCCTACTGGGTGGTGTTCACCGGTGGCTTGCTCGCGGTGCTCGGCATCTCCTGGTTCCTCTGGCGCACCCATCCCGGGCTGGCACAGTCGTTCCGGGACGTCCCGCTCGGCAACGAGGGCGAGTCCGCCAATCACTCGCCGGAGCGATGAGGCGTCCCGCCGCACTGCTCGGCTTCCTCCTCGCACTCGTCGCAGCTCCAGTCGCGGCGCAGCTCGAGCCGCCCTCCACGGGCGGCTCGGCTGCTTTCATGCACGAAGCAGCGATGCTGGGTCATCGGCTGCGGATCCTGGTCATCGGTGCCCACCCTGACGATGAGGATACCGAACTCCTCACCGTCCTGGTCCGGGGCCATGGCGCCGAAGCGGCCTACCTCTCGCTCAATCGCGGCGAAGGCGGACAGAATCTCATTGGCAGCGAGCTGGGCGAAGCGTTGGGGGTGCTCCGCACCGAGGAACTGCTGGCGGCGCGCCGGCTCGACGGCGCCCACCAGTTCTTCACCCGCGCCTATGACTTCGGCTTCTCCAAAAGTCTCGAGGATACCTGGGCCCACTGGCCCCGCGACTCGGTGCTCAAGGACGTGGTGCGCACCATCCGCCGGTTCCAGCCGCAGATCATCGTCTCGATCTTCAGCGGCACCCCGCGTGATGGCCACGGACAGCACCAGGCCGCCGGGTGGGCCGCGCGCGAGGCATTTCGGGTCGCGGGAGATCCCAGCCTGTTCCCCGAGCTCGAGAGCGAAGAGGGCTATGCCGCGTGGCGCCCGCTCAAGCTCTACCGTGCCACCTGGTTCGATCAGCAGGCAACCACCACGACCTTGCCGGGCGGCAGGCTGGATCCAGCCACCGGGAAGACGTTTCACCAGCTGGCCATGGCCAGCCGGAGCCTCCATCGGTCGCAGGACATGGGCCGCCTGCAGCAGATCGGTCCCTCACTGGTACGGATGGCATTGCTCGAGGACCGCACCGGCAAGGGCACCGGCGGATTCTTCGAGGGCATCGATCAGCGGCTCGTTCCGGAACTGAGCCCGGCGGACGCCGAGGAATGGGCGGCGCTGGCGGATGCCATACGTGCCACCCGGGGCGCCGGCGCCGACTCACTGGTAGAGGCGGGCGAGCAGCTGCTGCGCCGAGCCGAGGCGTCGCCCGCTATCGACGATCAGCGTCGCCACCTCGCCCGGGTGCGCCAGGTGATCCACGGGGTGCTGCTTGACGCGCTGGCCGACGACGATCACGTAGCCGCAGGCGACACCGTAGGCATCACGCTGCTGGCGGCGAACGGTGGAGGCGGCAATCCCGGCTCGGTGCAGATCGGACGGGACCTGCTCCTGGCCCGCGGCTGGGACCTGGAGGTCGGTAACACGGCCGCCCCGCAGTGGAGCGTCGCACCGGATACGATCGACTCGCTGCGATTCGTGGTTCGGACCGACCCCGGCTTGAGCGGCGGCACGCCGTACTACATGCAGCTCCCGCGCGCGGGGGCGATGTACCAGTGGCCGGCGTGGGCCCGGCAGTGGTGGGGACACCCGTTCGAGCCCGACCCGGTGCGCGGATCATTCCGGCTCAACGGCGCCGCGGCACCGCTCGAGGTGGAGGTGAGTCGCCGCACCAACGACCAGGGCTACGGCGAGATCCGAAGCCCGCTGGTGCTGGTCCCCGCAGTCGGCGTGCGACTCGATCGCGACACGATTTTCGTCGCCGCCAACGGCGGCACCACCATCGCGCTGTCGGTGACGCTGACCCTCGGCGCCCGGTCGCCCCAGGAGGGCAACGTCACCATCGAGGTGCCGGACGGCTGGCCCGTGGTCGCGCCCCAGCCCTTCCGGCTCGAACGCTCCGACCAGTCGACTCGCTACGACTTCGAGGTCCGGTTGCCGGCCGGCCTCGACCCGGGACGCTATCAACTCGCAGCCGTCGCCACCACACCGTCGGGGCGATTCATGACCGGCATGCATGGCGTGGCGTATTCCCACATCAGCCCCCGCTGGTGGGAGCGGGCTGCCGTCACCGAACTGGTCGTGGCACCGCTGAAGCTGCCGCCCGTCCGCCTGGTGGGCTATGTGCGCGGCGCCGCCGACCGGGTGCCGGAGGCACTTGCCGCCGTCGGGCTGCCGCTCGAGATGATCGATGCAACCACGCTCGCGCGTGGCGATCTCTCGCGCTACGACGCCATTGTGATCGGGCCACGCGCGTACGAAACCGACAGTGCGCTGGTGCGGTACAACCACCGCCTGCTGGGATACGTCCGCGAGGGCGGCCTCCTGCTGGTGCAGTACCAGCAGTACCAGTTCGTGCGCGGCGGCTACGCCCCGTTGCCGCTGACCATCGACCAGCCCCACGACCGCATCACCGACGAGACCGCACCAGTCGAGCTGCTCGATCCGCGAAGTCCGGTGTTCAACAGTCCCAATGCGATTTCCGCCGGCGACTGGCGCGGGTGGGTCCAGGAGCGCGGACTCTACTTCGCCGACACCTGGGACAGCGCCTATGCTGCGCCACTGGGCATGACCGACCCCGGTGAGTCGTCCCAGCGCGGCGGCTTGCTGGTGGCACGCGTGGGCCGAGGCGCCTATGTGTACACCGGCGTCGCATTCTTCCGGCAGCTCCCTGCCGGCGTGCCTGGTGCGTTCCGTCTCTTCGCCAACCTGCTCGCGGTGCCGCGCGACCTCACACCATGAAGTGGTGGTGCTGGCTCGGCGTCACGCTGCTAGCCGGGTGTGGCGGGGACGGGCGCACGCCCGTGCTGGTGTACTCGCCTCACGGCCGCGACCAGCTGGTGCTGCTGGAACATGCATTCGAGCGCGAGCGCCCCGACCTCGATGTGCGCTGGCTCGACATGGGCAGCCAGGAGATCCTCGATCGGCTGCGATTCGAGCAGGTCAACCCGCAGGCGGACGTCTGGTTTGGCGGACCCTCGTCGATCTTCGACCGCGGCGTCGCCGACACGCTGCTGGCGCCCTACCGCCCGGCGTGGGCCGACCACGTCGGTCCGGGCGGCATCGGTCCCGACGACCTGTACTACCCGGCCTACCGGACCCCGGCGATCATCGCCTACAACAACATCGCGGTCCCCGACAGCGAGGCCCCTGCTGACTGGGACGAGATTCTCGAGCCGAAGTGGCGCGGCAAGGTGCTCATTCGCGACCCCATGGCCAGCGGAACCATGCGCGCCATCTGGGGCTCGATCCTGGTGCGCAGCATCCGCGAGACCGGTGACACCGCGCAGGGCATGGCCTGGCTGCGCCGGCTCGATGCCCAGACCGGCGCCTACGCGCTCAACCCCGCGATCCTGAACGAGAAGCTGTTGCGCCAGGAGGGGCTGGTGACGCTCTGGGACCTGCCCGACATCCTGATCAGCCGAAGCAAGGGCATGCCCTTCGGCTACAAGTTTCCCGCGAGCGGTACGGTGGTCATCGAGGACGGCATCGGCCTCGTGCGCGGCGCGCCGCATCCGGAGGCGGCACGCGACTTCATTGACTTCGTGGGAAGCGTCGCGGCCCAGGCGCTGGCGGCGCGGGAAGTCTTCCGGTTGCCGGCCCGGCGCGGTCTGCCCGCCGACTCGGTACCGGCGTGGGTCACCGAGGTGGAACAGGAGATGGCGATTTACCAGATGGACTGGGCGCTGCTGAGCGAGCGCGGCGCGGCCTGGATGTCCTGGTGGGACCAGCACGTCCGCAACACTGGAGCGAGGGCGTACCCGAAGTGAGCGAGACTCCCTACCTGCAACTCGACGCGTTGGGCCGCCGGTTCGGTGACGTGCGCGCGGTCGACGATGTTTCCCTCACGCTGGGGCAGGGCGAAGTGCTGGCGCTGCTGGGGCCCAGCGGGAGCGGCAAGACCACCGTGCTGCGCCTGCTGGCCGGTTTCGAGCAACCTGACACCGGCCGCGTGCTGCTGGAAGGCAGGGACCTGACACCGCTCTCGCCGGCCGCGCGCCGCATCGGGATGGTATTCCAGCACTACGCCCTCTTTCCCCACCTCGATGTGGGCCAGAATGTCGCCTTCGGCCTCGAGTCCCAGCGGGTGCCTGCCGCGGAGATCCCGCGCCGCGTGGCGGATGCATTGGCGCTGGTGGATCTCGCGGGTACCGAGCGCCGAAGGGTGACCCAGCTCTCCGGGGGGCAGCAGCAGCGCGTGGCGCTCGCGCGGGCCCTCGCCCCCGAGCCCCGCATCCTGCTGCTCGACGAGCCGCTCTCCAACCTCGATCCCGCACTGCGGGTGCGTACCCGCCGCGAGCTCGCCGAGCTGATCCGCCGCATCGGCATCACGACCGTCTTCGTGACCCACGAACAGGACGAGGCCTACGACCTCGGCGATCGCATCGCGCTCCTGCGCAACGGCCGGCTGCAGCAGGTCGGCGCGGCCGAGGAACTGTACCGCGCTCCTGCCAGCCCTTTTGTCGCGCAGTTCATCGGTCAGTCCACTGCCGTGCCGGTGGAGGTGACGTCGATCGACGCCGGTGTGGCGGACGTCGGCGTCGGTGGCGGAAGCTGGCAGGTGCCGGCCGGGCGCGTGGTTCAGCGGGGCAGGGCGATGCTGCAGGTGCGGCCGGACGCGGTGTATCTCGCACCTCCCGGCGCGGGCGACGTGCTGGGGCAGGTCACCGAGCGACGCTTCGCGGGACAGGCCTGGGTCTACACCGTGCAGCTCGACGGCGGCCCCCAGCTGGAGGTTCGCGGGCCGATGGATGCCGCTGCCGATGGTGCGCGCACCGCGGTGCGCGTCACCCGGCGCAACGAGGGCGGCTTGCACCTGTTTCCCGCCGACGCCGAATGACCCCGAACCGCGGGCGCGGCCTGATCATTGGCGCGCTGGTGCTGCTGCTCGCCTGGCTGGTCGCCTGGCCGCTGGTGCTCACGCTCATCGGTGGACTGCGGGACGCCGGCGCGTGGTCCCTGATCCACGTGCGGGCGTTCCTGGACCGGCCCACCGAGCTCGCGGCGCTCTGGGGCAGCTTGTGGATCGCGCTCGCCAGTGTGGCACTGGCCGCCGCCATCGGCGTGCCCCTCGCCTTCTTCTTCTCGCGCTACGACTTCCCCGGTCGCCGGATCCTCGGTGCCATGGTGGCGCTTCCCGCCGTGCTGCCTCCGCTGGTCGGCGTCCTGGCGTTCATGTTCCTCTTCGGCGAATCGGGCTTCCTCGCCCACCTGGTGCGCCGGATCTTCTCGCTTGACGCGGCGCCGTGGAAGCTCGCCGGCTGGCCCGCGATCCTGCTGGTGCACGGCTATTCGATGTTCGTGTACTTCTACCTGTTCACCCGAGCCGGGCTGGCATCCATCGATGCCTCGGTCTGGGAGGCAGCAGCGAGCCTCGGCGCCAGCCGCACCCGCACCGTCACCCGGGTGGTGCTGCCACTCCTGCGCCCCCACCTGGTGGGCGCGGCGCTGCTGACCTTCATGACGTCGCTGGCCTCATTCAGCGCGCCCTATCTCTTCGGTGGCGGGTTCCGGGTGATGACTACCCAGATCGTCGCCACCCGGCTCAATGGCGACGACGGCCTGGCGATGGTCGAGACCACTGCACTGACCCTCGTGGCGCTGGTGGCGCTCTGGCTGCTGCGCCGCACCGACACCGACACCGGCGCCGGCGGATCCAAGGGCACGGCCCCGGCTCGCGTCGCCTTTCGGCGGCCCGCTGTGCGCACGCTGATTACTGTGACCGGCTGGCTGGTCGTCGCGCTGTTGCTGCTGCCCCACGTGACCTTGCTGCTGGTCTCGCTGGTGCCGGCGGGTACCTGGACCACCGAGGCCCTGCCGCCGGTGTACACCACCGGCAATTACCTGACGCTCATCCGGGATCCGGTGCGGGCACGGCCCCTGGTCAACAGCCTCTGGATGGCCACCGCCGCCACCGTGGCGTCCCTGGGCATCGCGCTCACCGCGGCGCTGGTCGCCAGCCGGCGCCGCAGCGGCGGGGCGCGCGCCATCGAGGCCCTCCTGGCCATGCCGTGGGCGGTACCCGGCACCGTGTTTGCCATCGCCCTCGCC
The DNA here is from genome assembly GCA_035759745.1 of Gemmatimonadales bacterium. Lineage (GTDB taxonomy): Bacteria > Gemmatimonadota > Gemmatimonadetes > Gemmatimonadales > GWC2-71-9 > CAMLHP01. The sequence goes on from DASTUF010000009.1 coordinate 29,176, forward strand.
GCCGCCTTCAGCGTAGACCAGCCGCTGGCGCTGCGCTTCGTGCTGGTGGGCACCCTGATCCTCCTGCCGCTGGCCTACACCATTCGCAATCTGCCCATCACCAGCAGGGCGCTCTTCGCCGGGGTGCGCCGCCTCGACCCCGCGCTCGGTGATGCCGCCGCTTCGCTCGGCGCCGGGCGCTGGCGCAGCCTCTGGCGAGTCACGCTGCCGCTGCTTCGCCCCAGCCTCGTCGCCGGTGCCACCCTCGCGTTCGTGACCGCGTTCGGCGACTTCGTCACCTCGATCCTGCTCTACACCTACGACACCCGCCCCATCTCGCTCGAGATCCTGTCGAGCCTCCGGCAGTCCGATGTGGGTGTCGCTGCCGCGTACGGTGTGGTGCTGATGCTGGTCAGCACCATGGTGTTTGCGCTGGGAGCCGAGCGGGGCAGCAGCGGATGACCGCCGAGGGGCTCAAGGGCCAGCAGTTCAAGCAGCTGCTGGTGCTCATTGCCGTGGCGTTCATCGACATGATCGGCTTCATGCTGATCCTGCCGCTGCTGCCGTTCTACGCGCTCCGCCTCGACGCGACGCCGGCCCAGGTGGGCTGGATCTTCGCGGCGTTCTCCATCGCCCAGCTCATCTCGGCTCCGGTGTGGGGCCGGGTGAGCGACAGGTATGGCCGCCGCCCCGCGCTGCTGATCGGACTGCTCGCATCGGCCGCGGCCTACGTCGTGTTCGGATTTGCCGATTCGCTGCTGCTGCTGTTTCTGTCCCGCTTCGTGCAGGGTGCCGGCGGCGGCACCACCGGCGTCGCCCAGGCCTACGTCGCCGATACCGTGCGCCCCGCCGACCGGGCCCGGGCCCTGGGGTGGCTCTCGTCCGCCACCGCGGCCGGCCTCATCGTGGGTCCGATCGTGGGCACGGCAGCCGGGATGCTGGGCACCGCCGCCCCGGGATTCCTGGCCGCCGGGCTCTGCCTCATCAACGCCGCCTTTGCCTGGCGCTGGCTGCCCGAGTCCCGGGTGGTCGATCCCGGCCCGGCGGCGCCGCCCCGCGCCATCTGGGCACCGGCGCTGCAGGTGCTCAGCAATCCGCGCGCCCCGGTCTCCCGGTTGATCTGGGTTTACGGCGTGGCAATGCTGGCGTTCTCCGGCATCACCGCGGTGCTGCCGCTCTACCTCGAAGCGACGTTCGGGGTGACGGAGCGAACGTTCGGGCTCTTTCTGGCGTATTTTGGGGTACTGTCACTGGTGATGCGCATTCTCCTGCTCGGGCCTATCGTGGATCGCCTGGGCGAGCGGGGAACGGTCCGGGTCGGCTGCGTGGTGCTCATGCTGGGCTGCCTGCTCTATCCGGCTCCCGGCAGCTTGTTCCTGCTGGCCATCCTGGTCATGCCGCTGGTACCGATCGGCACAGCACTGCTGTTTCCGTCCACCACGTCGCTCATTTCCGGGCGCACGGCGCGGAGCGAACTGGGGGTGACGATGGGCGTGGCGCAGACCTTCGGCGGCGTCGCCCGTGCCGCGGCGCCGATCGTCGGGACCATGGTGTTCCAGTACCTGGGCCACAGCTGGCCGTTCTTCGTGTCAGCGGCGCTGGTAGGCGTGGTTGGTTTTCTCGCGTGGGGCGTCGAGGGTGCCCGCGCAGGCTGACAAGCGGGCGGCTTTCCAGCCGCCCCTGATACCCACTTCCCACTTCCCACTTGACGTGAGCGCTCTCCCGAATCTCCCCGACTCTCCCGCTGCCTGGGCCGCGGCCGACTGGCCCACCATCCTGGAGCCGTACGCCCAGCTCGCTGCCGCGACGCTCGACGAGTCCACGGCTGATGCGTGGCTGGCCAGCTGGTCCCGACTCGAGGAACTGCTGACCGAGGCCGCTTCGCTCGCGATGATCGCGTACACCACCGACACCAGGGATCCGGCGCGGGAAGCAACCCACCTCCGGTTCAGCACCGACATCATGCCCAAGGCCACTGAGGCAAGCGTCGCCCTGGCGCGGCGGCTGCTCGACTCGGGGATTGTCAGGCCCGGACTGGAGACGGTGCTGAAGCGGTTCCGCGCCTCGGCCGACATCTTCCGGGCGGAGAACGTGGCGCACCAGTCGGCGTTGGAAGGTGTGGCGGCGGACTACCAGCGCATCACCGGCAGCATGACGGCCAGTTGGGAAGGGGAGGAGCTTCCGCTGCCCCGGCTGCAGCCCTTCCTCAAGAGCGCCGACCGGAGCGTGCGCGAGCGCGCCTTCCGTTCCATGGCGGCTCCCTATGTGGCGCAGCGTGAGCCGCTGGCGGCCCTGTTCGACCAGGTGCTGCTCCACAGTCGCAGCATCGCCGTGAACTCGGGATTTCCCAATTACCTCGAGTACATCTTCCCGGCCAAGTACCGCTTCGACTACACCCCGGACGACTGCCGCCGGTTGCACGATGCCATCGAGCAGCATGCCGTGCCCGCGGTGGAGCGCGCCATGAAGGCCCGGGCGGCCAGGCTGGAGGTCGAGAGCCTGCGGCCGTGGGACGTGCAGGTCGATCCCTGGAAACCGGGCGCCGGGCGCGCCTTTGCCGACGGCGACGAGCTGGCGACCCGTGCGGGCAGGGCTTTCGAGGCGGTGGATCCGGTGTTCGGCGAGTACTTCGGGGTGATGCAGCGGGAGGCGCTGCTCGACCTCGACAGTCGCGCGGGCAAGGCACCCGGCGGGTACTGCGACACGCTGCACCACCAGGGCCGGCCGTTCATCTTCATGAATTCGGCCGGCGTGCGCGAGGATGTGACCACGCTGCTGCACGAGGCGGGGCACGCCTTCCACGCCTTCGAGTCCCACCAGCAGCCCCTCATCTGGCAGCGCCATCCGACCTCGGAAGCGGCCGAGCTGGCGTCGATGTCCATGGAGTTGCTGGCCGCGCCGTACCTGACGTCACCGGCCGGGTTCTACGACGAGGACACCGCCCGGAGCGCGGAGCTGGAGCACCTCGAGGACATCCTGCTGGGTCTGGTCCACATTGCCTCGGTCGATGCCTTTCAGGCCTGGCTCCACACCGCAGATGCGGCGCACGACGCGAGCGAACGCGATCGCGCGTGGCTGCGTTTCAGGGAGCGGTTCGAGCCGGCGGTGGACTGGAGCGGCCTCACCGGGGAGCGGGTGTCACGCTGGTACCGCCAGTTGCACATCTTCCTGTACCCGTTCTACTACATCGAGTACGCCATCGCCCAGCTGGGCGCACTGCAGATCTGGCGCAATGCGCGGCGCGACCAGGCCGCCGCTGTCCGCGCTTATCGTGCGGCGCTGGCCCTGGGCGCCACCCGGCCGTTGCCCGACCTCTACCGCGCGGCCGGCGCCCGGCTTACGTTCGACGCCCACGGCGTGGGCGAGCTCGTGGCCCTGGTGGAGGAGCGCATGGAGGACCTGCGCACCGGGCTGGTGGCCGCTGGCTGATCTGTTGCCTTCCGCGGCCCGCGGTGGCAACGTTGTGGCTCGACCGAGGGCGCGCGTCGCGCGCCCGGTGACATGGACCCCTGGGGAGTAATCGAATGGCGAAGGAAGAAGGAATCGAGATGGAAGGCGTGGTCACCGAGGTCCTGCCGGACCGGAATTACCGCGTCCAGCTGGACAACGGGCACACGATTCTCGCGTACGCGGCGGGGAAGATGAGCAAGTTCAAGATCCGCGTACTCGAGGGCGATCGGGTGAGCGTCGTCCTCTCGCCGTATGACCTCACCCGGGGCAGGGTCACCTACCGCCATAAATGACAAAGGGGCGGGTCGCGAGACCCGCCCCTTCATCTTGTCCTGCCAGACCCCCTTACGAGGGCTTGGTGACGTTCTCCGCTGCGGGGCCCTTGGCACCCTGCACGATGTCGAACTCCACCCGCTCACCCTCGGCGAGCGTGCGGAAGCCATCCATCTTGATTGCGGTGTGGTGGACAAAGCAGTCCTTGTCCCCGTTCTCGGGCGTGATGAAGCCGAAGCCCTTCGCGTCGTTGAACCACTTCACCGTGCCGGTCGTGCGAGCCATCGCATGCTACTCCTGTTGATTTGCCACGCCAGCCACCGGAGGATTCCAGCGACCGGCAAACTCATGCACGCGGGCCAGTCCCGCGAGATGAGAACTTTTCGGAGCCCGCCTGCGGCGGAGCCCGCTTGTGCGAGAGCCCGCTTGTGCGCCCGTGAGTCAGTTGTATCTCAGGGAATCGCCATCGGAAGCGGGTCAAGGCAGGCAACAAAATTGTGCGGAATGGGCCATCCGTCAAGGGTCAATCCCCCGCGGGAGGGAGCCCCAGCCATCGTGCTGCCGTTCGCGCCCACTCGGCGCGGTCGCGCTCGCGTCCGCTGCCGGTGGCCCGGTTGAGCGCCTGCAGGAATTCCGCCGCCGACGCGAAGCGCTCCTCGGGCGCGGCATCGAGCGCCCGGTAGAGCACCGCCGCCACCGCCTCCGGCACGTCCGAGCGTTCGGCCGTGAGGTCGGGCAACTGGTTGGTGGACTGCCGCGAGAGAATCTGCTCCGGCGTATTGCCGGGGAAGGGCGCCCGCCCCAGCAGCGCGAAGGCCGCCACCGCGCCGAGGCTGTACAGGTCGGTGCGCTGGTCCACTCGCTCGCCCAGGAGCTGCTCCGGGCTGGCGAACTGGGGCGTGCCGCTCTGGCTGGTGGCGCCGCCGTACATGCCTGCGCCCCGGAGCGCCAGCGCCAGCCCGAAGTCGGTGATCCGGAGCCCGCCATCCCGCTCGATCAGCATGTTCTCGGGCTTGAGGTCACGATGCACCAGCCCCGCCGAGTGCGCGTGACCCAGTGCCGAGAGCGTTTCGCGCAGCAGCCGCAGCGTTTGCGGCAGCGACAGCGGACCTTCCCGCTCCACCAGCTGCGCCAGGCTGGGGCCGTCGATCAGCTCCATCGTGTACCAGCTCAGCCCTGACCGCCCGCCGATATCGAAGATATTGACGATGTTGATGTGGTTGAGCCGCGCGGCCAGCTGCGCCTCGCGGCGGAAGCGCTCCACCACCGCGGGATCCTGGGTGAATTGCGGGTGGAGCACCTTGAGTGCGACCTCGCGCTCGAGGTGCAGGTCGCGCACCCGGTACACCCGCCCGAATCCTCCCGAACCGAGCTTGTCGAGCAGCTCATAGTCATCGCCCAGCGCACGGCGCAGCCGCTGTTCCCACCGCGCGCCCTCCTCCGGCGTGATGCCGCGCACCGGCGGTGCCACCGCCGCGTTCTCGAATGTGCCCGCATCCGAGGCGAAATCCTCCAGCATCTCGATGGCGTTGAGGTAGCGATCGTCCGCCACCGGGTTGAGCGCCCGCAACACCACCCGCTCCATGGCGCGGGGCGTGGTGGGGCGCAGCTCGGTGGGTCGCCGAACCTTGCGGGTATCCAGCGGGGGTTCGACGCCGGTCAGCGCGAAGTACAGGATGGCACCGGCGGTGAAGACGTCGCTTGCGGGGTCGCCCACCGAGCCGTCACGCACTTCGGGCGCCATGAATGCGAGGCCGGTGACGGGGGTTCCGGGCGGGACAGCGGGGAGTGTGTGGCTCGAGAACCGCGCGTCGGTCACGGTGCCGCGTCCCGCATGACTCAACAGCAGCGACGCCGGCACGACCCGCCGCAGGATGATGCCGTTCATGTGCGCGTGCTCCAGCGCTCCGAGCAGGTCGCGCGCAAGGGTGTGCACCATCGGAATCAGCCTCGGGCCGCGCCGGCTCGCCTCGTCGAGACCCTCGCCCTCGATCCAGGTGCCCACCCGGTAGGCCAGATCGCCCGTGACCCCGGCGTCGTAGATGTGGCGAATGGCGGGATGATTGAGCTGCGCCAGCGCTTCCGCTTCGCGCATGAACCACGCGCGAGTGGCGTCGGTACTCTGGAAGTTGACCCGAAGGCTGACCTGCCGGTGGAGCGTGACGTCGCGGGCCCGGAACAGCACTCGTTCAGAGGAGACGGCGACGATCTGCTCCGGCTGGTAGCGATGCCCCAGGGCGCGCTCGGTGCGCTGGAAATAGCCCGCGGGATCGGTGACGTGCCCCACCGGAATCCCGAAGGCGGGTGTGGTCATGCCAGGACGCCTCGCCGGCGATCAGCCCAGCGGCCCTGGCCGCAGGTGAGTTCGGAGCAGAAGTGGCGGGTACCGGCTGCGGTGCGATCCACGAAGTACCGGCCGCAGGAAGGATTGGTGCAGCGGCGCACCACGGCACCCGGCTCGGCGAGGGTCGCCGCCGCGGAGCGCGCCACCGCCTCGAGCGCAGGTGAGACCTCCCGCGGCGAAAAGCGCAGCCGCCAGGTTCCGCCCTCGCGCACCAGCCGCTCATGGCCCGGGAGCCGCGCCAGCAGCGCGTTGACCATGTCGATCGCCCCACCGGGTGCGTGTCCTCCATCGGCCAGTGCTCGCGCCAGCTCGGCCAGCGCCATGCGCACCTGGTGTACTCGCCGCAGTGGCTCGCTGCCGGCGCCGGATGGCAGCTGGCACGCCCGGGTCCAGCGGTGCCACGCCGCCAGGTCGCCCAGCCGGTCGGCGCGCCCTTCGTGGCGCGACGTGTTGACCAGGTCCAGCCACAACGCGTCGGCGGCCAGGAAGAATTCGGTATCCATGGGTCAGTCGTCGGCGACTTCGACCGAGTCGCGGCCGCCGCGCTTGGCCTTGTACAGCGCCCCGTCCGCCGCGGCCAGCACGCTGCTCACCGTGGTGCCGTGGCGGGGCGACTCCGCGATCCCGATGCTCAGCGTGCAGCTCCCGAACTCCGGGTGCAGCCGCTGGATCTCGCGCAAGCTCGCCTCCACCCGGCCCACGTAGATCCGCGCTTCTGCCGGAGCCGTCATCGGCAGGATCACCAGGAATTCGTCGCCTCCCAGCCGCCCCACCACATCCAGCGCCCGGCACTGCTGCTTCAGTACGTCCGCGAGCAACTTGAGCAGCCGGTCGCCGGCGGCGTGGCCCAGGGTGTCGTTGATGAGCTTGAAGCGATCGAGATCGAGCAGCAGGACGCTGGTGTGCAACTGGTGCCGGAGGCTCCGGGAAATCTCGGCGGCCAGCCGGTCCTCCAGGGCGCGCCGGTTGTAGAGCCCGGTGAGCTCGTCGGTGGTCGCCATGCTGTGCAGCTGCTCCACCAGTTCCGAGTTCTTCAGCGCGATGGCCGCCGCGAACGCCAGCGTGCTCGCGAGTTCATGCTCGCCATCCGCATAGGGCTGCTTGTTGATGCGCGGCCCGAGCACCAGGACCGCCATCCGTTCGGCACCCGCGTCGAGCGGCACGACCAGCTCGGCGCCGTCATTCAGCAGCCGCGCGACGGCAGCGTCCGCCGTGCCGGCCGAGGCACTGCCGGCCGGCAGCGCCGCGTCGAGCTCCAGGCGGGGAATCTCCCGGCAGGAAGACGCGTCCTGCGGCGCCCGAGACACTTTCGGGCCATACACATCGCCGTCGGGGCGATAGAGGCACGCCCACCAGGCGAAGAACACTTCGGCCATGAAGTCGAGCACCAGCTGCTCGGTCTCCTCGGTGGAGTGCACCGACGAGAGGAGGCGGGCCACCTGCCGCAGCGCTCGAAGCTGGAACACCGCATCGTCCAGGGCCGACTGCCGCTCCAGCAGCACCGACCGCAACTCGGCCACCACGCTCAGGCCCAGCGCCAGCGACATAGCGGAGCCCCGGAGGTCCTGCGCCAGCCGGTGCTCGGCGCTGATCACCACTTCCGTCGCGCCGGCGCTGAGCCGGGCCACTTCGACCGCGGTCTCCGTTCCCTCGGCGGGCCCCAGGCGCACCGGCGCCTCGCCGGTTCCCTGGAGCGCGAACCAGATCTGGCTCGACCCGAACCGCTCAACCAGCACGGCTCGGCACCGCTCGAACAGCTCGCCTTCGCTCCGGCTTGAGCGAGCGGCGGCGGCGAATGCGCTGGGAAGCTGGGACAGCGAGACAGCGGAGGACGGCACCATGGAGGGCAAAATAGCGAAAAACGTGCCCGGGAGCGAACCAACCCCTTGCGTCAAGCCCTTGGCCCGGGTATACTTGTCGCTCAAGGACATAGCCCTTCGGGGCCCCAGGGTTTTAGGGCCTTGTCGCCTGGGTGATCAATTCGACTAAGGCCAGCCACTTCCCGGACGGGCATTTTGCCCCCCGGGATTTGTGTTTTCAAGGCTGTTTGCGCTGGATCCTGCCCCCCGCCGGGAGCGTCACCGCAGACGACATCCCCTCCAGCTGCTGGATCAACAGGTCCGCCGCGCGGGGGCCCTCGCCGGCCTTGTCGCAAGCGGCACCCGCCTCCGGCACCTCGTAGCCATCGCCTCCTTCGCACGCCGGATACGCCACAAAGCCCACATCGAGCGATTCCGTTGCCGAGATAGGCGTCCCGTCCGGGCGGCTCAGCTCGCCCACGATCCGGCCGCCACTCTGCGCTGTCGGGTCATAGGTGAAATGGACACCCGAAACCTGGAGAAAGGCCCCGGTTCCGACGCTCGTGGCCGAGACTCCGTGTTCCAGGAGTTCACGAAGTCGCGCGCCGGTCAGCGGGAACGTCACCACCCGGGTTTCGTCGGCGAAGAGAAAGAGCGATTCGAGCGTGTAGTTGGTGACGGCGCCCGCCGGGATCACATCGTCGAGGCGAATGGCCCCGGCGTTGATGAGGGCGACGTCAGCGCCCGTTCCCGCGCGTATGGCGTCTGTCACCAGCATGCCAATGGCGCTCTCCTCCCGGCGGGACACGGCGTCGCGGGCGTCGATTGGCGCGGCGGCGGTCGCCACCACGACTTCGGGGCCCAGGCGTGCCCGCAGCGAATCCTGCCAGCGACGGGTCACCGCCAGCACCGCCGTGTCGGGTTCGATCCGCGGCTCGATCCGCAACAGCGCCACGCCTTCCTGCCACGATGGATCGATCCCCCACGCGGTGACAAACTGCGCCGTACGTGAGTTGGCGTCCGCCTTGAGGATGTGGCGCCCGTTCTGGGTTTCGTCGATCGCGCTGTGCTCGTGCCCGCCCAGGATGAGGTCGAGCCGCGTCTCGCGCGAGAGCAGCGCCCGGTCCGCCGTGATGCTCTGATGAGTGAGCCCCACGATGAAGTCGGCCTTCATGGCGCTGAGGGTATCGATCGCCAGCGCTGCAGCGCTGTCGGGGTCGCTGCATCGAACGTAGCTGCGGTAGCGGTCCTGAAGGGTCAGCCCGAAGATCCCCACCAGTCGCCCGCTCATCCGCACCGTGTCCCACGGCACCACGCCGGGGAACGGCGCGCCGCTGGCTTCGGTGCAGTTGGCCGACAGCCAGGTGAACTTCGACGCCGCGACGCGGGCCACCAGGGTGTCCCGGTCGAGTTCGAACTCGTGGTTGCCGAAGGTCGCGTAGTCCAGCCCCGCCGCATTGAACCCCTCGACCATCTGGCGGCCGCTGTAGTACTTGCTCAGCAGGCTGGGCGAGAGGACATCGCCCGCCAGTACAAAGAGCGTCGGTCCCTCGCCCCGGATCCGCTTGACCACCGTCGCCACCCGGGCGAGTCCGCCGGTGCCGTCGCTCAGGGTATCGAGCACGTAGACGTCGTTGACCAGCACGATGCGCAGCGGGTTGAGCGGCGGCGGCGGGGACGGCAGGGCACAGCCAATGGCCGTGAGCAGCACGAGCGCGACGGACGCGCGTGGAATCATCCGGGATCTCCGTGAGGGCGCAGGGTGCGCAGCATGGCCGCGCTCAGGGTCCGCAGTTCGTCCAGCATCGCGCGGGTAGGCCAGTCATGCCGCTGCGTGAGCACGTCGAACATCTCGCGGTACCACCACATGGTCTGTTCGGACGACGCATGCGCCACTTCGCGCACATACTCCGCCCCCAGCCGGCGGAGGCTGGCCGACATGTCGCCACAATGCTGGATCTCGTCGGCCACGCAGATGTCGAGGGCGCTGGGACAGGCATCGGCCAGCTGGGCCAGGTAGTCGGTTTTCGCTGCGCGCCACGGACGCTCGACGCCCCGCGCGTCGAACCGTGGCTCCACCGCGTCCAGCGCGATTCCCAGCACCACCGGCCCGAACTTGGCCTTCACCTTCCGCTCCAGCTCCCGCCGTTCACCTCCTCGCGACTCCTCCAGCACGTGATGCATGATCCCCGCGATCACCGTCGGCTCCTCGGCGCCATAGCGGGTGAGCAACACCGCAACCTTGGCCGGCTGCGCGAGGTATGCCGTCGGGTTGGTGCCCGGCGGCCGCCGCCCGTAGTACTTGGCGGCGAAGGCAAAGGCGTGGGAGAGACGATCGGAATATGGAGTCAAGAGTCTAGAGTTGAGAGTCGAGAGTTTAGAGTCGGTTCACTTCTCACTTCTCACTTCTCACTTCTCACTTTTGCTATCGAATCCCGAGCAGCTTATGGGTCTGCAGGCTCAGTCGCCACTGCGGGTGGGCCAGGCAGTATTCCAGCGCCGCACGGGTGTTGCGCTCAATCTCCGGTCCATCCATAGGCTGCAGGAAGAAGTGGCGGAACTCGAGTGACGCGAACCGCTCCGGCTCGGCGCCGGCCTGCGGGTAGACCAGCTTTAACTCGTCACCCCGGGTCAGCACCAGCGGAGCGCCCGCCTTGGGGCTCACGCAGGTCCAGTCCAGCCCGGCCGGTGGTTCCTGGGTGCCGTTGGTCTCGACGGCCACCGTCAGGCCGCGGGCCTTGAGCGCCTGCACCAGCGGCTCGTCCACCTGCAGCAGCGGCTCACCGCCGGTGCACACTACGTAGGGCTCGCCCTCGGCGCCGGACGGCCACGCGGCAGCGACCGCATCCGCGAGCGCATCGGCCGAGGCGAACTTGCCGCCGCCGTCGCCGTCGGTGCCCACAAAATCGGTGTCGCAGAACTGGCACACGGCCCGGGCCCGGTCCTGCTCCCGCCCGGTCCAGAGATTACAGCCGGCAAAGCGGCAGAACACCGCCGGCCGGCCGCTCTGGGCGCCTTCGCCCTGCAGGGTGTAGAACAGTTCGTGGACGGTGTACATGGGCATCAGGCGTGGGGCGTGTGGCGTGGGGCGTGAGGTGAATGAAGTCAGTTGCATGGAAGATAGCCTGCCTGCCGGCGCCGGCCCGGCATCCAGGGCCCCACGCCCCACGCCCGACGCCTCACGCCTCACGCCTCACGCCTCACGCCTCACGCCCCAATCCACCCCTTCTCTCTCAGCCGGCACGCATCGCACCGCCCGCACGGCGTCCCGTCCGGCGCCGGGTCGTAACAGCTGTGGGTGAGCGAGAAGTCCACGCCCAGTTCCTCGCCGGTGCCCACGATCTCGGTCTTGGACAGGTGCAGCAGCGGGGCATGGATCCTGAACTGGCCTCGTCCTTCGATGCCGGCCGCGGTCGCGAGGTTGGCCAGGTGCTCGAAGGCGCGGAGGTATTCCGGGCGGCAGTCGGGATAGCCGCTGTAGTCCACCGCTGTCGCACCGATGAAGATGTCGAACGCGCCCAGCACTTCGGCCCAGCCCAGCGCGAGCGACAGGAAGATGGTATTGCGCGCCGGCACGTAGGTGGACGGAACTCCCTCGCCGATCTGGTCGGTTGGGCGATCCTTGGGCACGGCGAGGTCGGCGGTCAGCGCCGAGCCACCGAACGCGCGAAGGTCGAGATCCAGTACCTTGTGCTCCGCCACGCCCAGCGCCGCTGCCACCCTCCTGGCAGCCTCCAGCTCGACGGCGTGCCGCTGACCATAGCGAATGCTCAGCGCGTACGGCGTGTAGCCGTCGCGCCTGGCAATGGCGAGCGTGGTGGCGGAATCCATGCCGCCGGAAAGCAGGATGACAGCGTTCGGCATGGACTGAAAATAGGCGGTCAGGGCGGTCAGGGCGGCTCAGGGCGGTCGGTCGCTGGTGACCGCCTTGCCTCCAAGCCCTGGCGTACGCGCGATGTCGCGAAGCGACACGGGCCGGGCAGCGGCTATCAGCCGCGTGAACAGTCGGCGCTCGCGGCATTCGCCTTTCACGCAGCTTCAGTTCCGTTCACGCAGTTGCAGTTCCGCTGTTATTCCTGCCGCCCTACCGCCTCGATGAGTGCCGCTCCCAGCTCCGAGTATCGAAACCGGTAGCCGCTGGCCACCAGCTTCGCGGAGCTCACGCGCTGGCTCGAGAGCAGCAGCGCATCCGCCATCTCGCCCAGCAGCAGTCGGAGCGCGAACGCCGGCGTCGGCAGCGGGGCGGGGCGGTGAAGCACCTCGCGCAGTCGCTGCATGAAGTCGGCATTCCGCACCGGCTTCGGCGCGACCACATTCACTGGGCCGGACTCCTGCGGCACGTCCAGCAGGTGCAGCATTGCGCCCACAACGTCGTCCATGTGCACCCAGCTCCACCACTGCCGGCCGCTGCCCAGCTGTCCGCCCAGGAAGAGGTTCGCCGGCAAGAGCATTCGCTCGAGCGCGCCTCCGTCTGCCGAGAGCACGAGTCCCAGTCGGGGATGCACCACCCGGATGCCGGCCTCCCGAGCGGGATTGGCCGACGTCTCCCATAGTTCTCCGACCTCGGCCAGGAAATCGTTGCCAAGCGCTGACGACTCGTCCAGCAGCTCGTCGTCCCGGTCGCCGTAGATCCCGATGGCGCTGACACTGAGGAGCACCCTGGGCTTTCGGTCCAGTCCTGCCAGCGTGCTCGCCAGTAGCGTCGTGCCGCGCACCCGGCTGTCGCGGATGCGCGCCTTGCGCTCGGTGGTCCAGCGCTGGGCGCCGATGTTCTCGCCCGCCAGGTGAATCACCGCCTCGACGCCGTCCAGCCGCGCGGCGTCGATTGTCCCCGCCGCAGGGTTCCACGCGATGTCGTTGCCGACCGGAGCGTGCCTCGTCAGCCGCTCTGGCGCCCATCCCACCCGGCTCAGCGCCGGCAGCAAGTTGCCGCCGATCAGGCCGGTGGCCCCGGAAACGACGATCCGCCTGGCACCGTTCGCCGGGCCCGCTGTCAGCCCACTCTCGGCGCTGGGCACAGCTCCTGCATATTTTCCCGGCATGCGTCGCCTCCTTCTCGCCTCAAGCCTGGGACTCCTCGCCCTGCCGTCGCTAACGGTCGGGCCGGTGCATGGCCAGCAGCGCGCGCCCTGTGTGGTGGAGCGAGTGATTGATGGCGACACCTTCGACTGCGCCGGCGGGCCGAGGGTTCGGCCCATCGGGTTCGACACGCCCGAGCGCGGGCAGGGCGAGTCGTTCCGCCAGGCAACAGCGGCATTCGAGCGGTGGGTGGCGGCTGGCGATACCGTCGAGCTCGAGCTCGACATCCAGCCCACCGACCGCTACGGCCGCCAGCTGGCGTGGGTCTGGCGCGCCGACACCCTGGTCAACGAGCGGATGCTCGCCGAGGGGTGGGCCATGCTCCTCACCCTGCCTCCCAACGTACGGTACGTGGACCGGCTGCGCGATGCGGAGCGGTCCGCGCGCGAGGCGCGCGCCGGCTTCTGGGAGGGCAGCGTGTTCGAATGCGCGCCATCGGCGTTCCGGCGGAAGGCGTGCGGCCAATGAGGCGGGCCTGGGTGTGGATTCTGGTCGCGCTCGCGGCGACCATCATGGTTGCGGTACAGCAGGGAAGGGAACACTCGGAGCAGCCGGCGCCGAGCGTCGGGCAAGGCAGCACTCCCACGGACGTCGCGACCGGCATCGGATTTCGCAATCGCGAGCGGCTGGAGGAGCACTACCGGAAGCATGGCGCCGAGTTCGGCCAGATCTCCCAGGCCGAGTACCTGCGGCTGGCGCAGGAGCTGCGCGATGCCTCCGTGGGTGGTTCGGTGCTGGAATTGCGACGGGCCGACGGCGTCATCACGCGCTTCGACCGTGAAAGTGGAGCCTTCATCGCGTTCGACCCGGACCGGATCATCCGCACCTTCTTCCGGCCCAACGCGGGTGAGCGCTATTTCCGGCGCCAGGCGGCGCGCGAGAGCTCATGAGCAGCCGCAACCGGGACCCGGTCCGCGCCTGGCTCCGTTCCCACGGAGCGCCCGACTTCGTGGTGGAAGGGGGTCTCGAGTATCTGGCTTTGCGCTGGGAGGAAATCGCCGGAGCAGTGGCCAACGGTTACTCCCTGGGGCTGGACGACTACCTCAACGACCTGGACGTACGGGAAATGCTGGACGGCGCGCTGGGCGTGGCCCGGGCCCGCGAGCGGCTGGAGTTCACCGGGCGAGTGCGGTCTGCCGACGAGCGGTTCCGCGAGGCCACACGGGAAGTGGAGAAGTGCCTCTGGGGCGACGCGGTGGAAGGCGACGAGGCGTGGTCAGCCGCGACGGCGTGGTGGTACTACCGGGTCCCGCTCATCCCGGGCGATGAACTGGATCGGGACCTGCGCCGCAGGCAGTGACTCCGCAGACTTCCCACTTCCCACTTCCCACTTCTCACTTCTCACTTCTCACCGCAGTTCTCACCAGGACGAGGTCGGTGATGTTGTCCCGGGTCAGCATGCCCACCAGCTGGCCATTCTCCACCACCGGCAGCGCCGGGACACGACTCCCCATCAGCACCTCGATGGCGCGCTCGAACGGGAGGTTGGTGGGCACCAGCGCCACCGACCCCGCCATCGCGTCACGCGCGAGGGCCGTGGGTCCGCCCCGGGCCAGGCCCCGCACCAGGTCGTCCCGCGAAAGCATCCCCGCCACCCCGCCATCAAAGGTGAGCACCGGAAACTCCCGCTGCTCGCTCGCCACCAGCAGCTCGGCGGCGTCGTTGAGCGTCGCGGAAAACGGGAGTGACTTGAAGTCGGTGACCATCACGTCGCGCACAAAGAGCCCCTTGCCTGCCATGCGGGTCTCGACCGCCTGCGCCTCGCCTGACGCCCCGATGAACACGAAGAACGCCACCAGCAGGAGCAGGATCAGCCCCTGCGACAGGGCCCAGAATCCCAGCGCGAAGGCCATCATCTGGCCCACGCTCGCCGCGATCCGGGTGGCGCGCGCGAGTCCCAGCCGAGCTGCCAGCAACGCGCGCAGCACCCGGCCGCCATCCATGGGGAACGCCGGCAGCAGGTTGAACAGCAGCAGGAGGACGTTGATGCGGTACAGCTCGTCCACCGGCGTGGCCCCGGCCTGGAACAACTCGCCCACCAGCGCCGGCGGCGTCCCGCGCGCCGCAAGGATCAGGTAGAACACCACCGCCAGCCCCAGTGTCACCAGCGGCCCCGCCAGCGCGATCAGGAACTCCTGGCGCGGCTCCTCCGGCATCCGCTCCAGCCGCGCCACGCCGCCGATCGGCAGCAGGATCACGTCAGGTGTGCGGACCCCGAACCGCCGCGCCATGGCGATGTGGCCGAACTCGTGGAGCAGCACGCAGAGAAACACCGCCAGCAGCAGCAGCGCCGCCGCGGCGCCACCCGCGACGAGAAAGAACCCCAGCAACAGCAGGAAGGTGACGTGGACCTTGATGTCGGTGCCGGCGATGCGGCCAATGCGGAGGGACCAGGGCATGCCTGAATCTAGTGGGAAGTAGAAAGTGGGAAGTGGGAAGTAGAGGGAATATTCCGTCCACTCCCCACTCCCCACTCCCCACTCCCCACTTGGTTGTTACCCCGCGCGCAGCCCCAGGATCCTGAGCGGGCTCCGTACCGGCTCCAGCGCCGGCAGTTCCGGCACCGCCACCTCGACCGTCTCGAACATCTCGGTCTCGGCCAGGCGGGCCATCGCCCGCTGGAAGACGCCCTGCGCCAGGGCCGGTGCCAGGTCCATCGAGCGGATGTACTGCATCAGCGTGTCGTCCAGTGGCATCACCGGTGCCAGCACCCGGGCCGCCTCGAGCGCCATTCCCACATGGGTCCGCACCAGCGCTTCATCCGCGGCGGCGGCCGCCATCCGGATCGCCAGCGTCGTCTCCTCGACGAAACGGGTCCGCTGGCGGATGGCGTCGACCAGGTGGTCGGGGCGGAGCAGGGCCCATGGCTCCGCGCCGTCGTCCAGCGAGCGATGCCGCTCATCCGGCGTCAGTGCCAGCAGCGCACGCACCCGCACCGATTCGCGCATCTGGAAGGGAACCGCGACCTCGCGGAAGTAGCGCTGCAGCGCCTCGTCGGCGGTGAGCCGCGTCGCCAGTCGGCGCACAAACGTCACAGCCTGCTGCTCATGGGTGGCGGCGATCGCCTCCCACGCGCGGGCCATCACGACATCAAAATCCACGCGGACGGAATCAGGCACGCGCCGCGAAGACAGCATACCAGGAAGCAGCATGATCGGTTCTCTCTCGGTCAGAAGTGCGCGGGAATGCAACTCTCGTCACCCGTCCCGCGCGCGGCACCGCGAGATCGGGCGCCGTCGGCATCCCCATGTGCGAGCTTCGTGCCGCCGTTGTGGCAGGAGTTGCACTCCCCCGTAAAGCGTGTTCACGCCTGATCTTGCGGCCGTTCGGGAGCGCCCTGATCGGGCTGCTGGCAGAGCCGGTTTCGGGACGCTGGTGTGGCCGTGGCGCCGACGCCTCGGTGTGGCCGCCATAACCAGGAACTGTGGCGCGTTTCCGGCCGTAACGGAGTGCAGCGACTTTCGTCGCTCCCGGCGGGTCATTACGTTTTTCGCCGACAGCGCCCTGACCAGGAGTTCGCCATCGCTACCACCGTTGCAGGTCCCGCCGCCTGGACCACCAGGGACTCCGAGAAGCTTTACAACATGAACGGCTGGGGCCTGGGTTACTTCCGCATCAGCCCTGAAGGCCATGTGACGGTCCACCCCGACGCCAAGCCGGCGCGGGGGCTCGACCTCTACCGCCTCGCCACCGACCTGCACGCGCAGGGTGTCGGCCTGCCGCTCCTGCTCCGGTTCTCGGACATCCTGCGGAGCCGCATCGGCACACTCGCCACCAAGTTCGCGACCGCGATCCAGGAGTTCGGCTACGAGGGTAGCTATACCACCGTCTATCCCATCAAGGTCAACCAGCAGCGCCACGTGGTGCAGGAAATCGTCGAGTTCGGCGCGCCCCACAATGTCGGACTCGAGTGTGGCTCCAAGCCGGAACTGATGGCGGTGCTGGGACTCCACGAGAGCACCGCGCATGTGGTGGTGTGCAATGGCTACAAGGACGAGGAATTCATGCGCCTCGCCCTGATGGGCCAGCGGCTGGGCCACACGGTGTTCATCGTCATCGAGCAGCTGCACGAGCTGGACCTGCTGCTCCGCGTCGCGGAGGAGCTGGGCGTGTCCCCCAACATCGGCGTGCGGATCAAGCTCACCACCGAGGGGTCGGGGCGGTGGGCCAAGAGCGGGGGCGAGAAGTCGAAGTTCGGGCTCAGCGCGGTCGAGCTGATGCGGCTGCTGGACAAGCTGGTCGCGGCGGGACGGCAGGACTGCCTCCGGCTGGTCCATTTCCATCTCGGCAGCCAGATCACCGATATCCGCTATGTGAAGGCCGGGCTCGAGGAGATCGGGCGGTTCTACAAGGAACTCCACCACATGGGCTTCGGCATCACCCATGTGGACGTGGGCGGCGGCCTGGGCGTGGACTACGACGGCTCCCGCACCACGCGGACTGCCAGCGTGAACTACACCATGCGGGAGTACGCCAACGACGTGGTGTACACCATTGGGGGCGTGTGTCGAGAGCACGACCTGCCCATGCCCCACCTGATCTCGGAGTCGGGCCGGGCGCTCACGGCGCACCACTCGCTGCTGCTGGTCAACGTGATCGACGTGGAGAGCCAGATCGAGCCGGTGCCACCGGAACTGGCAGAGGACGCGCACCCGCTGCTGCGGGAGATGGCCGAGAATCTCGAGTCACTCTCGGCCGAGCGGATGGATGAAGTCTTCCACGACGCGCTGTTCGCCAAGGAGCGGACCCACGAGTACTTCGCCAGCGGCGTCTTCAGCCTGCGGGAGAAGGCCGACGCGGAGTTGCTCTACTTCTGCACCCTGACCGCGATCCATCGCCTGATCCAGGCTGAACGACTGGAGTATCCCGAGATCACCACCCACCTTGATGCTACGCTGGTGGACCGGTACTTCTGCAACTTCTCGGTCTTCCAGTCACTGCCCGACAACTGGGCCATCGACCAGCTCTTTCCCATCATGCCGATCCACCGGCTGGATGAGCGGCCCGACCGGCGGGGAACGCTGCAGGACATCACCTGCGACTCCGATGGCGTCATCGACCGGTTCACCGGTGGCCGCAAGGGCAAGCCGTCGCTGGAGCTCCACGCGGTGGAGGAGGGCGAGCAGTACGTGCTGGGCATCTTCCTCACCGGCGCCTACCAGGAGATCCTCGGTGACCTCCACAACCTCTTCGGCGACACCAACGCGGTGCACGTCTCGCTGACCGAGGACGGTGGCTACGAGATCACCGACCTGGTGCACGGAGACACCGTCACCGAAGTGCTGAACTACGTCCAGTTCCACGCCAGCGACCTGCTCACCACCTTCAGGCGGAAAGTCAGCGCGGCCACCGACCTGAGCCGGCAGGAGTCCAACAGCTTTATTGCGGACTATGTGGCGGGGCTGGAGGGGTATACGTACCTGGAAGGACAGTGAGCGGGAGCTATGCTCAGCGGGGGCCTTGCCCAGCGGGAGAATGTTCCGCTGAACGAAGTTCCCGCTGAGCATAGCTCCCGCTGACGGGGCCGCGAGGCCCCGTCCCGCCCGACTCACCGGCTTTCAATGGGTACAAAGGCACGCTGCTCGGCTCCAGTGTAGATCTGCCGCGGCCGGGCGATCTTCTGCTCCTTGTCCTGCAGCATCTCTTCCCACTGCGCCAGCCAGCCCGGCATCCGTCCCAGCGCGAACAGCACCGTGAAGTACTCGGTCGGGTAGCCCATCGCCTGGTAGATCAACCCGGAGTAGAAGTCCACGTTGGGGTAAAGCTTCCGCTTGATGAAATATTCATCCTCCAGCGCGATCCGCTCCAGTTCCACCGCGATCTCCAGCTTGGGGTTCAGCCCCGTCTGCTCAAAGACCTCGTCCGCCACCCGCTTGATCAGCTTGGCACGTGGATCGTAGGACTTGTACACCCGGTGGCCGAAGCCCATCAGCCGCCCTTCGCCCGACTTCACCTTGTCGATGAAGGCGGGGATGTTCTTCTTGTCACCGATCTCGTCCAGCATCCGCAGCACCGCCTCATTGGCGCCACCATGGAGCGGCCCGTAGAGCGCCGCGATCCCGGCCGAGATCGCGCTGAACGGATCCACTCCGGATGAGCCGACGGCCCGCACCGCGCTGGTGGAGCAGTTCTGCTCGTGGTCGGCGTGCAGGATCAGCAGGATCTCGAGCGCCCGCTGCAGCACCGGGTTGGGCCGGTGCTGCCCGCCGATGCTGAACGTCATGTTGACGTAGTTGCCGATGTAGTCGAGATCGTTGCGGGGGAATTCATAGGGCAGGCCGCGGGCGTGGCGGAACACGAACGCCGCCAGCGTGGGCAGCTTGGCCATCAGCCGGACCCGCTGGATGTAACGATTCTCGGGATTCTGCAGGTCCTTGGCGTCGGGGTAGAAGGTGCTCAGTGCCCCCACCACGCCCAGCAGCATGCCCATCGGATGGGCGTCATACCGGAAGCCGCCGAGGAACTTGATGAGGTTGGTGTGGACGTAGGTATGGTAGCGGATGTCGCCAGTCCACTTGTCGAGCTGCTCGCCGTTGGGCAGCTCACCTTCCGCCAGCAGGTACGCCACCTCGAGGAACGAGGCCCGGTCGGCCAGCTCCTCGATGGGGTAGCCCCGGTAGCGCAGGATGCCGCGCTCGCCGTCAATGAAGGTGATCGCGCTGCGGCACGCTGCCGTATTCATGAAGGCGGGGTCGTAGGTCATCAGGCCGAAATCGTCGTCCTTGACCTTGATCTGCCGCAGGTCCATCGCGCGGATGGTGTCGTCGGCGACCGGCACCTCGTACTGTCGGCCGGTGCGGTTGTCAGTGATGGTGAGAGTATCGTTGGGCACGAACGGCATCCTTGGTTGTCAGGCGGGTTGTGGCTTCGGCAAAGATAGTCGCGCCTCCGGGCCGCCGAAACCGCCGCCGCAACATCCGCGGCCGGCCGTGCGTATGCTGAGATGTTGCCTCCCCCCATTCGCCCAGAGACCGGAGTTGAACGTGTCACCCAGGAAATTCTCGCTGGTCCTCGCCCTTCTCGCTGCTCCCCTCACCATCGCCACCGTCCAGGCCCAGCAGGTGGACACCACCGGCGCCGGCCGCCTCATCGCCCAGGCGATGGACCACTCCGAACTGATGGCCAACCTGCGCCACCTCAGCGACGCCATCGGCCCCCGGCTGAGCGGGTCGCCGGCCATGCGCCGGGCCAACGACTGGGGAGTCGAGCGCTTTCGGAGCTACGGCCTGACTGCCCGGCTCGAGGCCTTTCCCTTCGGTGTGACCTGGGAGCGCGGGCCGATTTCGGCGCGACTGGTGGCGCCCTTCGAGCGGCCCGTCATCGCGTACAGCTGGGCCTGGACCGTCGGAACCGGCGGCCAGCTTCGCACCGGACCCATCGTCCGTGCCGACATCAACTCGCCGGAGTCGCTCGCCGCCAGCCGCGACCGGATCCGCGGTGCCTGGGTCATGCTCAATGATCCCTCCTTCGTCTGGAACCCCGACGGTCCCGTCATGACCGCGGCCGACAGCGCCGAGCGGCGCGCCGCCATGCAGCGCCGCCGCGCCGAGCGCGCGGCCGGGGACACCTCGGCAGCGGCGCGGGAACGCGCCCGGCAGTTCAGCGCCAATCGCAACCAGCTGCTGGCGGACGCCGGTGTGCTGGGCGTCATCACCGACGGCGGCAAGGAACACACCCTGCTCACCATGAGCGGCTCGCCCTTCCGGGTGTCGCCCCTTCCCAACATCGTGGTGCCGCACGAGGACTTTCTGATGTTCAGTCGCCAGGTCGAGGCGGGCCTCGCGCCCCGGCTGGCGGTCAGCATTGAGAACACCGTGGGCACCGTGCCGGTGCAACAGTGGAACACCATCGGCGAGATTCGCGGCAGCGAGAAGCCCGATGAGGTGGTCATCGTCGGGGCGCACTATGACAGCTGGGATCTTTCCCAGGGCGTTACCGACAACGGCGCCTCGTCGATGGCGGTGATGGAGGCGGCGCGGATCATCCAGGCCAGCGGGCTTCGCCCGAAGCGGACCATCCGGTTCATTCTCTTTGGCGGGGAAGAGCAGGGGCTCATCGGCAGCCGCGCCTACGCCGAGCAGCATGCGTCGGACGCCGCGAAGGTGCAGGCGGTGCTGGTACTGGACAACGGCACCGGCGCGATCACCGGCCAGGCGCTGCAGGGCCGCGTCGAGTTCGAGCAGCTGTGGAAGGACCTGCTGGCGCCAGTGGCGTCGCTCGGCGCAGACAGCGTGCGGCCCAACAACAAGGGCGGCACCGATCACCTCGCATTCATCCCCTATGGCATCCCGGCCTTCAACTACGACCAGATCAGCCGGGGATACGACCACACCCACCACTCACAAAGCGACAGCTACGACAAGGCGGTCGAAGGCGACCTCAAGCAGGCCGCGGCCGTGATGGCGGTCAATGCGTACATGCTGGCGAATCTGGAGGAACTGCTGCCGCGGGGAGAGGCGAGGGATTAGGGGTTAGGGGTTAGGGGTTAGGGGTCAGGGGTCAGCTGTCCGACCCCTGATCCCTAGTCCCTGATCCCTTCTCTTCGCACAGTGCACGTCGTCTCAAACCCGCCACGAACATTGTAGACAGTGGTCACCTCCAGCCGCTTCGGCTGGAGCAGCTGGAACAGGTCGTCCGCGATCCGGCCAGTGGCATGTTCCTGGAAGATCCCGACGCTGCGATAACTGGTGACGTAGTACTTGAGGCTCTTGAGTTCCACGCACCGGTCGCCCGGGACGTAGGTGATCCTGAGCAGCGCGTAATCCGGCAGCCCGCTGTAGGGGCAGACCGCGCTGAACTCGCGGGTCTCGGTGACGATCTCCTGCTCCGGACCGTCGTAGGGAAAGGTCTCGAGCACGGCGACGTCGATTGACTCGGGTCCCGTGAACGGGATGGTGCGGCCTTCTGCGAGTGCCATCGGTCAGCGTCCGGATGCGGTGGGCGCGGAAGATGGCTCGCCGTTGCCCAGGATCAAGGCCCCGGCCCGAACCAGCCGCCGGGCGGCTGACTGCCACGATACCGCCCAGCGTGGCCGGGCCAGCTGCCGATGGGTGCGCGCCACTGCCCGCAGGCGGCGGTCGGACCGCGCCTGCCGCCCAACCACCCGGGCCGCGAGCCGGTGCAGCGAGCGGCGCCGGTCGGGCGGTGTCAGTTCGTAGATCGGCTCCACCAGCGACTCGCCGTGCAGCTGGTAGGCGCCGTGCGGCACATGGCGGTGCACCAGTCCGCGCTGGATCGCCTCGCGCAGCGCCTCCCGGCACGCGGCCGGCTTCACCCGGCTCACCAGCGACAGGTCTTCCAGTCCCTGCGCTCCACCCAGCACGGCGAGCGCCTCCACCACGCGCCTTCCTTCCGCCGTCATCCGCGCCAGCCGGCGCTGGGTCCGTTCGGTCCGGTCCAGGGCCATTGGCACCGGCCCCCGCGGCATGCCACGAGCCAGCTCGAGGCCGCCGTCCTCGGCTTCCGCGATCAGGCCCTCATCCAGCAAGTCGCCCAGTAGCTGGAGCATGGCGCCAGGCCGGCCTCCGGTGTCGGCGTGCAGCCGGTGCGCCAGCTGCCGGGCGTCGCGGAGCGGGAGCGTGATGCGCGACGTGATCAGTTCGCGTGCTGCCTCCGGATCCAGTCCGGTGAGGCGAAGGCGCAGGACTCGCGGATCCCGGCGCTGGGGGTGGCCGAGTAGCGTGCCGGTCAGCGGATCCTCGCGTCCCGAGATGATCACCAGCATGTGGCGAGGCACGGCGTCCGCCACCGTCCTGATGAGCGCGAAGTCGTCCGCTTCCGCGTCGTCGAAGGTCACCAGCATCGACCGCCCCGGTGTCGGCCGCAACTCGTCGACGACGCGCCGAGCGGCCGCCGGCGATGACACGGCGGCAACCCTGCGGACAAAGGCGACGTCCCGCTTCCGCTCGACATGGCGCACGAACTCGCTCACCAGTCGGCTGGTCCCCACGCCGGCGGGGCCGCGTACTGCCACCACGCGTCCGTTGCCTGCGGATGCCTCGCGCCACGCCTGCGCCAGCTGCAGCAGTTCGTGGTCCCGGCCCACGAAGGCCGGTGCGGATCCACCCTGCAACCGCCCGGTCTCGCGCTCCACCCGCTCGGCCAGTCGGCGCGCGGCATCTGCGTTCGGATCGGCCGTCCGCCACCAGTCCGCCCGGCTCCTGGCCCGCGCCCAGTCGCCTGAATCGAGCGCGAGGCCCACATCGGCCTCCACCACCGACGCCAGCAACGGCCGCAGCCGACCGCGCTCCGCAGCCAGCCATTCGGCAAATGCGCCTGCCGCGAGGTCGTCGGCGCCGGCCAGGAACTCGCCGTTCCAGTGGCTCAGCGCGTCATCCCATCGTGCCTCGGCCCTGGCCACCTCGAAGGCTCGAACGTCGAGAAGCACCACCCCGGCGAGGAGCGTGATGTCGGACGGAGTAACCTGGACGGCCTCCGGCAGCGCCTGCCGCAACTCGGCGAGCGCCTGCCGCAACGAGTGGCGCGCGCGCGCAAGCTCGCTGTCGGGCCACAGCAGCCTGGCCAGGGAGTCGCGCGACTGCGGCGTGCCCTCCTTGACCGCGAGATAGGTGAGCAGGGCGAGGGTCTTGCGACGCCTGGCGAGCACCAGGGCGCCGTCGGACCAGAGCGCCAGGGAGCCAAGAGTGGTGAGTTCCATGCGAAATCGGGTGCAAATGGCCGTGCCGGCTGGATTTGACGGGGGGAACCGGCACCTTCAGGCATACTGCCACCGGATCGGGGACTGCGCTAGGGGTGGAACCGCAGTGGGGAGTGGGAGTGGGAGTGGGAAGTGGGAAGTGGGAA
>DASTUF010000010.1:0-9827 GCA_035759745.1 Gemmatimonadales bacterium
GCCATCGGCTGGGGCCTCGCCGCCTTTGGACAGCATCACCTGCAGGTAGTTTCCGATACCGTCTCCCACAACTTCGGCCGCGCGTTTCTCACCGGGCTGGTGGGCCAGATCCTGGTGCTCCCCACCTTCGGCATGCTGATAGTCGGCCTGGTTTTGAGCGTCGTGGGGATCCTGCTGCTGCCCTTCGCCGTGGTGGTGTTCGCACTGCTGGTCGTGGTCGGCGTGCTCGGTGGATTCCTCGCTGTCACCCATGCGATGGGCGAGACCTACACCCGACGTCGCATGGCCGCCGGCCTCGCCCTGGGTGCACCTGGGCACCTCCAGTTCCTCGCGGTCGGCCTCGCCGGCGTGGTGGTCCTCTGGCTGGCATGGGCGCTGTTCGGCTGGGTGCCGGTGGCTGGCGCGCTGATCCGCGCGGCCGCTCTGCTGGTGACGTGGGTGCTTGCCACTGCCGGCTTCGGTGCGGCGCTGCTGAGCCGGGCCGGCGTCAAGGAGGGTTTCGCGGGGCGCATCATTCCACCGGAAGCACTCACCGACGAGTATCTCTGGGCCACGCCAAGGTACGGCGTGCAGGCGGTGCAGCGCCCCGGCGCGCCGACACCACCACCCCCGGGGCGATGACCGCCCGCGCTATGGCGCTTGCGGCTGCGATCATCTCTTCGATCGCAGTCGCGGAGGCCTCGCCCCTCTCGGCGCAGTCGATGCGCGACTTCTCGGCCGCTCGCCAGCGCCACGGTGCCACCCGGCTGATCGTGCGGCTCGACTTTGCCGCCGGTGCCGTGGATCTCCGGCCCGGCCGAGGCGACGAGCTCTACCGCTACGACGTTCGCTACGACGCCGACCGCTTCA
Organism: Gemmatimonadales bacterium; assembly: GCA_035759745.1. Lineage (GTDB taxonomy): Bacteria > Gemmatimonadota > Gemmatimonadetes > Gemmatimonadales > GWC2-71-9 > CAMLHP01. The sequence continues at coordinate 850 of DASTUF010000010.1, forward strand.
GTCCATTGGTGGACTTCGACGCGTCGGCGTCTTCCGTTGCACTTGGGCTGCGCAACGCAGGCGGCGCGGGACTGCGCGTCTCCAACCGGCAGCAGCTTCAGCAAGCCGCATCGGTCCAGCTTTCGCCCGACGTGGCGCTCGCGGTCGAGGCATCGCTCGGCGCTGTTGAGGGCGACCTCGAGCTGGGCGGCCTCCGACTCACCGACCTGCGCCTGAGCACCGGCGCCAGCCGCACCACTGTGCGCTTCTCCCGCCCCAATCGCGTGCGCTGCACCAGCGCACTCTTCCTGGCCCGCGCAACCGAACTCAGCGTCGAGTCCCTCGGCAACAGCCGCTGCGGCCGGGTGGTGCTCAAGGGCACCATGGGCACTGTGCTGCTGGATCTCTCCGGCGCCTGGCAGGATGGCGACAGCCTCGACCTGGCGCTCACCGTGGGAGAACTCACCCTCCGCGTCCCCCGCTCAGTGGGACTGCGGGTAAAAGCCGACCGGTTCCTGGTTTCCTTCCCCGACGAGGGCTGGACCCGGTCAGGCGACGAACTGCTCTCGCCCGACTACGCCACTGCCAGCCGCAAGCTGAACCTCACCCTCGACGCCAACGTGGGGAGCGTTAGATTCGACTGGCGGTAGATCTCCCACCTCCCACCTCCTACTTCCCACTTCCCACTTCCCACTTCCCACTAGACAATGTCCCCTCTCGAGACACTCGGCTTTGCCCTGGGTACCTCGTTCGCGTCGGGGCTCAACCTTTACGCTACCGTGGCGGCGGCCGGGCTGTTTCAGCGGTTCGGCGTAGTGGACCTGCCACGGTCGCTCGACATCCTCTCCCATCCCGTCATCATCGGCATCGCGCTGGCGATGTTCGTCATCGAGTTCGTGGCCGACAAGGTGCCGCTGGTCGACAGTGCCTGGGACGCGGTGCACACCTTCATCCGGCCACCCGCGGCGATGATCCTCGCATGGGCCTCGTTCGGCGATGTGTCGGAAGTGTGGAAGCTCGGCGCGGCGCTCCTCGCCGGCAGCGTGGCGCTCACCTCCCACGGCGCCAAGGCGTCGGCCCGTGCCGCCGCCAACACCAGCCCTGAGCCGGTGAGCAACTGGCTCCTGAGCGTCGGTGAAGACGCCATCGCCATCTTCCTGGCGTGGCTCGCCGCCGAGCACCCCGTGCTCACCGCCGGACTGGTGGTGGTGCTGGTCATCATCTCGGCGTACATCATCTGGAAACTGCTGAGCTTCTTCCGTCGCTCGGTCGACCGCGTCAAGCGCGCGTACCGAAAGGCGGTGGCCGACACCGCGGCCGAAACGGCCAGCGGCTAGCTGCAACTGCAGCTGACGGCTAGGAACAGCAACCCCAGATTTCGCAGATTTGACTGCCGATTGAGGGGATTCTGACTCGCAGATTTCGCGGATTTGGGAACTGCGATTATGGGGATCGCCGGGAAAGTTGGTCGAACGGGTTTTTTTGTGAGTGCGGGAGCTGTTCTGGTTGCACCTTGCCGGTGTGCGCGTTCTACATTGCCCTTATGGACACCGGTGCCATCCAGGATGCTGACACTTACGCGGTAATTGGGGCGGCGATGGCCGTGCATCGCGAGCTCGGTCCCGGCTTCCTGGAAGCGGTTTACCACCAGGCTCTGGGCTATGAGTTGAATGCTCGTGGCATTCCATACGCAACTGAGGTGGCACTTCCTGTGCGGTACCGCGGCCAGATCCTGACGGCCTGCTATCGCGCTGATTTGATCTGTCGGGGAGACATCCTGGTCGAGCTGAAGGCAGGCCACTCACTTGTCCCTGCGGATGGCATGCAGCTCGTGAACTACCTCAAGGCAAGCGGACTAACCCGCGGCCTCCTGCTTGGCTTCGGATCGTCAAGCCTTCAGTATCGCAGATATGTGCATGGCGGCGGGAAGAAGATACCTACCCTGCAGGACTGAAAGTTGCCGAGCGCACCACAGAGAGCGTCACACCCACAAAAACTCGTTCGCCCAACTTTCAGTACGATCCCCATAATCGCAGTTCCCAAATCTGCGCAATCTGCGAGTCAGAATCCCCTCAATCAGAGTCACCCGAGCCGTGCCCGCACCCGAGCGCCCACCCCCACCCCGAACCGCCGCGCCGCTGAGCCATCTCGCACAGCCACCTCCACCTCCCCACCCGACCCCACATACGCCACCACCCCGCCCGTCGCCACGTCCCCGAACGTCCGCCGCAGCGGCCCGATCTCCACGTCCTCCATCTCCAGCACCGCATACCCCGGCAGGTTCGCCGTCGTGAAGTTCGTCACCAGCGTCCCGAACCGGTCCACGTGGATCACTTCCCCGATCAGCACCTTGCCCTCGTGATACGGCTCCCGTGTCGCCAGCCGTACCGGGATCCCGACGAACGCCTCACCCAGCTCCGCGAGCGGCTCCCCACGGGCCAGTGCCGCCGCGGCCGGCGCGAATACGTCCCGCCCATGGAACGTCGGCGACGCGCCCTCCGGCGCCGGCAGCGCCACCGCCTCCACCGGCTCGTCGCGCATCACTCGGCTGAACACCCCGTTGTCGGGGCCCACGAAGTACCGCCCGCGCGCCTTGAGCGCCAGCGCGGTCCGCGTGGTGCCCACCCCCGGGTCCACCACCACCAGGTGGATGCTCCCCTCGGGAAACCGCGTCGCCGCGCGGCCCACGATATACGCCGCCGCGCGCACATCCCCCGGCGCCAGCACATGCGACACGTCCACCAGCCGAGCGGCAGGGGCATTGCTGACCAGCACCCCCTTCAGCTCGGCGACATACGCGTCCGACGAGCCGTAATCAGTCAGCAGCGTGATGATGACGCTCATGCGTTCCTGGCTCTCTTAGGCATTAACCACGAAGCCGCGAATGACGCGCAGAAAGGCAAAAGCAACCACAGAGCCACAGAGGGCACAGAGGCTCACGGAGAAACGCTGTTGATGTGGGTGCCATGTCGGGCGGCGACGCACCTCAGCAGGGCACCCAAAACAACGGTAGTTCTCCGTGAATCTCCGTGTTCTCTGTGGCTCTGTGGTTTTTGTCGTGTCCTTCGCGTCCTTCGCGGCTTCGTGGCAAAAACTACTCGGGCTTAACTGATGACGGGCAGTTCGGCAGGCCGCCGGGCCGCCTCGGCCACAACCGCGCCGGAGATGCTCACCAGCTCCTGCGACGCGCGACTCCCGGGATCCGCGATCAGCACCGGCGCGCCAAGGTCCGCATGCTCCGCCAGGCCCGGCTGGAGCGGCACGCTGCCCAGCAGCGGCACCGAGAGCTCGTCGGCCAGGCGCTGCCCCCCACCCGACCCGAAGAACTCGATCCGCTGGCCCGAGGCATCGGTGTAGCCCGCCATGTTTTCCACCACGCCCAGCACCGGCACCCCCACCCGCTCGAACATCTTGGCACCCCGGAGCGCGTCGCCCACCGCCATCTCCTGCGGTGTCGTCACGATCACCGCGCCCGACACCTGGGTCGCCTGTACCAGCGAGAGCTGCGCATCGCCGGTGCCCGGCGGCAGGTCGACGATGAAGTAGTCCAGCTCGCCCCACTCCACGTCCTGCAGGAACTGCTGGATCACCTTCATGATGATCGGGCCCCGCCAGATCGCCGGCGCATCCCGCTCCACCAGGAAGCCCAGCGACATCAGCCGCACCCCATGCGCCTCCAGCGGCATGATCCGCCGCTCGGCGTTGACCATCGGCCGCTCGTAGCGTCCGAACATCCGTGGCAGGTTGGGCCCGTACACGTCGGCGTCCATCAGGCCCACCCGGTGTCCCGCCTGGGTCAGCGCTATCGCCAGGTTCGCCGCGACGGTCGACTTCCCCACCCCGCCCTTGCCCGACGAGATGGCGATCACGGTGCCGAGGTGCTGCGGCGGGGGCGGCGGGCCGGGCGGCGGCCCCGGAGGTGCGTGGCTCGCTCGCGCCGCACCGCCCGGGTTGGTCACCTGGATCTTTACCTCCGCCACCCCGTCCACATTCTCGACCGCCCGCCGCGCCTGCCGCACCAGCATCCCGCTGTCATCGTTGGACAGCAGGAAATTGAACGACACCACGCCGTCCTCGCCCACCACGAGGTCCTGAATCATCCCGGCGGAAAGCACGTCCTTCCCGACCCGGTCGTTCCGGATCGCCGACAGCGCCGCCTCGACCTTGCCCTTCAAGTCGTCACTCACACTACCTCACTGGTACTTGGTGTTTCGGTATTAACCACGAGGACGCGAAGCGCACAAAGGGATCGAGTTAACCACAGAGCCACAGAGAACACGGAGAAGAACCGTTGATGTGGGTGCCATGACGAGCGGCGACGTGCTTCAGCAGGGCACCCACAACAAAAGCAGTTCTCCGTGAAGCTCCGTGCGCTCCGTGTCTCCGTGGTCAAGTCGATCCATCAGCGTCATCGCAGTTCCTGATCCGCGTCATCTGCGGATCAGACAGCCTCCACCGCCCTGACCTCCGGCACCATCTGCCGCAGCCGGCTCTCGAGCCCGGCCTTGAGCGTCACCGTGCTCGCCGAGCACCCATGGCAATGCCCGCCCAGCCGGACCAGCAGCACGCCGTCGGCGTCGTCGAAGTCGATCACCTCGACGCTGCCCTGGTGCGATGCGATGTAGGGTCGGAGGGTGTCGATCGTGCGTTCAATGCGGGTAAACAGATCGTCGTTCATGATGCTCCAATATATTCGCGCGCGGCCGCGAGGATCGTCGCCTGCACTTCGGGCAGCGTGCCCGGCAACGCCAGCCCCGCCGCCTTGGCGTGGCCCCCGCCGCCGAACCGCCGGGCCAGCGCCGCCACGTCCACCCCGCCCACCGAGCGGAGCGACACCTTCACCCGCCCCTGCGACGCCTCCCGGAAAAGCAGCGCCAGCTTCACCCCTTCGATCGCCCGGGCGAACTCGACCACCCCGTCGAGATCGTCGGACGACACGTTGTGCCGCTCAAGCGCGCCCGGCGGCACCGTCAGCCACGCCATCTGGTACTCCGGCTCCACCACGAGCGTCTGCAGCGCCTCGCCGAACAGCCTCGGCCGGCCGGCCGGCGAGTTGGCATAGACGTCGAGGTAGATCTGTTCCGGATCGACCCCGGCCGCCAGCAGGTCGGCGGCGATTCGCAGCGTCCGGGGCGTTGTATTGCTGAAGCGGAAGCCGCCGGTGTCGGTGAGCAGTGCCACGTACATCGCCTTCGCCGCCGGGGTCGTCACCACCCAGTGGTTGGCCACCGCCACCTCGTACACCAGCTCGCCCGTGGCCGATGCCGTCGGGTCCACCAGCCGGGGCCCGTCCGGCAGCGCGCCGGCGCCCAGGTGGTGATCGATGCACGCCACCGGTACCCCCCGCGCCTGCACCGTCTCCGCCAGCATCCCCAGCCGGCCCAGGTCCGAGATGTCGAGCACCAGGATCAGGTCGGCCCGGCGCATCTCCTTCACCGCTTCCTGGCTCTTGTCGGCGCCCGGGATATCCTCCAGCAGGAACTTGAACCGGGGCGGGGTCGGCGTGGGGTTGGTGATGGTGACTTCCACCCCCTGCGCCCGGAGCAGGTGCAGCATCGCCACCTCGCTCCCCAGCCCGTCCCCATCGGCGTTCACATGGGTCGTCACACACACCCGCATCCCCGGCTTGAACGCGGTGGCAAACGCCTGGGCGGCGGTCTTCTTCTCGGCGGTGAGGGTACGTGGCATGACATGCAATCTAAGCGGCTCGTCACCCTGAGCGTAGCGAAGGGGCCGGAGCCCGTTGCCTCGGAACGGCACCCACAAACAACAGTAGTTTTTCTCTGTGGCTTTGCTCCGTGGACTCCGTGTGCTCTGTGGTGACGTGAGAACCCGGCCCCTTCGCTGCGCTCAGCGTGACGGAGGGCGCAAAAAAGGCGGCCACCCGCGCCGCCCCTTTTGCCCTACGCCCCACGCCCCACGCCCTACGCCCCTGTGTTGAGCTTCGACCTCTTCCGTCCATACGCGAAGTAGATCACCAGCCCCAGCGCCATCCATACCACCAGCCGGGCCCATGTGTCGGCCGGCAGCCCGATCATCAGGTAGAAGCACGACGCAATGCCCAGCAGCGGCACCACCGGTGAGAACGGTACCCGGAACGGCCTCGGCCGGTCTGGATCTGTGCGACGCAGCACCAGCACCCCGGCGCACACGATAGCGAACGCCAGCAGCGTCCCGATCGACACCAGTTCGCCCAGCAGCCCGATCGGCAACAGCGCAGCGCAGGTCATAGCCGCAGCACCGGTCAGGATGGTCGCCAGCCAGGGCGTCTGGAACTTCGGATGCACCTTGCCGAACACCGGCGGCAGCAGCCCGTCCTTCGCCATGGTGTAGAAGATCCGCGGCTGCCCCATCAGCATCACCAGGATCACCGACGACAGCCCCGCGATCGCGCCGATCTTCACGATCGGCCGGAGCCAGACCAGGCTCGGCCCAGCGGCATTGATGCCCACCGCGATCGGGTCGGGCACGTTGAGCTGGGTGTACTTCACCAGGCCGGTGAGCACCAGCGACACCGCGATGTACAGGACGGTGCAGATGGCCAGTGACGCCAGGATGCCGATCGGCATGTCCTTCTGCGGGTTCTTCGCCTCCTGCGCCGCCGTGGAGACTGCGTCGAAGCCGATGTAGGCGAAGAAGATCACCCCGGCACCCCGCACGATCCCGTCCCAGCCGAACTGGCCGTCGCCTGCCGGCGGCGGCACGAACGGGATCCAGTTCTCGCGGTTGATGAACGCCAGCCCGAACCCGATGAACAGCAGCACCACCGTGATCTTGACCACCACGATGGCGTTGTTGAACGTCGCCGATTCCCGGATGCCCACCACCAGCATCGCCGTCACGATGGCCACGATCACCATCGCCGGCACGTTCAGCACCGCACCCGTGGACGACCATCCCTCGGTGAACAGCCGCCACACGTTGAATCCGGCATCAGCCGGCGCCGTGTGGGTGAACGGTGCGTTGGTGTAGGCTGCCGGGATGTTGATGCCCAGGTCGGCCAGGAAGGACACCATGTACCCCGACCAGCCGACCGCCACCGTGGAGGCTGCGAAGAGGTACTCCAGGATCAGGTCCCAGCCGATGATCCACGCCAGGAGCTCGCCCAGCGTCGCATAGCCGTAGGTGTACGCCGATCCCGCGATCGGGATCATCGCGGCGAATTCGGCGTAGCACAGCGCCGCGAAGCAGCACGCCGTCCCCGCCAGCAGGAACGAGTACACGATGGCGGGACCGGCGTACTGCGCCGCCGCCTGGCCCGTCAGCACGAAGATGCCGGCGCCGATCACCGCCCCGATGCCCAGCATCGTCAGGTTTCCGGCACCGAGCGCGCGCTTGAGGCTGTGGTCGGCCGCAAGATCGGCCTGCAACTGCGAGACGTCCTTCCGTCGGAACAGGCTCATGGGAGTCCGGGTGTGAGGTGAACGGGTGAGTGGGGCGTGGGGCGTGGGGCGTAGAGCGTAGGGTTTTTCCTCACGCCCCACGCCTTACGCCCCACGCCCTTACAAGGACGTGCCCGGCGGCGGCAGCGGCTCATGGCTCGAGTCCGCCCGCATCAGCCGCCAGAACGCCCAGAACGTCAGCCCGAGCACGAAGCCCCAGGCGCCCAGCATGAAGATCAGCGCTCCAGTGGACATCAGGCCACCTCCTTCCCTGCCAGCCGGCGCCGCTTCCACGCGGCCCGGATCAGCAGCAGTTGCAGCACCAGGATCACCACCATCACCCCGCGCGATGCCCACCGCACCATCGAACGCTCCGGCGTCTCGTCCGCCATCAGCAGGATCGGCAGCGCGTCCTCCTTGATCCACCACAGCATCATGATGATCAGGAAGGTCGGCGTGACGTACGTGAGAATGTACTTGTAGAACTTCGGGATCCGGATCTGGGCGCCCTCGTGCAGCTCGGCCCACATCTTCTCCGGCCCGAATACCCAGACGAACAGGATAGTCTCCACCAGCGCCAGCACCACCAGCCCGAAGGTGCCCGCCCAGTAATCCCACTCGTCCAGGAAGCCGCGGGTGTTGTAGACGATGTGCAGGATGCCGATCGCCACCGCGATCGCCCCCAGCGTCCACGCGGTCTGCTTCCGGGTCCAGCCCCAGTTCTCCTCCACGAACGACAGCACCGGCGTCGCCATCGCCACCGACGACGTGATCCCCGCGAAGAACAGCAGCCCGAACCACATGAACCCGGCCGCCGTCTGAATGACGACACCGCCCGGCAGCTGGTTGAACACCAGCGGCATCGCGATGAAGCCCAGGTCGAAGGCCCCGCCCGACGCGATCGCCACCGCTCCCGTCACCCCGAAGAACGCCACCACCGCCGGGATCGCCAGCGAGCCGCCCAGCACCACCTCGGCCGTTTCGTTGGTCGCCGCCGTGGCGATGCCCGAGAGCACGATGTCATCGCTCTTCCGGAGGTACGACGCGTACGCCGCCAGCGAACCCATGCCCACCGAGAGCGTGAAGAAGATCTGCCCCGTCGCCGCCAGCCAGACCGACGGATCGGCCAGCTTCGACCAGTCGGGGCTGTACATGAAGTTCAGGCCCGCCAGCGGGCTGCTGGTGGTGGCGACACCGTTGACCATCACCGTCTGGTCGCCCAGCGTCAGCACCCTGATCACCAGGAACGCGGCGAAAATGAACAGCAGTGGCATGCCGATCTTGGCCAGCCGCTCTATCCCCTTGGTCAGCCCATGGCTCACCACCCAGAAGTTCACCCCGATGGTGATGAAGAAGAAGATGAACGGGGTCCAGAACCCGTGCACCGTGCCGTTCTGCAGGTTCACGTACGAACCGAAGAAGGCCCGCATTCCCGCTTCGTCCAGCCCCTGCGTGGCGCCGGTCAGCGAGAAGAACGTCCACGCCAGGGTCCACGACTCGATGTAGCAGTAGTAGATCAGCACGATGACCGGCATGAACAGCCCCAGCACGCCGAGGTACTTGGCCACCGGATGGTGCCAGAGCGCCTCCAGCATCCCGGGGGTGGAGCCGTGGCCC
>DASTUF010000011.1:0-6283 GCA_035759745.1 Gemmatimonadales bacterium
CGCGGCGGTGGTGGTGGTGGCGGCGGCGGCAACACCTCGGGAGATGTGTCGTGAGCCGGTTCTTCCTCACCACGGCCATCGACTACGCCAATGGCGATCCCCATCTCGGCCATGCCTACGAGAAGATGGGAGCCGACGCCATCGCCCGGTACCGGCGGCTTCGGGGCGATGACGTCTGGTTCCTCATCGGCATGGACGAGCACGGCCAGAAGGTGGCGCAGACCGCGGCGGAACAGGGCATTACCCCGGCCGACCTTGCCGACTCGCTGGCGGAACGCTTCCAGGCCATGTGGCGCACGCTGGGCATCACCCACGACCAGTTCATCCGCACCACCGCCGATGCCCATCGAAGCGGCGTCCAGGAGCTGATCGAGCGCATCTTCGAGCGGAACCCCGACGATTTCTACGAGCGGGCCTACTCCGGCTGGTACTGCGTCGGCTGCGAAGCCTTCAAGCAGGATGCGGAGATCGAGGATGGCCACTGCGTACTCCATCCCACCCGTACGCTGGAGTGGGTGGAAGAGACCAACTGGTTCTTCCGGCTTTCGCGCTACCAGCAGTTCCTGCAGGATCTCCACCGCGATCACCCGGAGTTTCTGCAGCCGGACAGCCGCCGGAACGAGATCCTGGGGCTGCTGGAACAGGGGCTCGAGGACATCTCCGCCAGCAGGGCGCGGCTGACGTGGGGAGTGCCCTTTCCCCGCCCCACTTCATCGGGCGAACAGCAGATCACGTACGTCTGGTTTGACGCGCTGCCCAACTACTGGACCGCGACCCGGGTTCCCGGTTCCGGCGCGGAGTGGCCGGCGCAGCTGCACGTCATCGGCAAGGACATCACCCGCTTCCACGCGGTGATCTGGCCCGCGATGCTGGAGGCAGCTGGGCTCCCGCTGCCGGAACGCGTCTGGGCCCATGGATTTGTCCAGTACCGGGGCGAGCGATTCTCGAAGAGCGCCGGCGCCCGGCTCGACCTGGCAGAGGCGATCGACCGGTTCGGGCCTGACGCGTTCCGTTATTTCCTGCTACGGGAAGTGCCGTGGGACAACGACGGCAACTTCAGCTGGGAGCGATTCGAGGAGCGCTACACGGCCGAACTGGCGGACGGCCTCGGCAACCTTGCCGCGCGGTCACTCACCATGCTGGCGAAGTACCGCGAGGGCGTGGTGCCGGTCGGCAACTCAACCGAGCTCGACCAGCAGGGGCTGGCCGCCGTCGATCGCTACGCCGCGGCGATGGACCGGCTGGACCTGCGGGCGGGCGCGGATGCGGCGTGGGAGCTGGTGACCGCGGCAAACCTGTTCGTGCAGCAACAGGCGCCGTGGGCTCTGGCCAAGGCGGGGCGCGATGCCGAGCTGGACGACGTGCTGGGCGCGCTGGCGCGCTGCCTCTACCAGCTTTCGCTACTGACCAGTCCGTTCCTGCCCCACACAGCGCAGCTGCTGTTCGAAGCGGTCGGAGCGACCGGCAACGCGGCTCACGCGGCGTGGGACACCCTCTCCAACCCGCCCCTGGCAGGTGCCCGTACCACAGTCCCCGCGATCCTCTTTCCCAAGCCCGAGACCGTGTCCTAGCGATTCGCCAGAGCAATTTCCTGCAATTCGCTGCATGGCCAGTCTGTAAGCTATTGATTTTCAAGCACTTGACTTGGGGGCCTGGTTCTTGACATACCCGGTACCGGAAGCCATCTTCCCTGCCTGAAAGTCCCGCCGTCCCGAGCAGTCTCTGGGGAGGTTGGGGAGGCAGGTTGCGGTTATCGCCCCAGAGAAGCGAGTGGTGTGGATGGCAAGAAAGCGCCGATGGACAGTCGTGCTGGTTCCGCACGATTCCGAACCCTCGAAAATCGTCGAGGTTTCCTACTCCCTACTCAAGATCGCAGCCTCCGTGGCGACCGTCCTGGTCGGCACCGCGCTGCTGTTTGGGTATGCGAGCCTGTCCCAGTCCATCGACCTGAGCCGGACCGAGCGCCTGGCAGCCGAAAATGAGCAGTTGGCGACCCAGCTGGGTGAGCTCCATGGCAGGCTGCACCATCTGAGCGACACACTTGGCGCTCTTGCCACCCGCGACGAACAGATCCGCCTCCTCGCCAATCTCGACCCGATTCCTGACGAAGTCCGCGAAGCCGGCATCGGTGGCCCCGCCGGGACGACCAGGCAGACCACGAACGGCAGCGAACTGTCGCGCCGGGCAGACGAGATCCGGGTCGACATCAACGCCATGCTGCGCCGGGCCAACGTGCTGGCGGCGTCCTTCACCGAGGCCGCGGACAGCCTGGAGAACCACCGCGAGCGGCTGGCGGCGATGCCGTCGTTCATGCCGACCCAGGGCTGGCTCACCAGCAACTTCTCGCGCGCCCGGCATCATCCGATTCTGGGCGTCGCCCGCCCGCATGAGGGCGTGGACGTCACCGCCCCGGTGGGGACCCCTATCGAGGCGCCCGCCGCCGGCAAGGTGGTCGGCGCCGGCTGGGAAGCCGGCTACGGCAACGTGGTGACCATCGACCACGGCTACGGCATCGAGACCAAGTTCGCCCACGCCTCCAAGCTGCTGGTGCGCCGGGGCGAGAAGGTCGAACGGGGAGAGCAGATCGCACTGGTGGGCTCGACCGGCCTCGCCACCGGCCCGCACCTGCACTATGAAGTGCACGTGAACGGACGGCCAGTGGACCCGCTGCGGTATGTGCTGCCGGAGGTGGTGACCGACTAAGTGAGAAGTGAGAAGTGAGAAGTAACGAGCCTCCGGTGCACTGGCACGCGGAGGCTCGTTTGCTTTGATCGACTTCTCACTTCTCACTTCTCACTTCTCACTCAGAACTCCACTTGCGGCACCTCCGTCGCCCCCTCCTCCGCCTCGAAGTACTCCCTCGGCGTCCCCATCCCGAACACCTTGGCCGTGATGTTGTAGGGGAAGCGACGAATGAAGCCGTTGAACTCGTTGACCGCCTCGTTGTAGTCCTGGCGGGCCACGCTGATGCGATTCTCGGTGCCTTCCAGCTGGGTCTGCAGCGCCAGGAAGTTCTCGCTGGAGCGCAACTCGGGGTAATTCTCCGCAATGGCGAGCAGTCGGCCGAGGCCGGCTGAGAGCTGGTTGTTGGCGGCGGACATCTCGCCCACGTCACCAGCCTGCACGGCGCCGGAGAGCCGGGCGCGGGCATTGGCGATGGAGATGAATATCGTGTCCTCCTGCTTGGTAATCCCCTTGACTGTCTCCACCAGGTTGGGAATCAGGTCACCGCGGCGTTGCAGCTGCGCCTGAATGTCACCCTGGGCCTTGTTGACCCGTTCGTCCATGGTCTGCATGGTGTTGTACCCGCAGCCACTGGTGGCGAGCGCCACGAGCAGCAGCGACGCGTACAGGGGCTTGACCCGCTTCATTCACGAATCTCCGTATTGAAAGTGATCCACGTGGTGCGCGGCCCGCTCCACCATGGCCAGGTATTCCTCGAACTGCGCTGAGGTACAGGTCCACTCCGGCTCGGCGCGATGCCGCACCACGGCCAGCGACCCTTCAGGCGAAGCCACCACCAGGAGGGCGACCTCGCGCACCACCCGCTCGGCATCCGACGGCGGGACCACCGGCCGGCGATGGAGCTCCAGCAGTGCGCGGTACAGCACCAGCAGGGTCGGCAGTGTATGGGTGGCCAGGGCGCCGAGCAGCTTCGGCTCCTGCTCCAGCAGGGCGAATCCCTGCCGGAGCCGGAGCAGCTTGCCCCGCAGCTCGCTCTCCAGCGCATGGCGCAACCCGGCCCGGTCCACTGTCGCTCCAGCCACGGGATCGGGGCCCCGCAGCATCTGGTAGGCGGCACGGATGTCGGTCAGCTCCAGCGGGAACACGTCGTCGGCCTTGGCCCATTCCTCGCGCGTGATGATCAACGGCGGCACCGCCACTTTCTCGCGCCAGGCCCGGAAGGCGGGGCCCAGCGCGCGCAGCGTGGCGGGGCTCGCATCAGGGAGCAGGAGGAGCAAGTTGATGTCCGACGTCCGCTCGAAATAGTCGCCTCGGGCGGCCGAGCCGTACAGCACGGCGGAATAGCCGCCCTGCAGCACCCGGTCCGCCTCCCGCAGCAGCGGCTCCACGGCCGCCGCGATCTTCGGTTCCATCAAAAGCGCCCTCCCGCGCCACCCCCGCTGAACCCGCCGCCGCCACCAAACCCGCCAAAGCCCCCTCCACCGCCCCAGCCGCCTCCCCAGCTGCCGCCACCGCCACCGCCACCGCCCCAGGGCCCGCCCCAATATATCCGCGGACCGCGACCCCCACGCCCGCCCCGGCGGCCACGCCTGGAGAGCATGGGCAACACGAAGAAGATGAGAAAGAAGAAGATCAGGGGCATCAACTGGCCCCAGCCCGAATTACCGCTCGGCTCGCGGGCGAGCGGGCGGGCATTGGCCAGCGCCGAGTCGGCGACCCCGAAGCCTCGGGCAATTGCCGTAACCAGTGCCTCGGTGCCCTGCAGCATCCCCTCGCTGTACCGCTCATTGGCGAGGAGCGGAGCCATGACCCGCCGCTGGATGGTGCCCGCCAGGGCGTCCGGCACCACACCCTCGAGGCCGTCACCCACCTCGATCCGGATCTGTCCCGACTGGGGCCTCCCCTCCTGGCGCGGCACCAGCAGCAGGACCAGGCCCCGGTTGCGGAGGCTGTCTCCCACTTCCCCCTTCAATCCGACCCCCCACGAGCGCCCGATCCGGAGCGCTACCTCCGCCGCTTCGTGGTCGCCCACCGTCGGAAGGGTTACCACGGCTATCTCGGCGCCGGTCGCTGACAGCAGCCGCTCCACCAGCGAGGTCATGCGGGCCTCGTCGCCGGCATCGATCACGTTGGCGAAGTCGCTCACCCGGCCGGTGGGCCGGGCCGGCACGTACTGCTCTACCGACCGCTGGGCCCAGAGTGGCAGCAGCAGTACAAGTTGTAGCAGCCCGGCGAGCCCGATAGCTTTCATCCGTGATCCGATTCTCATTCCTGTTCATCCTGCTGGCGCTTGCCGCCTGCGGCGGCGGAGCGCGTGAAGTCACCGTATCGGTCGCGATCCCCGATCTCGACGGGACGTTGACGCCCGCCAGCGGCATCGCCGTGACAGCGCTGCCGTTCGACCGGGATAGCCTGGTGCGCACCATGGAAGCCAGGGCCGGGACCAGCCGGCCCGGCACCGAGGCGCTCGACAGCCTGTTCGCGCTCTATCGTGAACCGTTCCTCGAGTACTTTCGGGCAGGCCGTGCCCGCGCGGCGGCGCGCGACTCCCTCGCGGCCGGTTCGATGTCGCAGGCGGCGCATGACCAGGTGGAGGCACGCTACCAGGCAGCCCGTAGCCAGCTGGAGGCGAACCGGGCCGAACTGGATCCCGCGATCGACTCGCTGCGAGCGGCGGTGCGCGAATGGGAACATAGCACCTACGGGGGCTTCGACACGCTCGCCGCGGCGCTCAGCGAGGGGCGCGGCCGGGCCGTTGTCACTGACACTACCGACGCCCAGGGCGTCGCCCTGCTCCGGATCCCGCCGTCAACGCTTCAGTGGCGGGTGACGGCGACTGCGTGGAACGTCAGCGACCCCAACGCCGTGTGGTACTGGAGTGTGGCGGCCGACGCCGACAGCGTGGCGCTCGATCCCATCAACGCCACGAAGCGGGGACGATACTGATGTTGCGACTCACGTCTCCCTCACCCGCCATCGTGCCTGCCCTTCTCCTGTTCGCGTGTGCGGGCGGTGGGAGTAGCCCCGAAGCGCCGGCGCCGCCCTCCGGGATTGTTGCCGTTGCCGACACCGACGGCGTCGCCGCACGGTCGGCCCGGACCATGGGGTCGGATTCGGCGCCAGTCACTATCTACGAGATGTCGGACTTCCAGTGCCCCTTTTGCCGGCGCCACGCGCTGGAGACCTTGCCGCTGCTGGAGGCCGAGTACGTCAGGACCGGCAAGGTCCGCTACGTGTTCATCAACTACCCGATCACCGAACTACATCCCAACGCGGTGCCCACGGCGGAGATCGCGCTCTGCGCGGCGCGCCAGGGGAAGTTCTGGGAACTGCACCATCGGCTGTTCGAGGAGCAGGCCACCTGGGCCAGGCTGGAGGATCCTGCGGCCAGGTTGCTGGAGCTGGCAGCGGAAACCGGCATGGACCAGGCGAAAACCCTCGAATGCCTGAAGGATCCGGACATCCGAGCCGCGGTGGCATTCGAGGCTCAGGGCTCGGCCCGCGCGGGCGCCACCGCTACGCCTTCGTTCTATATCGAGGGGGGCCTGCTGGTGGGGGCGCAGCCGATAACCATCTTCCGGAGCATTCTGGATTCCAT
>DASTUF010000012.1:0-31651 GCA_035759745.1 Gemmatimonadales bacterium
TCAGGTGGTTGCGCATCAGCTCCCGCCCCACCGATCGGAGCGCCTCCTGGACCGACGAGATCTGGGTCAGGATGTCGGCGCAGTAGCGGTCCTCCTCCACCATCCGCTGCAGGCCCCGCACCTGCCCCTCGATGCGGCGCAGCCGGTTGAGGTTGCGATCCTTGATGTCGGCATCCACGGCGACGGCCTTCCGCAGCGGTTCGCGAGTTGGCTTGCTGCTCATCCGTTACCTCCTCCTGAATCAGAGTGCACCGCCCCGTCAGGCGATGCGTGCCCCGCGTAGCCGCAGGCTGTTGGTCACCACGCTCACCGAGCTGAAGGCCATCGCCGCGCTGGCAAGGATGGGGCTCAGCAGCAGGCCGAAGGCGGGATAGAGCACGCCCGCCGCCACCGGAATGCCTATCACGTTGTAGATGAAGGCCCAGAAGAGGTTCTGCTTCATCGTGCGCATCGTGCGGCGCGAGAGATCCACCGCTTGCACCGCGGCGCGGAGGTCGCCGCGCATGAGCACGATGTCACCTGCCTCGACGGCGATGTCGGTCCCGGTGCCGATCGCCATGCCGACATCAGCCTTCGCGAGCGCCGGAGCGTCATTGATCCCATCGCCTACCATCGCGACAACCTTCCCCTCCGCCTGCAGCCGAGCTATCTCGGCCACCTTTCCGTCCGGCAGGACCTCGGCCACTACATGGTCGATCCCCGCCTGCCGAGCGACGGCCTCCGCGGTGCGGCGGTTGTCGCCCGTCAGCATGACGACCTCCAGCCCGAGCGCGTGGAACCGGCGAATCGCCTCGCGCGAGGTGTCCTTGATCGGGTCGGCAACAGCGACTACTGCTGCGAGGGCCCCGTTGATGGCCACGTACATCGGTGTCTTCCCATCGGTGGCGAGCCGCTCGGCCTCGGCGGCGAGGGGCGCCGGGTCGATGGCGTAGTCCGCCATCAGCGCCGCGTTCCCCACCGCGAGTGCGCTTCCCTCGACCACCCCCACGGCGCCGCGGCCCGTGACCGACTCGAACGCCTCGGGTGTCGCGAGCGAGATGCTGCGGTCGCGAGCGTGGCGCACGATCGAATCGGCCAGGGGATGCTCGGAGAGCGTCTCAAGGGAGGCAACGAGCCGGAGCACGTCGTCTGCCTGGTGGGACGACGTCGAAGTGAGCACGAGGTCGGTGACCGTCGGGCGTCCCTCGGTCACCGTGCCGGTCTTGTCGAGCACGATGGTCCGCAAGTCGCCGGCGCGCTGGAGTGCCTCGCCGCCCTTGATCAGGATGCCGAGCTCGGCGCCCTTCCCGGTGGAGACCATTACCGCGGTCGGCACCGCGAGCCCCATCGCGCAGGGGCAGGCGATGATGAGCACCGCCACGGCCACGGCGAAGGCCCGCACCGCCGGCGCAGTGTCGGCCGCCACGAACCACACAACGAACGTCGCGATCGCTATCGAGAGCACGATCGGCACGAAGATCCCGCTGATCCGGTCGGCGAGCCGCTGGATCGGCGCTCGGCTTCCCTGCGCGTCGCGCATCAGCTTGACGATGCGCGCGAGCACGCTGTCGGCGCCCAGGGTTGTCGCACGGTAGCGGAAGGCGCCCGTGCGGTTGATGGTGCCGCCGATGACGGCATCGCCCGGCCGCTTCGCCACTGGCAGCGACTCGCCGGTGAGCATGCTCTCGTCCACGGCACTTTCGCCGCTGAGGATGTCGCCGTCCACCGGGATCCGCTCGCCCGGGCGGACGATCACCGTCTCGCCCGCCTCAACGGTCTCGATGGGGGCGTCGACTTCGACATCGGCCCCTTCGGTGTCCTGCCGGACGACGCGAGCCGTCTTCGGCTGGAGGTGGACCAGCGCGCGCAACGCGGACGCGGTCTGCTTCCTTGCCCGCGCCTCGAAGGCGTTACCGGTCAGGATGAGCGCGATGATGATCACCACCGCCTCGTAGTAGACGTCCGGCTGGACACCCCGGCTCAGGAAGAAGCCCGGAGCCACGGTCGCGATGACCGAATAGAGGAACGCCGCTCCCGTCCCCACGGCGACGAGCGTGTTCATGTCCGCCGAGTGGTGGCGGAACGCGGCCCAGGCCCGGGTGTAGAAGTGGCGCCCTGCCCACACCATCACGCCGAAGGTGCTGAGCAGCAGCAGCGGCCTGGAGAACACCATCGCCATCGCCAGGACGCCAATGATTCCGCTCACGATCGCCCTGGTCTTGAGCTCCCGGAACTCCGCGGCGGCCGCGCGGTCACGCGCTTCCTGCTCCTCGAAGACGCTCTGGTCGGGGGAGGCGAGCTCGGCACCGTAACCCGTCGCCTTGATCACGTCCACCAGTCCCTCGGGCGTGACGGCGTTCGGATCGAACCGGACCGTCGCCGTCTTCATCATCAGGTTGACGTTCGCGTCTTCCACCCCCGGCTGCTGGTGCAGCGCGCGCTGGACCCGCGACGAGCAGGCGGCGCAGGTCATCCCGGCGACGGGAATGCGGATGGACTCGGTCGACATCATCGATCTCTCAGTCTTTGTGCTCAGTCCGCTTCGCTGGCGCGCGCCCGGCGACGAAGAAGTACCAGTTCACCCAGGCGATGGCCGCGACTCCCGCCAGGATCACCAGCCAGTCGGTTCCGCTGAGCGTCGTCATGCTGTCGTGGCGGTGTAGCCAGCCTCGCTGACCGCCTCGGCGAGCTTCTCGGGCGACGCGACTGCCGGGTCGTAGGCCACCGTGGCGGCGCCGATCGAGACGTTCTCGATCGTGACCCCCTCGACGTCCTCGAGGGCTTTCGTCACGGCCGCGACGCAGTGTCCGCAGGACATGCCGTCGATCTTCAGGGTGGTGCGGTTCATGATTCGGTCCTCCGTGGCGCGAGTTACAGCCGGGCTATATACCCCGCTGGGGTATAAGACTAGATACCCCCCAGCCCTATGTCAACCGGCAACGCAAAGCGCCCCACGCTCGATCGCGGGGCGCGGGACGCTTGCGTACCGTGAGCTGCTACTGCGCCAGGTAGCCGCCATCCACGTTGTAGTACCCGCCGGTGATGAACGACGCCCGGTCAGAGGCAAGGAATAGCACCAGTTCCGCGACCTCACTGGCCTCGCCCAGCCGGTTCATCGGCTGGAGTCTGGCGAGCGCCGCCGTCTCGTCCACCGCCGAGGAGTTGGCGGTGTTGATGACCGACCGCTTGCCGATCAGTGGCGTGTTGATGAAGCCGGGCCCGACGGCGTTGACGCGGATGCCCTGCGCGCCGTATTCGATGGCGGCGGTCTCGGTGAGGCCGACCACGCCGTGCTTCGCCGCCGAGTAGCCGCTCGCGTTGGCCAGGCCGACCTTGCCGGCCACCGAGGCCATGTTGACTATGGCGCCGCTGCCCGATGCGAGCATCGCCGGGATCTGGTAATGCATCCCGTAGAAGACGCCGGACAGGTTAATGCCGATGATGTTGTCCCACCCCTCGATCGGGTATTCGCCGACCGGCGCGGTGGGGCCGCCGATGCCGGCGTTGTTCACCGCGATGTCCAGCCGGCCGAACTCCTTCACCGCCGTATCAACCAGGGCCTTGGCGGCGTCCGGCTTGGAGACATCGGTCTTCACCACCCGCCCTCGGCCGCCTCCCTGTTCGATCCGCTTCAGCACGCCCTCCGCACCCGCGGCGTCCAGGTCGGCAAGCACGACCGTGGCGCCCTGCTTCGCGAACAGGAGGGAGATGGCCTCCCCCAGGCCCGAGCCGGCGCCGGTGACGATGGCAATCTTGTCCTTGAGCATGTGACATATCCCTTCCGAGGAAAAATCCTCTCCGATGGTGTGATTCCGGTGCTTCCTGTAATATATGTTATAACACAGATAAAAGCAACTGCGCCAGGCTAGCGCAGGCTATGGCGTGGGGCGCCTGGCAGCACTACGATCAGTGCCCATGTCCGCCTCGCTCATCATCTTCGACCTCATCGGCACTTTTGTCTTCGCGCTGAGCGGCGCGACGGCAGGGGTCAAGCACCGGCTGGATCTGTTCGGCATGCTGGTGCTGGCCTTCGCGGCCGGCAACGCCGGCGGCCTCATTCGCGACGTCCTCCTCGGCGCCACTCCCCCGCCCGGTATCAGCGACTGGCGCTATATAGGCGTGTCGCTTCTCGCGGCGCTGGTCACGTTTCGTTGGGCACCGGTCATTGACCGCCTGCGCGCCCCGGTGCTGCTGCTCGACGCCGCCGGGCTCGCGCTGTTCGCAGTCTCGGGCGCCCTCAAGGCCCACGCCGCCGGACTCAACCCGGCGGCGGTGATGCTGCTGGGCGTGGTGACCGGCGTCGGCGGCGGGATGCTGCGCGACGTGCTGGTGTCGGAAGTGCCCGCGGTGCTGCGAGGCGAACTCTACGCGTCCGCCGCCCTGGCCGGCGCCGCCGTCGTGGTGGCCGCCCGCCTGCTGCACCTCCCCACTCCCGTCGGCGCAATCGCCGGTGCCGCGCTCTGCTTCGGGCTGCGCTACGCGGCGATCAGGCGCGGCTGGCGGCTGCCGTTCCCCGGGGACTTTTCGTAGGGATACCACCGTCCCCAACCGGGTGCCCCGATGGACACAGCCTCACCTGAAAGTGCAGCGCGCAGTCACAGCAGCGTCCCGTGCAGGAAGAAGCTGGCGATAGTGAAGTAGATGATGATTCCGGTCACGTCGACCAGCGTCGCGACGAACGGCGCCGACGCCGTGGCGGGGTCGAGGCCGATGCGCCGGATGAGGAAGGGTAGCATCGCGCCCGTGAACGACCCGAACGTGACGACGCCGAGGACCGCGGTGCCCACTGTGGCGGCGACGAGGCCGTAGTGCTCGCCGTAGTCGGTGAGGCCGAGCTGCTGCCAGAGCAGGATGCGGGCGACGGCGATGGTGCCGAGAATGCTGCCGAGCGACACCCCGGCCGGCAGGTCGCGCCGCGCTACCCGCCACCAGTCGCGCAGGCGAACCTCGCCCAGCGCCATCGCCCGGATGATGAGCGAGGTGGACTGGCCACCCGAGTTGCCGCCCGAACTGATGATGAGCGGGATGAAGAGCACCAGCACGACCGCGCGCGCGATCTCTTCCTCGAAGCGGCCGAGCGCGGTGGCGGTGAGCATCTCGCCGAGGAAGAGGATGGTGAGCCAGCCCGCCCGCTTGCGCACCATCCTGAGGAA
The DNA here is from genome assembly GCA_035759745.1 of Gemmatimonadales bacterium. Lineage (GTDB taxonomy): Bacteria > Gemmatimonadota > Gemmatimonadetes > Gemmatimonadales > GWC2-71-9 > CAMLHP01. Next base: position 5,133 of record DASTUF010000012.1, read on the forward strand.
GCCGATCCGCATGAATGGTTCGTCAAACGCCTCGACACCGCCCAGCTTCTGCAGGTCCTCGGTCTCTTCCGCCACGAGCGCGTCCATCACGTCGTCGATTGTCACGACGCCGAGCAGCCGGCCGGCGTCGTCAACGACCGGCATGGCGAGGAGGTCATACTTGCCGATGAGGCGCGCCACCTCCTCGCGGTCGACCAGCGGACCGACAGAGAGCGGTGGCCGCACCGGCCCGATTGCGTCGGCCCGGGTGAGTGGATCCGCCATGACGAGCTCGCGCAGCGAGAAAACCTGCTGGAGGACGCGGGACTCGGCATCGGCCACGTAGATCGCGTAGATGGTCTCTTTGGTCTCCCCGACGCGCCGGACGTGCGCCATGACCTCCGCCGCGGTCCAGCCAGGCGGTACACTCACGAGCTCGGGTGTCATGATGCCGCCCGCCGTGTCGGGCGGGTACTGCAGGAGCAGGCGGACAGCTTCGCGCGAGGCCGGCGCGAGGGCGGCTAGCAGCCGGTCGCGAGCGTCGGGGGTGAGCTCACGAACAAGGTCGGCCTGCTGGTCGCCCGACATCGCTTCGATCAGCGCCTGCGCCTCGACCGGATCGAGCCGCTCGACGATGGCGGTCCGGTAGCGGACGAAGTGCGGCTCGTCGAGCACCTGTACGGCGACGTCGAAGGGAAGCGCGGCCAGCACGCGCGGCGCCGCGTCGGGCGGAAGCTCGCGCAAGGCTTCAGCGACATCGGCGGGCTGGCGGCTGGCGACCGCAGCAGCCAGCTCCTCCGGATCGGCAGCGAGCTGGTGGAGGAGTTCGGGCGTGATCGGCGTCGGCGCGTTCGCGCTCGAAGCCGTGGCTTGCTCGGGTGGCGTGCGCGTCAACGGGGCCTCCTTTGCGGTGCTTGCTGGGGCTTGGGTGAACGGGGGGCCCCACGGGATGCATACAACCCTGAGGGCACCGCGAATGCCAACTCCACAAGTTCCAGCTCTTGGAGCCTGCCCTGCGCGCCGCGGCCTACAGCTCGATCTGCGCCCCGAGTTCGACCACCCGGTTGGGCGGCAGCCGGAAGAACGAGGTTGCCGTCCGGGCGTTTCGATGCATCACGGCAAAGAGATGCTCTCGCCAGCGAGCCATACCCCGCTTCGGCGATGGGATGAGAGTTTCCCGTCCGAGAAAGTACGTGGTCTCCAGCCCCTTGAACTCCAGCCCCTCCGCCCGAAGGGCTTGCAATGCCTCCGGAACATCAGGCTCCTCCATGAAGCCGTAGAGCAGCGTGATCCGGTAGAAGTTCTGGCCCAGGTCCTCCACCCGCGCCCGCTCCTGGGCCGGGACGTGTGGTACCTCCGCCGTTTCGACGACGAGGAACACCACGCGCGCATGGAGAATCTTGTTGTGCTTCAGGTTATGCAGGAGCGCCGGAGGAGTTGCCTCGGGATTGCCATACAGGAAGACGGCCGTCCCGGGCACCCGCGTGAGGGACCTGGCCGCCAGGTCCTTCAGAAACACGTCCGTTGGGAGCATTCCTGCAGCGGCCAGACGTTCTCCCAGGATCCGGCGGCCCCGCTTCCACGTTGTCATGACCGCGAAGATGATCGCGCCGACGACCAGCGGGAACCAGCCACCATGGGGCACCTTGAGGAGGTTGGCACCCCAGAATGCCAGGTCGATGGCCAGGAAGAAACCCGTCACCAGCAGCACGACGGGGAGACTCCATTTCCACCGCTCCCGCGCCACGACGAAGAACAGGAGCGTCGTGATGACCATGGTCGTGGTAACGGCCACGCCGTAGGCCGCCGCGATGTTGCTGGAGGACCGGAATCCAAGCACCAGGCCGATGCAGGCGAGCATGAGGGTCCAGTTGACCCCTGGGATGTAGATCTGGCCGCGTTCGCGCGCGGAGGTGTGATCGATGGCAACTCGCGGGATGAAGCCGAGCTGCACCGCTTGCATAGTGAGCGAAAAGGCTCCAGAGATCAGGGCCTGGGACGCGATGACGGTCGCGGCCGTGGCGAGGATGACCACGGGATACAGCGCCCAGGGCGGCACCATCCTGTAGAACGGATTCTCGACCGCCGCCGGGGTGTGGATCAGCAGGGCGCCCTGGCCGAAATAGTTCAGGAGCAGGGCCGGCAGCACAACCAGGAACCAGGCCACCCGGATCGGGCGCTTGCCGAAGTGTCCCATGTCGGCGTACAGCGCTTCACCACCGGTCACGACCAGAAAGACCGAGCCGAGTACCGTGAACCCGCGCCATCCATTGTCAACAAAGAACGTGAACCCGTGGATGGGATTGATAGCCGCCAGCACCCCCGGCTCACGAACGAGCTGGCTGACGCCGAGGATGGCCAGAACCAGAAACCACAGGAGCGTGACGGGGCCGAATATTCCACCTACGCGCGCGGTACCATGGTGTTGCGAGAGAAACAGTCCGATCAGGATGGCGATCGTTATCGGGAGGATGTACGGCTCGAAGAGCGGCGTGGCGACCTCCAGCCCTTCTACGGCGCTGAGCACCGAGATCGCCGGCGTGATCATGCCGTCCCCATAGAGCAGCGCCGTCCCGAACAGCCCCAGCATGATCAGACCCCATCGTCCGCTGCGTTGCCGAATCCCCATCGGCGTGGCCAGGGACGCCAGCGCCAGAATGCCTCCCTCACCCCGGTTGTCGGCGCGGAGAATGAAGATCAGGTACTTGATCGAGATCACGAGGATGAGAGACCAGAAGATCAGCGAGAGCACGCCCAGCACGTTCTCGCGAGAGACGGCGATGCCGTGTGAGGGCAGGAAGGATTCGCGGACCGCGTAAAGCGGGCTGGTGCCGATGTCGCCATACACGATCCCAAGCGCCGTCAGGGATAGTATCGCCAGGTATTTCCCTCCTGGCGGACTCGGGCTTTCGCCGGTATGGCTCTCGCTGCGGACGGTTGCGGTGGCGCCCATGATTTCCATGCACTGCAAGCAGCCAGCAAACGCTGCGTTTGCCTAGGCGCCACCGCGTTAAGATTTCACAAAGATTTTGACGGAAGTGTGAGCCACTACGATTTCAGGGGAATTCACCAGCAGTGGGAAGCTCGGCTGCGGGCAGGCTGAGCAGGAATCGGCTTCCCCCTCCCTCCCGTGGCTCATACGCCAGCGTTCCGGACTGCGCTTCTGCCAGCTTGCGGGCGATCGTCAAGCCAAGGCCGGAGCCGCCCACATCCGGCGGCGTCCCTGGCGGCCGATAGAACGGCTCGAAGATCCGTTCCTGTTCGGCGGGCGCAATTCCGGGACCGCGGTCAGAGACGGCAAAGGTCAGGTGGTCCGCCCGCACATCGACTGCCAGCTCGATCGGTGAGCCAGCCGGGCTGTACTTGTGCGCGTTCTCGACCAGGTTAATCAGAATGTGGAGCGCATGCACCAGGTCGAACCGCCCGACCAGCAGTGTGCCGCCTTCGGCGAGCGATACCCGAAACTCCCGGCCGGAGAGCGCCCCGGACACCCGCTGCACCACCGCGCCGACCAGATCGTCGACCGCAGTGAGTTCGACGGCTACTTGCATCGCTCCACTCTTCAACCGGGAAAGGTCCAGGAGGTCGGCGACCAGGCGGTTCATGCGGTCAGCCTCCTCAACGATCGCCAGCGCGCGTTCGTCTCCTTGATCCCACAGCTGATGGGCGAGCGCCTTGATAGTGGTGAGCGGGGTACGCAGGTCGTGCGACACCGAGGCGAGCAAGGCGTCCTTCAACCGATCAGCCTCGCGGAGCGCTTCCGCGTGGACGGCGAGGCTATCCACCTCGTCGGCGCGTCGGCGAGCCGCCTCCGCTTCGCCCTGGAGTCGGTGCACCATTTGCGCGGTGACCGCGCTGACGATCAGGAACGCGATGAGCACGAGCCAATCGAACGGGTCCGCGACCGCGAACGTCCCGTAAGGCGGAACAAAGAACCAGTTGAAGAGCAGAAAGGCCGCGCCGGCCAGCAGCAGGCCCAGGCGCCGGCCGCCTGCGGCGCTCCCGCCGAGGACCAGCAGAAGGTAGACCAGCACCACATGCGCCTTGTCCAGCCGCCCCCGGAGAGTCAGCAGCAGCAGCGTCGTGGCGCCGGCAAGGCCGACCCACACGACCCAGCCAAGCCGGCGTGGACGCATCATGGCCCTGCCGAGTGCTCGGCATCGGCCGAGAAACGGTATCCGACGCCGGGTTCGGTACTGATGTAGTGGGGCACGATTGGATCGTCGCCGATCTTTCGCCGGAGATGCGCCACATACACGCGGAGATACTGCTGCGCGTCGCCAAAGGTGCGTCCGCTCCAAACCTGACGGAACAGCTGCTGATGCGTCAGCGTGCGACCAGCGTTTGCCATGAGCACGCGAAGCAGATCCCATTCAATGGGAGTAAGGTGAATGGGGACCCCCTGCCGGCTGAGCGTTCGGGCCTGGAGGTCCATCACCAGCTGTCCGATCTCCAGCCGATCGCCGCTGCTTCGATTCCCGGGCAGCCGCCGAACCAGAGCCCGGCCACGGGCCTGGAGCTCTGGCGTACTGAACGGCTTTGTCACGTAGTCGTCCGCTCCCGCATCCAGGAGGGCAACCTTCTCCGCATCGGAATGGCGGGCGGACAGGACCAGAATCGGCGCGCTGGCCCACCTCCGAATCTCCAGGCACACCTCGAGGCCAACCACGTCGGGAAGACCGAGATCCAGAACGATCAGGTCGGGGCGCTCGGCCGCCGCGAGCGCTATGCCGTCCGTTCCTGTGGAGGCCTCGATCACCTTCACCCCATCAGACTCGAAGGCGTGACGCACGGCGTGGCGAATCTGTGGTTCATCGTCAATGACCAACAACGTCTGAAGCATCGTACCCGGCTCTCGGTGCACTTGTCCGCCAGAAAGCACCCGAACCCATCAGGGGTATTCGGGGGCACTCGGGATCCGCAGCACCGCGAAACCCGTCGCGTCACAAAATACCATACCGGGACGGGCGCGTTTCCGATTCTCCCCTCCGCGTACTATCTTCCCTGACATTGATGGGGATGGAGTTCCCCGATAACCGCCATTACGGCTGATGACTCCTGCCTCGCGCCCACCCAGGCGCCGGCAGGAGTCTTTGCGTGGGGTTCCCGAATGCGCACTCTGCTCGGCTATCTCGTGGTCTTCTTCGGCGCCGGCCTCGGCGGTGCCCTGCGGCACGCCGTCAACCGCGTGACCGTCCTGTCCGGCAGTGGCTATCCCTGGAACACCGTCGTCGTGAACGTGGTTGGGTCATTTACGATGGGCCTGCTGGCGGGCTGGTGGGCCTTCCGGGGCGATTCACACCAGACCCTGCGCCTGTTCCTCGCCACCGGACTCCTCGGCGGATTCACCACCTTTTCGGCGTTCTCGCTCGACGCGGCGCTGCTCTGGGAACGCGGACGGCTGGCGGGCGCGATGCTGTACGTCACCCTCACTGTGGTCGTTGCGATCGCCGGACTGTTCCTCGGCCTCGCGCTTATGCGACGCTAGCGAGCCCACGCTATAGCGTGGGGCGCAACTCGAGATGCGTCATCAGTTCCGTCGCCGCCGCCCGCCCGGCACGATTGGCACCGATGGTGGAAGCCGACGGGCCATAGCCCACCAGGTGCACCCGCGGATCCCTCGCCACCTGGGTCGCGAGACGCCCCGTCATTGTGATGCCGCCATCGGGCTCCCTCAGCTGCAGCGGCGCGAGATGGTCCAGCGCACTCCGGAAGCCGGTGCACCAGAGGATCACGTCGGCGCGGAGCGTGGTACCGTCGGCCCAGCGCACCCCATCCTCGGTGATCTCCTCGAACATCGGCAGTCGATCCAGCACCCCGCGCGCGCGCATCGCCTCGACCCTCGGCGTCACCGGCAATCCCGTCACCGACACCACCGACGTGGGCGGCAATCCCCGGCGGACGCGGTCCTCCACCATCGCCACTGCGGCGCGGCCCGCCTCCTGGTCGAACGGTCCGGTGCGCCATGCCGGCGGGCGCCGGGTCACCCACGTAGTGCTGGTGACCATCGAGATCTCGTCCAGCAGCTGGATGGCCGAGATCCCTCCGCCGACAATCACGACATGCTGGCCGGCAAACTCGTCGGCGGTGCGGAAGTCACGGGTGTGGAGCTGCCGTCCCGAGAAGCGGTCACGGCCGGGATATTCGGGGATGTACGGCGCCTCCCAGGTGCCGGTGGCGTTGATGATGCCACGGACCGAGAGCTCACCTCGGTCGGTCTCGACAATGAACCGGTCGCCCCGGTCGCAGACCACACTGACCTTGACGGGACGAAAGACCGGAAGCTCGAATCTCTTTTCATATGCTCTGAAGTAGGACGGCACGGCGACCGACGCCTGCACCGATGTCGCCCCTGGCTCGATGACGTCGGTGAGTGGCATCCCGGGCAGGTCGTGGATGCGATTGACCGTGCTCAGCGTCAGCGATGGCCAGCGATGTTGCCACGCGCCGCCCGGCTCGGGCGACTGGTCCAGCACCACGAACCCGCGCACCAGCGCGACACCGAGTTGCCTGAGGTGATAGGCCGATGAGAGACCCGCCTGGCCCGCGCCGATCACCACTATGTCGCTCTTGAGTACCAGCGACCGCCGGCTGCCGGCCGTCATTGTGGTCTTCCCATTCCCGGCCCCGAAATTGCCATGGCCCGCGGCGGCCGATTGCCTGCCCCCGGGTGCTGCGGCGTTTCGTTGGAGTGTGTGTGTCTGTCGTTACCCCTGGGCCATCCCTGGCCGCGTTCCGGGGCCGGGCCCGCCGGCTCGCCGTCGTGCTGCCGGCGCTGGCCGCGCATCCCGTCGTCCAGCGCGGATGGCTCACCCGCCATGATCCCTCGCAGTATGTGCTGCGTGTCGCGAATCGCCAGTTGCTGCTCGCACGAAGCCACCGCCATTACGGCCCCGCCCGCCAGCGCCTCCCCTGGGTGGTCGCCGACCTCACCGCGCCCGCGGCCCCGGTCTTCGCCACCGACCCGGCCTGGACCCGGCTGGCCGACGCGCTGGACGCGGTCGTCCGCCACCTCCTGACCGGTGCGTCCCTCGCAACGCTCGCTTCCGCCACCGGCGGCGGCACCGATGCACCCGCGCCAGGCCCGCGCGCGCCCTGCCGGCGCGCTGCCTGAGGTCGTCGCGTCCCGAACTGCGCGATAGCTGCCGTGCAAGGCCCTGCACGGTACGCACGCCTGACGGACTGCCAGAACTTTCACTGGTGGACACGGTGACCGGCGAGCAGTATCGTCGGACAGTGCCCACAAAGGATCGAGCATGACTGTTTCGAGCCGTGGACCAGCGAAGCTGGCGGCCCCGCCGAGAAGTTGGTGGAGTCCCGCGTGCGCCCTGCCGCCAACGAGCACTGCCGGATTCCCCACCCTGTCTGATGCCCTCGCTGTTCCATGACGTCCGCCGCCTACGGCCTGCTCAGTGCCGTCATCGAGAGCACTCCTGATCCTGTCTTCGTCAAGGATCGCCAGGGCCGCTACCTGCTGGTCAACGGGGCGGAAGCGCATCTGCTGGGGCACAGCGTCGAGCACGTGCTTGGCCGCACCGACAAGGAACTGCTGCCCGCCGAGCTGGCAAGCTCGGTCATGGATGCCGACCGGAGCGTGCTGGAGACGGGCACGACGCTGACGTCGGAGCGGGAGTTCCAGGTCGGGGACGACCTGCGCACCTACCTGACATCCCGCAGCGTCTACCGCGATGGCGAGGGACGCCCGGCGGGGGTGTTCGGCATCGGGCGCGACATCACCGAGCGCAAGCGGGCGGAAGAACGCTTCGAGACCACGATGCGGGAGTCCGAAGCGCAGTACCGCCTGCTGTTCGAGGCCAACCCGAACCCGATGTGGGTCTACGACCTCGAGACGCTCCGCTTCCTCGCCGTCAACGACGCCGCCACCCGGAGCTATGGCTACTCGCGCGATGAATTCCTGGGCATGACGATCAAGGACATCCGTCCGATCGAGGAAGTGCCGCGCCTGGTGGCATCGCTCGAGTCAAGCGGTGCTCCCGGGGCGGCGCGCTCCACCTGGCGCCACCGGACCCGGGACGGCTCCCGCCTCGATGTCGAGATCGTGGGATCGCCGCTCAGGTTCCGCGACCGGCCGGCCGAACTGATCCTGGCGCACGACGTTACCGCACGCATGCGGCTGGAGGAACAGTTCCGCCATGCCCAGAAGATGGAAGCGGTGGGCCGCCTCGCGGGCGGCGTGGCGCACGACTTCAACAACCTGCTGACCGCCATCCTGGGGCATTCCGAGCTGCTGCTGGGCGACATGTCGCCGGCGGATCCGCGGCGGGACGACCTGACGGAGATCGTCCTGGCGGCGGAGCGCGCCGCAGCCCTCACGCGTCAGCTGCTGGCCTTCAGCCGGCAGCAGGTGCTCGAACCGCAGCTGCTGGACCTGAATGCGATCGTGACCCAGCTCTCGAAGATGCTGCATCGCCTGCTGGGAGAGGACATCGACTTGAGCCTTGCGCTCACGCCCGGGTTGGGGCGCATCAAGGCCGACCCTGGCCAGATCGAGCAGGTGCTGGTCAACCTTGCGGTGAACTCGCGAGATGCCATGCCGGATGGTGGCAAGCTGACGATCGAGACCTGGGAGCAGGAGGTGGACCAGGACCAGGCCCACGCCGACCAGCCGATCCCCCCGGGCCGGTACGTGATGATGGGCATCACCGACGACGGCGCCGGCATGGACGAGGGAACCCGGCGCCGGCTGTTCGAGCCCTTCTTCACCACCAAGGAAGCCGGCAAGGGCACCGGACTCGGGCTCTCGACGGTGTACGGCATCGTGACCCAGAGTGGTGGCTACATCTGGGTTTACAGCGAACCAGGCCGCGGTACCACCTTCAAGATCTACCTGCCGCTGGCCGACGATGCCACCGCACCAGTCGCGACGGTCGCCGCAGCGCCGGAGGCGGCGGTGACGTCCGGCTGGGAAACGATCCTCCTGGTCGAGGACGATGCGGCCGTGCGCAAGCTGGCCGCGGAGGTCCTGGAGCGGCAGGGCTACCACGTGATCGTGACCGGCAGCGCCGCCGAAGCCCGAGCCGCCCTGCAGCAGCTCGATGGGCCGCTGCACCTGCTCATCACCGACATAGTGATGCCGGACCTTCGCGGACCGGATCTGGCGGAGATCGTGCGCGCGGCCCGTCCCGAGTGCAAGGTCCTGTACATGTCAGGCTATGCCCCGGAGGCGGTGGTGCGGCATGGCTCCATCCAGTCGGGCCGGACCTTCATCGGCAAGCCGTTCTCGCCCGCGGTGTTCGTCCGCAAGGTGCGCGCGGTGCTGGATGACGACGAACCTGGCGGTGTGCGCGCGTGAGCCGGCAGCCACGACCGGAAGTGCACAACGCGCGGGTCCTGATCGTCGACGATCAACCCGCCAATGTCCGCCTGCTGCGGCAGATGCTGACCGGTGCGGGCTATCGGGACATCCGGGGCGTCACCGACTCGCGCGAGGCGTTCGGCGTCTTCCTCGACTTCCGGCCCGACCTGGTGCTACTCGACCTGCAGATGCCGGGCATGGACGGCTTCGCGGTCATGGAGCAACTGCAATCCACGGTGGCGGAGGACCAGTACCTCCCCATCCTCGTGCTCACCGGTGACGGCGGCCTCAACGCGCGCGAACGTGCCCTCGGCATGGGCGCGAAGGATTTCGTCGACAAGCCGTTCCATGTGATCGAGGTGCTGCTCCGGATCCGCAACCTGCTCGAGACCCGCTTCCTCCACCTGCTGTTGCATGACCGGAAGGCCGCGCTCGAGCGCCAGGTGCAGGACCGGACCCGCGAGCTCTTCGCCTCCCAGACGGAGGTCCTCGATCGCCTGGCGCAGGCGGCCGAGTTTCGCGACGTGGATACCGGGGAGCATGCCCAGCGGGTGGGAGAGCTGGCGGCGACGCTCGGCGCCGCGCTGGAGCTCTCCACCGAGCAGGTGGCGCTGCTTCGCCGAGCCGCGCCGTTGCACGATCTCGGCAAGATAGGGATTCCCGACAGCATCCTGCGCAAGCCCGGTCCGCTGGCGCCGGACGAATTCGCGACCATGAAGACCCACACGACCATCGGCGCCCGGTTGCTTGCTGGTGGAGGGACCTCGCTGATGCGGATGGCGCAGCGCATCGCCCTGTCCCATCACGAACGGTGGAACGGCAAGGGCTATCCCGCCGGGCTCCAGGGTCCCGACATTCCGGTCGAAGCGCGCATCGTCGCCGTAGCGGACTACTTCGATGCGCTGACCCACGACCGCCCGTATCGGAGCGCCGTCATGCAGGCCGAGGTGCGCGAGCTGCTGCGGGCCGAACGCGGCCAGGCATTCGACCCGGAGATTGTCGATCGATTTCTGGACGGCGCAGAACCGCACCAATAGCTTCCTGCATGACCAACCACAACGCAGTCGGCCATACGTCACCGCGTGCGCCCATCGGGGTCGACCCGGCGGAGTTCCGAAGCGCCGGCCACGCCCTGGTGGACGCCATTGCCGAGTTCCTCGAGTCGCTACCGGACCGGCCGCTGACCACGGCGGCGTCGCCGGCGGAATTGCGGACAATCCTGCACGCCGGCCGCCCGCTGCCCGAGAACGGCGCCGCCATGGAACCGCTGCTGGCGTCCGCCGCACAGCTCCTGTTCGAGCATTCGCTCTTCAACGGCCATCCCCGCTTCTTCGGCTACATCACGTCGTCACCGGCGCCTATCGGCATGCTGGCGGATTTGCTCGCCGCGGCGGTCAATCCCAATGTCGGCGCCCGGCAGCTGTCGCCGATGGCCACCGAGATCGAGACCCAGGCGGTGCGCTGGGTGGCGGACCTGATCGGCTACCCGACGCCGACCGGCGGGCTGTTCGTGAGCGGCGGCAACATGGCCAACATTGTGGGACTGTTCGCGGCGCGGGCGGCCGCGGCCGATTGGGACGTGCGCGCGGAGGGCGTGGCGGCGCCGAATGCGAGGCCGCTCCGGGTGTATGCCACCCACGAGACCCACACCTGGCTCCAGAAGGCCACCGATCTGGCAGGCCTCGGCACCGCCTCCATCCGGTGGATTCCCACCGACGGCCACCAGCGGCTGGACCCGCGGGCGCTGCGCGGCGCCGTCGAGGATGACCGCGCGGCAGGCGCGCTGCCCATGATGGTAGTGGGGACCGCCGGCACTGTCAGCACCGGCGCAGTGGATCCGCTGGGCGAGATCGCCGCTATCTGTCGCGACGAGGGCATCTGGTTTCATGTGGATGGCGCGTATGGCGCGCTGGCGGCTGCGGTGCCCGGCACTTCGCCGCAACTCCGGCTCCTCAGCGAAGCCGATTCGGTCGCGGTCGATCCCCACAAGTGGCTCTACATGCCGATGGAGGCGGGGTGCGTGCTGGTGCGGGACGCAGAGCAACTGCGCAACGCGTTCGCATACCACCCGCCCTACTATCACTTCGGCGAGCCGGCGCTCAACTACGTGGACTACGGGCCCCAGAACTCCCGCGGGTTTCGCGCCCTCAAGGTCTGGCTGGCGCTCCAGCAGGCGGGCCGGAGCGGCTATGTGGAGATGATGCGCGAGGACATCCGCCTGAGCCAGTGCTTTCACCAGCTGGTGGAACTGCACCCCGAACTGGAAGCGCTGACCCAGCAGCTGAGCATCAACACCTTCCGCTACGTCCCGCCGGAGCTGCGGGACCGGCGCGCCGACCCCGACACCGCGGCATACCTGAACAGCCTCAACCAGAAGCTGCTGGACCGGATCCAGCGTTCGGGCGACGCGTTCGTCTCGAATGCGGTGATCGACGAGCGGTACGTGCTGCGGGCGTGCATCGTCAACTTCAACACCACCGAGGCCGACATCGAGGCGATGCCGGAGATCGTCGCTCGGCTGGGGCGTGAGGCGCATGCGGAGTTGCTTGCCACCGGATCGGGCGCCGAACCGACGTGAAACGCCGCCTTCGCCTGGCGGCGATAATCCTGCTGGCCGCCGTCGGGGCGGTGCAGCTCACCCGCTTCCCCACCCTGCCCTCGCTAGAGGACCGGGTGGCGTCGCAGGCCATCACTGCGACCGACGGAACCCGGCTGGGCCAGGCCGCGGCCACGATGGTCAGTGCGCACCCGGGCGAGTCCGGCATGGTTCCCCTCCGCGATGGGCTCGATGCGTTCGCCACCCGTGCGCTCCTGGCCAACGCCGCCGACAGCTCGCTCGACATCCAGTACTACATCTGGCGGGCCGACCTCTCGGGCACCATGCTGGCCGAGGCCCTGGTGCGCGCCGCGGATCGGGGCGTGCGGGTCCGGCTGCTGCTGGACGACCACGTGACCGCCGGGCTGGACCCGATGCTCTCGGCGATGGACGCGCATCCGAACATCGAAGTTCGGCTCTTCAATCCCTACCGGCACCGCGGGTTTCGCTATCTCGGCTATCTCACCGAGTTCGGGCGGCTCAATCGCCGCATGCACAACAAGTCCTTCACCGCCGACAACCAGGCCACGATCATCGGCGGCCGGAACGTGGGCGACGAGTACTTCGGGGCGGGTGACGCCGAGGGCATGCTGTTCGCCGATCTCGACGTGCTCGCTATCGGTCCCGTAGTGTACGAGGTATCGCGGGATTTCGACCGCTACTGGGCCAGCGAGTCGGCGTACCCGGTGGGTGCGCTGCTACCCGCCGCGAAACCGGAGGACGTCAGCCGGGAGGCGGCGGCGGCGCGGAGCCGGACCCACGGCGTGGACCGCGACGAGTACATGGCCGCCGTTGCCGAGCAGGAGCTGGTGGCCAACCTGCTGGCGGGCACCCAGGAGTTCGACTGGTCTGAGATCAGCTTGCTGAGTGATGACCCGGCCAAGGGTCTCGGTCGCGCACCACCGGAGTCGCACCTCTGGCCCCAGCTCCAGGCGGCGATGGGGCGGCCGCAACGTGAAATGCAGCTCGTCTCCGCCTACTTCGTGCCCGGCGAATCCGGGTCCGAATACCTGGCCGAGCTGGCGAGCTCCGGTGTTGCGGTGTCAGTACTGACCAATTCGCTCGAAGCCACGGACGTGGCGGCGGTGCACGCCGGATATGCGAAGCGCCGGGAAACGATGCTGGAAGGCGGCGTGGCGCTGTGGGAGATGAAGCGCGACGCAGCGATGCCGACGGGCAACGGGCGCCGCCTGGGCGGGAGTTCGAGTTCGAGCCTGCACGCCAAGACGGTGTCAGTCGATCGCGAGCGGGTGTTTGTGGGCTCCTTCAATTTCGATCCCCGCTCGTCGCGGCTCAACACCGAGCTCGGATTCGTGATTCCGAGTCCGATGCTGGCGGCGGGGGTTGCCGACGTATTCACCAATGACGTGCCCGCGCGAGCCTATCGCGTGATGACGGATTCAGCCGGGGATCTGGCCTGGCATGAGCTGCGCGGGGACTCGACGGCGGTGCACACCGAGGAACCCGGCGCCGGCTTCTGGCTCAGACTTGGCGTCGGATTCCTGGCGCTGCTGCCTATCGAATGGTTGCTCTAACTGCTTCACCACGAAGAGACGAAGGACGCGAAGGTTTGGTAGTGAACCACGGAGACACGGAGCCCACGGAGACTCACAGAGAACTGCTATTGTTGTGGGTGCCGCTCTGAGGCAACGGCGACCGCAGCACGCCCACAGCAACAACAGCTCGAGCTCTCCGTGGTGAACTAAACAACCTCAGCCCAGCACCCCACAGGCAATGCGATCGCCGGAGTTACCCGAGGGATCCGTGCGATAGTCGTCGGCGCTTGCGTGAATGACCACCGCAGCGCCGTCTGCATCCAGCAGCCCGCTGTCGCCCTGCAGCATGCCGCCCGGCGTCACCTGCTGCAGTGAGACCATGCTGTCCGCGCCCACGGTAATGTTCGCGAGGTCACCCGCATGAGGGCCGTCGGGGTTGTCGGTGCCGTGCTGGCGATTGTCGGGGTTCCAGTGGTCCCCGGCGGATGCGAAGTCGGGCCCCTCGCAGCTGCCGACCGCGTGGATGTGGATTCCGTGCTCACCCGGCGTTACGCCGTGGAGCATGCCGCTGAGCGAAACTCCGCCCTCGACTTCAGTCACGATCAGGTTTCCCAGCGTGTTGCCGGCCGCATCCTGGACTTCCGCGGTGGCTGTGGCGGTCACAGGGGCCGTGGCAGCGGCCGACGCGCTGTCGGTGGCGAGAGTGTCGGCAGCCCGGTCGCCGGCGGGAGTACAGCTGGCCAGCGCCGCGATTGCGGCGAGGGCGACGGTGTGTTTCAACATGCTATGCATTGGAGCGCTCCAGTTTCTGGTCAGGTGGTGACGGCGCAACTGCCGTCTGCGCAGGCCTCGTCCCCCTCTAGCGCCGTAGATGCAGGATAGGGCCGCTGCACCTCCCCCAGCATAGCAACAAATGCCGAAACTGGCTGTGCGCCCTGGATCACATTGGCGCCATCGAACACGAATGTGGGCACTGCCCGCACCCCGATCCGGTGGGCCTGGGCAACCTCCTCCATGACTTCCGCCCGGTACTCGGCCGTGGCAAGCAGCGCCCGAACCCGGGCCACGTTCATGCCCACCGACGCGGCGAGCCCGACCAGCTGCTCGTGATTCGACACGTCGCAGCCATGGGTGAAATGCGCAGCAAAGAGCTTCAGCAGCAGCGCGTGCGCCACCGCGGCGCCGTAATCATCACCCGCCATCCGGAGCAGCCGGTGGGCATCGAGCGTGTTGGCGGCGAGCGCTCCATCCCAGTTGATCTCGAGGCCCTCGGCCTTCGCGGCGCCGGCTGCGTGCTCCAGCATCGCCCCCGCGCGCGGCCCGTAGCGGCCCTCCAGATACTGCTGGATGGGCACGCCCGAGGCCGGCGCGTCGGGGTCGAGCTGGTACGGCCGATGTATGACTTCAACGGACTCCGGCGATGCGAGCGTACCGAGTGCCCGCTCCAGCCGCACGTGCCCGATGTAGCACCACGGGCAACTGATGTCCGAGTAGATCTCGACTTTCATGATGGCTCCCTATGCCTGGGCCGCGGCCTCTGGCGTGGCGGCCGGCGCGGGGCGCCGGATCGCGAGGTTGAGCAGCCCGCCGGCGACGCCGAGTGCCAGCACCGACCAGACCAGCACAGGCTCGGTCAACGAGAGACCCAGCGCAGCATCCAGCGATCGGGCGCCCGGACCGGATAGCCCCAGCGCGAGCGCGACCGCCGAGTACACCAGCGGAACCTCGAAGCCACCGGTAGTGTAGAACACGCCCTTCCCCCAGTGGACCGTGCCGGCGGCGACGATCATCACCGAGATGATCAGGGCGGGCCCGATAGGACCCAGCAGCCCCAGGGCCACGAGAAGGCCGCCGCCCACTTCACTGAGCGACGCTGCATAGGCGAACGGCTTGCCGGGACGGAAGCCGAGCTGCTCGAAGAACCCGGCGGTGCCGCTGATGCCGTGACCGCCGAACCAGCCGAACAACTTCTGGGAACCGTGACCAATAAGCATTGCGCCCAGGGCCAGCCGGGCGATCAAAAGGCCGGTGTCGAGCGTTGATGGAGCGATGGCAACAGACATGGGACGAACCTCTTCCAGAGAGTGGTGATGACTACCCAACGCCCGGATAATATATGTTATGACATTAATTGTCAAGACATCTGTAAACCGCTGCCTGTTGGGCCTATCTTGGCTCCATGACCAGCCCCACTCCTCCTTCTACTACCCGCGACCGCAACTCCGACGAGGCCCGCAGCCGCATCCGCGAGGCGCTCCTCGCGGCCACCAAAGTGGCCGTGGGCACCCATGCCGGCGAGGAGGTCCGGGTCCGGATGATGCACCCCGGCGCGTGGCTCCCCGACGACCCGGAAGCCCGTCCCCTGGTGTACCTCGCCTCGATGAAAACCGACCCCAAGATCCGGGAGATGAGTGCCCGGCCCGAGGTTGCGCTGCTGCTGCACGAGTCGCCCACCGGCGAGGAGCACACCAGCTGGGAAATGGAGATCACCGGCCGCGCCGAGGTAGTGCGCGATGCCGAGGAGCGGGCGCGCGCCAAGCAGGCGACTATGCGAACGTCGTCGATCGTTCAGTACCTCGACTCGACCAACCAGATAGACCTGCTCGCCTTCGTGCGGGTGACGCCCCGGTTCATGAAGCACCGGGTGTTCGGCGAGATCGTGGCCGGGCGGCCGCCATCGATCGTGGAATTCGCGGAAGCGGGAGCCGACCGGCCAGGTGACCTGGCGCTGCTGCGGCGCAAGCTGGGCGTATGGAAGGAGACGGTGCGCTGGGCCTCGCTCACCGTCAGCGCCGCATCAGTGGCAGTGGGAGTCGCCGCGTCGTTCGCGGCCACGGGCGCGGTGCACTGGGGCTGGGCCATACTCACCCTGATTGCGGCGGTGTCGCTCCAGGCCTGCACCAACATCAAGAACGATCTCGACGATCAGCTGAGCGGTGCCGACGACCTCAACCGGACCCCGATCCTCGGACTCACCGGCGGATCGCGGGTGCTGCAGCGCGGCCTCGCCACCCGGCCCGACCTGCTGGTGGCGACGCTCGAGTTCGGGCTGGTGAGCGCGGCTATCGGACTGTACTTCGCTCTGGCCGGGCGGCCGGCGGTGATCCTGTTCGGGCTGGCAGGGCTGGCTATCGGGTGGGTCTATACCGGGGCGCCGTTCCGGCTGGCCAACCGCGGGCTGGGAGAACTCGCGGTTGCCGTGGCATTCGGAGTGGGGATCGTCTGCGGAGCGGCGTATGTGCAGACCGGCGTCGTGCCCGTCATCGCGCTGGCGGCGTCGATTCCGGTGTCGCTGCTGGTGGCGCTGATCCTGTTCATCAACGGATTCCAGGACGCGGCCAGCGACGCCCAGGTCGCCAAGCGGACGATGGTGGTCCGGATGGGACTCGCGCGCGCCAGCCGAATCTATCCGGTGCTCGCGGGATCGGCCGCGCTTGCCCTTGTGATCCTGGTTGTGCTGGGTGCGCTGCCCGTGCTGGCACTGCTCGGGCTGGCGGGCTTCCCATTGTTCGCCCGCGCCACCCGGGTGGTCCGCCGCCACTTCGAGCAGCCGATGGAGCTGGTTCCTGCCAATGCCTTCACGGTGGTGGGTCACCTCGCCAGTTCGCTGGCGCTGGCCGTGGGCCTGGCGTGGTCGGGTCTGGGCGGCGGACTGCACCCCGGCGTGCTCGCCGTGGCGGCGGCGGGACTCGTGGTCCTTGTCTATTACAGCCGGTCGATCGGGCGGCTGGCGAAAGCGTTCTATGGAGTGCGTGATGCGGTAACGTCAAGAACGTGAAGAGCCCCAGTTACGCGGTTGTAGTCAGCGTCTGTCCACGTCAATCGTGGCACCCACGACCGCGCCCAGTACGCCACCCGCCGCGGCTCCGATCACCGCGCCCTTGACGCTTCGGTCGATCACCGCGCCGGCGATGCCGCCGGCGGCGGCGCCGATCACGGCGTCACGCTTGACGTGGGTGACCTTCTCCGGCTCGCGTGCCGGCGCGCTGCGCTGCGCCGGCGCGGTGGACGCGGTGCGGTACACCGTGCGGGTCACCGCCGGCTGCTGCTGAACTGCCGCCGGCTGCGCGACATAGCCCGCCGGGACGTACATCCACTGGCCCTGCTGCGGCGCCATGCCCGGCTGCGGCGGTTGCAGCATCAACTCACCCGGGTTGGCCACCTGGGGGTACTGGCCATTCATCATCTGCATTGCCAGCGCCAGGTCGCGCGCCCGCTGTTCCTCGGCCGACGGCCGGTCGCACGCGGCCAGCACCAGCATCGCTGCGGCAAACCCGAACTGCATGTAGCGTCGCATGACTCCCTCCATTCAGCATGAGCGCGAAGTCGCTTTGCATCGTGCGTCGCGCGGCTTTGGGAAGGGCAAGCGCGGTGCCACGGGGATTTGCGCATCGACGCGTCTGCAATGGCCGAACAGCGTGATGGATGACCACGCTGTCCCCCTTATCGGACGCTGCCCATGGGGCACACCTTGCCCAAGTGACGCCGGGAGCCGATATCTAAGGCGTCCAGGTTCATTGTTGTAACGCCCTGCGCGTGCCGGCCCCCTGTCCGGCCCCTATGCTCACGCTCCACACGCGACTCGAGCAAGCGCTCTCTCCCCGCTACACCGACTTCGCGGAACTCGCGAGCGGCGGTATGGGCGTAGTCTTCCGCGCGCGCGATGTCACGCTCGACCGTCCGGTGGCGATCAAGGTCCTGGTGCCCGAGCTCGCGACCGCCGCCGGCGCCACACGCTTCCGCCGGGAAGCGCAGATCCTCGCTCGGCTTTCCCATCCCAACATCGTGCCGGTTCACGCGGCCGACGAAGTAGTCGGCCTCTTCTACTACGTAATGGACCTGGTCGAGGGGGAGACCCTCGGCCAGCGACTCGAGAAGGGGCCGCTCGACACGGAGTCGGTGCTTCAGCTCGCGCGCGAACTCCTGTCCGCACTGGCCCGGGTGCACCGCGCCGGCGTGATCCACCGCGACATCAAGCCCGATAACGTGTTCCTCGCCGACGGCCGGGCCATGCTGGCCGACTTCGGCGTGGCCCAGTGGGACGCCGACGCCGACACCTCGCTGACCCGGACGTCGGACCGGCCGGGCACCCCGTCGTGGATGGCGCCGGAACAACTCCGCGGCGCGCCGGTCACGCCCCGCACCGACCTGTACGCCGTCGGGATGGTGCTGTTCGAGGCCACCACCGGGCGGCGCTGGGACAGCCTCACCACACCCGACCGCGCCGACTGGTCAGGGGTACCGTGGCCCCTGTCGCGAGCGCTGCGACGAGCGCTCGAGCCGGTGCCTGCCGATCGCTGGCCCGATGCCGCGGCCTTCGCGCGAGCGCTCGAGCCGCGCACGATGCTGGGCACCATCACCCGCGTGTCGCTCGCCGCCGGACTGGTGCTGCTGGCGGTGGCGGTATGGCCCGGGACGGCCGACTCGCCGGCGCTGCCAGCCGACCTGAGCATCGGCCCGTTCGAGGAAGGCGACAGCGCCGAGCTGGGCAGACGGCTGGCGAAACTGGTGGGCAACCGGTTGGAGTGGTATCCCCGCTGGACCATGACGCCGACACTGCTCAGCTTCGGGCCCGACGCACCTTCGGCCGCGCACCGCGTGGGTGGCGCGTTGCTCCGGCGGGGCGAAGGATGGACCATGATGCTCACGGTGCGCACCGACAACGGGCGGCGGCTGCTCGACGAGATCGAAGTGCCCGGCAACCCGGCGGACCAGCTGGGATGGAGTCGCGCTGCCGCAGAGTCGCTGGTGGTGCATCTCTTTCCGCGCGAGGCGCGCGAGTTCCGGGAGCTGACCGGCCGGACCACGCGCAACCTGCAAGCCGAGCGTGAGCTGCTCACCGGGAACGACGCCTTCCAGCTCGACAACCTCGACAGTGCCGAAGCGCATTACCAGAGCGCGCTTCGGCTCGACCCCGGCTTTGCCCAGGCGGCATGGCAGCTGATGCTGGTGCGGCGCTGGCAGCGGGAGCCGATCGACGAGCAGCTGCGCGAGTTCTTCGCGCAGCATGGCGACGACCTGCCGGTGCTGTACCGCGAAGTCACCCGAGCGCAGCTCGATCCTGACCTGGTCCGCCGCCAGGCCTCGCTGGTGCAGCTGGCCGAGGCCCACCCCGACCACGGGCTGGTGGGACACATGGCCGCGGACGAGCTGTTCCATCGTGGTCCGCTCACCGGCGTGCCGCTGAGCGAGGCCGTGGCCCGGCTTGCCGCTGTGGGTGGCAGCCAGAGCTACGTCAATTCGGCGAACTTGTACGACGAAGCCGCCTGGGGCTACATCAGGCTGGGTCAGGCGGATTCCGCCAAGCGGCAGATGGCGAAGCGCCGCAATCGGACTGGCGGTGACGCGATGGCCGAGAGCCGCCACCGTGGGCAGTTCATTCAGCTGGCGTGGGACGCCCGATTTCGTCCCTGGCTCGCCGCCCTCAAGAGCCAGTGGCTGGTATGGCGCGCGGATGCCGCCACCACCGTAGAGCTGGCGCGTTACCTCCGGGTCGGGCTGATGTTCGACGTGCCGGAGCTGCAGCAGTCGCTTGCGCGGGCACTGGTGGAGCGGGGCGAGACCGACGCGGTACGCCACCAGGGGCTGGTCGCCGGGGCGCTCGCGAGTCTGATGCTGGGCCAGTGGACTGCGGGTCTTTCGCGCCTCGACAGTTACTCGGTGGCGCGTCCCTCAGCGGAGATGCAGCTGCAGCAGGCCGAGTGGCGACTCCTGCCGGAGTTGCTGGGGCTGCCGCCACGGCCGGACGTCGAGCGGCAGCGGGCGATGGTTGCAATCTCGGCGATCGCGGACACCGGCTCGCTCGCGCCACGAGCCGCGTGGACTGTTGCCTTGCTCGCGCTGGACCGGGGTGACACCCTCGAGTTCCATCGCCGTCACCACGCGGTTCATCGCGCCGCAACTTCAGGCGCAGGCGCCAGGCGGCTCGACATCCTGCTCCACGCCTACAGCGCAGCATCGCGGTCGCAACCCGACTCTGCGCTCATCCTCAGCACTGCACTGTTCGAGACCGACTCGGCGGGCCGGCTGGGTGGGCCCTTCGCACGCGCGATGCTGTACGTCGGACGGGGCGAGTGGTACACCGCGCTCGGACGCCATCGCGACGCCGACCGTTCGTGGCTCTGGTACACCAATACCGCGTTCGATGGCTGGCCCCATGACGAACCCCAGGCAGCCGAAGTCGACGCCGTGCTGGGGCCGGCCGCGCGGCTGCGGCGCGCGTTGGCGTCGCTGCAATTGGGTAACACGACGGCGGCATGCGAGCATGTGCACCGTGTCCGGGAACTTTGGCACAAGGCTGACTCGAGCTTCACGGCGTTGCTGGGTCCCTTCACTGAGCTCGGCTGCTGATGATCTATTGCCGCACGCTGGGACCGGTCAGCATGGAGCTGCGCGGAGCGGCCGCGCCACCTGAACTGCTCTGGCGCAAGCACCTCGCGCTGCTGGTGTATCTGGCACGCTCCCCCCACCGCTCGCGCTCGCGTGACCATCTCCTCGGTCTCCTGTGGGGCGACCGGCCCGAACCGGCTGCCCGGCACTCGCTCAACGAGGCGTTGCGGCTGGTACGCCGGCATGCCTCCGATGCGGCCATCCGCACCGACGGCTCCCAGGTGACGCTGGCCGAAGATGCGGTGGCCCTGGATGTGGACCAGCTGAGGGATGTCGCGCGCGCGGGTGATTCGCTGGCCGCCTCGGCGCTGATCACCGGCGAGTTCATGGAGGGATTTGTGGTGGCTGGCTCGGCCCAGTTCGAGGACTGGCTCGCGGCCGAACGCGCTGAATGGAGCCAGCTCGCCACTGACGTGCTGACCCGCGCGGCCATCACTCACGAGCAGAACGGCGACATGGGAGCGAGTGCTGCCGCTGCGCAGCGCGCCGCCACGCTGTCGCCCTGCTCGGACAAGGCGATGTGTGCCCTGCTCCGCGCGCTGGCCCTCCAGGGCAACGGGGCGGTGGCGCTGCAGCACTACGAAGCCTTCGCCCAGCGCATACGCGCCGAACTGGGCGCGGCCCCCGCAGCCGAAACCCGAACCCTGGCTGAGCGGGTGCGACGCGGCGTGGTGCAGCACGACGGCGCAAGGCCACCGACCGAGGAGCGGAGGGTCGAGCTCCCGCTGGCGGCACGCGTCGCGGAGCTCGGGTCGCTGGTGGCGGCGCTGGACCATGCCCGGGAGGCGCGCACGGCAAGCGTGTGCGTCATCGAGGGCGCACCCGGGATGGGACGCACTCGGCTGCTCGCGGAACTCGACGCGCACGCACGGGTAGCGGGCGACTCGGTCGCCGCAATGCATACTGTACCCGCTGACGCCGCTGAGCCGTGGAGCGGTGTGGCCGGCCTGGCACGCGGTGGCCTGGTGTCGGCTCCGGGGGTGGTCGGCGCATCGCCCGCGGCCGTGGCCTCCATCGGCACCATCTGTACCGAATGGGCCGAGCGCTTCGGGAGGCCGGGCGATGGTGCCGTGATGTCGAGCGATGCGCTGGTGGACGTGCTGCGAGTGTCGTGCGAGGAAGCGCCGGTGGTATTGATGATAGACGACGCCCAGTGGCTGGATGGCGCGTCGCTAGCTGCGCTGACCCGGGCGGCGCGGGACCTGGCGGCGCTCCCGCTCTCCATTGTGCTGACGGTACAGCAGCATGCCATCCGGGCCGAGCTGGACGACCTCCGATCACGAGTGGGCCGTGACCTGGGCGGTGCGGCGGTGTCGCTCGGCGCCCTCGACTCCGACACCATCTCGAGCTTCGCGCGCCGGCTGCTTCCAGACTGGGAGGAAGAGTCGGTAGGCAGGCTGACCCGACGGGTCAGCGCCGATTCCGCGGGGAATCCGCTGTTTGCGCTGGAGTTGCTGCGCGCCATCGCCAACGGCCTCGACCTCGGCCGGCTTCGCTCTGCCTGGCCCCAGCCAGACCGGACCTTCGACCAGACTTTCCCGGGCGAACTGCCGGACAGCGTAGCCGCCGCCATTCGGGTCAACTTCCGGCGGCTCTCCCCCGAGGCGCAGCGCCTGCTCGCTGCCGCATCGGTCCTCTCTGATCGCAATGAGGAAGCATTGCTGGCGCGGGCGGCGGACCTCGACCAGGTCCAGGCGCGGCCAGCGCTGGACGAACTGGAGCGGCAGCAATGGCTGATGGACGATGGCCGGGGCTACTCGTTTCGGGCGCGGCTGGTACACGACGTCATCGCCCGAGACATGCTGACCTCGGGCCAGCGGCGGCGGGTGCTGGAGCGGGCGGCGGCCACTTGACCGCGGCTTGACCGGGCTGCTGGAGCTTGCGGGAGTCATCCATGTGCCGTTCGACACCGCACCCAGGAGCTTCCCATGTCGCCCCGTACCCCGTTGTGGATGCTGGCAGCCGTCCTGATGTCGGCCTGTTCCGACGCGAGCGCGCCTGAGGTCCTCGCTCCATCGTTCAAGGCAGCCCAGCCGGCGCCCGCTGGCCTGGCTACTGTCTCGCTGCCGCTGGGTGGCGAGGCCGAGTTCTGGCCCTACACCGGCACCGACTTCAGCGGTACCGGCCAGGACCCGATCAACGTCATCATTGTGGGCGAAGCCGATCCGCTCGCGATCCGCGCCGCGCTGATGAACCTCGACGGCGACCGGACCGGCTTCGGCTTCCCCGGCTCGGCGCCGTTCGACTGCAGGTGGGAAGACGGCGTGGGCGGCAGCCAGACCGGGTTCAGCTCGGCAGGAGGCTGGACCGGCAGCGTGATCCAGATGCAGTGCGGCGAGTATGGGCCGGTGCGGTTCCACATCCGGCTGTTCGACGCCGGTGACGAGACGCTGGTAGGCGCGCATTTCGAGATCCTCATCCCCGGCACCGCAGACCATCAGGTGCTCAGCTGGGAACTGGCCGAGCAGATGATGGTGGCGGACCTCATGCGCACCGGACTGGCCGGCGCCGCGCCTTCGCCCACGCAGGCAATCCACGCCGCGCCGTTCCGGGACATTCCCGCCGTCATCTACAACCTGCTGCCGGTGGAGTTGAAAGCCGTGACCGGTGGCCCGCTGGGCGAAGCCAGCGATGCGGTGCCGATTCCGACCGACGGCAGTGCGACGATCGTCACGCTGGCTTCGGCCGCCCCGATCGTGCCCGGCACCTGGGAGTACGACACGCCGGTGGCGTTCGGGCAGGTGGTGCCGAAGCCGTTCTGCAGTCCCGGGCCAGCGGCGTATCTGCAGCTGAGCGGCACGGTGCAACTGCACCAGCGGGTGACGATCCTGTCAAACGGCAACATGATTGGCGGCTTCACCGCCAACGGCCAGCTGGGCCTGCTGCCGCTCGATTTCTCGACCGGGAGTCCGGTGGTGAGCGGCGAGCGCTATGGGGCGACGGTGGCGGAGGAGCAGATCGTGTCGATCAAGGAGCAGGGTGCGATGCTGAAGCACACCCAACTCCAGGCGGAGGAGCCGATGGTCGGTCCGTTCCGCGGGCGATTCGAGACTCGGCTGGCGGTGGGGCCGGAGGCAAGGAATGACTACGTCGCTACTGTGACCTGCGGAGAGTAGCGGGACTGCGTCAGCGGGACTGCGTCAGCGGGAGTTCCGCTGGCGAAGCCCCGCTGAGCTTGGCTCCCGCTGGCGTCGCAGATGCCCCGCTCACCACGCCATTCACCAGCACCATGCTGACGAGTATCAGCCCGAATCCTGCCAGCATTCCCCCCGTAATCCGCTCCCCCAGGAACAGCGCGCCCCAGAGCATCCCGAATGCCGGCACTATGTAGGTCACCGTCTGGGTCCGCACCGGGCCGATGCGCTCGATCATCCTGAAGAAGAGCACGAAGGCGAAGGCGGTGGAGAGAATCGCGAGTCCCGCCAGTGCACCGATCGCACCACTGGATGGCGATGCAGCCGGAATCATGAACAGCGCGGGGATGGCGAGCCACGCGAGGGCGCCGAGCTGCTGGCCCAGGGCAAGAGTGCCGGCGGGGATCCCGGCGAGCTTCCGCTTGGCGTAGAAGCCCGCCACCGCGTACGATAGCGACGCCACCAGCGTCGCACCGATCCCCAGCAGTGCGGTCCCGTTCAGCGTGACCGGGCTGAAGCCGGTGAGCACGGCGACCCCGGCCATGCCCAGGAGCAGGCCGGCACCGCGCACCGGGGTTACCCGATCCTTGAGCCAGATGGCGCCAATGATGGCGCCGAACAGCGGTACCGTCGCGCCCAGCACTGCCACCAGCGAGGCGTTGAGGTCGAGCTCGGCGATGGCGATGAGCGTGAACGGCAGCGCCGCATTGAAGAGGCCCATGAACAGCAACTTTCCGGCGTAGGGTCGCACCACCACCCGGCGCCCGACTGCGCTGAGTGCGATCCACAGCACCAGCGCGGCCAGGGCAACGCGCCCGGCCATGAAGGGCACCGCTCCAAAATCCGGCACCCCGATCTTGATGAACAGGTACGATGCACCCCACAGTGCGCCCATAAGGGTGAGGGTGCCAAGGTCAGACGGCCGCATGCACCCCCTCGGCGGGCTGCAAGGTGGACCGATAGTGGCCCGGAGTCATGCGCGACGCTATGGCGACCCGGTTCCAGAAGTTGATCTGGCCGATGGCGATGGTGAGATCAGCCAGCTCGGTCTCACTGAACTGCGGATTGACCTCGTCGTACACTGCATCGGGCACCTGGTCGCGCGACACCAGCGTCAGAGCCTCGGTCCACGCCAGCGCGGCGCGCTCGCGTTCGCTGTAGTAGGGCGACTCGCGCCAGGCATCGAGCCCGTAGAGCCGCTGCTCCCCCTCGCCCTGGGCCCGCAGGTCCTTCCAGTGCATGTCGATGCAGTAGGCGCAGCCGTTGAGCTGCGAGGCGCGGAGCCGTACCAGGTTGAGCAGCGTCGGCTCGATGCTGGCGTGCTCCAGGTAGTCGTCGACCGGGGCGATGGCGCCGTACGCCTTGGGTGTGGCGGTGGTGAAGTTGAACCGGGGCTTCATTCTCCCTCCTCGGAGCTGGCGAGCGCCACGCTGAGCGGCGCCTCGCTGTCGCAGGTGAACCAGGCCAGGAACTTCGCGGGCATGTCCCGGCTGGCGTTGACGGACATGATGTGTTCGATGCCAGGCGCTTCGTAGAAGGTCTCGCCGGCGTGATAGGTGCCTGGCGGCTGACCGTCGACCTGCATCCGCACCGAACCGGACACCACGTATCCCACGACCGGGCAGCCATGGGTGTGCGGCGCCGATGATTCGCCGGGGCCGTAGGTCACTTCGACCATCGCAACCCGGAGTTCCGCGCCGTCGAGCGCGGGCAACTGCTGCTCGATGGCGAGGCGGGCGTGTTGCGGCTCAGGATCGGCACAGCCGGCGATCAGCAGGGCAACGCCGAACAGGGATGCGCGTCCGAAATTCAAGTTCATGCGGGTCTCCATCTTCAGGTAGGCCAAGTTTACCGAACGATTGGACTGGCCAAAAGGTCCATTTTCGCTATCTTGAGTGATCCGCTTTGGAGCTGTCCATGCGCCGTACATCCTTGAGTTCCGCACTCGCCCTGCCGGAGCGCGCACACCGTGGTTCCGCCACCCTCTGGCTGGTGGACGCGCTCCGGCAGGAGATCCTCTCCGGACGCCTTCGGGCCGGCACTCGACTGCCGGCCAGCCGCACGCTGGCGCGGGAGCACGGGGTGGCGCGGGGCACGGTGCAGGCGGCGTTCGAGCAGCTTCGGGTGGAGGGGTACGTCCGGGCGCGGACGGGTTCGGGCACCTACGTCGCGGAGGAGTTGCCGGACAGTTTGCTCCGGGTCGAGCGGCCGGCGGTGGCATCGCGGGATGCGCGGGGACGACGGACCCCGCTGAGGAGGCTGTCGCAGTCCAGTGCCCGAATCGAGCCGCCACGGAGCTATCGGCTACCGAAGCTGCGGGCGTTCCGGGCCAACCAGCCGGCGCTGTCGCTCTTCCCTACCACGCTCTGGGCCCAGGTCACCGGCCGGTGCGTTCGGCGAGCGACCATGGATCACCTTACCGAGGGCGCGTCTGCCGGGTGGATGCCGCTCCGCCAGGCGGTGGCGAACTATCTCACCGAGTCGCGCGGAGTCGTATGCGAGCCGGAGCAGGTGCTGATCGTGTCGGGCACCCAGGAAGCGGTGGGGCTGGTGTCGCGGGCGCTGCTGGATCCGGGCGACACCGTGTGCATCGAGGATCCGGGGTACGT
>DASTUF010000013.1:0-65242 GCA_035759745.1 Gemmatimonadales bacterium
GACTGCGCCACGTTGTAGCGGGTCGCCGTGTTGTTGTACTGCTGGCGGGCGGAGCCGAGCACGTTTTCGGTGTTGGTCAACTCCTGCTGCAGCGACAGCACGTTGCTGTTCGACTTGAGCTCGGGATAGGCCTCGCTCAGAGCGAACAGCCGCCCGAGCGCCTGGCTCAGCTCGCCCTCCGCCTTCGCCGTCTCCTTCACGCCCGTGGCCGAGACCGCTCGTCCGCGAGCAGCGATGACCGCTTCCAGCGTGTCTCGCTCGAACTCCATCGCACCCCGCACCGTGCTCACCAGATTCGGGACCAGGTCGTGCCGCCGCTTCAGCTGGACGTCGATCTGCTTCCAGGCGTTCACCACTTCGTTCTTGAGGGTGATGAGTCGGTTGTACGCCCCCACCATCCAGAAGAGCAGCAGCGCGACAACGACGAGCAGGATGATCAGCGACATGCGGACTCCATCGGTCAGTGGGGAGGAAGCAGCGTGGCAAGCGCGCGCCGGACCGCGTCACCGATCACGTCGGCGTCGGCGTGAATGCGGGCAACGGGGTGCTGTTCGTCCAGCAGCAGTTCGACGCCGGGCGCCACGGCGATCCGGCGGCAGACGGTGCCCCGCGACGCTTCGGCCGACGATGGCGCGGCAATCCACGCCTGCAGGGCGCGGCCTACCCGCCCCCGGCCGGTGCCCGGCGCCTGCAGCAGCGCCAGCCTCGACGGCGCCGGCAGCGCCGCACCCAGCGTCTGTGCCACCCGGCGCTCGATCATGTCGCCGGTCATCTCCCTCATCTCGCCCGTGATGGTCTCGAGCGTGGCGCCTTCCATCTGACGGAGCTTGATCGCCAGCACCTGGAGCAGGTGCCGATAGGTGTACACCGCCGCCGTGCCCCTGCCCTCGGGAGGATTGACCAGGCCGCGCGTCACGTAGAAGCGAATGGTGCGCTCGCCCGGGTGCGCCCGCGACGCCGCGTTGATCGGGGTGACGCCCGAGGCGTCGAGAATGGCCCCGGCGAGTGCGGCGAGATCGCGCAGGCCCCAGGGAGCAAGGGCGCCATACTCACGCAACGTGGTCAGCGGATCATTGGCGGCAGGTTGGGCCGAAAGCACGGAGGTCACGGGCACAGGAATCGTTGAGATGATCAGGCGCGCGCCAAGGCTACCAGGGCGCGCAGGTCGTCGGCGAGAGCGGTGACTTCCGGCGAGGGCGCCGGCTCCACCGCAGGTGGCGTTCCCACGCCCAGCTGCTCGAGGGCATGAGCAATGTGGCCCGACCAGGTGGGCAGTTCGTGCATCCGGGCCAGGACAGCGGCATCCCGCCACGCGGCCCGGGCCCGGGCATGGCGATCGAACCGGGCCAGGCCCGCACCTTCACGATAACGGAATTCCACCTGCAGCAGCGGCGGCAGCGTTCCGAAGTGGTCCAGCAGCGTCAGCCGCCACCGCTGGAAACCGACCCGGTCGTTGGCCTGGGACGCGAGCTCCATGAGGCCCAGGGCCGCGCGCGCGCGAATCACGGCATTGGCGGACTGGGCCTCCACCAGCCGGAAGGCCGCGTCGGCCGCCTGGTGCTCACCCAGCAGCGCCAGCGTCCAGCCCAGCTCGCCCAGCGTACGGAGCCGGTCCTCGACGTCGCTGAACCGGGGCACCGCCTCCAGCAGGGCGCGCACCGCCGGCACCGGGCGACCCCGGGCGGCGTGGATCGCGCCGAGTTCGGCCAGCGCCAGCCCACCGAGCGACTGCAGCGCCGGATCCGCATCCGCCAGCTCGATCACGGTACAGACCTCACGCTCTGCCGCGGCCACGTCGCCACTCAGTCGCCAGGCTGCGGCCTGGCCTAGCCGGGCCCGGATCGCCGCCGTCTCGTCCCCGGCCTCGCCCGCGGCGGAGACCGCGGCGTCGTAGGCTGCGCCGGCCGGCGCGGCCCGCCCCAGATGGCGGTTGAGCCGGCCGATGGTGAGCGCCAGCGAGGCGAACTCGCGTGGGGGAATGCCCTGGCGCCAGGTCAGTCCGACGAGACGCTCTACATCGAGCGCCTGATCAAAGCGACCCGCTCGCTCCAGGTGATCGGCGTAACCAGTGAGGGCATCCCGGGCCGCGGCCAGCCGCTCGGAGGGCGCCGCGCGCGTGGCCTCGACGATCCGCGCGAGGTGCTCGGCATCCGCATCATCGGCCGACAGCGTCGCGACATACTCCGCCGTATGATCGCTCTGCCAGCGGAAACCCTGCTCCTCGCACGGTGCGCCGGTGAGCCCCACCATCCGGTCCATCAGGCGCGCCACGAGGTACGCGCCCAGGGCACCCCGCTGCGATCCGTCCATCTCCGCCATCCGCTCGTCCGCCCGCGCCAGCAGCGCTGCGTGCCGCAGGCCGGCAGGCCGATTCATGAAGGCACGTTCGAGTTGCTGGACGGTGAACACTGCGTGAAGGACTCCGGCCGGTGAGGGTGTGGCGCTAGTATGCCCCCGCGTTCGAAGGTCGGCAAGTGGCGCGCCGAAATTCGTTCACCATCGCAGTAATCCGATGACGAAGAAGCGCAAGGGGCATGCTACCGTGCACCATGCGACGCGGCGTCACCCTCATCGAACTGACGTGCATCATCGTCATCCTCGGCATCATGAGCGCCATCATGGTGCCGGTGGCGGCACGGCCGCTCAACGTCATCGCGGTCGACAACGCCGCGCATCAGCTCGTGCGCGCTCACATGCGCGCCCGCATGGCGGCGCTGCGCACCAACCGGGTCGCGCTGGTCCAGTTTACCGCCGACAGCTTGGTGGTGAACCTGCTCGACGGACGCGACACAGTGCCGGAATGGAAGCGCGAGGGCCCCGCCGCGGATGGCATCACCCTCACCGGCCCCACCCGGCTGCTGCGCTTCACTCCGTACGGCATCAGCTTCGGCCTGTCCAATGGCACCTGGATCGTCAGCAAGGGGAGTGCGACGAAGCGAGTGGTGATTTCGCGCTATGGGAGGGTGCGAGTCGAGTAAGTGTAAAGCGAAACCGCCGACTCGCCGACATCGGATTCACCATATGCGATCAAATACTCACCCTGCAGTTCGAAGCGTCTCACAGGCGATGGAACCCGGACGATACCCAGATACGAGCCATCGGGCCCAAAAACATCAAACTCCGCATCAACACCATCCAGCGTGCTGCGGAGTATCCAGAGCCGGCCTCGGTCGTCGGCCGCGATATCCATGATCAATCGCTTGAACTCAGGCGGCTCCGCCATGGGGAGCCCCGGGCGCTGAGCCGCAGCCTGCCTGAAACGCGCTGCGATCACTTCCCGCTCTGCGCTGCTCAGGGGGACCCGTTCCACATCGTGCCGCTGGAAGGTGGTCACAACCTGGCCGATCGAGTCGGTTTCCATAACGACATAGACCGAGTCAGGATAGGCAAACAGTCCCCGGCCTGGCGAGAGGACATCGACTGGCCCGAACTCCCAGTTCATCCCTGTGGAGTCCATCAGCGCGCGAGGCAGAAGTGCACCCGCAACTTCGCTTCCTCCCGAGTCATCCCAGACGACACGGCGAAGCTGCAGCCCCCCCGCAGATTCCTGCTTGGCAAAGAGGCCCGCAGGAATCCACGCCAGATCGTGCACCCAGCGGCGAAGAGTCGACTGCCCAAGCCAGCGACCATCAGGCGACCAGAAGCCAATCCGGGCATTTCCTACGTCCGCGACGGCCATGGTGCCGTTCATGCCAACTTCGAGATCCTTGGCGACACGAATCTCCCCAGGACCCGAGCCCTCTCGGCCAATCCGACTCAGCATCCGGCCCGAAGAATCGAACACGAGGATCTGCCAAGCATCGGAATCGAGGACAAGGATCCGGGTACCTGGTCCAACTCCGACATCCACCGCATTGAACGACAATGAATCCGTCGAGACGATCGTCGTCACCAAGGTGGGCTCGGGCACCGCTGTTGGTTCAGTGCGAGAGACTGGAACTGCAGAGTCGTCGCACCCGAGCGCAGCGAGCAAAAACGCCGCCGCGGATATCCCGCGGCATCGAGCCGGGCGATACCCGAGCGCCGTCATATCCACACTCCCACGCTATTCGAGCTGGTACTTCCGGATCTTGTTCAGCAGCGTCGATCTCGAAATTCCCAGCAGCAGCGCCGCCTGGCGCCGGTTGCCCCGGGTGTGTTCCAGCACCCGCGCTATGTGGCGCCGCTCGGCGGCGGCGAGTGAATCGGGAACCGCCGCCTTGGCGGGGGCCAGCGCCTCCCGCAGCAGGTCGAGGTCGAGCCCCGACGCCGCCAGGTCGAGCAGCAGCAGCTCAAACCCCGGCGTGGCGCCGCCCGGACCCGCCACAAGCGCGGCCGAAGCCTCCGCGCCGGTACGTTCGGCCACCACCACGATCCCGGCTTCGCGCAGCAGCTGCACCAGCTCGCGGCGCCGGTTGTCGTCGCCATCCAGGAGGAGGACATGCTTCTCACTCATGTTCGAAAGGTACTGCGGCGCACACGCGCCAGCTATCCGCTGTCACAGGGCGCCACTAATTTGTCTTCCATGGCCATTCGAGACCTCCGGACGCTCGAGTTCAACCAGCGCGTTGCCGACCCGCTGCTGGTCCTCGACGTGCAGCGCCGCAGCTTCGGCGCCGACAAGGACTGCACCATCCTGACCTTGGGCAATGCCACCGGTCGCATCGAGTCGGCGCCGTTCTGGGGCGCCGAGCAGGCCGCGGTAGCAGGCGTTGCGGCGGGAGACGTTGGTCAGGTGATCGGCGAAGTGAGCGAGTACCGCGGCAAGCGCCAGCTCAAGGTCACGTCGTTCCGGGTGCTGCCGCGCGACAGCGTCGACTACGCCGGCTTGTTGCCGTCCATTGGCGACGTCGAGCCGTTCTGGAAGCGACTCGATCAGTGGCGCGAGGATATCGCCGGGCCCAGGCTCAAGGCCGTAGTGGCGCTGTTCTTCGACGATCCCGACTTTCGCCAGCAGTTCGAGCAGTGCCCTGCCAGCCCCATGGGCCACCACGCGCAGCTGGGCGGCCTGCTCAAGCACGTGTGGGAAGTCGCCCATATCGGACGCTCCATCGCGGCGTCGAGTGGCGCCGATCGCGACCTGGTCGTCGCCGGCGCGCTGCTGCACGACATAGGCAAGATCGAGAGCTACCGGTGGAACGGCGTGTTCGGGTATACCGACCGGGGCCGGCTGCATGGCCACGTGGTGCTGGGCTCGCTGATGCTCGACCGGCGGCTCCGCGAATCACCGGAACCGGTCTGCACCGAGCTGGAGGAGATGATCCTCCAGCACCTTATTCTCTCGCATCACGGCCGCACCGAGCTCGGCGCCGCCGTGCCGCCCATGACCCTCGAGGCCGAGGTGCTCCACTACGCCGACAACGCCAGCGCCAAGTCGGCCAGCATGGCCGACGCACTCGAGGACAGCGAGAACTTCACGGGAGAAGAGTTGGTGAGCAGCCGCAGCATCTGGCAGCTGGACAAGCGGCGCGCGTGGCGCGGGAGGAGCGACTGGGGAGGGCTGGACGGCTAGACGGCTGGACGGCTGCAAAAACGAAACGGCCGTCCAGTCGTGGCTGGACGGCCGTTTCTCGCGATGACAGGGGAGGGACGCAGCCGAAGCTGTCGTTCTTAAGAACCCTCTCTTGATTCCCAGACCGGATGGCCGTCCTGCCTGGTTCATCACCGCTGGCGCTGCGAGTCCGACCGGGTCGCGGACCGATCGATCGCACGGCATCCCGAGGCGCCAGATCGGGACGGATGAGGCACGCGACTGGCCTCACCTGCCCGGAACTGCCGAGGTATCAACGCCAGCCGAAACCCTTGGAAAGCCCGACTGACTCCACCATCAGCACTTCCGAGCCGCCTTCCGCGTTGTATGCGAACCCGGAGCCCGCACACGCGACGAATTGCGTGACCCCAATTTGGGAAGTGGGGCTAAATCGCGCAAGTGCCTGATTTTATTCGGTTTAGGTCACTTCGCTGTGGAAGATTTGTGGTCGATGAAACTGTTCCCAGCGGTGCGGTTACGGCATCCATCCACAGAATGTGGAGATGTGTATCAACAGAGGGCCTACCCGGCCAGAGGGTTGTGGCGGGCTCCAGCCGGGTGGTAATCGATGCGATACGCCCGGAAGAATCCGCGCGAGACGGCGTTGTAGCCGTTTACCCGATCCATGAGCGGTGCCGCCTTGGCGTTGCCGTAGCCGCGCACCTCTTCACCGTTCCCCGGCTTCCCCATCTCCGCGAAGGTCGAATCACATGCCTGCAGCAGCCTGGGAAGACTGTCCAGCCCCGCCAGCAGCCTGAGCTGCGCCTGTTCCTGGCGCCAGTCGGCCGGCTTCGCCGAGATCACGCTGGTCCGGGTGGTTGCCACCACCGGCAATGCCGCCGCACAGCTCTTGGCGAGGTGGCGTGACCTGGACGCCATCGCCGCAGCGGACGATCTACGCAGATCCTGACGCAGGCTGGAGATGGACGCCGTCACCATCGACAGCGAGTCCCGCATCTCGTACAGGGACACCCGCACCGATTCCAGCTCCGGCGCGAGCGCCTTCTCCGGCAGGATCACGGTGGCCTGGGCTGAGAGCGGAGTGGCAACGACGGAAAGGACCAGCAGCAGCGACGCAAGCTTCATGATTCGGTTCCAACCTCGATGTAGCGCCACTCCGGCTCGTCGTCGGCCGCGAGGAAAAGCGCGCCGGCCGAACTGGCGGCGAACCATCCCCCGACCATCGCGCAGGGCGGAGTAACATGTTCCAGAATGTGGCCGAACCATCGCCTGAGGTGCCGGACTTCGGGTCCCCGGCGGCTCAGCAGGGCCATGAGTGAACCAGTGCCGGACGTCGCTCGCAGAAAGTGCGCCACCGCGTGGGCCCGCTGGCTGAACTCGACGGCCTTCACTCCCGGCTCGTCGAACAGCACCGCTCCCTCGAAGAGGTCCATCGGCGGAGCATCAAGCCGGGGGCCAAGATAGACATACCGCCTGCCGTCTTCCGCCTTGCGCTCGACCACCGCCGCTGCCGTCTCGCTGGTCAGCCTGGCGGCGTGGACCATGTCCTCATCCCGGAGAATTCCAACCGCACCTGTCCACTCCAGGGCCGCGAGGGCGTTCTCGACCGGACACCCGATCCCGTCATCGAACGCCAGGAGCCGGGGGGCTTCCCCGGCCCGGAGCACGAAATGGGCGAGCGCCTCGGCTCGATCCGAGTAGCTGCGAATGACCAACAGGGCTGGTGCTGACATCCCGTAAATCTACCCCGAGCAAGGCGTTTGGGCGAACGTCAGGGTACCAGTTCGCTCTTTCCCTCGACCTTCACGATCCAGAGTCCCGAGTTCATGTCGGGGGCGTAGATGTACCCGTCCCGGTAGATCGCACCCCAGGTGTTCGGGCTGTTCGGGGTCACTCCCCTGGAGTCCCCGGTCACGACGTGCGCGATCTCCCGGCCCTGGGCCAGCAGGTCGCCCCGAAGCTCACCGGAAATGTCGAGCACCCGCAGTCCGCCCTGGTAGTCACCCATGTAAAGGGTGTCTCCGGCCACCCACACGTTGTGGGCGCCCCCATCCTTCGGCTCGTACCAGGCCACTTCGCGGGGGTGTTCGAGATCCGATACATCCACCACGTGCAGCCGGCCATAGGCGCGGCCCAGGCCGACGACACCACCGCCCTGGGTGGGGCTCGGCCGCGCCGAGAAGACTTCGTCGCCCACGAAGACGTACTTGCCGGATCGCCATGCGGTGTGGGTGCCCCGGATGAAGCCGGGCCCGCCCACCGCCTCGACTTCGCGGTAGAGCGACTCGAGGTCGTACTTGAACTGGGAGACAAGCTGGGGATTGGAGGGGCTGCCGCCCTTCACGCCGTTGCCGACGTCCAGGATGACCAGGCCGTCGTTCCAGTACGACAGGTAGGCCAGCCCGTCCTGCACGTCGATGTCATGCAGCATGCGCCCGGCGGCGGAACGCGGCGTCTCCCAGCGGGCCACCTGCCGGGGCTGCCTCGGATCCCGGATATCGATGACGCGCATGGAGCCGGTCGCATCGTCGGTGAGGTAGACGTGGCCCTCGTAGATGAACGTGCTGTGCACGCCGCCGCTCACCGTTTCGGTGAAATCGGCGATGGGTTCGGGATGCGCCGGATCCTCGAACGACAGGATGACGATCCCGTTCTTCCTGGTGCTGGATCCCTCGCGGGTCAGCACTCCGTAGCGGCCGTCCGCCGTGGTCATGATGTCATTGATGCCACGCGCGTCCACCACCACGGAGTCGGTGATCACCGGCTTCGAGGGATCGACAAGGTCGATCGCGTAGACCCGGTCGCCCACGGTGGAGAGGTAGCCGTGCCGGCCGTCGGGATGGAGCCAGAACTCGGAGGCCATCAGCTTGATCGGCAGGCGACCTACCAGCGTTGTGGGACGCTGCACGTCACGCTGCCGCACCGCGATGACCGCCTCGGCGCTGCGCCCGGCGAAGCTGGCCATGACGCGAAAGGCGCCGGGCTCATAGGCGACGAAGTACCCGTCGTCGTCCACCACCGCCGCCCCACCTGCCACCGACCATTCGGGACGCGCGCCTTCCAGCGTGGTCCGTCCGTCCATCGCCGAGAACCTGAGAGGCACCACATCCCCCGTGCGCACGGCAGTGTCACCCGGGGTCACGCGCAGCGAGGTGACCGGGTTCTCCGTGACGGTCAGCTGCAGCACGGCCGACGCGCGACCGCCGGTGGCGGTGAGCGTGGCACGTCCCGGCTTGCCGGCGGTAATCCGGCCAGCCGCGCCCACCTGCACCACATCCGGATTGCTGCTGCGCCACTGCACCTGGTCGTGACGCGCATCGCCTGCCGCACTGGTGACCGATGTCCGCAGCACCACCGACTGCCCGGCATAGAGCCGCTCGATGCGCGGCGTCACGGCGATGTGCGCCGCCGGTCCGGGAAGTATCGTGATCCGCGCGAACTGGGTCGTCGGCCGGCCGCCGGCACGCGGGCTCACCAGGGCCGCGGCCCGCATCGTCCCTACCGCGCCGCCCGTCACCAGCCCGGTCGAATCGACCGATCCCTCGAAACTGCCGCCGGCATGGAACCATCGCACCGTCACCTCGGTGACCGGGCGGCCGGCGCTGTCGAACGCTTCCGCCTTGAGCCGCAGCGTATCGCCCACCTCCACCGCGACCTCGGCCGGCGTGACTTCCACCCGGCTGATTGTCGACTGGGGAAGGGGCGGCGGTGACGGTGCCTGCTGCAGTGCCAGGAGTAGAGCCAGCATGGGATCCTCGTCCGTGAGGCGGAGTGTCGTCGGGGTGCGAGTTGCCAATCTAGCGTCGGCTCCCGGTCGCGGTAGGTTGCATGCTCACATGGCACTCGCTCTCGAAACCGCGCTCTACCAGTCGCCCATCGGTCCGCTGCGCCTGGTGGAGGAGGCCGGTGGGCCGCTCATAGTCGAGTTCCCCGGCCGGTCGACCCGGGTGCGCTGGACCGTGCGGGTGAAGGGGGCGACACCGGCCATTGAGGTGCAGGAGGGTGGGTGCGACCAGACGCGGGCACTGCTGGACGCCTACTTCGACGGCCGGGCGAGGCCATTCCGGTATCCCCGGCGGCTGGCCCGCTGGTTCGACCCGTCGCCCGCCATGATCGCGGTCCATCGTGCGATCTGCCGGATCCCCTTCGGCTCCACCCGGTCGTACGCCGACATAGCCCGGCAAACCGGGCTCCATCCCCGGCTGGTGGGCCAGCTGGTGGGGGCCAACAACCTGGCCATCCTGGTGCCGTGCCACCGGGTGGTGGGAAAGCGTGGGGAGCTGGTGGGGTACGGTGGGGGACTGACCCGAAAGCGGTGGCTCCTGGCCCACGAGGAGCGCCACGTCGGCCTGGTCCTCCGGTAACCCACGCCCCACGCCCCACGCCCTACGCCCTACGCCCCCGTATTGACAGCCCGTAATTCCGGCGTGACCTTAGACCATGCGTCCGCAGTTTCCAACAGAAACGAACTCGGCATAGCGTAGGCCGGTCGGAGCCAGACACAGGCTCCGGGCGGTTTTTTTGTCGGCCACTCGGGCCGGCACGTAGAACGGAGCGTCACGCTCCCGCACAGTAGAGGCTTCCGAAATGGCGAAGGGCACGGTCAAGTGGTTCAACGACGCGAAAGGCTTCGGCTTCATCGCGCAGGAGGGCGGCAAGGACGTGTTTGTGCACCACACCGCCATCACCATGGACGGCTTCCGGTCGCTGGCTGAGGGCGACACGGTCGAGTTCGACATCGTAGAGGGTCCGAAGGGTCTTCAGGCGGCGAACGTCCGAAAGGCGTAGCTGCAGCCCTGCGCCATTTACCTCACGCCAACCGCGCCCGGCATCCGTCGGGCGCGGTGTCGTTCTTGCTGCTCTCCCGGGCAACCCCGGAAGGATTGAACCTGATGACCGGTATTTCCCGACTGCTGCGAGCCTGTGCCGCCGCCCCGCTGCTGGCCCTCGCTGCATTGGCTTTGGACGTTCCGGCTGTGACCGCGCAAGCGGCTGCATCCGACCCTAGCGCACTCCAGTTCCTTGGCTTCCACGCCGGCGCCCAGCTGGCCGACGTCGCCGTGCAGATGCGGACCCTCGGAGGGACGCCACTCCGCTGTGACCGTGCAAAGGCCGACCGGCGGCTGCAGGAGTGCCGCGGAACGGTGCGGGACCCGCAGCACGGGGGCAACGTCCGGGTGTGGCTTTCGGCCATCGACTCGACGGCCGCGATCCTCACCCTCAGCGCCGACGTTGCTCCCGATCAGCTCGATCGCTGGCGCAGCGGGCTGGAGCAGGAGTACGGCCGGGTGGGCGCCCGGGTGCAGGGACCCCAGTGGATGATGCAGTGGGTCCGCGACGGCCGCATGGTCCGGCTCACCTGGCGGGTCAACCGGGACGAGCGGGTAGCCTCGGTCAGCCTGGTGGATGGCCAGGTGCTCGACAGCTGGGGCAACAACCGACGGGAAGCCCGGGGCGGCTGATCACCCTGACAACTCTGCATGAGCACTGCACGGTGAAGGGTGAAAAGTGAAAGGTGATGGGTGAGCAGGTGCCCCATCACTTTTCACCTTTCACGCTCCATGCCTCACGCCATCCGGGTTCTTGCTGTTTTCCCCCCAGTTTCGTAACTATCTGCACTCCCCCGCCACTTACCGCGCGCCCTCGTGCGCGCTTCGGAGACGCGCCTGTGAGCAGGCACGCACGCCTCGGTTGTCTCGCCATACTCCTGCTGGCCGCCTGTAGCTCGGGCAGCGACGACCCCATCTACATCGGCCTCGCCGGTGCGTTTGACGACGAGGTCGGCCGCCCCATGACCCTCGGCGCGCAACTCGCGGTGGAGGAGATCAACGCCGCCGGCGGCGTGAAGGGGCGTCCGCTCGCACTGCTGGAGCGCAACGACTACGGCAATCCTGACAGCGCCGTCATGGTGGCCATCGATCTCTACGCCAGCGACGCCGTGGCGGTGGTGGGCCACCTGTATTCCGGCACCACGCTGGCCGCATCGCCGGTGTACAACAGCGGCGCCACCCCTATCGTCGCCATTTCGCCGTCGTCCTCCGCGCCCGAAGTGGCGGAGATGGGGCCCTACACCTTCCGGGTGTGCCCCAGCGACGACCAGCATGGCGAAACCCTGGCCGCCTGGGTTCGTGAGCGCCTGGGGCTCCGCTACGGCTCCGTGTTCTACCTGAATGACGGCTATGGCCGCGGCGTGCGGCAGCGATTCACCGCCGAGTTCGTGCGCCGCGGCGGCGTGCTGGGCGCGGTGGCGCCCTACCTCGGCAACACACCCGAGATCGGCGCGTTGATGGACCGGCTCGCGCGGGACACCGCGTCGCAGTTCATCATGGTGGCCGGCAACCTCAGCGAGGCGGAGGAGATCCTGCGCCAGGCCCGCGCGCGCGGAGTAACCCTGCCCCTGCTGGGGGCCGACGGCCTCGAAGGCATTGAGGGCTCCGGACCACTTGCCGAAGGTGTCTACGAGACGCTCGCGTATCTCCCTCAGCTCGACCGGCCGGGCAATCGCGAGTTCGTGGCCAGCTACACCGAGCACTTTCCCGACGAACCGCCGCCCAACCAGCCCGCCGCCGCGAGCTACGACGCCATTCACCTGCTGAAGCGGGTGATGCAGACACACGGAGCCGAACGCGAGGCGATTCGCGAGGGACTGGAGGCCGTGACCGTCGAGGAGCCGTATGAAGGCGTGACTGGCCAGATCGCGTTCGACGGCAACGGCGATGTACCGACCCGCGAGGTCTACGTGGCCGTGGTGCGTAATGGGGCGCTCCGGCTGGCGGGGGGACAGTGATCACGCTCCGAAGTCTTCGCGGAAAAATCATCGCCACGATGGTGCTGCTGATCGTGCTGGTGCTGGTCATCGCGATCATCGGCGTGAACGCGATCAGCCAGATGGATCGTTCGGTGGGCCGGGAACTGGACGGCGTGGTGGAGGGCAGTTCGCTGGGTACGGCGCTGGTAGGCGCCGTCACCGCCGAGATCCGTGCCGCCGAACAGTACCTGATGCGTCCGGCGCCGGATCTGATCGACGACTTCATCAATGCCGGTGACTCCTCCTACGCCTTCCAGCGACGCTACCGGGACCTGAGCGGGCTCAGCACCGCCGACCGGGTGCGCCTCAACCGCATCGCCTCCACCCAGGCCACGATTGAAGTCCACTACGCCCGGGCTCATGCGCTGGCGGACCTTGGCCGGACCGCGGAGGCGGCTCGCGCGGCGGAAGAGGCTCGCCTCCCCAGCGACTCGCTCATCGCCGACGTGCGGGCCCTCACCACCGCGCAGGGTGCCCACGCCCGGGAACGCGCCGAGGAGCTCGCGGCGCAGGCGGCCCGCCGCCGCAACGCGCTCTGGCTTCTCTTCGGGGTGGTGCTCCTTATCGGTATCGCCGCATCGGCGGGCGCGGTTCGAACGGTGGATCGCCCGCTGCGCCGGCTGGTCGACGCCGCGGATCGCTTCGGGTCGGGCGACCTGCGGCCGGTCGAGCTGGGTGAGATGCCCACCGAGCTGGGGCGACTGTCGCTCGCCATGGAGCACATGGGCGCCCGCCTGCGTGACGTGGTAGGCTCGGTTTCCCGGGAAGCTGACGACATCTCCACCCGGGCCACCGACTTCAGCGCCATGAGCGAGGAGCTCGCGGCTTCCAGCGGCGAGATCTCGACCGCCATGGTGCGGGTGGCCGGCAGCGCCGAGCAGCAGCGTACCGGCATGGATCAGGCGGGCACCCTGCTCGAGGAGCTGCGCGACGCCGCGTCGCTCAATGCCGCCGCCGCCGGCAAGGTAGTCGCCCTCGGCGAACAGATCCGTACCCTGGCCGCGGCACATCGGGGAGACGTCGAGAACGCCGGCCGCACCTTGCTCGACGTGCGTGAAGTAGTGCAGACCTCGGCGTCGCAGGTGCAGGAGCTCGCCAAGCTGAGCGAGACCATCACCGATTTCATCGACCTCATCAAGCAGATCTCGTCCCAGACCAACCTGCTGGCGCTGAACGCCGCCATCGAGGCCGCGCGCGCGGGCGAGCATGGGCGCGGCTTCGCAGTGGTGGCGGAGGAGGTGCGCCGGCTGGCTGATTCCAGCGCCCATGCCGCGGAGAACGTCACCAAGACAGTCGATTTCATCCACCGGCAGGTGCGCGAGGTGTCCGGCACCATGGAGATCGGATCGGCCAAGGTGGCCGGGGTGGAGGGCGTGGCCCAGGCTGCCGCCAGCGCGCTCAATGAGATTGCCCGTGCGGTGGAAGACGTCCATCAGGCGGCGAGTCAGGTGGCCCGTGAAGCCGAGGCCAACCGGAAGATCGTGGATGCGCTGGGAGAGCGGACCCTGCAGGTGGCGCAGAGCGCCAACGAACACGCCGCCGCCAGTCAGGAAGTGACGGCGGCGGCGGAAGAACAGAGTGCGAGTACCGAAGAGATGGCGTCGTCCGCGGGCGAGCTCCTGCACGGTGCCCATCGGCTCACAGCCGCCATCCGCGACTTCAAGACCTGAGGCCGGACCTCAGCGCTTGCGGGCCGGCCGCGCCGGCTTCTTCACCGGCCGCGCCGGCTTGCCAGTGGGTTTGGCTGCCGCCTTCCGGGCAGTGGCCTTCGCCGCCCGCGTGGCCTTCGCAGCCGGCGTCGCCTTGGCCGCCGCGCGGTCCACCCGCTTCTGGTGGGCAGACTGCACTTCCTCCATCACCCGCTCGGACTCGTCCTGGGTCATGAGACTCCGGCGAACGGCGAACTGAAGCAGCTCCTCCGAATCCGCAGGACGGAACTCCTCCAGCCGGGCCGCGGCCCGCGACAGATGCACGATCGCATCCGCCACCGGGCTGCGCAGCACCTGCGCGATACCCGGCAACGTCTCCATCAGCGACGAAATCTGCGAACCACCAAGCTCTGCCACGAGGCCCTCCCTGAGCCAAAGACCGTCAAACGGCCCAGAACGTAACGGGATCAGTGCCTTCGCGTCTAGTAGTATTACTTACTACTACTATTGCTGACCACCCACTTCCCACTATTCAACTACCAGCCACCCCGCCTCGTCATACGCTCGGTGCGGCAGGCAGAAAAATCGGTAGCGCCCGGCGGGGAGGCTTGCCGGTATGGTGATCCGGTACTCGCGTCCCACCGGCACCAGCGGCCCGGACAGGTCACCTACCCGGTTCGGCATCGCGGCGTTGAGAGCCTGCCGAGCCGCGGGGGCGATCCCCCGTTCGAACGACACCGCGTGGTTCTCGCCCTCGGCGCCCCGAAAAATCAGGATGTCACCCGCCTTGGCAGTGACGGTCTCTGGCCGGTAGGTATATGACTCCTCGTCGGCATCGGCCCGGGTCTCGATCACCAGGCGTTGCTGGCCGTGGGCCACGCCCGGAAGCAGAACCCAGGCGAGCAGCGTGGCAGCGGCGAAGGTGCGCATGGGTACTCCCGGATGGATGGTCTATCGAGCCGGCCAATCCGGCTCTACATTGGAAAGATGGCGGGAGGCGCCGGATGCGCGCCATGTTGCCGGCCGAAGGATGTGCTGTGGGACGCAGGGGCATCAAGGAGTACCGTGCACCGGAAGCACTGGTTCTGATCGCGCTCGATCGGGACCGGAAGCCGCTGGTCTGCCCTTCCTGCGGCTCAGCCGATATACGGCGCACTCCCCGGCGTGCCGACGATGCCGGCGGTCGTGTCACGATGGCCTGCTCTGCCTGCGGCCGCAGCGCCTGCTACATCGAGAGTGGATCCGGGCCAGTCATCTCTCCCGAGTCTCCCAATCCCTACGTGCACTGAAGCTTGACGCGCACCCGGCGTGCGGGCATTGTCCTGCCCCATGCCCGCACCCGCCACTCGGCTCTTCTTCACAGTATTTCTGGATCTCATCGGTTTCGGCATCGTACTCCCGCTGCTGCCGAGCTTCGGATTCAGGTTCACCACCAGCGCCGCGCTCATCGGCGCCCTGGTCGCTACCGACTCACTGCTGACCTTCGTGGTCGCTCCCTGGTGGGGGCGGCTGAGCGATCGCATCGGCCGACGACCGGTGCTGCTGGTCGGGCTGATGGGAAGCGTGCTTTCCTATCTCGCGTTCGGCCTGGCGGGCAGCCTTGCGGTGCTGTTCCTCTCGCGGATCATCTCGGGCGCGACCGGCGCCACGATCCATGTGGCCCAGGCCTACCTCGCCGACGTGACCCCCGCCGAGCGGCGCTCGCACGCCATGGGGATGATCGGCGCCGCGTTCGGGCTGGGGTTTACGGTGGGTCCGGCCATCGGAGGCATCACCAGCCGCTACGGTGATGCACTTCCGGGGCTGATCGCGGCAGGCATCGCCGCGGCGAACCTGCTGCTGGCCTGGCGCTGGCTGCCCGAGACCGACGTGCGGCGCCGCCCCGACTACCGTCCCCTGCCGCTCCGCGAGACTGGGTTGGGCCTGCCCGCCGGGATCATGTTCGCCTCGACCCTCGCCTTCACTGCGATCTACGTTTCGTTCCCGCTCTTCGCCCAGGAAGTGCTGAACTACGAGCGTCCCGCCGTCTCGAGCTTCTTCGTGGTGATCGGGCTGGTGACGATCGTGGTACAGGGACGACTGGTGGGGAAGCTCGCTCCCCGGGTAGGCGAGCGACGCCTGGTGCTGATTGGTTCGCTGATCATGGCGGCGGGGTTCGGGCTGTTTCCGGTTGCTTCGGTGACCACTGCGGGACTGGTGTTGTGCCTGGTCGCGTTGACCAGCGGCTTCTGCCTGGTGGGTCCCAGCCTCGCGGGGCTGGTCTCGCGTCGCGCCCCGGCCGAGGGCCAGGGCCGGGTGCTGGGGCTGTTGCAGAGCGTGGGAGCGGTGGCGCGGATCGTGGGGCCGCCGACGCTTGGATTCGTGCAACAGGCGGCGGGGGCACCGGCACCGTTCTTCGCTGCAGCTGCCGCCGCGCTGGCGGCGGCGGTGGTGGCGTCAGTCGGGTCCGGAGAAAATCCGCTCCCAGCGGATTGACGTCAGGAACGGCAGCGGGCTGAGGCTGGCCTGGTCGTACGAGTAGTAGATGAACATCGGCGAACCGCGAAGGCTCTCGCGCGCCAGGAATCCCCAGTAGCGGCTGTCGTAGGAGTTGGCCCGGTTGTCGCCCATCACGAACAGCGAACCGGCCGGCACCACCAGCGGGCCCCAGTTGCGGGGATCAGGCG
Source organism: Gemmatimonadales bacterium (assembly GCA_035759745.1). Lineage (GTDB taxonomy): Bacteria > Gemmatimonadota > Gemmatimonadetes > Gemmatimonadales > GWC2-71-9 > CAMLHP01. Next base: position 16,594 of record DASTUF010000013.1, read on the forward strand.
CATACTCGCCGGTATCGGTGCGCGCGAGGTACGGTATCTGCCACTCCCGCATCCGCTCGCGGTAGGGACTCGAACGCTGGCCGCTGTTGCCCGGAATGATATAGGGCTCCGGCACGAGATCACCATCGCGATACAGCGCGCCTTCCCGCATTTCCAGCGTGTCCCCCGCGATGCCCAGCAGCCGCTTCACCACCTTCATGTCCGCGTCTTCCTTCGAGTCGAACACGACGATGTCGCCGTGGCGCGGCTCGCGCACCGCCGGCAGCCTGCTGTGGAGGAACGGGATCTCGGCGCCATAGAGCGCCTTGTTGACGAAGAGCCAGTCGCCCACCAGCAGCGTGCGCTCCATGCTGCTCGAAGGGATGTGGAATCCCTCCAGCACGAAGGCGCGCAGCACCAGGAAGATGAGCAGCGCTCCTCCCAGCGACCGGGTCCAGTCCCAGAGTATCGCGCCCGAGCGGCGCAGCGTTGCGCGGAGTGGTGGCATCATGATGGGTGATGCAGCAGGCGCCCCCAGCGAATTGCGGTGAGGAACTTCAGGGACCGCCAGCTGTCCGGGTTGTAGCTGTAATAGATGACGATGGGGGTGCCCCGGATGTTTCGCCGCGGCAGGAATCCCCAGTAGCGCCCGTCGTACGAGTCGTCGCGGTTGTCGCCCATGACAAAGAACGAGTCCGGTGGCACCACGATCGGGCCCCAGTTCTGGAGATCGGGCTGGTACGTGGTGGGATCGACGCCAGCGAGGTGCTGCACCTGCCATGACCGCATCTGGGCCCGCGCCCGGGGCGACTCGCTCTTGGTGATGTCCGAGTGAACCACGAACGGTTCGGGCTGCAATTTCCCATCCCGGTACACCTGGCCATGGCGCATCTCGAGCGTGTCCCCCGCCACGCCGATCACGCGCTTGACGATGTCCATGCCCTCCTCTTCCACCGAGTCGAACACCACAACGTCACCGCGTTCCGGTTCGCGAAACGCCGGCAGGCGGATGCCGGTGAATGGCACCACCGCGCCGTATACCGCCTTGTTCACGAAGAGGAAGTCGCCGGGAAGCAGGGTGTTCACCATGCTCGGCGACGGGATCCGGAACGCCTCGACCAGGAAGATTTTGAGGAACAGCCAGATCACCACCGCGATGGCGATCGACTTGCCCCATTCCTTGAGCGCCGAACGCGGTGCCGCGCCTGCCTCGGTCATTCCACCCAGTCCGCGATGAAGATGTTGGTTTCACCCTCGGCGCCGCTCCGGTTGGATGCGAAGACCAGCTGGCTGCCGTCGGGGCTGAAGATCGGGAAGCCATCGAAGAGGTCGGACGTCGTCACCTGCTCGACGTCGCCGCTGGCCAGGTCCAGCAGGAACAGGTCGAAGTTCCGCCCCCGGGGCGTCGGGTAGTTCGACGCGAAGATGACGCGCTTGCCGTCGGGGTGGAAGAAGGGCGCGAAGTTGGCGCCGCCCAGGTGGGTCACCTGGCGCGCGCCCGACCCGTCGGCATTCGCCACCCAGAGTTCCAGCTGGCTGGGCCGCACCAGCCGTTGCGCCAGCAGGCGCTGGTAGTCGGCGGAGTCAGCGGCCGTCTCGGGGTACTGCGCCCGCCAGACAATCCGGGTGCCGTCCGGCGAGAAGAACGCGCCGCCGTCGTACCCCACACGATTGGTCACCCGGCGCACGTCCGACCCATCCACGTTCATGACGTACAGCTCGATGTCGCCGTCGCGGGTGCTGGTAAAGATCAGCTTCTGTCCGTCCGGCGAGACCGTGGCCTCGGCGTTGTAGGCGCCGTTGTCGGTGAGCTGGCGCAGGTCGCTGCCATCGGGCCGCGCGGTGAAGATCTCGAACTGGCCCACGGGCCAGACGTAACCCTGGGAAAAGTCGGGCGGCTCGGGACAGGCCGGTGACGCAAGGTGGGTGGAACTGTAGAGGATCCGGCGATCGCCGTCGTAGAAATATCCGCAGGTCGTCCGGCCCTGGCCGTTCGAGACCCGCCGCATGTTGCTGCCGTCGGTGTTCATGATGTACTGCTGGTCGCAGCCGGCTTCGGTGTCTTCCTGCCGCTGGAAGATCAGCTGCTTCCCGTCGGAGGAGAAATAGGCCTCGGCGTTGTTGCCGCCGAACGTCAGCTGCCGAACGTTGGCCAGGTGGCGTTCGCCCGGCAGGACCAGCCCGTTGCTGTCCGGCGCGGAGGCCGACGCCGCGGGCGGCTCGGGCCGGTTTCCGGACCCGCTGCAGCCGGCCAGCGCCAGCGATGCCATGATCAACACTTCGAAACGCACTATATCCTTCCTTCTATTCAGTCGGGGGAGTCGTCAAACATAGTGGAAAGCCTCATGCCGCCTGCAGCCGCTCCAGCGCTGCCCGGATCCTGCCCGCATGGCCAGCCGCGCGAGTCCGGGGAAACAGCTGCGCGATCCGGCCGTCCGGATCGATGATCACCGTGGTGCGGATGAGGCCGACGTAGGTCCGGCCATACAGCTGCTTCTCGCCCCATGCGCCATACCGTTCGGCGACGCGGTGCCCCTCGTCCACCAGGAGCGGGAACGGCAGCCGGTACCTGGCGCGGAAGGCGCGGTGTGTTTCCGCGTCATCGGGCGAGACACCAAGCACCACCGCTCCGGCCGCGCGCAGCGCCTCCCAGCTGTCTCGCAGTTCGCAGGCCTGGGTGGTGCAGGCGGGCGTGTCATCCGCGGGGTAGAAATAGAGCACGACCCACCGGCCCCGCTGCTCCGCCAGCGACACCGGTGTCCCATCCTGGTCCTCGAGCACGAACTTTGGCGCCATCGCGCCAACCGCGAGTCCGGCGGCGCTGCGGGACTTGGCTCCCACTACTCGCCGCTTCCGAACTGGCCCGACGCCAGGGGGCCGCGCAGCCGAAGAATCGGATAGTCGGCTCCGGTGACCAGGACATCGTCCATCAGGTTCCACGCGACCACGCCATCCTCGCTGGCCGGCTCCAGGATGTAGGCGGCCAGCACGCCCGCCTGTTGCGCGGTTGGCACCAGCCACCAGGTCCCCTCGCCACTCGCCGGTCCTTCGACCCAGGCGCCATCCACGCTGGTCAGTCGATGCTGCTCGAACTCGCGCCTGGCGTGCGACACGCTGTCGATCCTGAAGCGCTCGGCGGGCGCTTCCCACCCGCTCGGCACCCGCACCACTCGCACCCCGTGGCGGCGAAGCAGTTCCACCACCTTCTGCTGCTGATCCGGGACCAGGTACGCCGACGGTATCGCTTCGCTGCGGCGCGCGGCGAAGCGGTCCCAGACCGGCATGCGGATGGTGCGGAACTCGCCGGTGCGCCGGCGGCGGGCGTAGCCGTGCGAGCCGTCACCATCGGAATGGGTGATCTCGGCGATGACCTCACGCTCCTGTGCCTGCGCCAGCCGCTGGCGCACCGCGACCGAGTCCGGCGCCCACGCCTCGCGGGTGCGCTGGGCAATCTCGTCCTGCCGTTCGATCAGCAGGCTCAATACCTCGCGGACGAAGGCATAGCTCGCGGCCACGCGGGTCTCGAAGGGATCATTGCTGTAGGCTTCGCTCAGGATCGACACCCGGTTGCGCATCGCGTGCCAGTTGCTGCCGTAGCGCGCCTTGCCGTCGTATGTCTCCCATCCCTGGCGAAGCGAATCCGGATCCTGATTGCGGAAGTTGCCGTAGGGAAACGTCCGGATTCCGTGCCGCTCGCGCATCCGCTCGGCCACCTCGGGAAGGAATGTGTCCTGGACGAAACGGTTGATCGGCGGGTTGTTGGGATTGAGTCCGGGCGACCAGGTCAGCGCGTAGCCGTGATAGCTGCCGTTGGTGGTGTGGAGGTCGATGAAGACGTCCGGATCCCAGCGGGTGATCAGCTCGACCGAGGCGCGCGACTCGGGCGCCTCCAGCTTCACGTAGTCGCGGTTGAGGTCCAGGCCCTGGCCATTGCTGCGGCGGCCGACGGTCTCGGGTCCGTTCTGGCCCGGACGATTCACCGCGCCCGGCGCCCATGCTTCGTTGCCGTCCGCGTTGTAGATCGGCACGACCAGCAGCACCACGCTGTCCAGCAGCGAACGCAGCGACCCCAGCGTCAGCTCGCGCAGCAGCATCTGCGCCGCTTCCTTCCCCTCGACCTCACCGGCGTGGATGTTCGCCTGGAGGTACACCACCGGCTTGCCGGAGGCGTGGGCCGCCTCGGCGCCGGTCACCAGCGGCCGCGACGCCAGCACCACCGGGATCTCCCGGCCCTCGGTGCTTCGCCCCATCGTCCACACCTTGATACCGGCACCCCGCCGTTCGAGCTCGTCCAGGAAGTCGAGCACATCCTGGTGCGTTGAGGTCTCGCGGTAGTCGGTGCGCTCGGCGCGGGTCTGCTGCGCGGCCAGCGGCACCGCGCTGCCCAGCAGGAGCGCGGTGAGCACGCAGGAGGAAGGGCGAAGGGCGACTCTCATGGCGCTCGGGTAGTAATGCGGAGGCGGATCACGTCGGGAAACCCGTCCTCCAGCGTGAAGGTCATCTCGGGCACCAGGGCACGGCCGCCCCTGCTGCCGAGCTCGAGATCCTGCGCGGACGCATGTTGTTGCCAGCCGTCCACCAGTTCGGAACGCATGACGACAGCCGGGTCGTTGGACGCCGCCAGCAGCAGCCCCAGGCGATCCTGCTCATCCGGGACTGCGGCGGCGAGCGCGCCAACCAGAAGATACCCCAGGACGTGCGGCTCGTCGGGATTGCTCCGCGCGATCCGCAGCCGCTTCTCGCGCTCACCCACCGCGAGGAGCGGGAACCGCTGAGCCAGCTGCTCGAGCACTCTGCTGGTGCGCCACTCCGCCACGCCTTCGGCGATCCAGGCGTCGGGCGCATGCAGGGCCACGATATCACCGGTGTCATTGGCGATTCGCAGCCGGCGAACCCGTTCGAACGCGAGATGCTGCCATTCGTGCAGGGCGGCACCCAGCGCCAGCAAGGGTACGTACGACGGGTCCACCTCGATCACGTCGGCCGGCTCGAGAAAGCCGCTGGTTCTGGCCATCGCCTGCTGGCGGACCGTCGTCAGCATCACGGTGTCCTCGCCCCAGTCGATCCACGCCTCGGGGCCGAAGTCCGGCGCCGCCTGGCGGGCCGACAGCAGCAGTGCCCGGCGGCCGTGGCGTTCGAGCCAGCGCCCGGCGGCCCAGTTCTCCGCAACGTACAACCGATCGAAGAGCGGATCGGGAATCCCGTAGCGGGGCACCGCCTGTGGGTACGAGAAATGGCGCCCGCGCACTTCCGGGATCGGCAGCGAGTCGAGCACCCCTTCCCAGCCGGAGGCGGCCAGCATCAGCGGGCTCGCCGCGCTGTCGCCGCCAATCCAGGGTACCAGCAGGAGGAACTGCACCGCTGCCGCGTGCCACCGTTCCGCCATGCGAAAGGCATCGAGCCACGCCGTCACCTTGGGCGCCTCGGCCGGTCTCGCTCGCTGGAGGTCGGAGGTGAGGACCGCCGCAAATCCGCTATCGGTGGCTTCGAGCACCCGCAGCCGGTACAACGCGTCCACCACGGCATCGGACGCGGTGACGCTGCTGTCGATCCAGCCCAGGGCACGGAGGCCGGGCACCGCATCGTCTGCCGTCAGCCCCGGCAGGCGCGCGGTGGCGAAGTGCTGGGCAGCATCCCGGAGGTCGGTGAGCAGGGCGCCTCGCGGCCGGAATATCCGGTCAAACGCCGCGCGGGCACCAGGCGATGGCAGCTGCTGCTCGATCTCGGCAAGCGTCCGCTGCGACGCCGCTACCAGTTCGTCGCGGTTGGCGCGGCCGAGCGCGCGGGCCACGCTGACCGACTGGAGATCCGCCCCGTCGAGTGGCGCCATGCCGGAGGCACGCGCCAGCTCGCGGTAGCGCTCCGCATCGTCGGCCGGAAGCGCCCGTGCCGCGGCAACCCACGCGCCCGGGAGGCGGCTGCTTCCGGGACGGACACCGAGCAGGATTTCGCGCTGGGTGAAGCGAGGGAGGGTGGGATAGAACTCGGTGACGTCCTGCAGTCGCGCAGCGGCCCAGGGGCGCACCGCCCCCGTGTCAGCGTGGGCCGTGCCGCGAAGTACGCCACCGCGGATGGAGCCTCGAAACTGCAGCCCACCGTCGACGTCGGTCTCGAATCGGAGCTCGTCCTGGTCGGCCAGGTGCGCGCCGAGCAGGTCCACCGGCCGCTCCTCACCCTCGAGCCAGATGGTGCCGCTCAGTTCGTCGCCCCGCCGCGCCAGCACCAGCTCGCCCCGCAGCCTGCCGGTCACGCCACCGCCGAGCGCCAGGGCCCACCTGCCCTCGACCTGCGCCCCGAGCGCCGCAGGGACCAGGACCAGCGCGAGGGCGACGACGCAGCGGAGCAACACCGGGTCGTCCTACTCCCGCCCGCTCTCCCGCACGCGTTCCACGACGGTGGGCGCCACCGGCGCGCCGTCCTGCAGCATCGCAAGGCCGCCCACCACCACCTGCTCTCCGGCCTCGACACCACTGCGAGCCTCGACGAAGCCCGGGGTGCGGACGCCGAGCGTCACCTGCCGCCGCAACGCCTTGCCATCCTTGGCCACCCACACCACATCAACGCCTTGCAGCGAGACCACCGCGTCCTCCGGGATCACCACCGCCGAGGGCCGAACGGCAGTGGCCAGCCTCGCTTCGATGAACATGCCGGCCTGCAGCGAGTTGTCGCCGTTGGGCACGACCGCCTTCACGGTGATCGTCCGTCCCGGGAGCTGCACCACCGGGTCGACGAAGTCCACGGTGCCGGTGAAGGTGCGGTCGGCCAGCGCGGCCACCTGGAATTCGACCTTCTGGCCCCGCTCGAGAATCGCGGCGTAGCGCTCCGGCACCGTGAAGACCGCGCGCTGGGGATTGACCGTCTGCAGCGTCGCGAGCGGAGTCTGGCTGGTGACGTAGTCTCCTACGCTCACCGAGCGCGCACCCATCACCCCGGCGAAGGGAGCCCGCACGGTGGTGCGATTGAGCCGGGTCTGCAGCAGCGCGAAACTGGCCTCGGCCGAACGCGCCGCGGCATCGGCTCGCTCGAGCTCGGCCTGGGAGCTGGCCTGATCTGCCAGCAGCGCCTTGGTCCGCTCCAGGTTCTGCCTCGCAAGGTCGCGGTCAGCACGGGCTCGCGCGACTTCGGCCGACAATTCGGCGTCGTCGATCTTGAACAGCCCGGTGCCTCGGCCCACCCGCGCGCCCTCGCGCAACAGGATGGCCGTGATGCGCCCGTCCACCTCGGGACGCAGCTCGATCTGCTGCATCGCCTCGATCTGGCCGGTGGCCTGGATCGCGTCGATCACGGTATCGGCGGCGGCGACCACCACCTCCACCGGCATCGGGGGCATCTCACCACCGGGCGGGCCGCCGGCGGCGCCAGCCTCGGGATCGGCACTGTTGCAGGCGGCCAGCACCAGTGCGGCCGCGACGGTCGTCAGGATATGTCTCACTCGCTGTCATCCGAAAAAAGTCGACGGCCCAGCATGGCCTCGAGGCCCGCAAGTGCGAGCCGGGTTCCGTATCGTGCCTGCACCAGCTCGGCTTCCGCCTGCGCCAGGTCCACCTGCGCGTCACGCAGGTCCAGAATCGTGGCGGCGCCGGCGCGGTAGCGGCTTTCCTGCACTCGATAGTTCTCCTTCGCCACCACCAGCGCCGTCTGCGACAACACCACCGACGCTCGAGCCGTGCGATAGGCCGCCAGGGCCTCGGTGACGTCGGCTCGCGCACCCCGCTCGAGATCGGCGCGGATGGCGCGCGCGACGTTGGACCTGGTGCGCGCCTCGGCTACCGCCACTTCCCGCTGGCCGCTGCTCCAGAGCGGCCACGAGAATCCCAGCGTGACCGAGCTGACCGCGCGGGCACTGGGAAAGAACTTCGAGTCGAAGCGCTGATGCGCCCCGCTGAGGTTCACGGTGGGGAAATAATCGCTGCGCTGCGCCCGCAGCACCGCGTCGGCCGCGCGCTCGTCAGCCCGCGCGACCCGATAGTCGGGGCCCTGCTCCACCGCCATCGTCAGCGCCGCGGCGTCATCGATCGGCAGCTCGGGTGGCGGCGCGGTATCGATGGGCGCGGCATCGACCGAGCGGTCCGAGCCGACCCGGCGACCCAGGTTGAGCTGGGCCACCTCGAGCGCTGCGCGCTGCCGCAGCAGCTCGACCCGCGCACGGGTCAGGTCCAGCACCAGCTGCAAGGAGTCGCTCTGTACCACCGCGCCCGATGCCACCCGCGCCCGGGCGACCTTCAAGCCTTCCTCGGCGCGCTGGACCTGCTGCTCGGCGCTGGCCAGCAGCTCGTGGCCGGCGAGCACCGCATAGTACTCCTGCTCGGTCAGAAGCGCCGCAGCGAACCGGGCCCGGGCCTCGTCCGCATTCGCGGCATCGAGTGCGGCGCCGGCCCGGGACAGTTCCGCCAGCTTGCGCAAGCTGAACAGCTCATAGCGGGCGTCCGCCCGCGCGGTCACCGAGGTGCTCTGCAGCTCGCCGGTGCCGAGGTTGAAGAAGCCGCTGGAGTACTTGGTCACGTCCAGCCCGACCGAGACCGACGGCAGGATGAAGGCGAGCCGAGCCGCGCGACGGCCCCACTCGGCGCTCTCGACCGTGCCAAGCGCGCCAACGTAGTCCGGATCCAGCCGGGCCGATCGCTCCAGCGCCTCGGCCAGCGTCACCACCGGCGTGACCGCCATGGTGTCCTGCGCGGCGACCGGGACTGAGAGCACTGCGAGGAGCACGATTCCGCCAAACATTCGCTTCATTCAGCAGCCTCCGCCGGCGCGAGCTGGTGCGCGTGACGGCGGCGCCCGAAGCGCTCCAGCAATCGGTCGAACACCAGGTAGGCCACCGGAATCAGGAACAGCGTCAGCACCGTGGAAAAGATCATGCCGCCTACGATGGCGTAGCCCAGCGGGCGGCGGCTCATCGAGCCCGCCCCCAGCCCCAGGGCAATCGGCAGTGCCCCCATGATGGTGGCCACACTGGTCATGAGGATGGGCCGGAGCCGGATCCGGCCCGCCTCCAGCACCGCGTCGAGCGTGGACATGCCCCGCTCGCGCAACTGGTTGGTGTACTCCACCAGCAGGATGCCGTTCTTGGTCACCAGGCCGATCAGCAGGATCATGCCGATCTGGCTGTACAGGTTGATGGTCGAACCGGCCAGCTGCAGCGTGATCAGCGCGCCGGTCACGGCCAGCGGCACCGCAAGCAGCACCGTGAACGGGTGCACCAGCGATTCGAACTGGGCGGCCAGCACCATGAACACCACCAGGAGCGCAAGGCCGAAGGCGAAGTACAACGCGCTGCCGCTTTCCTCGAGCTCGCGCGATTCGCCCGCCAGCTCGGTGGTGCTGCCGGCGGGGAGCACCTCGTCGGCCAGCGCGTTGAGCGAGTCGAGCGCCTGCCCCAGGGTGAACCCGGGCGCGAGGTTGGCGGTGATCGAGAACGAGCGCACCCGGTTGAAGTGCAGCAGCGACTGGGCGCCCACGCCCTCCTCCACCGAGGTGAGGGCCGACATCTGGATCAGCTGGTCATCCGCGCCGCGCACGTAGAGCCCGGCCATGTCCGACGGTGTAGCCCGCTCCTCCGGCCGCAGCTGGACGATCACGTCATACAGCTTGTTGTTCTGGGTGAACGTGCTGACCTGCCGGCCGCCCAGCAACGTCTGGAAGGTGGACGCCACGGCCCGGATCGGCACTCCCAGGTTCTCCGCGCGGTCGCGGTCGAAACGCACGGTCAGCTCCGGCTTGTTGATCCGGAGGTCGGTATCGACGTTGACCAGTCCCGGGATCATTCGCGCCCGCGCAAGCATCGTGTCCAGCGCCAGCTTGAGCGAGTCGAAGTCGGGATTGCGCACCACGAAGTCCACCGGGCTGCCGAAGCCGCCGAAGGCCGGCGGGTTGTTGGCGAAGGCCATGACGCCCGGCACCCCGAAGTATTGCGGCTGGACCTCGTTGATCACGTCCTGCACCCGGCGGTCACGCTCCTCGAAGTCGGTCAGGCGCGCGAAAATGATGCCCTGGTTCACGCGGCCGCCGAACCCGATGATGCTGAAGAAGCCGTCGATATCCTCGGTGCGGTCGAGAATCGCCTCCAGCTGCCGCTGGTACTCGTCGGTGTACTCCACGGTCGCGCCTTCCGGTGCGATCGCGAACGTGATGAAGAAGCCCCGGTCCTCGGGCGGGATGAACTCGCGCTCCAGCGAGCGGAATGTGATCCCCGCAACCAGGAGCACGGCGACTGCGCCGGCCACCACCACCAGCGGCCGGGCCACGGCCCACCGCAGCAGCCGCGCGTACCCGTTGGCAATCCCGTCGAAGCCGCGCTCCAGCGCCTGGTAGATCGGGCCGTGGCGGGGTGGTACCCGGAGGATGCGGGCACACAGCATCGGGGTGAGCGTCAGCGCCACGAAGCCCGAAACCACCACCGAGCCCGCCACTGCGATGCCGAACTCGTTGAACAGCCGCCCGGTATTGCCCTCCAGGAACGCCAGCGGCGTGAACACCGCCACCAGCGCGATGGTGGTCGCGATCACCGCGAAGGCGATCTCCCGGGTGCCGTTGGTTGCGGCGGTGATGGGATCCTCTCCCAGCTCCTCCTGGTGGCGGTAGGCGTTCTCCAGCACGATGATCGCGTCATCGACCACGATGCCGATGGCCAGCGTGAGCGCGAGCAGCGTGACGTTGTTGATCGAGAACCCCAGGAAGTACATGATCGCGAAAGTCGAGATGATCGAGGCCGGGATCGCGATGCCGGGGATGATCGTTGCCCGGAGGTTCCGGAGGAACAGGAAGATGATCACGATCACCAGGCCCGCGGCGATCAGCAGCGTCTCCTGGGCCTCGCTGATCGAGCGTTTCACGAAGGTCGAGGCGTCGAAGGCCACCTCCAGTGACACCCCCGGCGGCAGCGCCTGCTGGATCCGCGGCAACTCGGCGTGGATCGCGTCCGCCACTTCGATCAGGTTGGACTTGGACTGGCGGATCACTCCCACGGCGACCGCCGCCGTGCCGTTGTAGCGCAGCACGCTGCGCTCGTCTTCCGGTCCCAATTCGACCGTGCCAAGCTCCCGCAGCTTCACCAGCTGCCCACCCTCGTTCGACACCGTGAGGTCGCCGAACTCCTCCGGCGTCTTGAGCTGGCCCAGGGAGCGGACCGAGAACTCCCGGCGCTCGCTCTCGATCCGCCCGGCCGGAACCTCGACATTGCGCGACTGGATCGCCGCCTCGACATCCTGGACCGTGAGGCCCCGGGCCGCCAGCTCGCCCGGATCCAGCCACACCCGCATGGCGAACCTGCGTTCGCCGAAGATCTGGGCCTGGCCTACGCCCGGCAGGCTCTGCAGCCGGGGCTTGACGATCCGGTCTCCAATGTCCGAGAGCTGGAGCAGCGAGTAGTTTTCGCCCTTGAGCGCCAGCCACACGAACGGCTGCGCGTCCGCCTCCTGCTTGGCGATCACCGGCTCTTCGATGTCCTGCGGCAGGCGGCCCCGCACCCGGGAGACCCGGTCGCGCACATCCTGCGCCGCGTCGTCCACGTCGCGGTCGAGGGTAAACTCGATGGTGATGTTGCTGAACTGCTCGGCGCTGGCGCTGGTGAGCGTCCGGATGCCGGGCACCGTGCTGAGCTCCTCCTCCAGGATGTCGGTAATGGCCGACTCCACCACCTGGGGATTGGCACCAGGCAGGAAGGTGCTGACCGAGATGATGGGCGGGTCGACGTCCGGATACTCCCGGACCGAGAGCTGGGTGTAGCCGATCACGCCGAACAGGATGAGCGCCAGGCTCATCATGCTGGCCAGGACCGGCCGCTGAATAGAAATGTCGGATAGTTTCATATATGTGGCTTATGGCGTATGGCCTATGGCTTGAGCCCAAAGGCCCTAAACCCTACGCCATACGCCCTATGTCCTCCTCGGTTTCAGCCCGGAACCATGCCGTGACCAGAATGTCATGCTCACGAAAGGTTGATAGTGTGCTGCGTCACGTTGCCAACTTCAGCGCAGTCATACATTAAGCGTCCATGGCACCGAAGCTGTCCTCCCGCCAGCTGGCGCAGCTCGCATTCCTCGAGACCGTGCCACCCAAGCTGGACCGGATCCGGCGGATCGTGGAAGCCATGGCGGCCATGCAGGTCGATGAGGTCATGACGCGCCAGTTGGGACGCATGCTCGATGAGATCAAGGCGGGCGCGCAGGCGCAGGGATTCGGCGCGGTGGCGGAATCAGCGGGCATCATGAGTACGCTGAGCCGGCGCGGTGGAGGGCTCCAGATGAAGGTGCGAGGACTGAGGGAATTGCTGGCAGGACTCAACACCAATCTGGAAGGTGCCAGGCGACAGGCCAGCGAGCCAGTCGCCACGGCGGAGGACGTCGGGAGCTAGCGGCGGCGGGCGGCGACCCGGTCAATGACCGGTCCCGCCATCAGTGCCACCATGCCGTTGACCAGCCCACCGATGACAGCGGAGACAAATCCGAGGGCAAAGAGGATTGCCGACGCGCCAATGATGGCGAAAAGCATTCCAAAGTAGTACAGCACTCGAGTCTCCAGTGTTCGGGCGACGGGTCCGGGCAGCAACAAGCTTACCGTCGCCGTGTTTCACCATCAACCCCCCGGGGGGTAGGACCCATGAAGACCATTGCCATTCTCGCGGCGGCTCTGTTTGCCGCTGCCCCACTGGCCGCACAGGACCCTGTCCGGCCCGATACCTCCGCCAAGCCCGCGGTTCCGGACTCCGTCCTCCGCGACACGCTGGGCGGCCGGGCACGCGGCCAGGAACCGATTCGGGTCGATACTGCCGCACCCGTCATCGTGGACTCGGCCAACCCGACCGTGACGCCGCCGGTGGCGGCCCCTCCGGTGGTTGATCCGGCCGCGCCTGACACGGCGGCGCCCGATGCAGCGGTACCGGCGCTCCCGCCGATCGCGGATCCAGCCATGCCGGATTCCGCCAAGCCCGACTCGGTCGAGTACCCCAAGGCGGACGAGCCGATGGATTCCGACAAGCCCGATGCTGAACCTGAAGCCACGCCCGACGCCGATGTCCCGGCGGTGGGCGGTGGGGCTCTGCCGTCAGGCTGGAGCGCCCGCGGCGACAAGACCAAGGAGCTCACCGGCGTAGCGTTTGCCACCATGGGTGACGGCTTTCACGTCACCACCGGCCCCGCGGGCATCTTCTACCGCGCGGAGGACCAGGTGGAGAACAACTTCCACGCCGAGGCCGAGCTGACCCAGACCAAGGCGCCGGAGCATGCGGAGGCCTACGGACTTTTCTTCGGCGGCACCGGGCTTGAAAGCACGGGCCAGAAGTACACCTACTTTCTGGTGCGCGGCGATGGACAGTTCACCATCAAGCAGCGCAATGCCGACATCGTGAACACCGTGGTTGACTGGACCCCGAACGCGGCCGTGGTCAAGGCGGACGCCGAGGGCAAGGCCACCAACACGCTGGCCATCGACGCCAAGGGTGAGACCATCATCTTCGGCGCCAACGGCCAGACGCTGCACACGATGGACGTGCGGCCAGAGCAAATGAACGGAATCGTTGGGTTGCGGGTCAACCACAACCTCGACGTGCATGTCAACAAGTTTGATGTAGACGACCAGCAGTAAGTGGGAAGTGGGGAGTGGGAAGTGGGAAGAGCACCTCCCACTCCCCACTTGCACGTCCCGCCTTTCCCCTCCTGTCTCCGTATTGTTACCCCCGTACATGTCCGAATAGTGCCGCAGGGGCCCGGGATCTAGCTTCTCCTTCCCATGCCTCGGTCGCCCCGTCAATGCCGCTACTCTGCGTCGGAGTAAGCCACCACACCGCTCCGCTGGCGGTGCGGGAGCAGGTTGCTGTCGCCCGCGGCCGTACCATCGAGATGCTCGCCACGTCCCGGCTGCGGGATGCAGCCCGGGAACTCGGATTGCGGGAGGTGGTGCTGCTCTCCACCTGCAACCGCACTGAGCTGTACGGTGCCGCAGGGAATCCCGGAAGCCGGTTCACCGCCTTCCCCACCGAGGCGCAGGGGCTGCTGGCCCAGGCGTGCGCTGTCTCGCCTTCCGTCATTGCTCCCCACCTGTTTACCGCTGTCGGGCACGGTGCCGTCCGGCACCTGTGCCTGGTGGCGGCCGGGCTCGACTCCCAGGTTCCCGGCGAGGCAGAGGTGCTGGGCCAGGTAGCGGAGGCACACCGAACCGCGTCGCACGCCGGAGTCTCGGGCCCCATTCTGGGCGCCGCGTTCCGGAGTGCTGTGCGCGCGGGCCGCCGGGTTCGTAGCGAGACCGGGATCGGGCGGCTGCCGTCCAGCGTGGCAAGTGAAGGCGTCCGCGCCTTGCTGGAACGCCTGCCTCAGAAGGCCCGTTCCATCCTGGTGGTTGGAACCGGGCAAATGGCACGCGCGGCGGCCCAGGTGCTGGCGGCAAAGCGGGTGCGCCAACTCCGTGTCGTTGGCCGGTCCGATGGCCCGCTCCACCAGCTGTGCCGCAACGTCGGCGCCGAGCCGGTGCCGTGGCACCACCTGCAGCGTGCAGTAGCGGAAGCGGACGGGGTGATCACCGCTACAGCCGCGCCTCACCCCGTGATCCCGCTGAGCCTGATGGCCAGCGTGCTCGACCTGCGGGGGCGTTCGGCGCCGCTCATCCTGGTGGACATCGCCGTACCCCGCGATGTGGAACCGGGCGTTGCCTCGCTTGGCAACGTGGAACTGCTGGACCTTGACCAGCTGAAGCCGCGACTGGCCGACAATGTCGCGGCCCGCCGCCGGGATGTACCAGCGGCCGAGGCCATCGTCAGTGAGGAAGTCACCCACTTCGAATCCTGGCGCCGTGGCGCCGCGCTCAAGCCGGTTCTCGCGGGGCTGCATTCCAGAGCGGAGATGGTTCGCCGGCAGGAAGTGGAGCGGGCGCTCCGCCGCATCGGTCCAGTGGATGAGCAGGTACGCCAGCAGGTGGTGGCGCTCAGCCGGTCGCTGGTCGGCAAGCTCCTCGACTCGCCGTCACGCCGGCTGCGCCTCGCCGACCCGGCCGAAGCCGGTCGTTGGGCCGACGCGATCGAACAACTCTTCGACCTCGAATGAGCCGCCGCGCGCCGGGTGTTCCTGTCCTGCGTATCGGCACCCGCGGCTCGATGCTGGCGCTGACGCAGGCTCGCCTCATCGGTGCCAGACTCGCGGCCCAGCGTCGAGCGGTGCCCGAGGAAGTGATCATCGCCAGCGACGGTGACCGCGACACCGATACCCCGCTTCAGGCGCTGGCCAATCCCGGTGTCTTTACCAGTGCGCTGGAGCGGGGACTGCTCGACGGCACGATCGATGTTGCGGTGCATTCGCTGAAGGACCTGCCGGTGGAGCCGACTCCTGGTCTCGCTCTCGCAGCCGTCGGATTCCGGGAGGATCCGCGGGATGCGCTGCTTTCGGAGTCGCGTCATTCGATCGCCTCGCTGCCTCCCGGCGCCCGGGTCGGCAGCTGCAGTGTGAGGCGTACCGCGCAGTTGCTGGCGCTGCGGCCAGACCTCCGGATGCTGCCCCTTCGCGGCAATATCGATACGCGCATCGGCCAGTTGCTGGCCGGCCGCTTCGACGCAATCGTGCTTGCCATGGCGGGGTTGGCCCGGCTCGGGCTCGGTGCCGGCCTGGTGCACCCGCTGCCGCTGGCCCAGCTCCTGCCGGCGCCGGGACAGGGCGCACTGGCGATTCAATGCCGGCTCGACGACTCAGCCACGCGGGCGGCAGTGGAGCCACTCGACAATTGCGAGTGCCGCGCGGCGACCATCGCGGAACGCGCATTCCTGGAGGGCCTGGGCGGCGGCTGCCTGGCGCCGGTCGCCGCATCCGCGACCGTCACCGGAGGGGAACTGATGCTGCTCGGCGCCGTGTTCTCGACCGACGGCCAGCAGGCGGTGCGGGTAAGGGAGCTGGGCAGCGTCCGGCAAGCGCGCGACATCGGGCTCCACGCCGCGCACGGCGCGCTGGCCAGGGGCGCGGTCGGGGGGCTCGGGTGAGCGCGCTCTCAGGTCGAACCGTCGTGGTCACGCGGCCGCATACCGCGCCCGACAGCCTGGTTGCAGCATTGCGCCGCAGCGGGGCTCATGCGCTGTGCTGCCCGCTGACCGAACTGCGCCAGGCTGACGACTTGTCGGACCTCGATGCCGAACTGGCGGGGCCGAAGCGACCGGACTGGGTCGTCTTCACCAGCGCGGCTGCCGTGGACGTGGTCTGCGACCACACGCGGAAATCAGGCGCCGTCTTCCCGGCGGGGACTCGGATTGCCGCGGTGGGCCCGGCGACCGCGCAAGCGCTGGAGCGGCACGGTCTCACGGCGGACGCCATGCCCGCCGACCACCGGGGCGCCGCCTTCGGCGCATCCCTCGGGCCTCTGAGCCACCTGCGCGTGCTCCTGCCACGGTCCGACATCGGGCGGGAGGAGACAGTGGCTGCCCTCCGCGGCGCCGGCGCCGAGGTGGTTCCCGTCACTGTCTATCACACCATGCCCGTCCGGCCCGCCGCCAGTCACCTGGCGCTGCTCCGCGGCGCCATGGACGCGATCACCTTCATGGCTCCCTCCGCTGTACGGAGCTTCGCCGCGCTGCTCTCCGACGATGCGGTGTCGGTGTTGAAGGCGACGACGGTCGCCTGTATCGGGCCCACCACCGCGGCCGAGGTGCGAGGCCTCGGCGTCTCGCGGCCACTCACCGCACCGGCCGGCGATACCAACGCGCTGGTGGCGCTGCTGGAGCGGCACTTCGCCGCCTCGAGGCGGCCCGCGTGATCGAGCGACCGCGCCGCTGGCGGATGACTCCCGCCCTCCGCTCGCTGGTGCGCGAGACCCGGCTCACGCCAGCTCAGCTGGTGGCGCCGCTGTTCGTGGCGGAAGCCCTCGAACGACCGCATGACGTACACTCCATGCCGGGGGTGCTTCAGTGGCCGGTCGGCGAGGTGTCCGGCGAAGCAGGACGACTGGCCGACCTCGGCGTGCCGGCCCTGCTCCTCTTCGGCCTTCCCGCCCGCAAGGACGCACACGGTAGTGCCAGTCACGCGCCTGATGGTGTGGTGCAGCGTGCGGTCCGGAGCATCAAGGCGGCCCGGCCGGAGCTCGTGGTGATGACCGACGTGTGCCTGTGCGAGTACACCACGCACGGGCATTGCGGCCTGGTGAACGGCCGGGGCGATGACTCCGACCCGGCGCTGCCGGCCGACTTCGTGCTGAACGACCCGACACTCGACGTCCTGGCGCGAATAGCCGTGTCGCATGCGGACGCTGGTGCCGACGTGATCGCCCCATCCGCGATGCTTGACGGCATGGTCGGCACCATCCGTGCCGCGCTCGACCACGCCGGCCATGCCCACCTGCCCATCCTCTCGTATTCCGCCAAGTACGCCTCGGCGTTCTATGGCCCCTTCCGGGATGCCGCCGGCGGCGCGCCTGCCTTCGGCGATCGCGCAACCCACCAGATGGATCCGGGCAATGTGCGCGAGGCCATGCGCGAGCATGCCCTCGATCTCGCCCAGGGCGCCGACGGGCTGATGGTCAAGCCTGCCCTCGCGTATCTCGACGTGCTTCGCGCCACGCACGAGCGGTTTCCCGACGCGGTGCTGGCCGCGTACAACGTCAGCGGCGAATACGCCATGGTAAAGGCCGCCGGTGCGACCGGCTGGCTCGACGAGCGTCGTGTAGTCCTCGAGATACTCCACGCCATCCGGCGCGCCGGTGCCGACCTCATCATCACGTACCATGCCGGCGAGGCCGCGGCGTGGCTGCGGGAGCAAGGAACAGGAGCCCATGGCTGAGCAGACCCCGGAAACCCTGAATCACTTTGCCGTTGTGTCCTTCAGCCAGCTGTACGCCCAGCTGCCGACAGCGGAACGCCACGCGCGACTGCGGAGTTGGCTCGATCGGCTCCGGGCGGCTGCCGAGGCGGTGCACTGCTATCAGCTGAGTGGGTTCGAGAGCGACGGAGAGCTGATGGTGTGGTCAGCCTGTTCCTCGGCCGAGCCGGAGCGGGTCGGCCGCTTCTTCGCGGATTGGGCGGTGGCCAAGGCCAGCGTGCGGGACCTCGTCGAGATTCGGCAGGTGCTGTGGGGATTTACGCGCCCGTCGCCCTACACCCGGACCCGGTCGGTCCAGGAGGTGGACCCCTTCGGATCGGCGCGGCGCCCGTTCATGATCGTGTATCCGTTCGTGAAGACTCCCGACTGGTACCAGCTCGACCGGGAAACGCGCCAACAGATGATGGCCAGTCACATCCGGGTGGGGACCCAGTACAAGGAGATCACCCAGCTTCTGCTTTACTCGTTCGGCCTCCAGGACCAGGAATTCGTCGTGGTGTACGAGACCGATGACCCGCGCCGCTTCCTGAGCCTCGTCCAGGAGCTGCGCTCCACCGAGGCGCGGATCTACACCCTCCGCGATGCTCCCCTGCACACCGGTCAGCTGCTGGCTGACATGGAAGCCATTCCCGCATGGCTGTGAGCGAGGCACCGTTGCTCGCAGCGGCGGCGCGGCGGCCCGCCCCCGTGACGCCCATCTGGTTCATGCGTCAGGCCGGTCGCTACATGCCCGAGTACCGGGCCCTCCGCGAGCGGCACACCCTCCTGGAACTGTGTGCCCAGCCGGAACTGATCACCGAGGTGACGCTCCAGCCGGTTCGGGCACTGGGCGTCGATGCGGCGATCCTCTTCGCCGACATCCTGCTGCCGCTGGTACCGATGGGGCTGGATCTGGGGTTCGTGGCCGGTGAAGGTCCGGCAATTGCGAATCCGGTGCGCACGGCACACGACATCGCGAGCCTCCGGGCTGTCGATCCTGAAGCGGACCTCGGTGCGGTGCTCAGCGGAATCCGCATACTGTCCGGGGAGCTGCCGCCCCACGTGCCGCTGATCGGCTTCGTGGGTGGCCCGTTCACAGTCGGGACCTATGCCGTGGAGGGCGGCCCCGCCCGGCAGGCCCTCGAAGCGAAAAGGATGATGCATGCGGCGCCTGAACTCTGGCACGCATTGATGCAGAAGCTGACGGTCGCTCTGGGTGACTTTCTCGTGGCTCAGGTGCGCGCCGGCGCTCGGGTCGTGCAGCTCTTCGACAGTTGGGCCGGGCTGCTGGATGCACATGACTATCGGACTCACGCTCTGCCCTATTCCCGCGCGGTACTCGAGCGAGTCGCGGATCTCGGCGTGCCCCGGATTCACTTTGGAGTCGGCGCCAGTCACCTGCTGCCGGCCATGCGCGAAACCGGCGCCGAAGTGCTCGGGCTCGATTGGCGAACGTCGCTCGACGAGGGCTGGGCATCGGTCGGTCCCGACCGAGCTGTCCAGGGAAACCTGGACCCTGCCGCGCTCTTCGCCCCGCTGCCGGAGCTGCGCCGGCGGGTGGATCGCATCCTCGAGCGCGCAGCGGGCCGCGACGGCCACATCTTCAACCTGGGGCACGGCATTCTGCCCGGAACGCCGGTGGACCATGTTCGCGCGGTCGTGGATTACGTGCACGAGCGGACGGCGGGCTGAACATGAGCCGCGACGTAGTCATCATCGGCGGGGGAATCACCGGACTGGCAGCGGCTCACCGGCTGCAATCAACGCTGGGGCCGGGTGCAGTGACCCTGCTGGAGTGCACCGACACACTGGGCGGCAAGATCCGCAGCCAGCGCCAAGGCGAGTTCCTGCTGGAAGCCGGGCCCGACAGCATCCTCGTATCTCGTCCTGCAGGTCTCCAGCTTTGCCGTGAGCTCGGCATTGCCAGTCGCCTGGTGGGGACCGAACCGCACGCGGCGCCCAGTCAGGTCAAGCGTGGTGATCGACTCTTTCCGCTCCCGGCCGGTTTCTCGGGCCTGGTGCCGTCCCGCCGCAGTCAACTCCTGGCTTCCAGATTGCTCTCCCTGCCGGGACGAATTCGCGCGGTGCTTGAGCCGCTGGTGCCTCCCGCGGGTGGCGAGGCCGATGAGTCGGTCGGCGCGTTCTTCCGCCGCCGGTTCGGCCGCGAGGCGTACAGTCGCCTGTTCGAGCCGCTGCTCGCCGGCATACATGCCGGGGACGGTGATCAGCTGAGCCTCGACGCCACCTTTCCGCAGGTGCGCGAACTCGAGCGCACGGCCGGCAGCGTGCTCAAGGGGATGCGTGGCCGGGAGCAGGCCGCAGTACCCCTTGGTGCCGCCTTCATGACTTTCCCCGGCGGACTCGCCGAGCTGGTGAATGCCCTGGCGGAGCAGTTGAATGGCACCGACCTGCGAACGTCAAGCGGGGCGATCGCGGTGGAGGCTGATCGCCCGGGATATCGCGTCATCCTGGCCTGCGGCTCCAGCATCTCGACGCACGCACTGATCATCGCGACGCCCGCACATGCCGCCGCGCCGCTCCTTGCGGCGCTTGATGCCGAGCTCGCCAGCTGTCTCCGCAGCATCCCGCATGTGCACACGGCCGTTGTTTCCCTGGCATATCAGCGCGCTGATGTGCATCACCCGCTGCCGGGGTACGGCTACCTCTCCCCCCGGATCGAAGGCGGCCCGGTGGTCGCCTGCACCTTCGTGTCCCGGAAGTTTGCGGGTCGCGCGCCGTCCCACACCCACCTGTTTCGCTGCTTCATCGGCCGACATGGTAACGATGCGTCAGCGCTGGCGGACCAGGCGGAGCTGGTGCGGCTGGCCCGCGCCGAGCTGCGGCGCACCCTGGGCATTTACGCCGAACCGATCATGGCGCAGGTCGTCCGCTGGCCCGGTGGGATGCCCCAGTACACGCTGGGGCACCGCGACCGGGTGGACGCAATCATGCAGGGGGCGACACGCTGGCCCCGCCTTGCGCTCGCAGGGGCCAGCTTTGGTGGGGTCGGCATCCCCGATTGCATCGCCTCAGGCTGGCGTGCCGCCGACGCGCTGGCTCCCGCCCTGGTGCCGACATGATCCGCCCCCGATCACGAGCGCTGTTCGAGGAAGCGCTGCGCGCGCTGCCGGGCGGCGTGGATTCGCCGGTGCGTGCCTTCACCGCGGTCGGCGGTCACCCGGTCTTTGTGGCACGGGGCTCGGGGGCCTGGCTGACAGATGAGGACAACCAGCGTTATGTCGATTACGTCCTCTCATGGGGCGCGCTGATCCTCGGACACGCCCCGCCGCGCGTCATCTCGGCTATCCAGGACGCCGCGACTCGCGGAACGAGCTTCGGCGCGCCATCCGTGCACGAGACCAGCCTTGCCCAGGCACTGCAGCACGCCATGCCGTCGCTCGAACTGCTGCGCTTCGTCTGTTCCGGCACCGAAGCCACCATGAGCGCCGTACGGGTGGCCCGTGCGTTCACCGACCGCCCGCAACTGGTGAAGTTTGCCGGCTGCTACCACGGCCATGCCGACCAGTTCCTGGTGCAGGCGGGCTCGGGCGTAGCGACTCTGAGCCTGCCCGACTCGCCAGGCGTGACCCGTGGTGCGGCGGCCGACACCGTCGTGCTGCCGTTCAATGCGCTCGACGAGGTGGAGGCGCTGTTCAGCAAGCGCCCCGATCGCATTGCGGCCGTGATCGTGGAGCCGGTCGCGGGCAACATGGGCGTGGTTCCGGCCGCTCCCGGCTTCCTCGAGGGATTGCGTGCAGTTACCACGAAGCATGGCGCGCTGCTGATCTTCGATGAGGTGATGACCGGATTTCGGGTCCACCCCGGAGGCGCCCAGGCGTTGTACGGCGTGACGCCGGACCTCACCACCCTCGGCAAAATCATCGGCGGCGGGCTGCCGGTTGGTGCCTATGGCGGCCGCAGGGAGGTGATGCAGCTGGTCGCGCCGGCGGGCCCGGTTTACCAGGCCGGCACCCTCGCCGGCAATCCGCTGACCATGGCCGCCGGTCTCGCCATGCTCGCCGAGCTGCGGGCGCCGGGTGTGTGGGACGGCGTCGCCTCCATGGCGCAGCGACTGGCGGACGGGCTCACCGTGCTTGCCACCGAGGCCGGGGTACCGCTGCACGTCCAGCGCGCAGGAACCATGCTGACACCGTTCTTCACCGAGGCACCCGTCACCAGCTGGACCGACGCAGCGCGGGCCCATCGCGAGCGCTTCAGCCGGGTCTTTCATCGCCTGCTCAAACACGGCGTCTACTGGCCGCCATCGCAGTTCGAGGCCGCGTTCGTGTCGAGCGCCCATGGCGACGCCGAACTGTCGCAGACGCTCGAGGCGTTTCGCGGAGCGCTTCGTGAGGAAGCCGCAGCATGACCGTCATCGAACCGGCGCCCCGCTACGACGCGGTGCTCATGGTGGCCTACGGCGGCCCCGACGGCCCCGAGGATGTGCTGCCCTTCCTCGCCCATGCCACCCGGGGCCGCAACATCCCGCCTGAACGGCTGCAGGAGGTCGCCAGTCACTACCTGCACTTCGGCGGCGCCAGTCCGATCAACGCGCAGATGCGCGCGCTCCGGGCCGCACTCGAAGCCGACCTCGCGAGTTATCGGCATCCGCTGCCGGTGTACCTCGGCAACCGGAACTGGCATCCGTCAATCGAGGAGACGGTCCGGACCATGGCATCAGATGGAGTCCGATCCGCGCTGCTCCTCATTACTTCGTCGTTCAGCTCCTATTCCAGTTGTCGCCAGTACCAGGAAGATGTCCAGCGCGCTGTAGCGGCGGTGGGGCCGCGCGCTCCCCGCTTCAACAAGGTTCGCGCCTGCTTCAATCACCCGGGCTTCATCGAGGCCGCTGCCCGATCGCTGGCCGCAGCGCAGCAGCAAGCGGACGCCGGCCGGGGCCGGCCACAGGTCGTGTTCACCGCACACAGCATTCCCTTGAGCATGGCACGACAGTGTGCCTACGAGGAGCAGCTTTGGGAGTCGAGCCGGCTGACGGCCACCGCGGCAGGCGTAACCGAATGGACCGTGGCCTTCCAGAGCCGCAGCGGACCGGCACAGGTGCCGTGGCTGGAGCCGGACATCTGCGCGCAGATCGCCACCTTCGCGTCCGCCGGGGTCCGCGAGGTTGTCGTGATGCCGATAGGGTTTCTGTCGGATCACATGGAAGTGCTCTTCGACCTGGACCATGAGGCGGCTGGCGTGGCGGCGGATCTCAACGTGGGATTCCATCGGGCAGCTACCGTAGGAACCGACCGCCAGTTTGTCGGAGCCCTTCGGGACATCGTGGTTGAACGCCTGACAAACTCCCCGCTGAGGCGCGCGGTGGGCAGGATGGAGGCGGCACCCGACGAATGCACGGAGGGTTGCTGCTGGCCCGGAGCTGCCCTCGCCGACCGCCCGGTGCGCCGGATTACTGGCGGCGCACGCTGAGCGCCTGGTCCGCCGCTTCGCTCACTTTTCGGTCCGCCTCGCGGGCAATCCGGTCCAGGGAGCGCCGGGCTTCCGCGGTATTCGCGGCAGCCAGGCCGGCCACTACATCGAGCCGCATCTCCACCGGCTCGCCGCCGCGAACCAGTCGCCGGCGCGCCAGTGCGATGCGCACCAGCTCTTCCATCGCTTCGACCGTGCCGATGCGCGCCGCCGCCGTGGCGAGCGCGCGTCGCACCGACGAGTCCTTTTCATCGCGCAGGGCGCTCATCAGCGCCGGCGACAACGAGACCCGACCGGCCATTCCGACTGCCGCCGCTGCCGCGATGCGGGTGCCTGCTACCGGATGCGTCAGCGCTTCCGACAGGGCCGAACGCGCGATCGGCTCCTCGAAGGCCGCCAGTGCCCGTAGAACCTCTGCCCGCGTCGCCTCGTCAGGATGCCGGACGGCAGCTGCCAGTGACGGAACCGCCTGAACCTCCGCCAGACGCCCAACCAGGCTTGCCGCGTGGCGCACCTGATGCGGCTTGCCACGCTGCAGCAAGGGCAGCAGCAGGGGCAGCGCATCGGGCGTCTGCGCGAGTCGATCGTGCAGAAAGCGTCGGGCGGCGAGCGATTCACTGGTGGCGATCCCGTGCACCATCACCTCGTGGCCCTCCGGCCCGATCCGGGCGAGCACCTGCGACACCGCCCCCTGGTCCTCCGCCCGGCGCAGCGCGTGGTCCAGCAGGTGGTCGAGCACGGGCCGATCCAGCGCGCGTCGGGCGGCGATGAGTCGCACCCGGCGGCGATCGCCCGGCTGCTCGGCGTAGTCCAGCAGCGCGATCGCGGCGCCCGCGACCCGGTGCCAATCCCGATCGCTGACAGCGGCGCTGATCGCGTCGATGTGTTCCTGGAGCTCCGGGTCCGGTTCCGCGTTTTCGTCGCCCGCGAGTGCAGCATATGCGCCGGAGACCCGGAACGTGGGCTCCGGCTCTACCGGCACGGGAAGGGGCACCAGCGCCAGGCGAATCCCTCGCGCCTCCTGCAGCGGCAGGTCGTCACTCGCCAGCGCACGTGCCAGCGCCCCGAGGTCGCTGAGGGTCGCCGCCGAGTCCACCTCCAACCAGTCCACTGCCCGCTCGAGCATCCTGCTCCGCATGGTGGTTCGGAAGGAAATCGTTCCCCGCTCGAAGCCGGCCTCGAACCGCGCTGGCTCGCTCAGGGTCGCCGCCGCGGCCGCCGCCGCAACCGCCGCCCGCCCGTGCTCAGCGGTGTCCTTGGGCGTATCGCGAAAGAGGATCACCAGGCGCTCGAACGCCTGGGCAAAAGTGGCCCCGCTCATGGCAATTGGTTCGCCCTCCTGATTGATCGCGCCCGCAGCGCCTTCCTCTGGCCCTCCCCGGGCCCGGCGCAACGTATCGCACGTCGGGGGCGGATGTCGAGTGGGGGCGATACGTTTGGCCCATGCAGGTAGAGATCCCACCGCCGGTCGCTGACCCGCTCGAGCTGGATGCGGCACTGTTTCAGGCCGTGCTCACCGCCGGCGCCGCCGTCGTGTCCGCCGTGCTGTACCATCGCTACCGCAAGCGCTGGTTTGCCTGGTGGACCGTCGCCTGGCTGGCGTACGTCGCCCGGGTCGGCGCCATCATCTGGTTCCTGCTGACATCCCATCGCGAGCTCCTGCTGCTGCATCAGGTCCTCACCGGCTGGACCGCGCTGGCGCTCCTCTGGACCGCGCTGGTCTTCTCTCGCGGCCTCCAGTTCCGCCCATGGCACCTCGCGGTGCCGCTGGTGCCGGTCGCCTGGTCCGTTGTGGCGGTCTATTACCTCGACAGCTTCCTGCTGGCGGCCGTGCCAACCGTGATTGTGCTGAGCCTGGCTACCATCGGGACGGGAGCGGTGTTCCTCCACTACTGGCGCCGCGCCGCCGCTCCAGGAGCCGCCGTTATCGGCTGGGCGATGGTGCTGTGGGGCATCCATCACCTCGACTATCCGTTCCTGCGGGCGCAGGGGGCGTGGGCACCGTGGGGTTACTACCTCGACATCGTGTTCGAGCTCGCGGTGGTCGCCGGATTGATGCTGCTGGTCCAGGACGACCAGCGCCGGGGAATGGATGCCCTCAGCCGGCTGTCGGCCGACCTGCAGCCGGAAGGCCACGGTGACAGTCCGCTGGTCACCCTGCTGGAGCGACCGCTCTCCCTTCCCGGCGTGCACGGGGCGGCATTCATCGCGAATGACGACACGACCATAACCGCCGGCAGCGGCCGCGAGACCACCAGCGCCGGTCGGCCGCTCGCGGGCTTCCAGCTGGCAGCGGTGAACCAGGCCCGGCGCACCGGGCGGCCGGCCTCGTTCGGAATCCGGCGCGCTGGCAGTTTCGCTACCGCACTTCCGCTGCTCCACGGTGAACGCGCCGCGGGCGTTCTCCTCCTGACCGGCGATGTGCGCGACCCGTTTACCGTCCTCGATGATCGGGTGCTCCAGGCGCTGGGGCGACAGGTCGCCGCGGCGCTGGCGCACGCAGACTTGTCGCGACGGCTCGCCGCGCGCGGACGCGACCTCGAGCGCCTCAGCGCGAGGATGGTCGCGCAGCACGAGGACGAACGGCGCCGCTTGTCGCGAGAGCTCCACGATGAATCCGCCCAGCTCCTCTCGGCGATCAAGATCGAACTGGGGTTGCTGGCGGAATCCGGTGCTGATCCCGATGGAGTGACCCGGGCCACGGGGCTCGTCGACCAGGGCATTCACAGCATCCGCCGGGTGGTCAACGACCTGCGCCCGTCGCTGCTCGATGATCTGGGCCTGGTACCCGCATTGCGTTCGCTGGCGGCGGAGGTCCAGGACCGTGGCGGCGTTCGGACCTGTTTCAAGCTGGTCGGCGAACCACCCCGACTCACCCCCGCGGGCGAACTCGCGTTCTTTCGCGGCTTGCAGGAAGCGCTCACCAACGTGTTGCGCCACGCCGGAGCCACAACCGCAGCCGTGACGCTGGGTCAGGCCACCGCCACCGTGACGCTGCTGGTGGAAGACGATGGCATCGGCATGTCCGGGACGCTGCCCGCCGAGTTCGAAGGGAGCCGGCACATGGGGCTGGCGGGGATGCGGGAACGCTTCCACTCCCTGGGCGGCAGTGTGGAGGTTCTTCCTCGTGCCCCGCACGGGCTGCGGCTGCTGCTTCGGCTGCCGGCCGCAGAGTAGATTCAGCCCATGATCCGCGTGCTGGTAGCAGACGACCATGCCATCGTGCGCGAAGGCGTCCGTCGCGTGCTGGAAGGGGAGCCCGACATCGCCATCGTGGCCGAGGCGGGCTCCGCCCCGGAAGCTGTGGCGCTGGCCAAGGCAGAGCAACCCGATATCGTGGTGCTTGATGTGTCCATGCGCGGGGAGTCGGGCCTGCGTGCTGCAGCACGCATCACCCAATCGGTTCCCGGCGCCCGAATCCTGCTGCTCAGCATGCACGACAACCCGGAGTATGTGCGCGAAGGCATGCGAACCGGCGCGCGAGGATACGTGCTGAAGGATGCCGCCGCCACCGAGTTGCCGGGCGCGATCCGCACGGTCCATCACGGCGGGCAGTGGCTCAGTGGCCCCCTGCGGCAGCACTGGCGGGACGACCCAGCTGCCGGCGCTCCCGACCTGCTGGCCACGTTGACACCCCGGGAGCGGGACGTGCTTGTGGGAGTGGCCCTGGGCCGGACCAACCGGGAAATCGCGGCGGAGCTGGGCATCAGCCACAGAACCGTCGAGACCCACCGCGAAACCTTGATGCGCAAGCTCGACATCCATACTGTTGCCGGCCTCACGGCGTTCGCCATCGAGCGGGGCCAGGTCACCCGCTGAAGCCGGGCCTCACAACTGGGACCGGAAGAGCCGGGCAAGGCGCTCTGCCAGCTTCTCCCGAGCCGGCCGGGCCCGCCACATGGCGTGGGTGATTTCCCGGGACCTGGCCTTGTCGAGCTCGAACTGCCGTACCTGCTCAAGCGCAAATTCCCGGTCCAGCACGTTGAGGTTGGCCTCGGCGTTGAGCCGGAATGAACGGTTGTCGAAGTTGGTGGAGCCGACGCTGGTCCAGAGGTCGTCCACGATCATCACTTTGCAGTGGTACATCGTGGGCTGGTACTCGTAAATCTTCACTCCCGCCTCGAGCAGCGGGCCCCACCCGCCCCGGGACGCCTTCCGCACGAGCGAAGCGTCGATGTGCTTGCCCGGCAGGATGAGCTCGACGTTCACCCCCCGCTCTGCTGCACTCACCAGGGTGGCGGTGACCAGTGAATCGGGCACGAAGTAGCTGGCCGCGATCCGGATGGAGCGCTCCGCCGCCGCCAGCGACAACATGTACATCAGCCGGACGCTTTCGCTCCCCTGGTCGGGCGAACTGGTGAACACCTGGGCCGCCGCGTCACCCGCCTTCGGCAGCGATGGGAAGTATCCCTCGCCGTGCAGGACCCGAGTCCGGGTCTTGAGCCAGTTGTCCATGAAGGCGGCCTGCATCTGGGCCACCGCCGGGCCCTCGATCCGGTAGTGCGAGTCGCGCCAGTGCTCCGAGTCCTGGGCGTGGCCCTGCCACAGGTCGGCGATGCCGACGCCGCCGGTGAAGCCAATTCGCCCGTCCACCACCAGGAGCTTCCGGTGGGTCCGGTTGTTCATCCGGCCCAGGTTGTACCAGCGCAGGGGATGGAACTTGTCCACCTGGATGCCGGCGTCCTTCATCTCGTCGATCATGGCGTCGTCCAGCTTGCCGGTGCCCACCCAGTCCAGCAGCACATGCACCGCGACCCCGTGGCGTGCCCGGTCGATCAGGGCGTCCGCGAAGGTCCGCCCCACCTCGCCCGACCAGTAGATGTAGGTCTCGAAGGTGATGGTGTGTTCGGCCGAACGGATGGCTTCCAGCATGGCCGGGAAGATCTCGTCGCCGTTCTGGAGTGACGTCACCGCATTGCCGTCCACCAGCGACGGGCCGAGCAGTGCGCCCATGGTGCGGCGGAACTGGGGTGAGTCCACTCCGTACTCCGCGTGGATCTCGTGCTCGATCTTCTTCTCGCCGGAGGTGAAATTCAGGATCAGCACGACCGCGGCCGCGGTCAGCAGGATCGCGAGGCCAATCGCCATCAACGCCGCCTTTCGGGTCACACGCGTGCCGCCAGGCCCGCCGCACTTCAACGCCACCATTCGCGCTCCAGTGGTACCCGTCTCCCGGCCATGTCGCTCCAACTTCAGGAATGCCGGTATCGTGGTTCAGCTTCCTGATGTTCCGCGCGAAGAGCATGCGGCGCGAAGCGACGCCGGCTGAGGGCATCGCCTGGGAACTGCTTCGCAATCGCCGATGCCTCGGGTACAAGTTTCGCCGGCAGCATGTGATTGCGGGATTCATCCCGGACTTCTACTGCGCCGAACTCCGCCTCGCTATTGAACTCGACGGCGCGCCCCATTTCACCCAGTGGGGCCACGAGCGCGATTCTCTACGGGACGGCATTCTCGCCGCGGCAGGCGTCCGCGTCGCAAGGATCCCGAATGGCGAACTCAGCCAGGAACGTCTAGAGGCCGAGATCGAGGGGGCGGTGCGGTCAATCGGCTCCGGAGCGCACGGCAAAGGCCGAGGACCTCACCCCCCAGCCTACCTTGCTCCGCACTCTTCCGAGAGTCCCCCCTCTCCATAGCGGAGAGGGGGACAGGGGGTGAGGTCCCTCGATCCCCGCCGCGCACTTCGACACCGGGAAATGGCACCCCTACTCCGCCCTCACATAGATCTCGCCACCGCGCTCCCGAAACTCGTCCGCCTTGGCCTGCATTCCCTGCTCCCGCTGGCGCGCGGCTTCGTCCCGGATGTCCTGGGAGATCCGCATGGAGCAGAACTTCGGCCCGCACATCGAGCAGAAGTGCGCCACCTTGGCGCCGTCAGCCGGCAGGGTCTCGTCGTGATAGGCCCGCGCCGTCACCGGATCCAGCGACAGGTTGAACTGGTCTTCCCACCGGAAGTCGAACCGGGCCCGGGAGATCGCATCGTCCCACTCCCGCGCGCGGGGATGCCCCTTGGCCAGGTCGGCCGCGTGCGCCGCGATCCGGTACGCGACCACCCCCGCCTTGACGTCGTCCTTGTCGGGAAGCCCCAGGTGCTCCTTGGGCGTCACGTAGCAGAGCATTGCTGTGCCGTACCATCCGATCATCGCGGCACCGATGGCGCTGGTGATGTGGTCATACCCCGGCGCGATGTCGGTGGTGAGCGGGCCGAGGGTGTAGAACGGCGCCTCCTGGCACCATTCCAGCTGCTTTTCCATGTTCTCCTTGATGAGATGCATGGGAATGTGCCCCGGCCCCTCATTCATCACCTGCACGCCATGCTCCCACGCGATCCGGTTGAGCTCGCCCTGGGTCTTGAGCTCGGCGAACTGGGCCGCGTCATTGGCGTCGGCGATGCTGCCGGGCCGGAGCCCGTCGCCCAGCGAGAACGACACATCGTACGCCCGCATGATGGCGCAGATCTCGGCGAAGTGGGTGTACAGGAAGTTCTGCCTGTGATGCGCCAGGCACCACTTGGCCAGGATCGAGCCGCCCCGCGACACGATGCCGGTCACCCGGTCCGCCGTGAGCGGCACATATTCCAGCAGCACGCCGGCGTGCACCGTGAAGTAGTCCACTCCCTGCTCGGCCTGCTCCACCAGCGTGTCGCGATATGCCTCCCACGTCAGGTCCTCCGCCACGCCCCCGACCTTCTCCAGCGCCTGGTAGATCGGCACCGTGCCGATCGGCACCGGCGAGTTGCGAATGATCCATTCGCGAGTCTCATGGATGCGCTTGCCGGTGGAGAGGTCCATCACCGTATCGGCGCCCCAGAGAATCGCCCAGCGAAGCTTCTCGACCTCCTCCTCGATGTCCGACCGGATGGCGCTGTTGCCTATGTTGGCGTTGATCTTCACCAGGAAGTTGCGCCCGATGATGGTGGGCTCGAGTTCCGGATGATTGATGTTTGCCGGAATGATGGCCCGCCCCCGCGCCACTTCGCTCCGCACGAACTCGGCGGGCATCCCCTCCCGCAGCGCCACGAACTCCATTTCGTCCGTGATCTGGCCCTGACGCGCGAACTCCAGCTGGGTAACCGGCCGCCGAGCCGCCGAGGCGCCGAGGCGCCGAGGCGTTCGTCGCACTGCAGGCAGCCCCGCCCGCACGTCCCACGTTTCGGGACCGCTGGTGTCGTGCACCCGCAGCGGCGGCTCGCCGCCTGAAAGCGCAATCTCGCGAAATGGAACGCGCAGTCCGCCCGACGTGGTCTGGTAGACCTTGCTCGAGTTGGGATAGGCGCTGCTGAATCGGGATGCGTCATCCGCGGGGGATGACGGGGTGGGCGCGACCTGGGTGGCCATGAAAGGCTCCTCGTGCGTGCGCCGACGGAGGGACTGCCGAGTGCCGCGCTCCCTCCGCCGGTGTCAACCGGATCAGGTTCCAAGGGTGGCGTCTCAATCGTGGCGATCCACGATGCCCCTGGCGGCACCTGCAAGCTAACCGCGCCGCGGCTCAGGCGTCGAGCGCTTCGCGCACCTTCCTCGCCAGTTCGTCCGGGCCAAACGGCTTGGGCAGGAACGGCGTGCCTTCCGGCACCGGCGCCGCCTCGCCGTGCTCGCCGGTGAACCCGGACATCACCAGCACCTTGAGCCCCGGCATCCGCGAGCGGAGCGTGCCCGCCAGCACCAGACCCGACCCGCCCGGCATCACCACATCCGTCAGCAGGAGCGCGATCCCGGGTGTCTCGGCCGCGAGCACCTCCGCCTCCGCGACGTTCCTGGCGACCAGCACCGTGTAGCCGTACTGGCGCAGCACCCGCTCGGCGAGCCCCCGGATCGTGTCCTCGTCCTCGACCAGCAGCACCAGTTCGGATCCTCCATCGGGCCGGTGCTGGGTGCTGACGGCTGCGTCGCTGTCCTCCGGCTCGGCAACCGCAGGGAGGTACACGTCGAAGCGCGCACCATTGCCCGGCTGGCTGTCGACCAGCACCGCACCCTGATGCTGGCGCACGATGCCGTACACGGTGGAAAGACCCAGCCCGGTGCCCTTGCCCGCTTCCTTGGTGGTGTAGAACGGCTCGAACGCACGTTCCAGCGTGGCGGCGTCCATGCCCTGGCCGCTGTCGGCCACCCGGATCACGACGTAGGCACCCACTGCCAGGTCGGCGTGCGTTGTTGCCATGGCGACGCCGACCCTGGCGTTCCGGGTGCTGATCCTCAGCACTCCGCCGTCCGGCATGGCATCACGCGCGTTGACCGCGAGGTTCACCAGCACCTGCTCCAGCTGGCCCCGATCCACCCGGACGTGCAGGACGTCCGGGTCGAGTTCAGTGACCACCGCGACGTCACTGCCAAGCAGCCGGCCCAGCATCGCGCCAACCGCCGTGATCACGCCATTGGCATCCAGCACCCGAGGCTCGAGCAGCTGCCTCCGCCCGAAGGCCAGCAACTGGCGGGTGAGCGTTGCGGCCCTCAGCGCGGCGGACTTGATCTCCCGCACGTCGTCCACCGCAGGATCGGTGGGCTGCAGCTGGTCGGTCACGAGGTCGGCGAAACTGAGGATCGACGTGAGGAGGTTGTTGAAGTCATGCGCGACACCGCCGGCCAGCCGCCCGACGGCTTCCATCTTCTGGGCCTGCAGCAACTGCTCTTCACTCTGCCGCAGCGCATCCTCCGCCCGGCGGCGGTCGGTGATGTCCCGGATGAACGCGCTGAACTGGAGTTGGCCATCGAGCTCGGCATGCGATACGACCAGTTCCACCGGCAGCTCGGACCCGTCCTTGCGGCGGCCCACAAGTTCCAGCGGCCATTTGACCTGTTCCTGATCGGTCGTGACGAGGTGGTGGTATGCCCGGGCGTGGGCATCGTAGTAGCGCTCCGGGATCAGTGTCTCGGCCAGCGACCGGCCCACTGCCTCCTCTCGGCTCCAGCCGAAAATCGCTTCGGCCCTGCCATCCCATCCCGTGATGATCCCATGCCTGTCGGCGCTGACAATGGCGTCCACCGCGCTTTCCACCAGCAGC
This sequence comes from Gemmatimonadales bacterium, assembly GCA_035759745.1. Classification (GTDB taxonomy): domain Bacteria; phylum Gemmatimonadota; class Gemmatimonadetes; order Gemmatimonadales; family GWC2-71-9; genus CAMLHP01. The sequence goes on from DASTUF010000013.1 coordinate 48,760, forward strand.
TGCATGCGGCGCACGGTGTCGGCTGCCTGACGCTCCGCCTTGAGCAGGCCGCTCACGTCCTCGTACACCCCGATCGCGCCGATGATCCGGCCGTCGTCGTCGTGCATCGGCGACGCCGTCAGTTCGAGCGACAGGTGATGACCGTCGCGGTGCACGCGGTCCAGGGGCTGGCGCACCAACCGCCTTCCCTCCGACAGCAGCGTGAGCAGTTGGGTGGCGTGTGCCGCCGATTCCGGCGGCACGACCTTGAGCGGATGGCCGATCGCCTCGTCGGCGGTCCAGCCGAACAGCTCGGTGGCGGCCCGGTTCCACGTGATCACTCGGCCTTCCGGATCCAGCGCCACGATCGCAAAGGGTGAGCCGTCGATCACCGTTTGTCGCATTCGCGCCACCGCCCGCACTTCCCGCAAGGCTGCGTGGCGTTCGTCCATGGCGGCGCCCAGGAGCACGGCCAGCACCACCGCGAATCCCGCCACCACTTGCAGGTTGAACGCGGACTCTGTGACGGTTCCCCCGACAAGTGGACCCAGCCCGGATCCGGTCGCGGTGCCGGCGATCACCACCAGCACAGCGCCGGCCAGAGTGCCGCCGCGCAGTCCGAATCGCAGCGATGCCCAGACGAGCATGCTGTACGCCATCGCCGGCGGAATGCTGCCGCGCGCGAATGCGAGGAAGGCCAGCGTGCTCAGAGTGGCGGCCAGCAGGGCTGCTTCGAGTGCCCGCTTCCAGGACCGGAAGCCGGGCGGCAACCCCGCCCAGGCCAGCAGCAGCGGCGCGACGAGCAGCGTGCCGAACGCATCGCCGGACCACCACACCACCCAGGCCACCGGCGCCATGGCGCCGGCCAGGGCGCCCCCGGCGACGAGGGTGCCGATTCCGATGGTCGCGGAAATCACTGGCGCGAGCGCGGCTGCAGCCAGCAACCGGATCGCGTCTTCCAGCCGGGTGAGCGGACGCACGCGGCCAGCCAGGGAACGGCAGATCCAGGCCCCGGCCAGGGCCTCCAGGGTGTTGCCGACCGCGACGAAAGACGATATGGCCGCGCCTACCGCTTCCACATTGACCACGAAGGCACTGACCAGCACGGCGGGCCAGAGCCGGCGCCCACCCAGGATCAGCGCAGCCAGCGCCACCCCGGTCGGCGGCCAGAGCGGCGAGATGATGGGATGCACCGCCGCCAGCCCCAGCCCCAGCCGCGCCACCACGAAGTACGCCACTGCCAGCAGGACCAGCCGGAGGAGGTACTGAGGAGTCGAGAGTGCAGCCCGCACCCGCCGCCGCGCGTCGCCCAGCGCTTCCGTCATACGCAAACGATACACTATGAAGCGCGCTTCACAATCAGTTGCCCCGGTGTTCATCGCCGGCAGGGTAGCTTTCCGCTATGCAATGGCTCTTGCTGGGCTTGCTCGTCGTCACGGGAGCGCCCCTGGTCTGGCGCACCCTCGTCGGCATGGCTCAGGGTGACTTCGCGGCCGACGTCGTCGCGTCGATGGCCATCGTGGCCGCCGTCGCGCTGGGCCAGCCGATTCCCGGCCTGGTGGTGGTCCTCATGCAGCGGGGCGGTGAACTGCTCGAGCACCGTGCCGCTGGCCGGGCGTCACGTGCCGTCGAACTGCTGGAGAAGTCGGCGCCCCGCACTGCCCATCGGCTGGGTCCCGATGGCGGCGCGGACGTGAAAGTCGACGACCTGGCGCTGGGCGACGTGGTGGTGGTACGCCCGGGTGAGCTGGTTCCCGCTGACGGCGTCGTGGAATCCGGCAGCTCGCATCTCGACACCGCCAGCCTCACCGGCGAACCGGTGCCCGCGCGGGTGCATGCCGGCGAGCAGGTCGCCAGTGGCAGCATCAACCAGGAATCGCCGTTGATCATTCGCATCACGGCGTTGGCATCGGAGAGCCAGTATGCCCGCATCGTTGCGCTGGTCCGGTCGGCCGAAGCGAGCAAGGCCCCGATCCAGCGGCTGGCAGATCGCGCAGCGGTGTGGTTCACCCCGCTCACGCTGCTCGTGGCTGCTGTTGCCTGGCTGATGTCCGGCGACCCGCTTCGGGTACTCAGCGTGCTGGTGGTAGCGACGCCGTGTCCGCTCATCCTGGCCACGCCGGTTGCCGTGATCGGGGGACTCAATCGCGCCGCGCGCCACGGCATCCTCTTTCGCGACGGCGGTGCGGTGGAGCGCATCGGCGATGTCGACACGGTGCTGCTCGACAAGACCGGCACCCTGACCGAGGGTATGCCCACCCTGCTGGGCGTCGAGCCACTTGCACTTCCGGCCGACGACGTGCTCGCCCTCGCGGCAGCGGTCGAGCGGGGTTCGGGTCACCTGCTGGCCCGCACGGTGGTGCGTGCGGCCGATCAGCGGGACCTTCCGCGGTTGACGGCTACCGGCGTGCGCGAGACAGCCGGCCGAGGGGTCCGCGGGATGGCGGGCGACCGAGACGTCGCGGTGGGCTCACTCGCATACGTGCGCGATGAGTATCCAAACCTGGCCGGGCTGCCGGTTGACGGCACTGGCGGCGTGCAGGCGCATGTCATCGTGGACAGTGTGCCGGGGGGAAGACTGCTGTGGGCCGACCAGCTCCGCCCCGGTGCAGCGCAGGCGGTAGCGGAGCTCCGCCAGCTGGGCGTGACGCGGGTGGCGCTGAGATCGGGCGACTCGGACGAGAACAGCCGCGCTGTCGCCGCCAGCGTGGGCATTACCGATGTCGCTGGCGACCAGCGCCCCGAGGACAAGGCGCAGGACGTGGAGCGGTTCGAAGCGAAGGGCCACCGGGTGCTGATGGTGGGCGACGGGACCAACGACGCCCCGGCGCTGGCAACGGCGAGGGTGGGCGTCGCGCTGGCGGCGCAGGGTGCGGGGATCTCCGCCGAAGCTGCCGATGTGGTGTTGCTGCGCGATGACATCGCGTTGCTGCCGCTTGCCATCCGGATCGGCCGGCGCACGCTCCGTATTGCGAAGCAGAGTATCGGCGTCGGACTCGGCCTCAGTGGTGCGGCGATGATCGCGGCGGCGCTGGGCTACGTGCCGCCGGTTGCCGGTGCACTCTATCAGGAAGCTGTGGATGTTGCAGTGATTCTGAACGCCGTGCGTGCCTCGCGCGGCCCACAGGGAGAATGACGATGTTCGAGACAATCCTTGTGCCGCTGGATGGTTCCGACCTCGCGGCAGGCGCGCTGGAGCCGGCGGCCGAGATCTCCAGGCTGGTGGGAGGGCGCATCCACCTGGTTCGGGTGCCCGACCTGCCGGTGCATGCCATCCTCGACCAGTTGCCCGGCGATATAGCACGTGAGACCGATGCCGCTCGAACAGCGGCTGAGGCCTCGCTGGCGGACGCGGCCAGACAGCTTGCCGACAAGGGGTTGTCGGTCACGACATCGATTCAGGAAGGCCCGCCGGCGCATGGAATCGCGAAGGCGGTGGAGGAGACCGGGGCGGGATTGGTCGTGCTGACGTCACATGGGCGGGGAGCGGTGGCGCGTGCGTGGCTGGGCAGCACCGCCGACCGGCTCATTCGCACGCTCGATGTGCCGATGTTGCTGTTGCGAAAGGGCGAGTGGCGGAAGCCGAAGCGAATACTGATCGGGCTCGACGGCTCGGAACGGGCTGAGGAGATCCTTGCTCCAGCCGTTGAGCTCGCGAAGGTCTGGAAGAGCGGGCTGCTGCTGGTGCACGTGGTGCCCGCGCCCAGTCCGAAAACGACCGGTGAGGCCGGCACCTGGCTCCAGCACCAGAGTCTGGTGGCCCACCGCTACCTTCATGCGATGGCGCTGAAGTACCGGGCTCAGGGGTTCGACGTGCATGCCCAGGTGCCGGTGCGCTGGGATCCGGCGCAGGTGCTGCAGGAGCTCGCCGAAACCGATGACGTGGAACTGCTCGCGCTTGCGACTCGGGGCCTGGGCGGGGCCGACCGGCTGCTGCTGGGCAGCGTGGCCGACAAGGTCATTCGTGGTTCGGGGCTGCCGACGCTGATTCTCCGTCCGCGCAGCGAGGGCTCATCGACATCGCGCGCCTTTCGCGACGCCGCCGTCACACCACCCAGGGGAGACGAACCATGACTGGCAAGCCGGTGTTCCGCGAACTGAGCCGCGAGGAGTGCGACGCGGTGCTGGCGCGCCACAAGGTCGGCCGGCTGGCCTTTTTTCACGAGGGCCAGGTGGACATCCAGCCCATCAATTACGTCTTCCGGGGCGAATGGCTCACCGGCCGCACCCAGCCAGGCACCAAGCTCACCATGTTGCAGAAGCATCCATACGTGGCCTTCGAGGTGGACGAAGCGGAGGGGCCCTACGACTGGCGCAGCGTGGTGATGAAGGGCACGGTATACCTGCTGAGCGACGCCAGCACCAAGACCGCGGTGGCAGAGCGGCGGGATGCCATTGCCGCCATCCGGGAGCTGACCCCCGATGCCTTTACCGACAAGGATCCCGCGCCCTACCGCACGGTGCTGTTCCGGATCTTCGTGCGGGAAGTGTCCGGCCGGATGGCGTCTAGCGCGCCACCGGCACCCTGACCTTCGGCAGCGCGGCTTCGATTTCGGCGCGCTGCGGCTCGAGCCAGGGCGGCAACACCAGGGTCTCCCCCAGCGATTCCATCGACTCATCCACCGCGAAGCCGGGTCCATCAGTCGCGATCTCGAACAGCGCTCCGCCCGGTTCCTTGAAGTACACCGACTTGAACCAGAATCGGTCAATCACCGGCGTGGGGTTCCGCCTGAATTCCTCGATGTCACCCCGCACTGCCAGCTCCGTGCTGTCATCCGGGACCCGGAACGCCACGTGATGCACGCTTCCGACGCCCCACGTTCCGCGCGGAGCTTCCCGGTCTTCCCGAAGGTCGAGCCACTTCCCTGACCCGCCGCCGTTCACCGCGAAACGGTGCCAACCATCCTCCTCGGCGTGCCGGACATAGCCCATCGCCCCCATGATGAACTGGGTGGTGGCGGTCAGGTCCCGGGTCACCAGCCGGGTGACGTGGAGCCCCCGGACCTGGTACCGCGGCGGCACCGGACTCTCCGCCCACGGCGTTGAATCCCGCGGGTCGCCAGTCGCCACCAGCGCCACGGACAGTCCGTGGGGATCCTCGAACAGCAGCGTCTCCTCCGAGAACCGCACTACCGGCTCACTCGTAGTGATTCCGGCCCCAGCCAGCCGCTCCCGCCAGAAGTCCAGCGAGCCCGAGGGCACAGCCAGCGCGACCTCCACCGTGATGCCCGCTCCCTTCCGCCCCCGGGGCAGGTCCGGCCATGGGAAGAACGTCAGGTCGGTACCCGGGCTCCCCTCGGCGTCGGCATAGAACAGATGGTACGTTCCGGGCGAGTCCTGGTTCACGCTGCGCTTCACCAGCCGCATGCCCATCACGCCCACATAGAAATCGAGATTCTCCTGCGCATCACCCGAAATGGCGGTGACGTGATGGAGACCAGTGATACCAGACATGACAAACCTCACTTTGAAAGCTGAGGGGAATGTATCTTAGTGCTGAGATAATGTCAAGTCACCTGCCACTTCCCACTTCCCACTTACTTCACGATCAGCGCCGTCACCATCCCGAACATCCCGTGCGCCGACTCCGCGTGCGGCAGGATGTGGCAGTGAAAAGCCCAGGTGCCGGGGTTGGTGGCCTTCACCAGCACGTCCCACCGCTCGCCGGGCGCCACGTTGAGCGTGTCGCACTTCCAGGGCATCGGCTGGGGCCACCCGTCCTTGGCGATGACGGTCATGTGCATCCCATGCAGGTGCATCGGGTGGATCATCATCCCTTCATTCATGAAGCGGATGCGGACCGTCTGTCCCCGCTCGCACACGATCGGCTCGGTGGCCGGGAAGTCCTTGCCGTTCAGGGTGTAGCCGTGAGCACCGTCGTTGATGATCATGGTGTAGTCCACGTCCACTCTCGGTTCACTGGCCCGGTCCTTCGGCTCCACCAGGAACGCCCCCAGCAGGCCGTTGCCGACCTGGATCGCGGCGTTGTGGTGCGAGTGGTACATGTGCGAGCCGGAGTTGGGCACCGTGAACTCGTAGGTGTACGATGCGCCCGGCTTGACCGGCGGCTGGGTGATGTACGGGACGCCGTCCTGGTCGTTGGGCACTTCCAGGCCGTGGAAGTGGATGCTGCTGGATTCCTCGAGCTTGTTGTGGAGGATCACCCGCACCCGATCGCCTTCGCGCACCCGGATCTGCGGCCCCGGCACCTGCTCGTTGTAGCCCCAGGCCTTCACCGTCTTGCCCGGTTTGGTCTCCCACTCGAAGACGCTCGAGGTCAGCTCGAAGACCTTGACCCCACCCACCACTTTCGGGGCGAGCGGCTGGTTGCCCATCCGGGCGGTCTTCGCCGGGAATGCCTTGATGCCAGCCTCGTGGTGGGCGTCCATCTCGTCCGCCCGCTCCTGCACCGACGTGGGCTTCACAGGCGCCGCGGGCGGCGGCGGTGACGCCGGCTTCGATGCGGCTGCCGCGGTTTCGTCAGTGCACGAAGAAAGCGCCGAAACCGCGGCTGGAAGTGCCACGGCCGCGAGCGTGCCGGTGCGAAGGAAAGAGCGGCGGGTTGGCGCCTGCGGAAGGGACTGGTCGGACACGTGATGCTCCGGGCAAGGGAATGTGCCCTGAAGCTAGAAGTCACCCTGGAGCCATTCGTTGAACTGTTCATGAAGATTCGCTTATATACCGCATGCAACAGATCAAGGGCGCTGTCCTCAAGTCCCGCCTCGGCTACGTCGAAGAGCACTTCGGCAAGGATGCGGTCGCGCGGGTCCTGGCCGCGCTGCCGCCGGATGATCAGCGGTCGCTCAAGCTGGTCTTCACCTCCAACTGGTACCCCTTCGCGGTGGGCAAGCGGCTGGACGATGCTATCGTGCAGGTGCTGGGTGGCGGCAAGACCGAAGTCTTCGAGCGCCTAGGCGAGGCGTCAGCGGTCAAGAACCTGGGCTCGCTCCATGCCGGCTACCTGACCAGGGGAGACGCGCATGGGTTCCTGGCCAAGGCACCCCAGATCTATGCCGCCTACTACGAGACCGGCCGCCGCGAATACCAGCGCACCAGCGACCGCTCAGCCACGCTCACCACGCACGACGCCGAGACCTTCAGCGCGCCCGACTGCCTGACGGTGGTGGGGTGGTACAAGAAGGCGCTGGACATGTGCGGCGTGCCCAACGCGAAGGTGCGGGAGACCGAGTGCCGCGCGAAGGGCGGAGCGGTGTGCCGATACGAGATTAGCTGGTAGACCCCAGCCCTGATCCCTTACCCCTGACCCCTTCTCAGCCCCTTCGCCGCAACCACCAGCGGTACAACCGTCCAGCCCAACAGCCCCAGCAGCAGTACCCCAGCACCCCATCCGCCCAGCACCCGCCTGAGTGCCGCTCCGGTTGGTCCGGCGATGGCATCCACCTGGAACAGCGAGAGCCCCAGCACCCGGGCACTGTCTACCGGATTGGCCAGCAGCACGGCGGTGAGCCACGAGCCGGCTCCCTTGGCTGGAAGTGCCGACAGCAACGCGATCACCGCCAGGTCCATCCCGATCACCAGCACGAACCACGCGGCCATGGCGATGCCAAGTGCACGGGTGCGGTTGGCAGCGACGACGCCGATCAACAGCCCGACAGCCAGCGTCGCGCCGAGCAGCAGCTCGGACACCAGCGCGAGGCGCAGATAGCGCCAGCCGTCAGCGCTTCCCGCCATGGCGGCGATGATCGCGCCCGCCGCGCCGAGGCCCAGCGCCACTGCACCACCCAGCGTGGCGGTCAGTGCCGCCCAGCGGGAGAGAACTCGGCTCCCGCGTGAGATCGGGAGCGCCGCGATGAACTCGAGATCGCGAAGTTCGGAGCCGGCTGCCGCACCGGTGAGCAGCGCCAGCATCGGCACCACCCAGAGCACCAGCTGCAGCAGGCTCATCGACGTGCGGGCAAAGCCCTGCACCGACAGCACGCCGCCGGCCGACAGCCCTGCGAGTGCCACGCCAATGCCCACGATGGCGAATCCCGCAGCGAACAGGATGGCCACCCGCGCCCGCCGCGCACCGGCCAGTTCGAAGCGAAACAAGGCGGCGGTCATGCGGTGCGCGCCCCCACCAGTGCCAGCGGGGCACGGCCACGGTCTTGGCCGCCACGAGCCCGGGTGACGATGGCGCGATACGCCGCTTCGATCGGGGGCGCGCCCAGGCCGGTCCAGTGCTGCCCGCCCTCCGCCACCAGCTCTGCCACGCTGCCCTGCGCCACCGGGTGGCCACCCACCAGCACCACCATGCGGTCCGCCAGCGTCGCCACATCCACCAGGTGATGCGACGCAAACAGTACCGCGGTGCCTTCGTCGCGGGCTCGGCAAATGATCGCCTGCACGTCCGCGGACCCATCCGCGTCGAGGCTGATCGCGGGCTCGTCCAGCAGCAGCACCGCCACCGGTCCCAGGGATGCCAGCACCAGCAGCACCCGCTGGCGTTGGCCACCCGACAGCTCGCCCAGCGTTGCATCCAGCCGAGCTCCAAGGCCGGCATCGCCCAGCGCGTCGAATGCCTGCACCGCGGACACGCCGCGCGCCGCTGCCACCAGCCGGGCAAGGTCGCTCACCACAGTGGATAGCGAAACGCCCAGCTTCTGCGGCAGGTAGCCCAGCCGCCGTCGGGCATCGATGGGCCGGGTGGCCAGGTCGAACCCGCCTATCTCCACGGCGCCCTCCTCCACCAGCAGCCCGCCGGTCGCCAGGCGCAGCACGGTGGACTTGCCCGCCCCGTTGGGTCCCACTAGCGCCACCACCTCCCCGGCCGCGACGTCGAGCGTGAAGTTCTCCAGCACCCGGTGCGTGTCGTAGGAGTGACCCAGCCCCCGAAGGCGTATCATGCCGCCCTCACCGTGCGAGGCCGGCGCATCAGTCCCGCACCGGCGCCACCCATCAGCAGCAGCGCTCCTGCCGCGCCCCACTGTCCGCTGCCGTTGCCATCGCCACCGGCGCTGCCCAGCGACGCGAGTGCTTCCAGCTTCGGTGCTTCCCTCAGCGGGCATTCGTCCACGGGCAGATCCACCCGGAACACCGGGAAGGTGCGCTCGGCCCATTCCATGGCGCTGGCGGCGGGACTCGTCAGGAAGAGCCGGAGCGATGAGCGGTCGCGCGCCAGTTCCATCAGCGGCGAGCCTGCCGAGTGGGGCTGGTCGAGTCGGCCATCACCATCGAGATCGTATCCCCGGGTAGCGGCGGCCCAGTGGTTGCCCCTGCCGTTCACGCAGAAGGCGTAGCCCTCCCCCGCGCCGCCCGACGCATCGAAGGTGTTGGCGGCCAGCGCGTTGCCGGTGATGCTGGTGGATTCGCTGTTGGAGTAGAGCTGGAGCCCCAGCCAGTTGGCCGCGACCAGGTTCTCCTCGAACTGCCCGCCGATCACGTTGTCGAAGAAGACCCCGATGCCATTGCCGACGAAGAGATTCTCGCGCACCACCGGATTGGTGGCGGTCTGCAGCAGCAGGCCATATGACCGGCTGCCGGTGTTCCAGGCGAACACGTTGTGCTCAACGGCGATGCCGCGCGAGTTCATGATCACGGCACCCGCCGCGCCATGGCGGAACACGTTCCGCTCGAAGCGGTTCTCATGGCTGAACATGTAGTGCAGCCCGAACCGCATCCGCTCGGCGCGGTTGCCCCGGACTACCGCACTGTCGCTGTAGGAGAAATAGATCCCGTCCCGGACGCCGATGATGACGTTGTCCTCCACCAGCGTCCCGGGTGAGCTGTAGAGGGTGATGCCGTCGCCCCGGTCACCCTCGCGTGCGGCGGCACGGCCGCTGATCGAGCTTCTTCGGACGATACTGCCCCGCGCCTCGCGGAGGTAAATGCCGAAAAGGACGTCCTGCACCACCACGTCCTCGATCAACACCGAATCGGCCCGCACCAGGATGCCGGCGTCATCGCCGTCGGCGCTGCGGCCGCTGTTTTCGACTCGCACCCCGCGTACCACGCTGCCGGCGCCCAGCACGGTGAGCACGGTGCCGGTGCCGTCACCCCGAATCACGCTGCCAGGTTCACCCTGCAGTACCGTGGACCGCTCCAGCACCATCGGGCCCGGGTGCACGCCCGCGGCCAGCCGCAGGGTGTCCTGGGCTGTGAGCACCGAGGCCAGCAGCAGGAAGATCATGCTTCCCGCCGCGCCCGGCGCCACTCAAGCAACAGCAACGACCCGACCACCAGCGCGAACACCCCCAGCGCGTACGTCGTCGGTCCCGGATAGCTGTAGACGTCGAAGTTGGCGATCCGCTGGTGCCCGAAGACCGGCGGCGTGAACGGATCGACCGTCACCGGTGCGTCGGGCGACAGCCGATGGCCGAAGGTGTGCAGCCGGTACCAGAACGTGCCCAGGCTGAAGAGCCCGAAGTAGGTGAACAGCACGAGCAGGTCCACCAGCTGCGACACTTTGCCGAACACCGCGGTCCGGAGCGCCAGCAGCAGGAACAGCCCCAGGGCGAACGGGATCCACTTCATCTCGGGAAACGAGGCGGCGTGGATCTCCTGCATCCCGATGTAGTGGTTCAGGATGTTGATCGACTGGATGTCGGCGCCATTGTTGCCACCCACCAGCTTGTGGGCGAACACCGACATCCGGATGCCCTCCGGGAACTGCCCGGCGAACATCGTGATGGTCCAGAGCGGGAACCAGACCGCGGCCAGCAGCACCGCCGCCGCCCCCGCGAGCGCTGTTCGCACGCGGGGACGGAGGGTGCCCTGCTGCAGCCAGGTGCTGAGCGACACGTTCGCCTCAGCCGCGCGGCTTGACCAGGAGATACCCCGCCATCTCCTGGTGCATCGCCGAGCAGAAGTTGGTGCAGTAGAACGGGAACACGCCGGTCTTGTCGGCCCGGAGGCGGACCGTCTTGGTCTCGCCCGGATCCATGACCACGTTGATGTCGTAGCCGGCGATCCCGAAGCCGTGCAGCATATCGCGCTCCTGCTCGGCATTCGTCACGTGAATGACCACCGAGTCGCCCTGCTGCACTTCGATCGCGTCGGGTGCGAAGTACGACCGGACCGCGAAGAGCCTGACGTCGACCTTGTTGCCGCTCCGCGTGATCTTCGCGTCCGCGGCCCGCCAGATCGCCTCGGGATGCTGGTTCTCCTCCTTGGGATACACCTCGATTGGCTTGATCAGGTCGGCCCGTACCAGCTGGGCAAAGTGCGGCTCCGGCTCGGTGAAGGCTTCGTACAGCATGGTCATGCCGTCGCCCGTGATATCGATAAGCTGGCTCGATTCCGGCTGGGACGGCCCGACGCTCAGGTGCCGGCCCTTGGACAGCTTGTTGAGCGAGATCAGGTACTTGCCCTGGGGGTGCCGGGCGTCGCCGTGGGCGGTGACCAGGTGCCCCACCGAGAAGTGCACCGGGATCTTGGCAGTGACCAGCGCCGAGTCGTTGCCGTCGAACGGCCCCAGCTTCCACTTGGTGATCACAGACTCGATGAACATCGAGGTGTAGGCGTAGCCCTGGTCGTCAAACTGGGTATGGAGCGGCCCGAGCCCCACCGGCACCTCGGCCACCCGGATATCCTCGAACCGAAGCACCGGGATGCCGTCCTCTTCCCCGGCCGTCTGGCCCGACTGGACCGCTGCGAGGAACTTCTCGAAGTCGAACACGGTCACATAGGGCGCCAGCTTGCCGCCGCCCACCACGTACCGGCCGTCGGGAGAGAAATCGGCGCCGTGCGGGCTCTTGGCCAGCGGCACGAGGTACATGATCCCCGGGATCTCGGCAGGGTTGAGCATCCGCACGCCGTCGACCACCCGACCCTTGCCGGCGTTGGCGGCTTCCTCGGCCTTGCGCCAGTTGACGAAGGCCATGTAGTCGCGGTCGCGCTGGCTGGCGGTCACTTCGAGGCGCCCGGTAGCGCGCTCGGTGTTGTAGGAACTCCACACTGCCCAGTCGCGGGAGAGCTCCTTGCCGGTCGAGGCAAGGTCCCAGTTGAACGGCGGCGTCACGATCTGCCAGCCGAGCGACATGTGGCCGGTGGCGGAGTCGATCTTCACCCCGGACACCATGCCCTTGTACTCGGTCGCATACTCGCTGAGCGGCGAGTACTTGCCGCGTGGGAGCGGGATTGAGAAGCGGCTCGCCACCAGGGCGTACTCGCTGTCCTCGGTCAGGAAGGCGGAGCCGTGGTTGCCGCTCGAGTTGGGAATGGGCCCGAAGATCTGTCGGGTCTTGAAGTCGCGCAGGTCGATCCGCGCCAGCCGGTTGTTGGCGTTGTCATTGACGAACAGCCAGCGGCCGTCGTAGTCGCCCCTGGTCTTCGAGAGGGCCGGGTGGTGCACGTCACCCCAGGTGTACTCGCCCAGCATCGCCTTGCTCTCATCATCGAAGCCGTAGCCGACGGCGGGATAGGGCGCGAACACGGGGATGGTGGCGATATGGCGCATGGACGGGACGCCGGCGACGTACACCTGGCCCGAGTGGCCGCCGCTGTAGAACAGGTAGTACTCGTCGAGCTGCCCCGGGGCCACGAAGGTGCGGAGCGCCGCGTCGCGGGCTCCCGCCATCGGCGTGTCACCGGAGTCGGCCGGGCCCTTGGGCGCGCAGGCGGCGAGCAGCAGCGCGCCGGCCAGCAGCAGGTTGCGCATGGAACCTCCCTCAGTCGTCGTCATGGTCGCCGACCGCTTCGTGGTGGATGTCTTCCAGGATGTCATGGATCGAATCGCGCTCGGCGGGGCTCAGCGAGATCTGGGCGCTGAGCACCACCTGCATGGTGCCGGTGGGGTTGGCGAGGAACTGCTCGAGACTCATGCCGAAGCGGGTCTGGACGTCCTCGTACGCGAGGGTCAGGTCGGGCCCGACTTCGGCGGGCGACTTGACGCCCAGCGCGGAGATCGAGTGGCACTGGGGGCAGCCCTTGACCACGAAGATCTCGCCCCGGGGATCGGTGAATCCCGGATCGGCCGGCGCAACTACCTGGGCAGCAGGCTGGCTGCCGACCTGGGCGGGCGGGGCGTCGCCGCCGCCGCCGCAGGCAGTGAGGAACAGCAGGGCAACAACCACAGCGGGCATACGGGTACGCATCCGGTTCTCCGAGAGTTGACCGGATGCAAGGCTACGGGGAGGGGCTTGGGAGGCTGGTGAAGCGAGGGTGAAGGTTTCTTAATCCGGTCCGCGAATGACTTTCCACAGATGAAGCAGATGACGACTGAGGGCGCTGATGGCTCGAGGAGTCATCAGCGTCATCTCACCCCATCGGTTTCATCTGTGGATCTATATTCAGTCCATGCCCCTCGATCCCCGTCCCCTGCGGCAGCAGTACCAGCGCGGGGGCCTCAGCGAAACCGACCTGCTCCCCTCGCCCTTCGACCAGTTCCAGCGCTGGTTCGAGGAGGCCCACGCCGCCGGCGCGCCCGAAGCCAACGCGATGACCCTCGCGACGGTCGACGCCGAGGGACGCCCCGACGCCCGCATGGTGCTCCTAAAGGGCCTGGACCATCAGGGCTTCTGCTTCTTCACCGATCACCGCAGCGCCAAGGCCCGCGAACTCGGCACCCACGCCGACGCCGCGCTGGTGTTCTGGTGGTACGAACTCGAACGCCAGGTGCGCGTCCGGGGAACGGTAGAGCGGCTGCCGCAGGCTGCCGCCGCCGAATACTTCGCATCCCGTCCTCGCGGCAGCCAGCTGGGCGCCTGGACCTCGGAACAGAGCTCGGTGATCTCCGATCGCGGCGCACTGGATCGGCGGCTGGCAGAGGTGACCGCACGCTTCGGCGCCGGCGACGTGCCTCTCCCGCCCCACTGGGGCGGCTACCGCGTCATCCCCAGCGAGATCGAGTTCTGGCAGGGCCGCCCCGACCGGCTCCACGACCGCCTGCGCTATAGGCGGGAGGGCGAGGGATGGGTCGTCGAACGGCTTTCACCCTGACCGCGCCCGCTTCTCACGTCCCACTTCCCACTTCCCACTTACTGCCGTTCCAGCCTCAGATCCTGAAAGTCAAACGAGAAGTCCACCGCCGGCGACTCCGGCTCCATCGTCGCCCGCACCGGCTTCCCCTCGGCGTCGAGCTGGAAGGTGATGAACGCGTCGGCCCGCAGCGTCCGGTCCCGCCACCGCACCTTGAAGGTCTCGTACTGCCAGTGTTCCAGGTCGCCCACCATCGACGGTGTGTGGGTCATCCGGATCACCAGCTTGTCCGCCGCCGCTTCCACCGCCACATCGCCGTACCACTGGTCCCGGTAGGTGCCCGCATACGAACCGAGCGACAGTGCCGGCCCGCTCTTCGCATTGCGACTTCTGGCTGACTGAGCCAGCGACGCCGCATTCATCGAATCGCTGCGCGCCGCCAGCCAGGCATAAGCCTCCTCCCAGTCGTGCGGCTCGGCATCCATCAGCGCATCGATCGCCTGCCAGGCGATTGCCTCGAAGGCATAGGCCTCGGCGTTGCCCAGGACCGCCACTCCCGCCTTGAGCCGGGGAATCATGATGACCCGCGAGAGGTAGCCCGGCAGGCCGCCGGTATGGGTGATGGCCTTCTCGCCCCGATAGTCCCGGATGAACAAGCCAAGACCATAGCCGTTGAAGTTGGCCTGCTGCGGCGCCAGCTGCGCGGGAGGTACTCCCGGATTGATCGGCGTCACCAGCGACCACATTTCACGGGTGGTGCGCTGGGACCAGAGCCGCGTGTCGCCCACCCGGCCCGAGTCGAGTTGCGCCACCAGCCAGCGCGCCATGTCGGTGGCGCTGGCGTTGATGCCGCCGGCAGGGTTGGTGTTGTCGCTCAGGAAGGGCGGGATCCGCTGCATCTTCCCGTTCACCTTCGCGTGGGTGATCGCCACGTTGCCGGCCGTGTCGCCCGCGGCGGAATGCGTCACGGTCGCGTCCATCATGCCGACCGGCCGGAGCAGCCGTTCGGACACGAAGTCTTCCCAGCTCTCACCGCTCACTTCCTCGATCACCAGCCCCGCGACCAGGTATAGCACGTTGTCGTAGGCGTAGCCGCTCCGGAAACTCCGCACCGCAGGGATGAACCGCAGCCGCCGGGCAATCTGCTCCCGGTTGTAGGTCGACGGCGGCCACCAGAGCAGGTCCCCCGCGCCCAGACCCAGTCCACTCCGGTGCACCAGCAGGTCGCGCACCGTGAGCTCGCGCGTCACCCACGGGTCGTTCAACTGGAACCAGGGCAGGTAGCGAACCACCGGCGCGTCCCACTCGATCTTCCCTTCCTCCACCAGGAGGCCGAGCGCCAGCGCGGTGAACGCCTTGGTATTGGAGGCGATGCCGAAGAGGGTGTGCTCGTCCACCGGCGTCGAGCCGCCCAGCGCACGCGTGCCGTACCCTCGCGCCACCAGCACCTGGCCGTCCTTGACCACTGCCACGGCGACGCCGGGCACCTCGAATCGCTCGAGCGCCGACTCCACTCGCCGGTCGAAGTCGGCGGGGAGATGACCTGAGGATTGTGCATGGGACAATGCGGGAAGCGCGCACGCGAGGATCAACAGCAGCGGTGAGCTGCGGGGCATGGAAAGGCTCCGGAGAGTGACGGTCCGGAAACCTACACCAGAACCTCATGGGGTGCCTTTCCACTGCCCACTTCCCACTCCCCACTCCCCACTACAGTCGGAAGAGGTAACTCACCTTCGCAAAGAAACTGTCCCGCTGCCGGCGCAGGTCGCGGAACCGGAACGTCTCCGGCTCGGTCATGGTGCTGCCGTAGCCCGCGAATACCACCGTGCCAGGCGTCGGGCGGTATGCAATCAGCACGTCAGCCTGGAAGCGGTTGTCCTCGAAACCCAGTGCCCTGGTGAATCCGCCGGCGCCGTCGCTGTAGTAGATGGGATGCCCGGTGCGCGAGTCGTCGCGGAGGCTGTCCTGCCGGTTGGTGACGTACTCACCCACCAGCCGAACCGCGAACGGCCGGGAGATCTGGTACTCCAGTTTGGCGCGGGTCACTCGGCCCAGCTGCACCTGCGAACCGTCATCGGGACGGTTGACCTGGTGGAAGTCATACGACACTCCTAGCCGGACCTGGTCGGACGGCCGGAAGTTGAGGTCCCAGTTGAAGAAGAAGATCCGCGCCGACGCCCATTCCGGGAAGTTCTCGTCATTGCCGTAGAGCAGGAACACGTTGGCGTCCACCCGCTTGAACACGGGCGTGTTGGCGGTGATGTAGACGTCGTTGTTGTTGATGGTCGGCTGTCCGGTGAAGGGCTGGTAGGTCACCCCGCCCAACCCGTCGGGAACGCCCAGGAAGTAGTCGGCGTAAAGGCCTTCGTCATAGCCGAAAGTCTCGAGGAACCAGCCGATGCCGAATCCCCAGCCGCCTCGGAGCGCCACGTTGACGTTGGGCTGGAACTTCCGGTCCTGCCAGCCGTCGCCCTCCACGAACTTCTGGTACTGCCAGGTACCGTCGAGCCCGACCGACGCCGTGACCCGTTCCACCAGCGAGCCGCGCGGCGGCAGCCACGAGTAGTTGGGCGTGAAATTGAGGCGTACGACGCCGGTTCGGTTGATGAACCCGCTCTGGGCCCGGAACTCGTCGCCGATCCCGGAA
>DASTUF010000014.1:0-82632 GCA_035759745.1 Gemmatimonadales bacterium
TCGACCTCGACCGTGTCGGTGAACGTACGGGTCGCCGGGTCGAACGCCACCAGCCGGTTGGGCCGGAGCCCGGTTTCCGCCAGCCAGATGCGGCCGCGCCCGTCTGTGGCCATGGCATACGGCAACGATGCCTGGCCGCCGGGCAGGGCGTACTCGGTCACCTCCCCGCTGTTGGGATCGAGCCGGCCCAGGAACCCACGTGAGTAGTCGCCATACCAGATTGTGCCATCAGGCGTGATGGCGATCCGGCGCGGCCGGGTCCGCTCATGCGGCAGGTCGAAGGTCTGCACTTCCATGACCTCGGGATCGATCATTCCGAGCTTGTTGGTGCCGAAGAGGTCAAACCATACTTTCCCGTCGGGTGCGATCTCGATGCCATAGGGACGGCTCCGCGCCTCCGTGCGCCATAGACGGATCTCGCCGGTCTTGCCGTTCATGAAGCCCACCGCGTTGGACTGCTGCGCCGTGAACCACGCGTTGCCTTCATCATCGAAGATCATGGTGTGGGGATCGCCCACCTCGGGATCCGGCATCATGTAATCGGTGAGCGCGCCGGTCTTCGGGTCGAGCTTCACCAGCCGGCCGTTACGGTTGCCGGTGTACCACACCATGCCATCCTTGGCCACGACCAGGTTGTGGGGATGGGTGCCTTCCGGGATCTCGTACCGCTTGAACGTGCCAGCTGCCGGGTCGAGGTAGGCGATGTAGTTGCCGGCCTGCCCCACGAACCACACCTTGCCGGTGGCATCCGCGTACGGATCGCGCGGACGGGTGCGCTCCCAGGGGACTGTCCACTCCACAGATGAGTCCGCAGATGACGCGGATGCTGAAGATGATGACGCTGATGGGCCTGGAGCTTGGGCCAGACCGGCGGGCGCGGCCAGGAGCGATAGCGTAGCGACGGTTGCGCCGCCGAAGAGGAGTTTCAGCATGGGACCCTCGCGTTGGGAGTGCTGGTTGAGCTTAGTTTGAAGCAGGGAAAGAGTCGAGAGACCCTGATCCCTGACCCCTGACCCCTGATCCCTACCGAATCTGGCATCAACTCGTTTCGCACCGAGCCCGACGGGCTACCTCCATCTCGGCCATGTGGCCAATGCCATCTGGACCTGGGGCGTTGCCCGGCTGAGCGGGAGCCGAGTGCTGCTGCGGATTGAGGACCACGACCGGACCCGGTGCCGGCCGGAGTATGAGGCTGCGCTGCTGGAGGACCTCGCGTGGTTGGGATTCGAGCCCGATGTCGAGTCGGGCATGAATGCCCGCAGTGGCCGTCGGCTGGTCCGGCAGAGCGACTGGAGCGGGTTCTACGAAGCGCACCTTCGAGAGCTCGCCGCTCAGGGGCTGGCGTATGTGTGCGACTGCTCCAGAAGGGCCATCGCCGAGGCGGCGGGCGGCGACCCATTCAATGAGGAAACGCCCTATCCGGGCACCTGCCGAGCTCGCGGCCTCAAGCCGGGTCCGGGCCGGGGCTGGCGGGTGATCATGGAACCCGGCGAGGAGCGCTTCGCGGACCTCCGGCTGGGTCCCCAGGTGCAGCGCCCCGCCGAGCAGTGTGGTGATGTGCTGGTGCAGGATCGTCTGGGACAGTGGACCTACCAATTCGCGGTGACGGTGGATGACCTGGAGCAGGGCATCGGCCTGGTGATCCGGGGCGAGGACCTGCTCGGTTCAACCGGTCGCCAGATCCGCCTCGCGAGGATGCTGGGCCGCACCTCACCCCCGAAGTTTTTGCACCATCCGCTGGTACGGAAGCCCGATGGCAGCAAGCTCAGCAAGTCCGCCGGTGACACCGGCGTACGCGAGCTGCGCGCGGCCGGTCGCTCGGCGCCGGAGGTGATCGGACTGGCGGCCCGGGCCGCGGGGCTGCTCGCGAAGCCGGCGCCGATTGCGGCCAGCGAGGTGGCCACGCTGGTCAGGGGGTAATGCCCGTCGTACATTGTGGGGTCCTGCCCGCACCGACATCCCGAAAGGCCGATTAATGACTGCTGAACCGACTCGCCGCGGCGTGCCGCTGCATACCAAGATCATGCTGGGCCTGCTCCTTGGCGCAGCGGCCGGCGTCACCTGCAACATCCTCTGGCACGACACCCCCCAGCTCGAATGGTTCACCAACAACGTGGCATCTCCGGTGGGACAGGTGTTCCTCCGGATGCTGTTCATGGTAGTGGTGCCGCTGGTGTTCACCTCGCTCACCCTGGGCGTGGCATCGCTGGGGGACATCCGGCGCGTGGGGCGGATCGGGGTCCGGACCCTGGGCTTCTTCGTGTGCACCACGGCGCTGGCCGCCACCATCGGCCTCACCCTGGTGAATGTGGTGCGGCCGGGCGAGTCGCTGGATCCGGCGGTGCGGGCGGAGTTGCTGGCGGAATACTCGGGCGAGGCGGGGGAAAAGGTCGCAGCTTCGGAGACCACCGGCTTCGGCATCAACACCTTCGTAAGCATCGTGCCGCGCAATCCGGTAGCGGCCGCCGCCAATGGCGACATGCTGGGGCTGATCTTTTTCTCGCTCATCTTCGGCATCGCGCTGATGATGATCGCGCCGGAGCGGGCAGCGCCGGTGCTGGGAGTGCTGGAGGGCATCAGTGACGCCGTGATGGTGCTGATCGGATTTGCCATGCGGATCGCGCCCATCGGCGTGTTCGGGCTGATCTTCGCCGTGACCGCCCAATTCGGCTTCGAGGTGCTCAAGTCGCTGGGGCTCTATGTCATCATGGTGCTGATCGGGCTGATCATTCACCAGTTTGGGGTGATGGCCATTCTCGCGCGGGTCATCGCCGGCGTCAATCCGATCGAGTTCTACCGCAGGATTCGGGAGCTGATGGTGACGGCATTCTCGACCTCAAGCTCGAATGCCACAATTCCGACCACGATGCGCACCGCGGAAGAGAAGTTCGGTGTGCCCAAGTCGATCGCAGGCTTCGTGGTGCCGCTGGGTGCCACGATGAACATGAACGGCACGGCGCTGTTCGAGGGCATGACCGTGTTGTTCCTGGCCCAGGTCTTCGGGATCCACCTGGATCTCATTACCCAGCTGATAGTGATCGGCATGTCGGTGATCACTGCGATCGGCGCCGCCGGGGTGCCCAGTGGCTCGATCCCGCTGCTGGTGATGGTGCTGATCATGGTGGGGGTACCGGGCGAGGGGATCGGCCTGATCCTGGGCGTCGACCGGATCCTCGACATGTCACGGACCGTGCCCAACGTGACCGGTGACCTGCTGACCTCGATCTACATCGCCAAGCGGGAAGGGTACGACCTCGAAACCGCCGGTGGCGCGGAGAAGGAGCTGGCCTAGCTCCTTCCGGCCAGCTCGCCGACCTTGGCCTCGATACCGTCTACCAGCTTGTCATACGACTTGCTGAACTTTTCGACGCCCTCGCGCTCGAGTTCGTGGGTCACCTGCCTGAGATCGATCCCACTCTTCGCGAGCTTCGCGAGGTCATCCTCGGCGCGGGTCATCGCGTCGCGGATGTCGTGCTCAAAGTTGCCGTGGTCCTTCCACGCCTCGAAGGTTTCCGGCGGCAGGGTGTTCACGGTGTACGGCGCGATGAGGCTGGAGACGTAGTACACGTCGGGATACTTGTCGTCCTTGGTGCTGGTTGAGGCCCACAGGGGGCGCTGGAGGTTGGCGCCCTGGGCCGCCAGTGTCCGCCAGCGCTCGCCGGCCATGGTCTCCTCGAACAGCTGATAGGCCCTGGCGGCGTTGGCGATCGCCGCTCGCCCCCGGATTTTCTCCGGGTCGCCCTTCTGGTCCAGCTGCGGGTCGATCTTGGTGTCCACCCGGCTCACGAAGAAGCTGGCCACCGAGTGGATGCCGTTCACCGGCTCGCCCTTGCCGAGCCTGGTCTCCAGTCCCTTGAAGTACGCCTCGATCACTTCCCGATAGCGCTCCACCGAGAAGAGCAGCGTGATGTTGACGCTGACCCCGGCTGCCGTCGCCTGCTCGATGGCGGGGATGCCGGCCGCGGTGCCGGGGATCTTCACCAGGACGTTGGGCCGGGCGACCTCGTTCCAGAGCCGCTGGGCCTCGGCCAGGGTCGCGACGGTGTCGTCCGCCAGCGCTGGCGCGACTTCGATTGACACGGTGCCGTCGCCGTTGCCCAGTTCATCGAACACCGGGCGGAAGTGGTCGCAGGCATCACGCACATCCTCCAGCGACAATTCGTCGAAGATGCCGGCTGCATCGCGGCCCTCCTCGCTGAGCCGGCGGAGGTCGGCGTCGTAGAGATCGCTCCCGGAGACGGCCTTCTCGAAGATCGTGGGATTGGACGTCATTCCCCGCAGTCCATCCTCCTCGATCAGCCGCTCCAGCTCGCCGCCGGTGACGAGATCCCGGGTGATGAAGTCGTACCAGACGCTCTGGCCCTTCTCGGCCAGTTCCTTGATGCGGCTGCTCATGACGTGCTCCTTCCAAGAACCTGCCGGACGGTCGCGGCTACGTGCTCCGCCGTGAAGCCGAACTCGGTAAAGATGCGCTCGGCTGGCGCCGAGGCGCCGAAGTGATCAATGCCCACCATCGCGCCCGCGTCGCCCACCCAGCGCTCCCAGCCGAAGGTCGCCGCGGCTTCCACCGAAACCCGCGCGGTGATGGCGGGAGGCAGCACGCTGTCGCGGTAGGCCGGCTCCTGCTGCATGAACTCGAACCACGAGGGGAAGCTCACGACCCGCGCAGCGACGCCTTCCTTGCCCAGAATGTCCGACGCATCGAGCGCCAGCTGCACTTCGCTGCCCGAGGCCATCACGATGGCGTCGGGCGCGCCGTCGGTGTCCTTGAGGACATAGGCGCCGCGCGCGGCGCCATCGGCGGGCGCGAGCTTGCTGCGGTCCAGCACCGGCAGCTTCTGCCGGGTGAGCGCCAGGACGGTGGGGCCGTCGATACGGCGGAGTGCCGCCTTCCACGCCTCCACGGTCTCGGTGGCATCGGCGGGGCGATAGACCGAGAGCCCCGGAATGGCACGCAGCATGGCGAGCTGCTCGATCGGCTGGTGGGTGGGGCCATCCTCGCCCAGGCCAATCGAGTCGTGGGTGCCCATGAAAATCACCGGCAGGTGCATCAGGCTCGCGAGCCGGATGGCCGGCTTCATGTAGTCGGTGAAGATGAGGAACGTGGTGCCGAAAGGGCGAAGTCCACCGTGGGCGGCGATGCCGTTGAGCGCCGCGCCCATGCCGTGCTCGCGCACGCCCCAGTGAAACAGCCGGCCGCTCGACACCGGGCTGAACACCGCCCGGTCCTCGGTGGAAATGCCGGTGCTTTCCGACAGATCGGCCGAGCCGCCGGCCAGTTCGGGAATGCTCTTGAAGAGCACGTCCACAACCTTCTGCGACGCCTGGCGGGTGGCGAGCTTGCCGTCCTTGGGCGTGAACGTCGGGAGGCCCGCGTCCCAGTCCTCGGGCAGCTCGCGCGAGTGCACCCGGGTAAACTCCGCCGCTGCCTCAGGATGCGCCTCGCGGTAGCTCGCGAAGAGGTCCTTCCACTCGGCTTCGAGTGCCTCGCCGGCCGGCCCAGCCTCGCGCCAGTGCTCCAGCGCATCGTTCGGCACGGTGAACGGCTCCTGCGGCCAATCGAGGATCTCCTTGGTCTTCTTCACCTCTTCAGCGCCCAGCGGTGACCCATGTGCTGCGGCGGTGTCCATCTTGGTCGGCGCGGGATAGCCAATGTGGGTGCGAAGCACGACGAGCGAGGGGCGGGTGTCCTCCCGGCGGGCGGCGTCGAGCGCGAGGTGGATGGCATCGAGGTCGTTGCCATCGTCCACGTGCTGCACGTGCCAGCCGTAGGCCTCGAAGCGCTTGCCCACGTCCTCGCTGAAGGCGAGCGCAGTGTTGCCGTCGATGGTGATGTGATTGTCGTCGTAGATGAAGCAGAGCTTGCCCAGCCGCAGGTGCCCGGCGAGGCTCGCGGCCTCACTGGCGACGCCTTCCATGAGATCGCCGTCGCTGCAGAAGCCCCAGACCCGATGGTTGACGATCTCCAAGCCGGGCCGGTTGTACTGCTGCGCCAGGATCCGCTCGGCGATGGCCATCCCGACCGCGTTGCCGAAGCCCTGGCCCAGCGGGCCGGTGGTGGTCTCGACCCCGGGGGTGTGACCGCGCTCCGGATGCCCCGGCGTCTTCGAGCTCCACTGGCGAAACTGCTTGATGTCTTCCAGTGACAGGTCGTAGCCGGTGAGGTAGAGCAGGGAGTAGAGCAGCATCGAGGCGTGGCCGCAGGACAGCACGAAGCGGTCGCGGTTGGCCCAGTCGGGATTGGACGGGTTGTACCGCAGGAAGTCGCGCCACAGGACGTACGCCGCCGGCGCCAGGGCCATCGGAGTGCCGGGGTGGCCGGACTTGGCAGCCTCGACCGCATCCATGGCGAGGGTGCGAATGGTGTTGATGCTCCTCCAGGCCAGCGCGCGAGTCGGGTCGGCGGCGGTGGAACTGGACTTTCTGGCGGTCTTGGTCGGCGGATTCAGAACTGGCTCCTCGGCGGGGGTGCTAATGCAAGATAGACGGATAGGCGGATACACGGACAGGGCGGTCGCATAGCCGCGAGGGCCGAAGTCTCCTGGAGGCGGCGTGGCGGCCTATCGCCCAGGGCGGACGAAGTCCGCCGCCGCCGAGCCGCCGGAAGGAGACTCGGCGCGACGCGACAAGGCGGTCAGTCTGTCGTTTCGGCACCGGATTTGCTATATTTGGCGGGTGTTCCCGGGGCCGGATGGTCCGGACCCCCTGAGTTGAACTCAATCGGATACTTTGTGGCACGTCGCAACCGAAAACAATCGAACGAACTTCCCTCACACGGATTTCGCAGGTCCCCCGGCCGCAGCATGCAGTCGCACCGTGACTGGCTCCTCGAGCGGCACGGCTCAATCTGCGCCTACTGTGGCACCGAAACCCCGTCCGACATCATCACGCTGGACCATGTCCGTCCCCGCCGAGGCCAGACGGCCTACGATCGCGCGGACAACCTGGTGCTCGCCTGCCGCGAATGCAACGCGGCCAAGGCCGACCAGCCGCTGGTGTCATTCCTGATGCAGCGCCGGTCCCGTGGAGTATTCCTGCTCCACTACGGCGATCACCTCTCGGAGCCGCTCAAGCAGCTGGCCCGGCAGGCGTCGGAAAGGCCGTTGCTCCTGAAAGAGGCATAGGGCGTAGGGCGTAGGGCGTAGGGAGGGAAGCAGCAAGGCACGGCCCATCACTGGCGCCGTGCCTTTTCGTTTCCTTCCCACTTCTCACTTCTCACTTCTCACTCGTAGTCTTCAGGCGCCTAGCGCTTCCCCCACAATTCTGGCCTGCTCCGCCGCATGCGCCGCCGGGTAGCCTTCCGCCGGGCTGGCCCGGTCGGGACGGCCTATGTAGGTGAGCGTCTGCCCCTCGCGCAGCTGCTGCCGCAGGTGCGGCTCGGCGTAGCGCCACGCGCCCATGTTCCTGGGCTCCTCCTGGATCCACACCAATTCCTTCGCCGCAGGATACCGATCCAGCACCGCCTTGAGGTCCTCGGCGGGGAAGGTGTAGAGCTGTTCCACCCGTACGATGGCCGGCGGCGCTTCCATCTTCTCGGCTGCGGCGAGCAGGTCGTAGTAGACCTTGCCTGAGCAGAGCACCACCCGGGTCACGCTGTCGACACGCTCTGCCGCTGACGCATCGTCGATGACCGGCTGGAAGCCGGTGTCGGTGAAGTCCGCCAGATGCGACGCCGCTGCCGGAAGCCGCAACAGGCTCTTGGGCGTCATGACGACTAGCGGGCGCAGCCGGTCGCGCCGAGCCTGCCGCCGGAGGAGATGGAAGTACTGCGCGGGGGTGGTGCAGTTGGCGACCCGGAGGTTGTTCTCCGCCGCGAGCTGGAGGAACCGCTCCAGGCGGGCGCTGGAGTGCTCCGGCCCCTGGCCTTCATAGCCGTGCGGCAGCAGCAGGGTGAGCCGTGAAGTCTGGCCCCACTTGCTCAGCCCCGCCGCCATGAACTGGTCGATGATGACCTGCGCGCCGTTCACGAAATCCCCGAACTGCGCCTCCCACAGCACCAGCGCCTCGGGTGCCGCAACACTGTACCCGTATTCGAAGCCGACGCAGGCCAGCTCCGACAGCGGGCTGTTGTGCAGCTCCATCGGAGCCAGCGCCCCAGGAAGGTTCTGGATCGGCGCGTAGTGCTGGCCAGTGTGGGCATCGTGCAGCATCAGGTGGCGCTGGCTGAAGGTGCCGCGCTCGGTGTCCTGACCGGTGAGCCGGATGGGCACCCCTTCGGTCAGCAGCGACGCAAACGCAAGCGCCTCGCCGTGGGCCCAGTCGATGCCACCCTCGGGTCCGAACGCCGGCCGCCGCCGCTCCAGCTGCCTGGCCAGTTTGGCGTTGGGCTCGAAGCCATCGGGCCAGCTGATCAGCGCCTCGTTCAGCGCCGTCAGCGCCTCGACCGAGAGGGCCGTATCCACCTGGGAAGCGGGATTGATTCGCCGCTCGGTGGTCGACGTGGGTGCGTGCTGGGAGCCCGCCTGCGCCTTGAAGCTCTGCTGCAGATCGCTGAGCCGCTGGTAGGCGGCGTCGTAGCGCGCCTCGGCATCGGTCTCGGTCAGGATTCCGGCAGCCACCAGCTCCACGGCGTACTTCTGGCGCACCGTCGGCAGGTCCTTGATCCGGGCGTACATCATCGGCTGGGTATACGACGGCTCGTCGCCCTCGTTGTGGCCGTGCCGGCGATAGCCCACCTGGTCGATCAGCGCGTCCTCGCGGAACTGCTGGCGGTAGGCCACACAGAGCCGCACCGCGGCGAGGCAGGCCTCGGGATCGTCGCCGTTCACGTGCACGATCGGCACATCGAAGCCCTTGGCCAGATCGCTGGCGTAGCGGGTGGAGCGCCCCTCCTCCACGTCGGTGGTGAAGCCCACCTGGTTGTTGGCGATGAAGTGCAGGGTGCCGCCCACGTCGTAGCCGGCAAGGTTGCCGAGGTTGAACGACTCGGCGACCACGCCCTGGCCGGCGAAGGCAGCGTCACCGTGGATGATCACCGGCAGCGCCGCATTCCAGTCCACATGGATGGCCTGGCCCCGCCGCTGGGTCTGGCGGGCGCGAGCCCGGCCCATCACCACACTGCCCACGAACTCGAGGTGGCTCGGGTTGGGCAGCAGCGTGACGGTCACCGCCTTGCCGCTGGCAGTGGGATAGGCTCCTTCGGCGCCATGGTGGTACTTCACGTCCCCGGTGCCGGTCTCGCCCTCGTCGTCTGTGCCCAGCGCCTTCTTGCCACCCTCGAACTCGGCGAAGATGGTTTCGTATGGGCGCTTCACCGTGTGCGCCAGCACATTAAGCCGTCCGCGGTGGGCCATGCCGATCACCACTTCAGCGGCGCCGTGGCTGGCGGCATCGTTGATGGCGAGGTCGAGCATCGGCACCAGGGTGTCGAGCCCCTCGATCGAGAAGCGCTTCTGCCCCAGGTAGGCCTTGTGCAGGAACCGCTCGAACGACTCGACTTCGATCAGTCGATCGAGCAGCGCCAGCTTCTCTTCCGGACTCAGCGGCTTCCGGAAGGCGCCTGACTCGATCTGCTCGCGCAACCAGACGCGCTGCTCGTGGCTGGCTATATGCTCGATCTGATACGCGATGGTGCCACAGTACGCCGCCTGCAGGTGGGGCAGGATCTCCTGCAGGGTCTCGCCCGGCACCTTCACCCGCAACACCGACGCCGGGATCCGGGCCATGATCTCGGGAGTGAGCCCCAGCGATGCGGCATCGAGCGCCGGATCGCCCACCGGCTCGGAGCCGAGCGGGTCCAGATGGGCGGCGAGGTGGCCGTGGGTGCGGTAGGCCTTGACCAGCGCCATTGCCGCTGCGACGTGCTTGGCCTCTGCGAGGTTCGCTGCCGCCGGCGCGGCAGCGGCCGTAGAGGAGGTAGAAGGGGTAGAAGAGATAGAAGAGGTAGAAGCGGGCAGGCCCAGGCTCTGGCGCGCCTTGGCGTAGAAGTCGTCCTTGCCCTGCAGCAGCCCATCGATCGTGCCGAGGAACTGGCCTGACTCCGCACCCTGGATGACGCGGTGGTCATACGTGCTGGTGATCGTCATGACCTTGCTGACGCCTAGCTCGCGAATGCGCTCGGCCGGGACCGATACAAACTCCGGCGGGTAGCCGATCGCACCCACCGCGAGGATGGTACCCTGACCGGCCATGAGCCGCGGCACCGACGCCACCGTGCCGAGGCCGCCGGGGTTGGTGAGCGACATGGTGGCGCCGGCAAAGTCGTCGGGCATCAGCTTGTTGGTGCGGGCCTTCTCGACCAGCTGCTCATAGCGCGCCAGGAAGGCGGCGAAGTCCATGCCTTCGGCGTGCTTGATGACCGGCACCACCAGGCCCCGGGTGCCGTCCTTCCGGGTCACGTCGACTGCGAGCCCGAGGTGGATCCCGTCGGGGCTCAGCCGGTGGAGCACTTCCTCGCGGACGGCGACCGAGTTGCCCATGTCGGGGTGGACCCGGGTCGCCTCCACGATGGCCCACGCGATCAGGTGGGTAAACGACACCTTCTCCGGCCGGCCAGCGGCCTGCAGCGCCGCGTTGAGCGACTTCCGCTCGGCCTCGAGCGTGGAAACCGGCAGTTCCCGGAAACTGGTGGCCGTCGGGACGCTGAGGCTCTCGTTCATGTTGAGCGCCAGCCGCAGCGCTGGCCCCTTGAGGGGCGTGGCCTGCGGCCCCGCAGCCGGCTGGTCCGGGCGGACATCGGCGCGCCCCTGATGGCGGCTCGGCGGCTCGGCGGCTTCCGGGGTCGTTGGCGCAGCGGCGGCCGGCCGGCCATTGCCTGTCGTCGGCCGCTCACCCACAACGCCGCTTTCGAACAGGGCCCGCCAATCATCCCCGACGGACTCGGGGTTCTTCAAGAACTCTTCGTACATGGCCTGCGCGAAGCCCGCGTTGGCCGTTTCGAACACATTGGGTTCCACGCCCGCTCCAGGATGCCAGGGGTTCGGGAGAAAAATAGCGTGACTTGCTGCGAACTGCCCGCTGGCACATCATTGAGCATCCCTTTCCCCGCCACCAACCCCATGCCCAGCCCCATGCCGGTCGGTACAGCCCTGCTGGCTGGTTGCCTTTTGCTGGCAGCCTGCCGGAACGAGGCCGGCCCGGTTGCGCTGGGCGTGGCGTACCAGCCCCAGAACCTCACCCTCCCGGCTGTCGAACTCGCAATCGCGGACCTGGCGGCTGCGCGCCAGCCGGGTGAGCCCGGCATCGTTCACGTGGTGGACAGCACCCTGGTGGGAGACGCCGCAGAGACCGAGGTCCAGAGGGCGGAGTCGCTGGTGGGCACTGCCGGCGTGGTCGCCGTGCTGGGCCACAGCAGCAGCAGGGGGGCGCTCGCAGCAGCACCGGTCTATGACTCTGCCGGCATTCCTCAACTCACGGCCATAGCGACCAGCCGCCGGCTGCAGCTGGCAGGGCCCTACACCTTCGCGCTGGCGCCGAATGACTCGGTCGAGGGTGCCTTCATCGGCGACTTCGTCGCCGGCCACCTGGGGGCCCGGCGGGCGGCGCTGTTCTGCGAGAACGACGAGTACGGGCGAGGCCTCTGCTCGGGCGTGCAGGCGGAGCTGGCTCGGCGGGATGTACAGGTGGTGGACCGGGTCCCGTTCAGTTCCGCCAGCGATTACGCGACCCTGCTCGAAGCGACGGCGCTGCGAATCGACCCTGACGTCGTGATCGTTGCGGGACGACAGATGGCTGTCGCAGCGTACGCGGTCGCGGCGGCGAAGCACATGCCAGGGGTACCGGTGGTTGCCGGTGATGCGGCGCTGGTGCTGCCGGACCTCGCCGACGCTGCCGGCGCCGCGATCGCGAACATCTATGTCACGTCGCTCTGGCAGCCCGATGCAGGTAACACCGCATCCCGGCGATTCATCGCGGCGTTTCAGGCGAAGACGGGACGACCGCCGGGTCCCTTCGATGCCCTGACCTACGACGCGATGATGCTGCTGGGCCGGGCCATTCGGGAAGCGGGTCGTGATCC
Organism: Gemmatimonadales bacterium; assembly: GCA_035759745.1. Taxonomy (GTDB): domain Bacteria; phylum Gemmatimonadota; class Gemmatimonadetes; order Gemmatimonadales; family GWC2-71-9; genus CAMLHP01. Next base: position 11,957 of record DASTUF010000014.1, read on the forward strand.
CGACGAAATTACGGAGTGGCTCCGCGATCTGGGCGACACGCATCCCGCGTATCAGGGCGTGACGGGCAGCATCGAGTTTGGCCCTGAACGGCAGTCCCGGCTGGTCATGACCCGGATTATGGACGGCACACCCGTGGCAGTTCCTTGAACCCATCGCGCTCCCGGCCGCGGAGGCTGCGGCGGGTGGTACTCTGGTCGATCAGCCTGATCGTCCTGTACTTCGTCGCGTTTGCCCTCTACCTCGCAATTCGGGTGGCGCCCCAGGCCCAGGTGCTGCGGGGCGAGGCAGCGCCTCTCATGGTGCTGTTCGACGTGCTGTCCGAGCGGACGCTGGCGCTGAACTCGATGACGGCGACGGCACGCCGCGCGGTGCTCGACCGGAGCACACCCGCGCTCGATACGTTGCGCTCGTTCGTCGCCAGCATCGGTTCCTCTCCCACGCCCCTCCTCTCCGACGTTCCCCGCGACTTGCGGGCGCCGCTGGCGCAGGCGGAACGGTTGACCAGCGACATCGAAGCCGGGCTGGCGGAGCTGGTGGCGCAGATCGAGCTGGGCCAGACGGCGGTCGCGCAACGGCGGCTGCGGACGCTGGACTCGCTGCACGCCGAAGTGACCCAGGTGGTGTTCCAGGCGGAACGGGGAGGCTTTGCCGAGCTGGCCCATCTCGAGGCCCAACTGGGCCGGGAGGTACAACGGGCCGTCGCGGCGATGCTGGCCTGGGGCGCACTCGGCTTCGCGCTGCTGCTGGTGGCGGTGTCGATTGTGCGGCGGCGGGTGGAGCGGCCGCTCGCCGAGCTGCAGCGGGGACTCGATGCGGTCGCGGAGGGCGACCTCAATTCCGGCGTGGAGGTGCGCCGCCAGGACGAGATCGGCGAGCTCGCCGCACACTTCAATGAGATGACCGGGGTGCTGCGGTGCCGGGCCGAGGAACAAGGGCGCTTCGCGGCCGCCGGGCAGCTCATCGCCGGCGTAGCGCATGAGGTCAACAATCCGCTGATGGCGATCGCCGCGCTGACAGACTCCCGGCTGGAGGACGCGAATCTTTCGGCCGAGCTGCGGGACGACCTTCAGCAGATGCGGCGCCAGGCGCGACGGGCAGGGAAGCTGCTCTCCGGCCTCCTGCGATTCGTACGAGCGGGAGAACCACTGGGCAAGTCGCTGGTACTCAATGACGTGGTACAGAGCGCGGTGGACCTGGTGTCCTACCGGTTCGGGGTGGACGAGATCACGCTCGAGCTCAGGCTCGACCCGTCACTGCCGCTGGCGCTGGGGTCGGCCGGGCGGATCGAGCAGGTCATGGTCAACCTGCTCTCCAACGGGCTCGACGCGCTGCGGGGCACCGCCCGCCCGCGCCGGCTGACGGTGGACACCTGGACCGGTGATGGCAAAGTCTTCGCCGCGGTCACCGATTCGGGCGAGGGCATTGTCCCGATGATGGAGCGCCGCCTGTTCATGCCCTTCGCGACCACCAAGGGAGCGGACGGCACGGGACTGGGCCTCTACATCTCGCGGCAGATCCTGCGGGAAGCGGGTGGAGAGCTGCGGTACGAACCCGCGACCCGCGGTGCCCGGTTCGTGGTGGAGCTGGCCGCGGCTCCCTCGGACGCCGTTGCCGACGGCAACGGAAGTGCCCCGCGCGCGCGGTCCGGGCGCCCGGAGTCTACCCTCCGCGGGGTGCAGGTGCTGGTGGTGGACGATGAGCCTGCAGTGCGCCAGCCGATCGCTCGATTTCTGGGACGGCGAGGAGCACTGGTGCGCGAGGCGGGCGACGGCCAGGAGGCGCTGAAGTTGATCGAGGCGCTGGAGCCGGCGGTGCTGCTGGTGGACCTGCGCATGCCGCGGATGGACGGGATGGAACTCTGCGAGCGGATGGCGCGCGAGTGGCCGCACCTGATCGACCGGGTGATCATCCTCTCGGGCGACCTGAGCCAGCTGGGCGACGCGCTGCCGGTGCCGGCCGACCGGGTGCTCGCCAAGCCGGTTGAATTGCGCGAGATCGAACAGCGCCTGGTCGCCGCCGTCAGCGGTGCGTAGGCCCTAACGCCAACTCTCCTCGCGCGCGACGAACCTGCGGTACGCCGCGGCTTCCTGCTCCATTCGCTCTTCAGCCCAGCCCAGTTCCGCTCCCAGCAGCTCCGCCACCCGCCGGGCCGAGCGTACACCGTGGTCCCGGGTCTCGTAGTAGAGATGCAGCCGACGCACCAGCACATCCTCGACCGTGCGGGCCAGTTCCTTCCGTACCGCATGCACGACTTCCGCCTCGATGGCAGAATGGGCCGGGTGCAACCGCTCCAGCCACCGCCGGTTGGCCAGCGTCAGGTTGCAGACGCCGGCCGACTCGGTGCCGTGAAGGCGCAGCAGGTGTTCCACCACGGCGGATGGGAGGCCGAGCGTGGCGCCGCGGGCCCGGAACAGTTCGAGATCAGCTGCTTCGCCGCCCGGCAGCGGTTCGGTGTCCGTGGTGCAGGGGCGAAACTCGCGGCCCAGCAGCTTCACCGCCTTGTCCACGACCTCCGCGGCCATGGCGCGATAGGTCGTGAGCTTGCCGCCGACGATCGTCAGCATGCCCGACTTGCCGGTGATCAGCGCGTGCTCGCGCGATACCGAGGATGCGCTGTCGCGCCGCACATCGTGCACCAGGGGCCGCAGTCCGGACCACGCGGCACGCACGTCGTCATCGGTGACATGCGCACCGGGGAACAGGGCATTGACCGAGCGCAGCAGGTAGATCACGTCCTCCCGGCGCACCCGGAGGTCGTCGGGCGGTGCATCATGGTCGGTGTCGGTGGTGCCGATGTAGCTGAACTCACCCCACGGGAGCGCGAACATCACCCGACCGTCCACCGGGCTCAGGAAGGCGATGGCATGCCGGTGGCCAATCCGCTCGCGGGGCACCAGCACATGGGCGCCGCGGGTGAGCCGGAGGAGGCGATCGGCGGTGGGATCCTCCAGCCGGCGGAGGTCGTCCGCCCAGGCGCCGGTGGCATTGATCACCACCGAGGCCCGCACCGTCCCGCGTTGTCCGGTCTCCCGATCCTCGACCTCCATCCCCACCATGCGACCCTGCTCCAGCACCGGCGCCACCGCCGCCACGCGGGTGGCTACCCGCGCACCGTGCGCCATGGCGGCCCGGATGTTGGCGAGCACCAGCCGCGCATCATCGCACTGGGCATCGAAATAGGTGACGCCGCCGGCGAGTCCCTTCTCCCGGAGCAGCGGTTCGAGCTGCAGCACATGCTGCTTGCCGGGGAACCGGGCCCGACCCACATTGCGGAAACCGGCCAGGGCGTCGTAGGCGAGCACGCCGAGCGAGAGTTTCCAGCGGGGAATGCGATCACCTGCATGGAGCGGGAAGACGAACTGAAGCGGACGGACGAGGTGGGGCGCGATGCGCAGGAGGGTCAGCCGTTCGCGCACCGCTTCATGCACCAGCCGCAGCTGGCCCTGCTCGAGGTAGCGGAGGCCGCCGTGCACCAGGCGGCTGGAACGGGAACTGGTGCCCTCGCCCGGATCGCCCCGCTCGACCAGCGCAGTCGTGAGGCCGCGCATCGCGGCGTCGCGCGCGATCCCGGCTCCGGTGATCCCTCCTCCGATGACCAGCAGGTCGAATGTGGTCTCACCCAGCTGGGCGATGGTGCTCGGCCTCAATTAAGTTGCTCTCTCCGTGCTGAACGCGGATGCTGGCCCCGGCGTCGTGGGCACTGGCCGACGCCTTCCATGTCTCACACGCGGAAATCTATCCTCTGATGCACGGTTCCCGCCGGGTGGCGATCGTGAGTGGATGCCGGACGCCGTTCGCGCGGAGCGGCACCGCCTTCCGTGACGTGCGTGCGGTGGACCTCGCGCGGCACGTGGCGCGGGAGCTGCTCTATCGCTCGGAGCTCGACGGCCACGAAGTAGACGAGGTCATCTTCGGCCAGGTCGTGCCGTCGCCGCTGGTGCCCAACGTGGGGCGGGAAGTCAGCCTGCTGCCGCAGTTCCCGCCGTCGGTGCCGGCCTACTCGCTCAACCGCGCCTGCGCATCCGGCGCCCAGGCCATCCAGAACGCCGCTGATCAGATCGCCGTGGGCCACGCCGACGTGATCATCGCCGGCGGCACCGAGTCGCTGTCGGACATCCCGATTCTCCATACTCGCCGCATGAGCCAGATCCTCATGGCGGCCAGCAAGGCAAAGAGCCTCGGCGCCCGGCTCTCGGCGTTCTCACGCGTCCGGCCCCGCGACCTGGTGCCGGTCTCGCCCGCGATCGCCGAACCGTCGACCGGCGAGTCGATGGGCCAGAGCGCGGAGAAGATGGCCAAGGAGAACAGCATCGCCCGGGAGGCGCAGGACCGGATCGCGCTCCAGAGCCACCAGCGCGCGGCGGCGGGGACCGCAGACGGAAGGCTGACAAGCGAGATCGTGCCCTGGTTCGGAGGGAAGCAGATGGACGAGCCGGTGACGTCGGACAACGGCATCCGAACCGATACATCGATGGAGGCGCTGAGCGGGCTCAAGCCGGTGTTCGACCGCAAGTACGGCACGGTCACCGCGGGAAACAGCTCGCCACTCACCGACGGCGCCTCGGCTGTCCTGCTCATGGCGGAGGAGAAGGCACACGCCCTGGGCTACACCCCGCTGGCCTTCGTGCGGAGTTACGCCGTGGCGGCGGTGGATCCGGGATGGCAGCTGCTCATGGGCCCGGCGCTGGCGGTGCCGCTCGCGCTGCGCCGCGCCGGTCTCACCTTCCAGGACATGGGGCTGGTGGAGATCCACGAGGCCTTCGCGGCCCAGGTGCTCTCCAATGTCCAGGCATGGAGCTCGCCGGCCTGGGCCGAACGGCTGGGGCTGGACGGCGTCGTGGGCGAGGTCGACTGGGATCGGACCAACGTCATGGGCGGCTCCATCGCGATCGGCCACCCCTTCGCCGCTACCGGTGCCCGGATCGTCACCACGCTGGTCAACGAAATGCAGCGGCGCGACGTGCAGTTCGGGCTGGTGTCCATCTGTGCCCAGGGCGGCATGGGGTACGCGATGGTGCTCGAACGAATCTAGGGGTCAGGGATCAGGGATCAGGGATCAGGGGTCAGGGATCAGGGGTGTCATGGCGGCTTTCTCCACCCAACTTGTTGACGGCGTTGCCGTGATCACCTTCGACCTTCCGGGGTCGCCGGTGAACATGATCAGCACGTCGGTCGCCACCGAGTTCGGCGCGGTGCTGGACGAGGCCGAGCGGAATCCGTCGGTGCGGGCGATGGTGCTGATCTCGGGCAAGCGCGACTCGTTCGTTGCCGGCGCGGACATCGAGGAGTTCGGCCGGCTCACGTCGCAGGCCGAAGCAGAGGCGATGAGCCGCCAGGCCCAGGCGATGATGGACCGGGTCGAGGGGCTCCTCAAGCCGATCGTCGCCGCCATTCACGGCGCGTGCCTCGGCGGCGGTTACGAGCTGGCGCTCGCCTGCGACTGGCGGGTCGCCACCGACCACGACAAGACCCAGATCGGCCTCCCCGAAGTGCAGCTGGGTGTCATTCCTGGCGCAGGCGGCACCCAGCGGCTGCCGAGGCTGATCGGTGTGCGTGCTGCGCTGGACCTGATCCTCGCCGGCAAGAGCGAGCGCGCGAGCAAGGCGCTCCGGCTCGGCATGGTGGATGAAGTGGTGCCGCCGCCGATCCTGCGCGCCACCGCGATCCATGCGGCACAGCGACTGGCCGACCGCGGCGCATCGGAGCGGCGCCCCGGCGGCGGCATCGCCGGCGCCTTGCTGGACCGGACACCGATCGGCCGGCGCCTGGTCTACTCCAGGGCGCGCCAGACGGTGCTCAAGAAGACCGGCGGCCACTATCCCGCGCCGCTGGCGGCGCTTGACGTGGTGCAGGCGGGACTGGAGCACGGTATGCCGTCGGGACTGCGGGAAGAGCACCGCCGTTTCGGCGAGCTGGCCGTGGGCGACGTGTCGCGCAAGCTGGTCCAGATCTTCTTCGCCACCACGGCGCTCAAGAAGGACGACGGCGTCGAGGGTGAAGTGCCGGCCGACCTGCCGCCAGTGCGACGGCTGGGTGTCATCGGCGCGGGGTTCATGGGCGCGGCGATCGCCGGCACTGCGGCACTGAACGCCCGGGTCGAGGTGCGGCTCAAGGACGCCGAGCTGGAGCGGGTGGGGAAAGGCATCAAGGCGGCGCTGAAGGTGCTGGACGACCGGCTCAAGCGGCGCCGGCTTTCGAAGCCCGAACACGCCCGGCTGTCGCAACTGGTGTCGGGGAGCGCCGACTGGAGCGGATTCCGGCGCGCCGACCTCATCATCGAGGCGGTGTTCGAGGACCTCGACGTCAAGCGCGCGGTGCTGGCGGATGTCGAGCGGGAGTCGTCGGGCCACACCGTCTTCGCCAGCAACACGTCGACCATTCCCATCGCGGAGATCGCCGCCGAGGCGTCACGCCCGGAGCAGGTGATCGGCATGCACTTCTTCTCGCCGGTGGAGAAGATGCCGCTGCTGGAGGTCATTCCCCATGCGGGAACCTCGGACGAGAGCGTCGTGCGCGCGGTACGCTTCGGCCGGCGGATAGGCAAGACGGTCATCGTGGTGCGCGACAGCCCGGGCTTCTGGGTCAACCGGATCCTGCTGCCGTACATGAACGAGGCGGGCGTGCTATTGGCCGAAGGCGTGCCGGTGGACCTCATCGACGGCGTCATCACCCGTTACGGCTTCCCGGTGGGGCCGGTGACGCTGCTCGATGAAGTGGGGCTGGACGTGGCGTCGAAGGCGGGTGCGGTGATGCACCAGCACTTCGGGGCCCGGCTGGAACCGGCCCCGGTGCTGCAGCGGATGCTCGATGATGGCCGCCAGGGCCGGAAGAACGGGCGCGGCTTCTATCGCTACGAGAAGGGCGAGAAGAAGGACGTGGACGAAACCGTGTACAAGGCGATGGGTGTGCAACCGCTGGACGACGCGGCACCGACGATGGTCGAACAGCGCCTGGTGTACGCGATGCTCAACGAGGCGGCGATGGCCGCGGGTGAGGGCGTGGTGCGGAGCGCTCGTGACGGCGACGTCGGCGCCGTGTTCGGGATCGGGTTCCCGCCGTTCCGGGGCGGGCCGCTGCGACAGATCGATGACCTGGGGGCGGCGCGCGTGGTCGAGGTGCTGCACGGACTCGTGATGGCGCACGGCGAGCGGTTCAGGCCGGCCGCCCACCTGGTGGAGATGGCTGAGCGGGGAGAGGCGTTCTACTGACCACGTACGACTCCATGGCGAAATACTCCGCCAGCCCGAGCTGGTCGAGCAATGCCGCGGTCTCCTTGTTGCGCGCTTCCACCCGCTGCCAGAATTCGCGCTCGTCATAGCCCCCCGGAAACGGCGCCGAGTCCTTCTGTGACTGGTGCTTGAAGATTGCCTGGATCTTGAGCCGCAACTCCTCCTGCGACATCGTCACCAGCCAGGTGGCGTCGGTCACCGACCACTCCTGCCACGCTCCGCGATAGAGCCAGACGTCAGGACGCCCGGCACTGCCGGGCGGATGGAGTTCATCCAGCGCCCGGGTGACCGCCTCAAGGCACATGCGGTGGGTGCCGTGAGGGTCTGACAGGTCGCCCGCAGCGAAGATCAGATCGGGCTTCACCTCTTCCAGCAACTGCCGCACGATGGCTACGTCAGCCGGCCCGACCGGATCCTTGCGCACCTTTCCGGTCTGGTAGAACGGCAGGTTGAGGAACCGGCCGTCACTGGCGCCGAGCCCCAGCGTCTCGATGCCGCTGATGGCTTCCGATTCCCGGATGAGCCGCTTGATCTGCTGCACTTCCCCGATGTCCACCGCACCCGGTTGCTTGCGCGCCAGGAAGGCGCGGACCGTTTCCACCAGCTTGTGTGTGCCAGGCTTCTCCAGGAGGCCGTCGCCGGCGAGCCGTCCGAGAAAGTCCACGTAGCGCCGCACGTCGTGATCGAAGACCGCAATGTTGCCGCTGGTCTGGTAGGCGACCACGATGCGGTTCTCGTTGAGCACCAGCTTGCGCAGCATCCCGCCCATGGAGATGACGTCATCGTCCGGGTGGGGCGAGAAGCAGACGATGGTCTGGCCCCGGGGCAGCTTGGACCGCCCCCGGATCTTGGCGCCGAGGGCGTTGAAGACCAGCCCGTTGATTGGGCCGGCGCCGCCGTGGCGGGCGAGCAGCGACGAGAGCTGGTGCTCGACATAGTCCGCCTCGGTCAGCTTGAGGATCGCCTTGGCGGTGCGCCGCGCCAGCCACACCACGGCGCGGACGGTCATGGTGTCATCCCACTCGACTTCATGCAGCAGCCAGGGCGTGGCGACGCGGGTGAGCTCGGCGGCTGCTGCCTGGTCGATGTAGAACGTGGTGGCGGAATGCTGCTGCAGGTAGGTAGCGGCCACCTGGCGGTCGATCTCGCCTTCAACGGCGCGACGCACGATACCCGCCTTGTGCTCGCCGGTCGCCAGGATCGCGATCTCGCGGGCCTCGAGGATGGTGGCGACGCCCATCGTGATCGCCTCCCTCGGCACGTTGTCTTCGCCGAAGAAGTCGGCGGCGGCGTCCTTCCGGGTGATGGTGTCGAGCGTGATCAGGCGGGTGCGGCTGTCGAGTCCCGACCCCGGCTCGTTGAATCCGATGTGGCCGGTCTTGCCGATGCCGAGGATCTGGAAGTCGACGCCGCCGGCATCGCGAATCGCCTGCTCGTAGGCTGCCGCGTGGCGCGCCACATCGGCCCGGGTGACGGCGCCTCCCGGAATGTGGATCCGGTCCGGCGGGATATCGATGTGGTCGAACAGGTTCTCGTGCATGAACCGGTGGTACGAATGGATACTGTCGGACGCCATCGGGTAGTACTCGTCGAGGTTGAAGGTCTCGACGTTGGCGAAGGACAGGCCATCGTCCCGGTGCATCCGGATGAGCTCGCGATAGACGCCGACCGGGGTGGAGCCGCTTGCCAGCCCCAGCACGGCACGCTTCCCCTGCTGGCGCCGCTCACGGATGAGGCCGGCGATTCGGCCCGCCACCCGGCTGGCCAGCGCATCGGGATCGTCGACGATGTCGGCCGCGATGCGTTCAGGGTTGTTCATGGGGCAGCGGGTTGAGGGCGGGGACACCCGGTGTCGAGCATCGCGGCGCGCCACTTCGGGTCGTACTCCCCGGCGGTAGTGTCGCGCACCAGGGCCAGGACGTAGCAGCCCTGGCGGGTGGCGGCGAGGGCAACGCCGTCGCCCACGCTGACACTGTCCACCATCAGTTCGCCGCCGCGGCTGGTGATGGTGCGCCCAGCGGTGGCAATCACCAGCTCGCTCGTGTCGGGTTCCACCGACAGGTCGAGGGTGGGCCCGGTGCGCCAGCGGACCCGTGCGGAGTCGAGCGAACCGGTGCGGCTCACCGCGGAATCGCCCCGCTCGGGCGTGACCGAAACCCAGGCCCTTGATGGCGCGTCATCATTGACCATCTCGGGGCCGAGTCCGGCAAGCACCCGGTCACCGGAGCGGCTCCACCTCACATTCCACCCCGCAAGGACGGGGAGAGTGCGCTTCTGCCCGAAGGCGACATCCGCGATCCCGAGCCGGGCGAGCCCCATCGCTGGCGCCATGCCGCTCGCCATGAAAGCGCTGGCGCGGACCTCGGCCACGCTCACGCCGAGACGATTGGCGACGACGGCCAGGCTCTCCGGCGGCATCGAGTCGCCCTCGCCACCCATGATGCGGGTGGCCAGTCCGTACGCGACGTGGGTCCAGTCGGGTGACGGAGCGGCATCCCAGACACTGTCTTCGCGCACCCAGGTGCCGGTGCGCTCGGACGCGAGCAGGAATCCATCGAAGAAGAGTTCGGCCTCGACCGATACCCAATCCTCGATGGCGAGGAGGGCGCTGCTGTCAGGCGAGAAGACCCAGCGGACCACGCCGGCCATGCCCCGGGGACCGGGGTTGACCCGGATGACTTCGAGCTGGTCGATGGTGAACTGGCCGGTATCGGCGGCGACGGTGTCGGCGACCGAATCCGGCAGGGCGGCCGCGGTCGTGTCAGCGGCGGGCGGGCGGTCACCGCCGGTGCAGCCTGCCAGCAGCAGGAGCGCGAGTGGAAGCGGGCGACCAGACATGGGAGAATCCTGTGTGACGTGGGTTCGCAGCCTCTATCTTGCAGCCTAACGTTACTCACACCGGGGGAATTTCGTGGCAGCCAGCATGCTGCAGGCGATTGTCGACGATACATCGCTTGACGCCGCGGTCGAGGCCGTCAAGCTCGCAGTGGACCACCTCGAGCTGTCTGCCAGCGAAGCAGTGCCAGTCACCTCCTCCGCGAGTGCCGCCGAGCTCAGCGCCCGATTCTCCGGCGCGCTGCCGCGCGCGGGTCGTCCCCTGGCCGAGGTTCTGGAAGGCGTCGCCCGGGATGTCGCGGCCGATTCGATCCTGCTCTCGCATCCGATGTATCTGGGCCACCAGGTCAGCGCGCCGTTGCCGGCGGCGATCTGGACCGAGCCGGTCATCTCCGCCATCAACAATTCGCTGGCGGTGCGCGAGATGTCGCCGGCAGGCACAGCGCTGGAGACGGCGCTGATCGGGCACTTCACCCGGCTGGCGGGCTGGGGCGCCGAGGCGGGCGGCACGTTCACATCGGGCGGCACCGAAGCGACCACCGCCGCGCTGATGGCCGCCCGGGCGTCGGCGCTGCCGGAGGCATGGGAAGAAGGCGTGGGGGCCAACCCACCAGTGCTGGTGTGCGGCGAACATGCCCACTACGCGGTCACGAGGGCGGCGGGGATACTGGGGCTTGGGCGGCGCAACGTCGTCGTGGTCGCGTCGTCCGGCTATCGCATGGACCCGGCCGCGTTGCAGCGCGCGCTCGACGGTCTGGCCAGCGAGGGGCGCCGCGCCATGGCGGTGGTGGCAACCGCGGGCTCGACCCCGACCGGGAGCTTCGATGACCTCGAAGCGATCGGCCATTGCTGCGCCGAACACGGAGTCTGGCTGCACGTGGATGGCGCGCACGGGGCCTCTGCACTCATCTCGGCGCGTCATCGCCACCGGCTCCGGGGGCTGGAACTGGCGCGATCGCTGGCGTGGGATCCGCACAAGCTGCTGCTGATGCCGCTCAGCGCCGGGATGGTGCTGGTCCGGCAGGAGCGCGACCTCGATGCCGCGTTCGCGCAGCAGGCGCCGTACCTCTTTCACAACGCGGAAGGCGTGCGAGTCCCCGACCTTGGCGTGCGGAGTCTCGCGTGCAGCCGGCGGTTCGATGCGCTCAAGCTCTGGGTGGCGATCCAGCGCTATGGGCTGGACGGGCTCGAGGCCTGTCATGATCACCTGGTCGGACTGGCGGCGACACTGCACCAGCGGCTGACGCTCCATGGCGGGTTCGAGCTGCCTCACGAGCCGGAGAGCAACATTCTCTGTTTTCGCTGGCGGGGAGACAGCGGCGCGTCGCCCGAATCTCTCAATGCCCTCAACCTGGCACTGCGTGAGCGATACAACGGCTCGGGTGAGGGCTGGATCACCACCACGGTGCTCGAAGCGCGGCGCATGTTGCGGGTCACCATCATGAATCCCCGCACCACGACCGACCACCTCGACCGGCTGGTGTCGGGACTCGCATCGACTGCTGCAGCGCTCGTGGACGAGGTCCCGGCGTGGCGGTAGATTCGCGAGTGGCTTCGATCCCGATCAGCGACGACGAATTGCGTGCAGCTCCTGTGGAGCGCGCCAGTACCATACCGAGCCGGTGGTACACCGACCCCGCATTCCTCGAAGCCGAGCGCGAGTGGATTTTCGCGCGCAGCTGGCAGGGCGTGGGACACGCGTCCCAGGTGGCTGAGCCGGGTCAGTACCTGACCGAGGAGATCGCCGGGGAGCCGGTCATTGTGGTGCGGGGCGGCGATGGCGAGCTGCGCGCGTTCTACAACGTGTGCCGCCACCGGGGTGGACCGCTGGCGGTGGATCGCGAAGGCTGCGTCCGGGCGCTGCAGTGCAAGTACCACGGCTGGACCTACCTGCTCGACGGCTCGTTGCGCGGGGTGCCGGCGATGGACCGGACTGAGCTGTTCGACCGGAAGGACTACGGCCTGGCGCCGGTGCAGGTGGCGGAGTGGGAAGGGCTGGTATTCGTCTCGCTCAGCGACGAGACGCCACCGCTGGAGCAGTTCTTCGCGGGAATTCGCGAGCGGATCGCGCCGCTTCGCCTGGGAGAGCTCAGGTTTGCCGGCCGGGTGGACTACACGGTCGAGTGCAACTGGAAGGTGTACGTCGACAACTACCTCGAGGGATACCACGTTCCCTATGTGCATCCCGAGCTGGCCAAGCTGTACGACTACACCCGCTACGTCACCACGGCGCACGAGTGGTACTCGCTGCAGCACAGCCCGCTCACCGGCGACAACCTCTACAGCCGGGATGGCGGGGGCGAGGCGTTCTACTACTGCGTGTTCCCCAACTTCATGCTCAACGTCCTTCCCGACCGGCTGCAGACCAACCTGGTGCTGCCGGACGGGCACGACCGCTGCCGGGTGATCTTCCAGTTCTTCCACGCCGACGTGTCGTCAGCGGAGGCGCGGCAGCGGATCGCGGATGACATCGCCTACAGCGACGGGGTGCAGGCTGAGGACGCCGATATCTGCGCCAGGGTGCAGCGTGGTCTGGGCTCGCGGGCGTATGATGCGGGCCGGTTCTCGGTGAAGTACGAGGTCGGGGTGCACCACTTCCAGGAGCTGGTGCGGCGGGCGTATCGGGAAGGTCTGAGGGGCTTGGGGGTCAGGGGTCAGGGATCAGGGGTTGCGGGAGCAAAGCTGACCCGCTGCTGCACCAGGGTGCGCACCGGTCGGCCGTTCTCGGTGCCGGGCTCAAGGGTGCAGGAGCGCACGGTGGCGATGGCGGGTGCGACCAGCCCGCCGTGGGTGGCCTCGAGCAGGCGGATGTTGCCCGGTTCGACGCGTCCGGCACTGTCCACCACGTACGCCAGGCTGACGGCGCCGGATGTTCCGGCGAGGTTGCCGGGCGGCGCCACCCGGATGCAACCCACGACCGATGGCTTGGCGTCGAGGTTGGCCGCCGGCACTGGACGCCCGCCGGCGGAATCGGCCAGGAGCGAATCCAGCACCGCCGCGGCGTCGTTGCTCACCGGCAGGGTGTCGGCGCCGGGAGCGGCGTAACGTTCGCCGGCCGTTGCGATCGCCACCTGGCGCGCGGTCGTGGTGTCGCTCAGCCACACGGTGAGAATGGAAGCCGCGGTGTCGGCGCTGGCGGTCCAGCGTCCCCGCACCCAGCGCCGGGCGGTCGCGAGGCGGTCGGACGGCGGTCCCCAGAGTTTCTCCAGCCGCTCCAGTCCCAGGGTTCCGGTCAGCCCCTCGCGCACCACCACGTAGGGCACGACGCTGTCCTGCGAGTTGACCATGGCGCTCAGGCTGACCATCGAGGCGCTCGAGTCGGGAGTGTAGCACAGCAGGTCGGCCGCCACGCCGATCACCGTCAGCGGCCGGCACTCCATGCTCCCGATCCCGGCTGACGTGGCAGCGGCGCGCAGGTCGGTGGCCGACATGCCGGGCGAGACGCCCCGGTACGAAAAGGGACGCTCGGCCGAGCGGTCAGCGCAGGCGCTGACGCCGAGCAGCAGCAGGGCCGCGGTGGTCGAGAGAGCACGCATACACGGAAGTTAGCACGCCAACCCAGTCACAGGAGCAAGACATGCAACGTGCAGTACGAGTGCTGCTGGCAGCGGTGATGACCATGGCGGGCGCCGCAACCGCACGCGGGCAGGATCTCGCGGTCGAGGATCCGGTGCTCCAGCGCATGTGGACGCTGGGGATGGACAGCTCGCGAACCTGGGACCTGGCGCAGACGCTGCTGGACTCGGTCGGGCCGCGGCTCACCGGCACGCCGCTGCTCAAGCGGGGCAATGACTGGCTGGTCTCGATGTACCAGCAGTGGGGGATCGAGGCGCGGAACGAGCAGTACGGCACGTGGCGGGGCTGGGACCGCGGGTTCACCCATGTGGACCTGATCCAGCCGCGGGTGCGGACACTCGAGGCAACGTTGCTGGCCTGGAGCGATGGCACCAGGGGCCGCCCGGTGGAGGGCAAGGTGGTGCTGCTGCCCGAGGCGGCCGATTCCGCAGCACTGCAGCGGGCGCTGCCGTCGCTGAAGGGCGCGTTCGTGCTGGCCTCGATGCCGGAGCTGACCTGCAGGGCGCAGGACAACATCGATGAGTTCGGCACGCCCGAGACGGTCGAGAAGCTGGAGCAGGCGCGCGAGGAGCAGTCGGACGCGTGGTCGGCGCGGATGCGCGCCACCGGGCTCAATACCACCGCGCTGCATGATGCGCTGGCGGCGGCCGGGGTGCGCGGCATCCTCACGTCCCGCTGGTCACGCGGCTGGGGCGTCAACAAGATCTTCGGCACCCGGGTGGAGAACGTGCCGGTGCTGGATGTGAGCTGTGAGGATTACGGCCTCCTCTGGCGCCTGGCGGAACAGGACCAGGGACCGATGCTGCGGGTCGCTGCCGAAGGCAAGGACCTGGGCGAAGTTCCGGTGTACAACACCATCGCGGTGATTCCGGGCAGCGAGAAGCCGGACGAATACGTGATGCTGTCGGCCCACTTCGACTCGTGGGATGGCTCCTCGGGCGCCACCGACAACGGCACCGGCTCCATCGTGATGCTGGAGGCGATGCGGATCCTCAAGCAGGCCTATCCCCAGCCGAAGCGTACCATCGTCGTGGGACATTGGGCAGGCGAGGAGCAGGGGCTCAACGGCTCGCGGGCGTTCATGGCCGATCACCCCGAGATCGTGAAGGGGCTGCAGGCGCTCTTCAACCAGGACAACGGCACCGGGCGGGTGGTGCGGATGTCGGGAGCGGGACTGATCGACGCCGGCGGGTTCCTGGGGCGCTGGCTGGCGCGGGTGCCGGAGGACATCACCCGCCACATCGACCTGTCGGTGCCCGGGACGCCGGCGGGTGGCGGCAGCGACAACGCGTCGGTCGCGTGCTACGGCGCGCCGGGGTTCAGCCTGGGCTCGATCAGCTGGGACTATGGCACGTACACCTGGCACACCAACCGCGACTCGTTCGACAAGGTGATGTTTGACGAAATCCGGAGCAACGCCACGCTGACGGCGATGCTGGTCTACCTGGCGGCGGAGGATCCGGACTTCATGCCGCGGGAGCGGCGGGTGATGCCGGTGGGGCGCGATGGCGAGCAGCGCACGTGGCCCGAGTGCGTGACTCCGGCCCGGGCGTCGGGTGAGAGTACCAGGTAAGCAGCGGGACTGCGTCAGCGGGACTGCGTCAGCAGGCCCGCTATCTGAAGCCCGTGGCGCGGACGGAAAGCCGGCCGGTGGGGTCGCTGCTGAAGAGCAGCACCGCGGAGCGACTGGAGAGGGGCGGCAGGTAGTCGAGCACGACGGAACTGCGTTGCGAGCCGCCGTCGATGGCGCCCTCCAGGGTGACATCGGCGGCGGTTGCGTCTCCGGCATTGGCGGCGGTGACGAACGCCAGCCACCCTGAGCTCTGGTGGACCACACTGTCCACGGCCACGGAGATGTCGGGAGGCCGGCGCGGGCCGTTGAGGGCTGACCGCAGCAGGAAGCCCAGGAGGGCCAGGGTCAGGCTCAGGCCCAGCGCGGCCACCACCCACTCGGCGGTGGGAATCGGCTGGCTTTTGCGGGCGCTCACAGGATCAGCCGGGCGGCGGCGGCGCCGACGGCGGCAGGGAAGCCCAGGACGACGACTTCGGACAGCACGAACGCGAGTGAAGTGTCGTCGGTCCGGCCGAAGAGCCAGAGCACCAGCAGTGAAGTGAGCAGCGCGAGCGCGTAGCCCGCGACGCTGAACCGCAGCGCGATGGAAGTCAGGGTCATCTCCTCGGGCCGGCGATGGTGCCCCTTGAACTCGAGGGAATAGACGAAGCCGTGCATGATCGCGAGTGACACCAGCACCAGGCCGATGCTGTGCCAGGGAGACATCCGTGCCGCCAGAAGCACCACCTCGTCGGTCGGCGCCACGTTGATCGAAAGGAATAGCGCCCCGACGAGCATGGAGAGGAGCTGCGACGGGTAACTGGCCTTGATGCGGCGGTCTCGCTTCTGCTGTTCCCGTCGCTCCTGCTCCGGCGACGCATGCAGCTGGCTCTGGGCCAGCAGCGCGCCGACCGCCCCTGCGACGGCCAGCAGCCCGACGCTCCCCGTCGCCTCCCGCAGCGAGGTGCCTGCGCCCAGCACGTGCAGCAGGAGCAGGACCATGATGCTGATGAGAAAGGCGGCGGCGAGCGCAACCAGCGCGTCCACACCGTCCTGGACCAGCTCCACCGTGGGCTCGAAGCCGACCAGGTGCGACAGCCCCACCAGCATCGGCAACGCCAGCGCCACGAGCAGCGCCAGCCGGAACGGCGACATGGCGTGACCCAGCACCCACATCTCCATGGTCATGAAGAGCGGCAGCGAGAAAATCAGGGCTCCGGCGCAGGCGCGCGCCAGCCCCCGCATGAAATGCCGTTCCGCAGCGTCGATGGGAACACTCCTTTCGTCCGGCTGCCTAGCCGCGCGACCCGGGGACAAGCTACTTTCGAGGCCCCGTCACCGGCGCTCGGCCGACGCTTCACGAGGAGCTGAATGATACGTCAAAGCCTGCTGTGGCTCTCCCAACAGGATAGCATCTTCCGGCTGGTTCGCAGCAATCCGCTGGCCTGGAAGTTCGCCTCGCGGTTCGTGGCTGGCGAGACCATCGAGGAGGGGGTGGCCGTCGCCTCGCAGCTGGCCGTCAGGGGGATCACCGCATCGCTCGACCTGCTGGGCGAGAGCGTCTCCCGTGCCGAGGAGGCGATCGCGGCGAAGGATGAGTATCTCCGCATGCTGGACCGGATGGCGGCAGCCGGCGGCCTCGAGGTCAACGTCTCGGTCAAGCTGACCCAGATGGGGTTCGACATCGACGAGGCGCTGTGCCTCCAGAACATGCGGGAGATCCTGACCCGCGCCGCCGCCCTGGACGGGTTCGTCCGCCTGGACATGGAGAGCTCGGACTACACCCAGCGCACCCTCGACTTCTTCGCCACCGAGCTCCACCCCGCGTTCGGCAACCGTTGCGGCGTGGTGATCCAGACCGCGTTGCGGCGCTCGGAGGGTGATATCGAGCGGCTCATCACCATGGGCGCGCGGGTGCGGCTCTGCAAGGGTGCGTACCTCGAGCCGCCGGACGTGGCGTTTCCCGACAAGGCGGACGTCGACCGCAACTACGTCCAGCTCATGGAGCGGCTGCTGCTCGAGGGCAACTACCCCGGCCTCGCCACCCACGATCCCACCATCATCACCCACGCGCGCGAGTTCGTCTCCCGGCAGGCCATCCCGGCCGACCGGTTCGAGTTCCAGATGTTGTACGGCGTGCGACGCGACCTGCAGCACCAGTTGCGTGACGCCGGGCACCGGATGCGGGTGTACGTCGCGTTCGGCACCCAGTGGTATCCCTACCTCATGCGCCGGCTGGCGGAGCGACCTGCCAACATCGCGTTCATGCTGGGCAACCTGGTCAAGGAGTCCGTCAGCAGAGGGTGACCGATTTCACGCTGGGTGGGTACATGGCCACCCATGGACGGGCCGCTGCGTTCGGCGGTAGCGACGGCGAATCGTATTCGGTGGGGCTGTTCACCGACGAGGCGCCCGACGAGCGGGGACGCTACGGCGCCGCGCTGCTGTTCGTCCGATGGTCGCGCGCCGGCGACCGGCCGGTGGGGCACGTGGAGACTCCGGCGCTGGCCTGGGGGCGGACACCGGATGAGGCGGAAGAACGGGTCAAGGCGCTTTCGCTGTTCGACGTGAAGGCCGCGCTGGACGAAGCAATTGCGGCCGCGCCAGGTGAGTGGTGAGCACGGAAACGGCTCGCCTGCTGGGCCGGGTGCTCCAGCGCGACGGCGCCACCTACCGGGTGCTGGTCGCGACCACCGAGTACCGCGCGGTGCTGCGGGGCCGGGTCAAGCGTGATGCCGAGAAACTGGTGGCGGGGGATATCGTCGAGCTCGAACCGGAAACCGGTGGCGAACTGCTCGCCATCGCCGGGGTCGAACCGAGGCGATCGCTGCTGGAGCGACGGGTGCCGGACGGACGCGGCACCCGGCCGGTCGCCGCGAACGTCGATGAAGTGTTCGTGGCGACGTCCATCCGTGACCCCGCGCCGGTGCCCCAGCTGCTCGACCGCCTGCTGGTGCTGGCCGAAGTGAGCAGCATTCCCGCCGCGCTGGTCATCAACAAGGTGGACATCGCCCCGGCCCATTCGCTGGTGGAGCGCTTTCGCCTCACGGGATATCCCATCTACCAGACCAGCGCCGCGACCGGCGCCGGCGTCGACGCGTTCGGCGAGGCGCTGCGGCGCCATACATCGGTGGTGACCGGGGCGTCGGGTGTGGGGAAATCAAGCCTGCTCAACGCGGTGCAGCCGGGACTGGGCCTTCGGGTTGGCGCCATCAGCGAAAAGTCCCGCCGGGGCCGGCACACCACCGTCAGCGCGGTGATGATCCCGCTGGCGCGAGGTGGCTTCCTGGTGGACACGCCGGGGTTCAGCGATGTGGGATTGTGGGGAGTGGATGCGCGGGAGCTGGCGTCGTGCTTCCCGGAAATGCGGCCCTTCATCGGCACCTGCCGGTTCAACGACTGCCGTCACCAGCATGAGCCGGGCTGCCAGGTCCTCGACGCCGTTGCGCGCGGGGAGATCCTGACAGACCGGCTGCAGAGCTATCACCTGCTGCTGGCAGAGCTGCGGGCGGAGCCGGAGGCTTGGGAATAGGGGTTAGGGGTTAGGGACTGGGGTTTGGGCCCTGATCCCTAATCCCTAACGCCTGATCCCTGACCCCTACTTTTCTGTCACCCGAATGGCGATCCGCCGATTCTGCTGCCGGCCCTCTTCGGTGTTGTTGTCACCGACGGGGTGCTGCTCGCCGTAGCCTTCCGATTCCAGCCGGTCCTGCGCGATGCCCATGGCCACCAGCTCGCGCATCACGCTGCCGGCCCGGCTCTCGGACAGCCGCTGGTTGGCGGCGTCATCGCCGGTGTTGTCAGTGTAGCCGCCGAGCTTGACGTGCACATCGGGGAAGGCTTCCAGGATCGCGGCGACGTTGCGCAGTTGCTCCTGTGATTCCGGCCTCAGCGTGGCTGACCCGGTCTCGAACAGCAGCCGATCAAAGTTGAACCAGGTGGTCTCGTCCACCGGGCTGGCGTCGTCCTGGATGAACGTCACCAACTGGCTCTCCAGTCCCGTGGCCGGAACCGAGAGGGTCGAGCCGTTGGGGAGCGAGATGGCCCGGCTGCCGGTGCCGTAGGCAGATACGTCACCCGGCTCCATCATGGGCGTCGGCGCCGCCAGCGTGTCGGTGGCGACTGCCGGCATGTCCGGCGTCCGGCTCCGCGACAGGAACCAGACCAGGCCGAGCGCGACCAGCGCCGCGACAGCCGCCCAGCCCAGCCCGCCCCGCTTCCGCGGCTCATTGGCGATCCCGCTCATTCTCGGCGCGGCCGAAGTCGCCCCGCTCAGCACCGACGAGAAGTCGGCCGGCGCCAGGCCCCGAATGGAATCGCGCTGACCCAGCAACAGCGAGCCAAGGCCGCTGGGAGAGAGCCCTTCGTTCCGCACCCTGCCGGAAATCAGGCTGAGCAGAATGGGCGCCACCAGCGAGAGCAGACCGTTTGCAGTGGACGAGCGCACGCCGGCGGACCGGCTCACCGCCTCACCCACCCCTGCCGTGTTCCCGCCGAAAACCATGCGCAGCAACCGGTCGCCCAGCCCGCCGATGACTGACCCGGACGGGCCGCCGGAGAGCAGGTCGCCGATACCGCCAGTCGTGGTGTCGCTGATGGCGTTGTTGCTGATCAGGCCATGAAGATCCCGCATGGCGCCGGGATCGTTGGCCTTGTTGATCAAACCGAGCAGGATCGAGCCAAAACCAGCTTCAACTCCCCGGGTAATGCCGGATTCCGATTCGCCGAAACGATCGGCGATCGACTTCACGGTATCGGGAGTCATCAGGGAGCGAAAACCGTCGATCAGGGTGGTCGACATGGGGTGCCTCCGGACAGGATTTCACGTGCGGTAGGTTCGAAGTGAAACGCCTCGAACTCATCAAGAACGCCAACCGTTCCAACCTACCGTTCGGTGCCTGCGGCGCCATGACGCACATCACCGTCGCTTCTCCCACCGATCGGCGTCGCGGGTCTCGACCTTCGCCATCATCCGGTCAAAGGCCGCGTCGAGGTCGATGCCCTCGCGATTGGCCATGCAGATCAGCACGAAGAGGATATCAGCCATCTCCATGGCGAGGTCGCCCTCGGGTTCCTCCTGCTTGCGGGTTTTCTGCCCGAACTGGTGATTTACCTCGCGCGCGAGCTCACCCACTTCCTCGGCCAGGCGGGTCATGTTGGTCAGCGGATGGAAGTAGCCCGCTTCGAATCCGCTGATCCACTGATCGACGCGGCGCTGCAGCGTAGCAAGGGGCATTGTGAGTGGGGAGTGGGAAGTGGAAAGTGGGAAGTGATATGCCCTATGCCTTATGCCTTATGCCATAAGCCCAATCAGGGCCTTCATGAACTCCGGCAGGTCCCCCGGATTGCGGGACGAAACCAGGTTCCCGTCCACCACCACCGGGCTGTCCTCCCAGATGAGGCCGGCGTTCTCGAGGTCGTCGCGGATGGCACTGACGCTGGTGCCGCGCCGGCCCTTCACGATACGTGCAGAGATTGGCACCCAGCCGGCATGGCAGATGAATGCGACGGGCTTGCCGGCCTCGAAGATGCGTCGGGTCACATCCAGAACCCTTGCGGAGCGCCGCAGTTTGTCGGGTGCGAAGCCCCCGGGGATCACCAGGGCGTCGAAGTCGTCCGCATCGACCTCATCCGCGGTGGCGTCGGGCTTGCAGGGATAGCCGTGCTTCCCGCGGCAGATCTCGTGATCGAGCCCGGCGACCGTCACGACGGCACCTTCCTCCTCGAGCCGGACCTTGGGATACCAGAGTTCGAGATCCTCGTACAGCGGGGCGACCCAGATGAGTACTCGTTTTGGAGGCATGATGGGCCTGGGTATGGGGCGTAGGGCGTAGGGCATAGGGCATAGGGCGTGGGGCGTGGGGGGTGGGGTGGGGCCCTACGCCTTACGCCCTATGCCCTACGCCTTAGATTAGGTGAACCGCCACTGCACGGCCACCCCGGGCCGGTCAATCAGTCCTCTACCCGCATCGCCCATGCGCTCGCGCGATCGTATTCTTGGGAACCTCGACACGATCTATCGCGAGTCGTACGATCGCGCCAAGGAATCCGCCGACGAGCGCCGCATGGTGGAGCTCGACTGGGCCTACATGCGCGATCAGCTGATGCTGGAGATCCTGCTCGATATCCGGGACCTGTTCTCGGTTGCTCCCGCCGCCGCCGGCGGCACGGCGCTGGAAAAGCTCGAAGCCATTCGCCGGCTCACCAAACTCCGCTAGCCGAGGTGCACGCACCGATGCCGCTGACATCCGCTCGCGCCCTGCTCATCCTCGCTCTCGCCGCCTGCACCGCCTCCGACGGCGGACCGGGTGTCTCCCCTCCCCAGGCCGCAGACCTCGTCATCTACGGCCGGGTATGGACCGGCGACAGCGCGGCACCATGGGCCGGAGCTGTCGCAGTGGCGGGCGACAGCATCGTCGCGGTGGGCGACAGCGCCAGCGTGGCGACCTACGTCGGCGAGGAGACGCGGGTCCTCGACAACGGCCGTGCGATGGTGGTCCCCGGCTTCATGGACGGCCATGCCCACTTCTCGTCGGGTGGCTACCAGCTCGCCAGCGTGGACCTGCGGGACGCCACCACGCCCCGGGAGTTCATCCAGCGACTCAAGGCGTACGCTGCCTCGCGTCCGGCGGGTGAGTGGATCACCGGCGGCGACTGGGACCACGAGCGCTGGGTCGGCGCCCCGCTGCCGGACCGCGCCTGGATCGACAGCGTGACGCCCAACAACCCCGTCTTCGTGAGCCGCCTGGACGGCCACATGGGGCTGGCCAATACGAAGGCACTTGAGCTGGCGGGCGTGAGCGGGACCCAGCCTGATCCTGCTGGCGGGACAATCGTCCGGCGCAGCGACGGCAGCGCCACCGGCATCCTCAAGGATGGGGCGCAGGACCCGGTGTATGCTGCGATGCCGGCGCCGACACCGGCGCAGGCCGATTCCGCGATTGCGCGAGCGACGGAATGGGCGGCGTCGAAGGGCGTGACTGGCGTGTCGTCGGTGAGCGCGTCCTGGTCCGAGGTGGCCGCGCTCGAGCGGGCGCGGGACGCGGGGACGCTGAAGACCCGGGTGTCGGTGTACGTCCCACTCGAGCGGTGGCGGCAGGCGGCCGAGTCGCTCCGGGTGAATGGGCCGGGTGATGAATGGATTCGCACCGCCGGCGTGAAGGGGTACGTGGACGGTTCGCTGGGCTCCGGCACCGCGCTCTTCTTCGAGCCTTACAGCGACGACCCGTCGACCTTCGGCCTCATGGTGACGCCCGAGGACTCCTTGCGCCGGTGGATCAGCGCTGCGGACAGTGCCGGCCTCCAGGTGGTGGTGCACGCCATCGGTGAGCGGGCCAATGCCGTGCTGCTCGACATCTACGAGAACGTTGCCAAGGCGCACGGGGCGCGGGACCGGCGATTCCGCATCGAACACGCCCAGCACCTGCGGCCGGCTGACGTCGGCCGGTTCGGGCGCATGGGCGTGATCGCATCGATGCAGCCGTATCATGCAGCCGATGACGGCCGCTGGGCCGGCAAGCGGCTGGGCCCGGAACGGGTGAGGCACAGCTACCAGCTCCGATCGCTGCTGGACAGCGGCGCGAGGATCACCTTCGGCTCCGACTGGACCGTGGCGCCGATCGACCCGATCCTCGGCATCAAGGCAGCGGTGACCCGGCAGACCCTCGACGGCGCCAATCCCGGAGGCTGGATTCCGGAGGAGAAGATCAGCGTCGATGAGGCGCTCCGGGCCTACACCTCGGCCAACGCATACGGCGTCTTCGCCGAAAGCTCCCGCGGAGTGCTGCGCCCCGGCTACCAGGCGGACATCGTGCTGCTGGACCGGGACCTGACCACGGTGCGGCCGGACCAGATCGACCAGGCAGTGGTGCGGGCGACGGTGGTGGATGGGAAGGTCGTATACGAACGAGCGGAGTAGCGCATGCGGCGCGCACTCCTTCTCGTGACTGGATTGCTCCTGGCCGGTGCATCGACCCTCGTAGCGCAGGTTGAAGACACGGACCGGGAAGCTGAATTGCGCGCCGACTCACTCAGCCCGCGTGCCTTGACGGACCTGGCGGTGCTGCTGGCCGATGACGAGCGGTTTGTCGCGGCGGACAGCGCGGTTCGCCGTGCGCTCGAAGTGGATCCGCAGTACGCCAGGGCGCACCTGATCGCCGGGTTCCTCCCGTTCGCGATGGACGAGGATCTGGGCAAGGACTACCGCAAGGGCAAGCTCGAGCCGGGCCGGCAAGCGTTGGTGGATTCGGCGCTGCACCAGATCCGGCTCGCCTACCTCATCGACCCATTTGTCGCGGTTGACCGGATCAATCGTGTCTTTGTCTGGCAAGGCAGCCTGGAGCCGATGACAGCACGGGAGCGGGAACGCGCTCCACTGTGGTTTCTGTACTGGCGCGGCATCCGCCTGGCCCAATCGAAGCGCTACGTGGAATCGGCCACCGAGTTCGAGGACCTGCTGGGCCGGCTCCAGGCCGTCGGCGATTCCTTCCCGGATGACGTTTTCCTCCCGCTGGTCTCCAACGATATCCGGTACCTCCTCGCGATCGTGCATCGCTCCAACGGCAAGACTCATCTCGCGACCCCGCTGCTGGAGGAGGTCGCCACGCTGGACATGGGCCACTACATGGCGCACGTCCGGCTGGCCGACATCCACGAGAAGCGCGGCGCCTACCACAATGCCGTGCGAGAGCGGCGCCTGGCGATGGAGGCCAACCCGGACAACGACGTGCTGTTGTACGAATATGGCGTTGCGCTGGCGCAGGATGGTGACCTGCCGGCGGCCGACTCCGTCCTGACGCTCGCCAGGGAGCGCAATCCCCTCAACGCACGCTACCCGCACATGCTGGGGAAAGTGCGCCAGGCCCGCGAGCGCAACGACGAGGCCATCGCGGCGTTCGAGCAGTTCCTGGCCATGCCCAACTCGACCATGAAAGCGGAGCAGGAGGAGGCGCGCGCCGCGCTGCTGAAGCTCCGCCCGCCGCCCACTGTGGTGGCGGAGGAGTAGGTCCGTGATGCGCTGCTTCGCGCTGGTCGCCTTGGTGGTGCTCGTGCTGCGACCTGGTCTGGTACGGGCGCAGGAGCCGCAAGGCCTGGCCCCCCAGGAGATCGTACTCCGGGGCGACTCGATGAACGAGCGCGCGCTCACCACGCTCGCCGAGCGGTTGTTGCGAGAGGAGCGGTACGAGGCAGCAGACAGCGCGGTGCGACGGGCGCTCCTCATCGAACCGCTCTACGGTCCCGCCCACGATGTGCTGTGGCGCCTGCTGATCGCCCGCGACGAGGAGCTGCAGGAGTCACTGGAGCGCGGTCGCCTCACTCCGGAGCAGGAGTTGGTGCTGAGCGAGGCGCGCGCCAGCAGGCGGCTGAGCTTCCTGATCGATCCCATCGGAGCCGACGATGCGGCGCCCGGTTTCATCCGCCTTCCCGATGGAGCAGACCGCGCGCCCACAGCCGAGGAACTCGCCGAGCTCGGACCTGGCGGGTTGCTGTTCCGGGGCATGTTCCTCGCGCGAGCCAGGCACCCGGGCCTGGCGCTCACCTATCTCGAGACTTTGCTGGCACGGCTGGAGGAGTTGCAGGATTCGGTGCCGACCAGCCTGGAACTCCCCCTGATCGCGAACGACGTGCGGTACATCGTCGCGACACTCCATCGCGCGAGCGGGCGCACGCACCTGGCTACCCCCATGCTCCAGCAAGCCGCCTCCACCGATCTGGGCCTGTTCATGGCGCACGTTCGCCTGGCGGACATCCACGAGAAGAACGGGGCGTGGAACGCCGCCGTTTTGGAGCGGCGCCGGGCGATCGATGCCGGGCCCGGCATTTCGACACTGGTCTATCAACTTGGGGTCACGCTGGCCCGCTCCGGCAAGCTCGCCGAGGCGGACTCGGTGCTCACGGTCGCGGAGCACCAGAATCCCTTGAACGCCCGCATTCCCAGGATGCTCGGCATGGTGCGTGCAACCCGGGCAGACACTGCCGGCGCAATCGCAGCATTCGAGCGGTTCGTGGCAATCAGGCATTCACTAATGGTTCCAGCCCAGGTGCAGGCGGGAATTGCGCTCCAGCAACTCCGATCCGACAGCTCACCCTCCTCCGGACCGTGACGTGAGCAGATCAATTCGCGGGGGCATCGCGTTGCTTTTGCTGCTGTTCCTGCCACGGGTTGCGACGGCGCAATCCCGGATGACGCCCTACGAGCAACTGCAGGTGCTCTCCACCGTCATCAACCAGGTCCGGCGCAGCTACGTGGACTCGGTCAGCTACCACCACCTCGTGCGCGCCGCCGTGGAAGGGATGCTTGCCTCGCTGGATCCGCATAGCCGCTACGAGTCGCGCGAGGAGTTCGAGCGCCGCATGGGGTTCGAGCGTGGCGAGCTTGCGAGCCCCGGCATCGCCGTGGATATCCTCGATGGGGCGGTGATCGTCCTGGGCGTTGCCGACGACAGCCCCGCCGCCCGTGCCGGCCTGCAGCCCGGCGATCGCGTCAAGGCGGTGGACGGCGAGACGATGGAAGGGGTTGGCGCAGCAGAGATAGCGGACCGCCTGCTGGGCGAGAAGGGCAGCCGGCTGCGCCTCACCCTGGCCCGCGGCTCCCGGATCGACCCGGACACCTTCACCGTCAGCCTGCGGCGGGAGCAGCTGGAGCTGCGCGTCGTCTCGCCGCCGGTCGCGCTGGGGCCTGAAGTGGCCTACGTCCGTCTCGCGTTGTTCGACGAGGAGAGCGACCGCCAGCTTCGCGATGCCATTCGTGAGGCGCGGAAGGACGGAGCGCGGCAGCTGGTGCTGGACCTTCGCAACAACCCGGGAGGCTCGCTCGCGGCGACCAGCCGGATCGCGAACCTCTTCCTGCCCGAGGGCGCCCTCGCGTTCGAACTCATTGGTCGCACAGCCGGCAGGTCGGATTCGCTCCGGGTGGAGGAGGAGGGCGAGTTCCGCCGCATGCCGCTGGTCGTGCTGGTCAACGAGTCCAGCGCCAGTGCGGCCGAGATCCTCGCCGCCTCGCTGCAGGACCTGGATCGTGCGGTGGTCGTGGGACGGCGCACCTTCGGGAAGGCGCTGGCCCAGCAGCCGTTCCCGCTCCCGTCGGGCGACGTGGTGTGGCTGACCACCGCCCGGGTGCGCACGGCCAGTGGGCGTTTCATCCAGCGGCGGTACCAGGGCATTGCGCCGGGGCAGTACGAGGCCAACGCGGGGCAGGTCGATGCCGCGATTCGCGACTCCCAGGCGTTTCGTACCATCGGAGGCCGACCGGTGTCCGGAGGCGGCGGCGTGCTGCCGGACATCGAGGTCGCGTGGGGGACATACCCTGCCTGGTTCAGCGTGGCCTCCGATAGTGGCTGGACCATTCTGCTGGCTGACAGCGTGGCCGCCACGCTGCCAGCCGCTCCGACCGCCCTCATGCCGTGGGTCGGCGACAGTCTCGGCTGGAAGGCTCGATTGCTGGAGCCGCTCACTGATCGGGTGCGGGGCCGGCTCGATGTCCATTCCGCCCCGGACGCGCGCGCGAGCTGGCGGATGGCACGATCCCTCGCCGCGCGCGTGGCGGAAGTGCGCTGGGGCACCGAGGGCGGCCGGCAGTTCCTGCTCCGCTCCGATCCTGACGTCGCGGCGGCGCTCGACGCGCTGGGCCGGTACGTCGAGATCCTGGCGCCGCGCTGACTCCCCGGGGCCATCGCTGCGGGCTATCTTCTCAGGGTAATCGAGGGCATTTCCCAGGCTTCTGAGGTTCCATGGCTACTCGCACGTCACAGCGCTCCAAATCCGCCTCCGCCCGCCTGGAGAAGACGGAGCTGCTGGAGCTGTACCGCATCATGCTGCTCTCGCGCCGGCTGGACGACAAGGAGATCCAGCTCAAGCGCCAGAACAAGATCTTCTTCCAGATCTCCGGCGCCGGCCACGAGGCGGTGCTGGCCGCGGCCTCGAAGGTGTTCCGCGCCGGCTACGACTGGTTCTACACCTACTATCGCGACCGGGCGCTCTGCCTGGGACTCGGCATGACCGCCACCGAGCAGTTGCTGTCGGCGGTGGCCGCTGCCGAAGATCCCAATTCGGGTGGCCGCCAGATGCCGTCCCACTGGGGCCACAAGGACCTCAACATCGTCAGCGCATCGAGCCCCACCGGCACCCAGTTCCTGCAGGCAGTGGGCTGCGCCGAGGCGTGGCTGCGCTACTCCCGCATCGACGGTCTGTCCGAGGACGAGAAGCCCATCACGAGCGACGAGGTCGTGTTCTGCTCCACCGGCGATGGCACCACCAGCGAAGGCGAATTCTGGGAGGCGCTCAACTCGGCCACCAACCTGAAGCTGCCGGTGGTATTCGTGGTGGAGGACAACGGCTACGCCATCTCGGTGCCGGTGGAGGTCAACACCCCGGGCGGCTCGATCTCGAAATTGCTCACCGGCTTTCCAGGGCTGTTCATCCAGGAGTGCGACGGGACCGACGTCCTGGAGAGCTACGACACACTGACGCGCGCAGTGGAGTACTGCCGGCAGCGGAAGGGTCCGGCGCTGGTGCACGCGCATGTCATCCGCCCCTACAGCCACTCGCTCTCGGACGACGAAGTCTTCTATCGGCCCAAGGCAGAACGCGAGGCCGAGGCCCAGCGCGATCCGGTGGTGACGTTTCCGCGGACCCTGGTGGAGCAGGGCGTCGCGACCGAGGCCGAGATCGAGGCCATTCGGCAGGCGGTGGAAGAGGAGATCGAGGTCGCGACTGAAGTGGCGCTGGCCGCGCCCCAGCCGGGCACCGATACGGTGTACCAGTACGTCTACTCGCCTGACGTGGACCCGACTTCGGAGCAGTTCGACACCGAGGACGATCCCCACTTCCAGGGCGAGCCCACCACCATGGTGGACCTGCTCAATGCCTGCCTCAAGGAGGAGATGGCACGGGACCCTCGCATTGTGATGTTCGGCGAGGACGTGGCCGACTGCAGCCGGGAAGAGCACCTCGAGGAGGTGAAGGGCAAGGGAGGGGTGTTCAAGGTCACCTGGGGCCTGCAGCGGAATTTCGGCAGCAACCGGGTGTACAACTCACCACTGGCCGAGGCCAACATCGTCGGCCGGGCCATCGGCCTGGCGACGCGCGGGCTCAAGCCGGTGGTCGAGATTCAATTCTTCGACTACATCTGGCCGGCGTACATGCAGATGCGCAACGAGCTGGCGCTGCTCCGCTGGCGTTCCAACAACACCTTCAGTGCCCCGGTGGTGGTGCGGACCACCTATGGTGGGTACCTCAAGGGCGGTGCGGTGTATCACTCGCAGACCGGGGCCTCGATCTTCACCGCGGTGCCCGGGCTTCGGGTGATCTGCCCCAGCACGGCACTCGATGCCAACGGGCTCCTCCGCACCGCCATCCGCAGCGACGACCCGGTGCTGTTCCTCGAGCACAAGCATCTCTACCGCCAGACCTACAACAAGGCGCCCAACCCGGGCCCCAACTTCATGATCCCGATGGGCAAGGCCCGGGTGGTGCGTGAGGGCACCGACCTGACGGTGGTGACGTACGGCGCGGTGGTGCAGCGGACCCTGGTGGCGGCGAAGGAGATGGAAGAGCACCACGGCGTGAGCGTGGAGGTCATCGACCTCCGCACCCTGTCGCCGGTGGACTGGGAAGCGGTCTACGCGTCAGTGCGAAAGACCAGTCGGGTGATCGTGGCGTACGAGGATTCGCTGAGCTGGGGCTATGGCGCCGAGATCGCGGCGCGCATTGCGGACGAAGCGTTTGCCTGGCTGGATGCGCCGGTGCGGCGGGTGGCGGCCACCGACACCTTCGTGGCCTACGCACCGGAGCTCGAGGATGTGATCCTGCCGCAGGTGGAATCGCTACGTACGGCAATGACGGAGATCATGGGGTATTGATTGCAGGCGCACGCGGTGCGCCCCTTCAACGGAGGGCTTCCTTGACTTCGGCCGCGGCCGCGAGGGCGTGGTCCACATTCCGGCTCACCGCGCGGGCCTGCTGGGTGACCTGGGAAAGCTCCCCCATGGATGACCCCAGGTCCGATGTGGTGAGCCGAAGCATGTCATACCGCAGGTTCTGCATCGCCAGCCGGCAGGACTCGAGGTTGGTGGCCAGCTGCTGCCGGCGGGAGAGCAGGTCCGCCAGTGCGCCGCGCTGACGCTCGAGCAGTTCGGTCTGGCGCGCGCGCTCGTCAGCTTGCGGCAGGTTGGCCAGCTCGGCAATCCGCCCGTCGAGCCGGCTGAGCGCGTTTGCATCGGTCATGTCCTGCTGCATGATCGACAGCGACCGCGCCAAATCGGTGGCGCGGGTGTAGAGCCCGTCCACCGTCTCCTGGATGTCAGCCAGGTCCTTCCGGGTCTCAGCCGGCAATCGCTCCACCAGCCGCAGGATGTGGCTCCGGTCATCGCGCAGCTGCTTCAGCACCAGGTAGTACTCGCCGAACTCGTTGGGCATCGGCAACGGCACCTGCCGCGGCAGCTTGCCTCCCGGGCTGAGCTGGGCGCCCACGCCCCGTGAACCAGGCGCCGGGGGCGGGCTCAGCACGTCACGCCAGCTGTATCCCAGCTGCCAGAGCGTGGCGTACTGCTTCAGAAGACCAATTCCCATGCCGAACATGGGGAACAGGAACCACGGCGTATCCAAGCCGGTGGCCACGTTGATGCCGAGGCAGCCCACCGACACGGCGGCCCAGCTGGCGAAGCGGGCGCGGACCTGCTGGACGATCTTCGGCTCGCCGGTGTCGGGCAGCGCTGCTTCGTCCCGATTGCGGCGGCCGGGGCGCCGTTCCCAGTTGCGGTCCCACTGGCGGGGCGAGGCTGGGGCACGCGGAGCCAGCGGCGCCGGCGGACCTGCCCGCCCGGTAGAGCCGAGCTGGCGTGCGGGAGAGCGGCTCAGCGCCCGTGCGCCCTGCCGTGGCTGGGCAGTCGGTGGCCTGGACGCCCGCCATCCCAGTCCGGTGGGGGTGTAGCCGGTGACGGTGCGGCTCTCCAGCGCCCGGCGCAGCGCGTCGGCGGTGGGCCAGCGGTTCTCCGGATCCTTCTCCAGGCAGCGCGCCACGGCCAGTGACAGATCCTCCGGCACGTCCACCCGCCGATGGCGCAGGTCCGGCGCGGGCTCGGTGATCTGTTTCATCAGGATGCCGGCCACTGTTGGGGCGGTGAACGGCAGCTCGCCCGTCAGCATCTGATACGAGACGATACCGAGGGAGTAGAGATCGGAGCGCCCGTCGATCTCGCGCTCGCCGGCCGCCTGCTCCGGGCTCATGAACTGGGGCGTGCCGATGGCCACGCCGGCGCCGGTGAGCGTCGCCCCCGAGCTGGCCGACAATGCCTTGGCGATGCCGAAGTCGGTGACCATCACCCGGCCACGCGTCCCCTCGAGCAGGATGTTGTCGGGCTTGATGTCGCGATGGATGATCGAGACCGCGTGGGCGGCGGAGAGCGCGTCGGCGGTCTCCCGCATGATGCGCCGGGCTTCCTCCACCGGCAGCCGGCCACGCCGCTTGAGCCGGCCGCCGACCGATTCGCCGTCCACGTATCCCATGACGAAGTACACCAGCCCCTGGCCCTCGCCAACCGTATGGATCGGGACTATGTGGGGATGGGACAGACGCGCGGCGGTCTGTGCCTCGCGGGTGAAGCGCTCGCGGATCTCCTGCTGGAACGCCAGCTCCGGCGGCAGCACCTTGATGGCGACGCGCCGCTGCAACCGGTTGTCGGATGCACGGTATACCACGCCCATGCCTCCGCGCCCGATCTCTCCCTCGATGGTGTACGCGTCGCCCAGGGCGTCCGCGAGTCGAGCGGCAAGCGGCTTGTCGTAGGGTGCGGTCATCGGCCTCGTTGGACGCGGTACTGGGAATCCGCAATCTGGCCGGGAACCGCGCCGTGCGGTAGGGGAAGCTCGTGCAGAGTGGGTAGTGGGGAGCGGGAAGTGGGTTGAAGGATCCGTTATCCTCCTCCCACTCCCCACTCCCCACTCCCCACTCCCCACTTCCCACTTCCCACTTGCCACTCGCTCTTAGAGTTCCCGTCCCGGCGCGGTCTGGCTTCCCGGCTCGCTGAATCCGGTAGTGCTCCGGTAGTGCCGCCGGGCCACCTCGGTGTCCTGCTGCATGCGGGTGAGCCAGCCCTCCCAGCGCGAACGCATCGGGCCAATGAGCCCGCCGCCGACGCCCACGATCAGGATGCCGCTGACGGTGGCCAGCACCGCAATGAGCACCGGCATGGTGACGGTGGTGGCGATCCCGATCTGGTTGAGCGCCGCGATCAGGCCGAGCCCGATGACGAAGATGGCCGCGATCCGGGCCAGCGTCCTGCCATACGACAGACCGCCCAGCACGCCGCTCAGGATCTCGCGCACCGCGTTGGCGATGGCCACCGAGATCACCACGATCAGCACCGCCACGATCGCCCGCGGCAGCCACGCGACGATCTGGTTCACTATGTCGCTGATGGCGTTGGGGCCGAAGGGCTGGAGCGCGAGCTGGAGCGCCAGCAGCAGGATGCCGTAGTACACCAGCCTCGCGATGAGCTCGATGGGTCCGAAGGCGGGTGAGAAGAACTTCGTGATCCCGCTGCGCTCGATGACCCGGTTGAAGTCGACCTTTTCCAGCAGCGCGGCCACCAGCCGTGACAATGCCTTGGCGATGAACCAGCCCAGCAGCAGGACGATGACGAAGATCAGCACCTTCGGCAGGAACGTCACGATAGAGTCCCAGGCGCGAGTCGCGCCGCCCTCCCAGTTCACGGATTGCGCGGCTGTCAACATGAGGCACCTCCGTCCAGAAATTGATGGATACGTCTTCCCAATGTGGGACGCGGAGCACTGGAAGGGCAAGCATCAGATGGGCGACGGGGCCAGAATGGCAGGAAGCAGGGTGATTCCTGACAGCCACGGCAGACCTCACTTCCTCGAGAATTGGCGGCCAACCAGGTGCCGGATGGCGCAACCCTCGTCGCGGGTACACCTTACGCCAAGTCGAGGTGACTGGCACGACCGCTGCACAAGGAGGGTCCAATTCGCCGCCTTGTGCGTCATCGCAATCGGCGGCCTCATCTGAAGGAGTCCGGATGTCCGAACGTCTGACATTGCCGGTGCTGCCCCTCCGTGAAGTCGTGCTCTTTCCCGGTGTCACCGCCCCGATTGGGGCTGGCCGGCCGGGAACGTTGCGCGCCATCGAGGCGGCACTCCAGCATCCTGACAAGCTTGTCTTTGCGGTGTCCCAGCGGCAGAACGTCGACACGGTTGCGGCTGAGTCGCTGTACACCATCGGCACCATCGCCCGTATAGGGCAGCTGCAGCGTGGCCTGGCCGGCATGCAGTTGCTGCTGCACGGCGAGCGGCGGGGCATTGCCATCCACTACAGCGAGACCGACGGCTACCTCCAGGCCGTCGTGCGTGACACCGAGGAAATGCTGCCACTGGAGCCGGAAGACCCGGCGTTCGTGGCGCTCTACCGGGAAGCCCGGGCGCGTGCGGCCGAGCTGGGCCAGAAGTCGGGGCTGCCGGAAGAAGTGGTCAACCAGGTGCTGGCGGGCGTGACCGAGTCGGGTCGTTTCGCCGACCTCGTCGCCGGCTACATCGACATCACGCCAGGCGAGCGCCAGGCATTGCTGGAGACGCTCTCGGTCGAGGAGCGGCTGCGGCGGGTCCTGGTGCATGTGCAGCGCCAGATCGGGGTGCTCGACGCCCAGGAAGACATCAAGACCCAGGTGCAGGAAGAGCTGGGCGAGCGCCAGCGGGAGATGTTCCTGCGGGAGCAGCTCAAGCGCATCCGGCAGGAGCTGGGCGAGGACGAGGACGCTGACGATCTCGAGGAGCTGAAGGACCGGATCGAGGAGCTGGAGCTCCCGCCCGAGGCGCGGCGCGAGGTCGATCGCGAGCTCGGACGGCTCACCCGCATCGGCCGGGAGAGCATGGAGTCCCAGGTCATCCGCACCTATCTCGAGAACGTCGCCGAGCTTCCGTGGAGTGTTCGCAGTGACGAGCACCTCGACCTGCCGCAGGCCCAGACGATCCTCGACGAGGATCACTACGCCCTGGGCGACGTGAAGGACCGGGTGCTGGAGTTCCTGGCGGTGCGTCAGCTGCGTGAGGCGGCCCGCGCCGAGGAGCGAAAGGCAGCCGAACTCGAAGCCGCAGCCGAGAAGAAGGCGGCGGAGGTGGCAGCGGGTGAGTCCACCGACACGGCGGTGGCAACCGCCACCATCCCGCACAGCAACAAGCCGGTGCCCGGGAACGAAGACGACAAGACAACCAAGGGGCCCATCCTGCTGTTCGTGGGACCGCCCGGCGTGGGCAAGACGTCCATCGCCAAGAGCATCGCCCGCGCGATGGGGCGGAAGTACGTCCGGATCTCGCTGGGTGGTGCCCGCGACGAAGCCGACATCCGGGGACACCGGCGGACCTACGTCGGGGCGATGCCGGGACGGATCCTGCAGGGCATGAAGCAGGCCGGCACCAAGAACCCGGTCTTCCTGCTGGACGAGGTGGACAAGCTGGGCGTGTCGTTCCAGGGCGATCCGGCGAGTGCGCTGCTCGAGGTGCTCGACCCGGCCCAGAACGACAGTTTCGTGGACCACTATCTCGGCGTGCCGTTCGACCTGAGCGAGGTGCTCTTCATCGCCACGGCGAATTTCATCCAGAACATCCCCGGTCCGCTGCTGGACCGGATGGAAGTGGTGGAGTTCGCCGGTTACACCGAACGGGAGAAGCGGGCCATCGCCCGGCAGTACCTCATCCCCCGGCAGTTCAGCGAGAACGGGCTCACCACCGAGCAGATCGCCATCGAGGACGACGCGCTGTCCGAGGTGATCACCGGCTACACCCGCGAGAGCGGGGTGCGCCAGCTGGAGCGCGAGATCGGGCGGTTGTCCCGGAAGGTGGCGCGCAAGATCGCAGCGCAGGAGACCGAGCAGGTTACGGTCACGAAGGAGCTGGTGGACGACCTGCTGGGCCGGCCCAAGGTGCACCCGGAGAAGATGGCGCACACCGACCAGGTGGGTGTCGCGACCGGGATGTACTACACCCCCACCGGCGGCGACATCATGTTCGTCGAAGCCAGCAGCATGCGGGGGAAGGGCGAGCTGGTGCTCACCGGCCAGCTGGGCGACGTGATGAAGGAGTCGGCGCGGGCGGCCTGGACCTATGCCCGCTCCCACGCGGCGGCGCTGCGGATTCCGGACGAGATGTTCGACCGGGACCTGCACGTGCACGTTCCCGCCGGGGCGATTCCCAAGGACGGCCCCTCGGCCGGCGTGACGATGGCATCCGCCATTGTCTCGGCGCTGTCCAACCGCACGGTGCGCAATGACATCGCCATGACCGGCGAGATCACGCTCCGCGGGCGGGTGCTGCCGATCGGCGGCGTGAAGGAGAAGGTGCTGGGGGCGGTGCGGTCGGGCATCAACCGGGTGCTGCTGCCCAAGGAGAACGAAGCGGACCTGGAGGACCTGCCCACGGAAGTACGGGACAAGCTGGAGATCTTCCTGGTGCAGGACCTGGGCGAAGTGCTGGCCCTCACCCTGCGTGGTGCATCATACCGGGAAGGCCGCCTGCTCTTCGGGGACGAGAACCCGCGCGACGTGCAGCCGCTGGGGTATCCGCATTAGCGGGCGCGCCCGCTAGCGGGTGCACTCGCTAGCTGCGGTTACCCGCCGCGAGCAACTCGTCCGACGTAGTACCGTCTTCGCCCAGTATCGCGAGGGCGAGGGAAAACTGCAGTGGAATCGTGCCGCCGTCGCGGGCCTCGTAAGGATGGTCCGCGGCGGCGGCTTCGACTTTCCGGGCGATTCGTCCGGCTCCCTCACGGCTGGACCCGCGCAGCACCACGCAGAACGAGCGGCCGCCCCTGCGGCCGACCACATCGCTCTGCCGCACGGTCCCGCGCAGCACCGATGCGGCATGCGCCAGCAGGCGATCACCCACCGCGCTGCCGTGCTCGTCGTTGACGCCGCGCAATCCGTCGACCGTCGCCAGGAGCAAGGCCAGGGCCCGGTCGTCCCGGCGTGCCAGTGCGACCGCATGATCCAGTTCGGCCCGAAGTGAGGCATCGGCCAGCGCGCCGGTGAGCGGATCCCGCCGCACAAGTTCGCGGGTGCGGCGGCCCCGCTCGGCGCGGGCCCGGAGCTCCGCCGCCACCATGCCCGCCTCGCGAGCACCCACCAGCACTTCGTCCACACCTTCCCGCAACGCTGACAGCCGATCCTCCTCCGACACCGCACCGAGCAGGATCACCGGCACGCCCACGCAGCGCGGATCCTGGCGCACCAGCCGGGCCAGCGCGCGGCCGCCTCCATCGGGAAGGGAAGCTGCTGCGATGACCACGTCCGGGATCGACACCTCGAGATGCTGTTCGGCGCTGACGGGATCGGAGGCGAGCCGCACCTCGACGCCCAGGTGGCGCAGCGCGTCTCCCAGGCGATCCTGGCGCTCGGGCGCGTCGTCGGCCAGCACGGCCACGAACCGGGCCGCGCTGGCGAGGACATGCCGCTGGGCCAGCCGGGCGAGCTCGGACGCGGCGCGCTCGGCGGGAAGCACCATCTCCACCCCGGCGACCGCGGCCCGCAGCCGGTCCACCGGCACCTCCTGCTCCACCAGCACGATGGTGCGAGGCGACAGCGCCGGCACCACCATCCAGCTGGCGGCGAGCGCGAACGAGGCGTTTCCCTGGAAGGCTATCACCACCAGCTGCACCGCATCCGCCCGGGCGACGTCCTCCGGCCGGGCGTCGGGCGGGAGCACACGCGCCGCGAAGCCGGCCCCTCCCAGCACTTCGCGCAGGTCGTCCACCAGCGGTCCGGCCGGCGCTGCGACCACCGCGAGGCGGCTGGCTCCTCCGCCCAGCGCAGCGCGCAGCATGTGCTCGGCCTCGGAGAAGAGCACGGCGAGCCGGTCGATGGAATCATCGAGGGTGTCGGCGTTGGCCGGCCCGGGCGCCGGCGCTCCTGCCAGCCACCGCTCCACCTGTCGTGCCGCCGAGCTGATCTCGGGAAATCCATACGAGCCGCCGGAGCCCACCAGCCGATGGAACCGGGTGCGCAGCGCGGCCAGCACCGACGCATCGCCCGAGCGATACGCGTCGGCGTCCGCCCGGAGTTCCGCCAGCCGGGCGCCGGACTCCGCCAGGTAATCGCGACGGAGTTGGTCGAACGCCTTCTCGAACGGTTCCATCAGCGACCCATCAAGTGCAGGAAGGCGAGGCGGGCAGCGGCGAGGTGAAGGGGAGATGCGCTCCAGAGACCGGAAACTCGTGCCCCGTCGCGCGAGGCGATGAGGGCGCCGCGGTCATCCACCAGCGCAATGAGTGGCGTGGCAGGCCACAAACCATCGGGGACGCTGACGGAAGTAAGGGGGGCGAAATCAAGGGACGCTTCGCCCACGACACCCAGTTCGAGGTCCACTCCGCCGGCCGCGGCTCGACGGAGCTGGGGTGCGAGGAGTGGATACGCGTCGGCCGGCGCGAGAAGCTCGACGCGACGCTGAGCCCGGGCCACCTGATTCCCGATGAGCTGCAGCACGGCACGAGGGGTCTCGACTTCAACCAGCGTGGAGGTGCCGGGGACGGCCACCGCCTCCAGGGCGGCACTCAACCGCTCGACGTCCTGGCCATGGCTGCTGGTGATCCGGGCGATCAGTGCGCCGGGAGCTTCCGGACGGTATCGCCTGGGTCGCTGGCCCTCGACCCGCGCCGCTCCCTTCTGGACCAGGCCCTCGAGCGCCGCGTATGCATTGGCCCGGGCGAGGCCGGCATTCCGCGCTACGGCGTAGCCAGTTCCCGGTCCCGCCTGGAGCAGGACCGAGTAGACCACGCTCTCGGTGGGCGTGAAGCCGAAGGGGGTGAGGTCAACAGCCGGCACGGAAATCCAATCAGGTGTACTGCAGTTCCCAGTTGAGCAGCTTGGCTATGAGCGCCAGGCGAAAGGTGACGTCCGCTGAGCGCCCCTCGAAAGTCTTTGACTCATGCTCGAGCGGGAACATGTGCCAGGCAATCTTGTGGGTCGCCTTGGGCAGCGACCGCAGTCCCGCGGGCCGCCACACTCCCTGCTCATCGCATTGCGAGACAAGCCGAGCCAGGACCTTGCTCGCGACCGGCGCCCACTGGAGCGAGCCCATCCGGGCCAGCAACTCGATGTAGTGCAGCGCGAGCGGGATGTCCTTGGCGTTGCCCCTGGCATCGGCAGCGATGGGCTCGCCCAGCAGCAGGTGGGCGGGCTTGAGGGTCCGTCGGCCCATCTTCACCACGAACGCCTTCCTGGGCGCCGGCTGCGCCAGGTAATGCCCCAGCCGCTCGGCAAAGCCCGCGCGTTCGCGCTGGAGCGACGGCATGGATGCCACCATCGCGACCGAGTACCAGCTGGGCGGGTACGCTTCGGGATTGAGCGCGTTGGAGCTGCCGGCCCGGACGAACGGCTTCTCGGCGAGCGGGCTGCGAAGGAACGAGGATACGGCACTGGCGATCCGGTGCGCCGCGCCACGGACCCGCGGGTCGTCGGCATGGCCGGTCTCGGCCAGAGCGCAGGTCGCCGCCTCTCGCAGCGTCTCGCGGGCCCAGGGGCCGGCGGTCGGCTCTGCCTTCACCAGCTTCTGATACTCGTGCAGAAGGGCCGGATCTTCGTCGCGCGACAGGAGCCGGAAGAGGACGCGATCGGCGAGCTTGAAGGGCCGGCTCCCCTCCGGCAGGCCGAGCTGGGCCAGCCGGCGGTACTGGGGGATGGTACCGACTTCCTTGATCCCGTCCTTGGCCGAGGGAGCCAGGCCGAGGAGGTTCTGGCCCCAGATCCCAGTGTCCTTCTGCTTCTTGACGACGGCGAGCGTCGCTGGCGACTCGGCGATCGAGGCGGACGCCACCTCCAGCTGCTCGGGCTGAAGCAGCCCTGGTGGGGTCAGCTCCGCCAGGGTTCGGTATCGGATCGACTCGCCTGCATTGGCGGCCAGCCAGGAGAGTGGAATCCGATGCGAGTTCGGCAGTTCCAGAACGGCTCCCGGTGAGATGGAAGATGTAAAAGTGGCGCCAAAATACCACGGCACAACGAGATGTGCCACCGTCCCTCGCACCGGGCCGCTGCGCTACTTTGGTAAAGTATTGTGATATAAGTTGTTACAGAGTAGGAAAACAATGGTGGACGACTCTGACTGGCCGACCAGCCAATATCCTTCTAACCCCCACGCCCCACGCCCCACGCCCCACGCCCTACGCCCTACTGGTATTGGATGTACACCGGCGACGGAAACAGGTCGATCACCTGCCGCGGGGTCAGCATGGGCTTGTCGTTCTTGTAGAAGAGCTTGAAGCCGGCGTACTGGACGGGGTCGTTCTGGATCACGTGCCGCCAGGTCGACCGCTTGAGCTGGGGCGCGCCGAAGCCGTCCATGTCAATGATTACCTGGACTCGGGGGTCGGCCACGATCTGGTCGGCGTTGGTGAGCATCCGCTCGGTGAAGCGATGCACCACCAGCATCTTGGGTGGAAGCTTGTTTCGCTCCACGATGTCCGCGAGGAACCGGATCGCATGATTGATCTCGGCGGCGTCCATGGTGCCGATCTTCCGCCCGGGACGGGTTCCGTCCTTCATGGCGAACTCGGGATCCAGCGCAAGATGGACGTAGGGGCGCTCGAGGAAGCTGACCAGCCGCGGCAGCTCGGCCTCGACCGTGCTGAGCCCGATCTGCACGTCCACGAAGAAGAGCCACCCGCGCTGCTCCGCCCACTGCGCCACCCGGTTGATCACGCTGTCGGTCATCCGCAGCCGGTACATGCCATCCCGGCCGGCGTCGGCCTGAGCCACCGTCACAATCATGTGGAGGGCGGGGCGGACCGGCGTCGTCGAGTCGGCCTCGGCCCACTCGGCAACGGTCGCTTCCAGCCGCCGGATCATTTCGTCACGGGGGTACTCGCCCAGCACGCCCATTCGCCGGGAAAGCGGATTTCCGTAGTAGGCCACGACCCGGCTGCCCGGTACCACGGCGCCCGGCAGCACCGGTGGCAAGGCGGGCCAGGGGACGGAGTCGGTGGCGCGGCTTGAACGGGTTGGGCTGGCTGCGGCTCGCGCAGCTCGCGCAGCTCGCGCGGTGCGGAGCGAGTCGGCCCGGCGCACGCTGTCGACCCGGGCGAGGCTGTCGGCGAGGGCGATGCTGTCAGCGCGGGCGATGCTGTCGAGCCGGGCGACGCTGTCGCGCGCCAGGCTGTCGAGGCGGATGGAATCGAGGCGGGCTCGCTCGGCCTCCTGCGCCCGGCCGGCCCGGAAATCGGCGCAGGCCATGATGGCGCACCCCAGCACCACCGCCCGGGCGAGGCGGAACTTCGCTGCCAATCGCATGATGTGGCCGAGTCTACTGGTTCGGGTTGGCGCCCCGCCCGGGGCCGCCCGAGGTCTGCTCGGGAGCGACGCCGGGCGGGCAGCCGAAGGCATTCACCGGTGTGTCCGGCGGAGTTCGGGGGCAGCGGTCGAGCCCGTCGAGTACACCGTCGCCATCGGCATCACCGGGGCAGCCGAGCTGATCGACGCTGGCGCCGAGCGGTGTGGCGGGGCAGCGGTCCAGGCCATCGAAGATCTTGTCTTCGTCGCTATCCAGCGGGCATCCGGCAGCATCAACCGCCGCACCAGCAGGAGTGCTGGCGCACTGGTCCAGGCCGTCCGGAACGTTGTCGGCGTCCTCGTCGCGGGGACAGCCGGAGCCGTCAACCGCCACGCCCGCATCGGTCGTGGGGCAGCGATCGAGCCCGTCAGACACCCCGTCGCTGTCGGTGTCAGTGGGGCAACCGTTGCCATCCACGACGGCACCGGCCGGCGTATCCGGGCAATCGTCGTTGAAGTCGTAGACCCTGTCGCCATCGGCGTCGGTGAGGGGCTTGCTGCCCAGCATCACTGCCACGCCGAGGCTGGCGCCCAGGTTGGTGAAGTCGCCCGAGGAACTGCGCAGGGCGAATCCATCAGCCCGCAGCATGATGACCTCGCCCAGGCCGATCCGGGCACCAACTCCGCCGGTCACCGCGCCGGATGAGCCGCAGGCGCCGAAGAGGCTGCGAGGTGGCACGCCGGTACACAGTTCCGAGTCGTACGACATCGAGGCGTACCCGGCCCGCAGGAAGACGGTACTGGATCGGCCGATGCCGAGGTTGTAGAGCGCGGAACCCCCGATCGAGCGAGCGCTCCAGTCGGCACCCGACCTCGTGGTCGGGTTGAAGAACCCGACTTCCGCCTCCAGCGACACGTGGAACGGGGTCCAGAACGCAGCCCGGGCCAGCCCGCCACCACTGCCTTCCAGCAGGGTGGCGTCGCCGAAGCTGGTGTAGCCGCCAGCGGCGCCGAGCTCAATGAGATAGCGGCGCTCCTGGGCCTCGGCGTTGCCGACGACCGCGGACACGAGCAATGCCGCGCACAGCCAGCGCATCAGCCGGTAGGGGGAAGCCATGGGCGAAGTAATAAAGTGGGGAGTGAGGAGTGGGAAGTGGGGAGTGGGAAGTGGGCGGACCTAGCACGCGGGCGCTGCTACCGCTAACGTCCAGTTACTCCCCACTTCCCACTCCCCACTTCCCACTTGGTGCCATGCACGTCCAGATCGAATATTGCGTCGTTTGAAACTACGAACTGCGAGCCGCCGGTCTGGCGGCTGAGATCGAGCAGGCCATTCCGGGGACCGAGGTCACGCTGGAGCCGAGTTCGGGCGGCGTGTTCGAAGTGACCGTTGATGGCAAGTCATTGTTCTCCAAGAAGGCCCTCGGCCGGCACGCGACGCGGGGCGAGATTCTGGCATTGATCCAGGCGGCACGGCAATCCGATCAGGCTTGATGTTCCCATGCGCATAGCGATATCCACTGGTGGCGGAGACGCTCCCGGCCTCAACGCCGTGATCCGGGCGGTAGTGCTCTCCGCCCACCAGCGGGGCTGGCGCACCTACGGCATCCAGCGCGGGTATGAAGGGATGCTTTCCTTCGAGGGCGTGGTTCCGCTGGGGCCGTCGGAAGTCCGGGGCATCACCCACCTGGGCGGCACCATCCTGGGCACCACCAACCGGGGCAACCCGTTCCGCTGGGTGGACCGGGACGAAGGCGGCCGCGAGTTCGAGCGCGACCGGTCGGACGACCTGTGCAGCGCATTCCACGCGTCCGGCTTCGACGCGCTGGTGTCGATCGGTGGCGATGGCTCGCTGCAGATCGCGCATGACCTGTGGCAGAAGGGTGTGCCGGTGGTCTGCGTCCCCAAGACCATCGACAACGACGTGAGCGGGACCCAGCGCACCTTCGGGTTCGACACCGCAGTGAGCACTGCGACCGAGGCGCTGGACAAGCTGCACTCCACCGCGGAGAGCCACGAGCGGGTCATGGTGGTGGAAACGATGGGGCGTCATGCCGGGTGGATCGCGCTGAACAGCGGCATCTCCGGCAGTGCCGACGTGATCCTCCTGCCCGAGATCCCCTTTGACATCGCCAAGGTGTGCGAGAAGATCCGCCAGCGCGAGGCGTCAGGCAGGCACTTCAGCATCGTGGTGGTGGCGGAGGGCGCCTGCCCGATGGACGGAACGCTGAGCGTGGTGGAGCGCCGGGGCGTCGGCACGGTGGACCGGCTGGGCGGGATCGCCAGCCAGGTGGCACAGGCCATCTCGCAGCTCACCGGCAAGGAAGTCCGCACCATGGTGCTGGGCCACCTGCAGCGCGGGGG
Source organism: Gemmatimonadales bacterium (assembly GCA_035759745.1). GTDB lineage: Bacteria > Gemmatimonadota > Gemmatimonadetes > Gemmatimonadales > GWC2-71-9 > CAMLHP01. Next base: position 53,774 of record DASTUF010000014.1, read on the forward strand.
CTCGCCCACGACCTACGACCGGCTGCTGGCCCTTCGATTCGGCGCGGCCGCAGTGCGGGCCATCGCCAACAACGAGTTCGGGGTGATGGTCGGGCTCAACAACTCGACGATCGTGAATGTGCCGCTGGCGGATGTCGTGGGCCGGCCCCGCAACGTGCCGCTGGATTCGGACACCGTTCAAACTGCAAGGGAACTGGGGATTAGTCTCGGGGACTGAGTGAGAAGTGAGAAGTGAGAAGTGAGAGGTGAGAAGTGAGAAGGAACCACTTCTGACTTCTCACTTTTCACTTCTCACGAGCAGAAAATTCCGCATGATTTCATGCCCCTGCTCCGTCAGCACCGACTCCGGATGGAACTGCACGCCGAACACCGGGTGTTCCCGGTGCTCAAGCGCCATGATCTCCCCCTCTTCGGAACGGGCGGTGACCCGCAGCGCCGCCGGCAGTGACTCCTCCTCCACCACCAGCGAGTGATAGCGTCCCGCCTTGAAAGGCGAAGGCAGTCCGGCGAGGACGCCGGTGCCGTCGTGCTCGATATCGGAGGCGCTGCCGTGCATGGGCCGCTTGCCGCGGACGATGCGGCCACCCAGCGCCGCGGCGATACATTGATGACCGAGGCAGACGCCTAGTATTGGCATGGTACCCGCCAGCGCGCGCACCAGCTCGGGGGCGATGCCGGCCTCGGCCGGGGTGCAGGGTCCGGGCGAAATCACCAGATGGGTCGGCGCCATCGCCCGCACTTCCTCCACCGTCACGGCATCATTGCGGCGGACCAGCGGCGCACCGCCGAGCTCGGTGATGTAGCGCGCCAGGTTATGGACGAAGCTGTCATAGTTGTCGAGGACCAGGATCATTCCGCCACCGCATCGAGCAACGCACGGGCCTTGACCACCGTCTCGTCATATTCGGCCACGGAGTCGGATGCGGCTACAATGCCGCCGCCGGCGTGGACGTGGGCCACGCCGTCACGCCGGACCACGGTGCGAATGGCGACGCTGAGTACGGCATCGCCGGTGCGACTGATGCACCCGATCGCGCCGCAGTACGGACCCCGGCGCACCGGTTCCAGCTCGGCGATGATCTCCATGGCGCGCACCTTGGGCGCGCCGGTGATGGATCCGCCGGGGAAGGCGGCTCGGATGGCGTCGAAGGCGCCGAGCCCCGGACGCAGGGTGGCCGTGATGGTCGAGACGAGGTGATGCACGGTCGGGTACTGCTCCAGCGCGAGGAGCTGCTCCACCACGACGCTGCCGGGCTCCGCCACTCGCGACAGGTCGTTGCGCAGCAGGTCCACGATCATCACGTTCTCGGCGCAGTCCTTCTGGCTGGCCAGCAGCTCGCGCGCCAGCGCGGCGTCGGTGTCGGGATCCGCGCCACGCGGCCGGGTGCCCTTGATCGGGCGGGTTTCCAGCCGGCGCCCCTCCACCCGAAGGAACAGCTCCGGCGAGGCGCTCAGGACTTCGTGGTCGCCCGCGTCGAAGAACGCGCCGTGCGACGCATGGGTAGCTGCGCGGAGCCGTCCGTACAGGTCAATCGGATCGTCGGTGGACCAGGTCTCGAAGCGCTGCGACAGATTCACCTGAAACACGTCGCCCGCGAGGATGTAGTCGCGCACTCGGGTAACCGCGTCCACGTAGCCTGCGGGCGTGAAGCTGGATCTGGGTACGCTGGTGCCGCTCGCCCGCACCGGTGCGACGGGATGTCCCGGCGGGGCCTTCGCCATCAGTTGCTGCACCGCGTTCGCACGCAGCCTGGTGCGTACTTCGCTTGAATCGGGTGGAGTCACCGCGATCAGCCAGGCTAGCCCTGCGGCGTGGTCCCACGCGATGGTCCAGTCGTAGAGCCCCAGCAGTACGTCGGGCGTTGAGGCGGGGTCGAGTGGAGGCACCGGCATGCGATCGAGGGCGCGTCCGTACTCGTAGCCCAGGTACCCGGCGAGTCCGCCCTGAAACGGCGGCAGCCCCTCGACCCGGGGCGCGCGCCACGGGTCGAGCAGCGCCGCCGCCGCCGCGAGGGGATCGTGACCTGGACGCACCGCATCGCGGATGACGTCCACCGGGTCGGCCATCAGGTAGGAGTAACGGCCGGTGGTGGAATGCTCGCCGGCGCCGTCGAGCAGCAGCGGGTAGGGCAGCTCGCGCACCGCCCGAAGCGCCGCCATCGGATCGGGCGGCGGGTCGAGCGGAATGACCAGCGGAGCTACCGCGCCGGCTTGATCCACTTCTTCGTGGTGCCGGTGAGCGCACCGTCGACCGGCCGCCAGTTGGCCTGCTGCTCGATCACCCGGGCCAATGCGATGTCCTTGGCCGTGATCCCGCCGGCGGAATGGGTGTTGAGCCGCACCGTCACACTGGGCCAACTGACGGCCAGGTCGGGATGGTGGTCGGCTGCTTCGGCGTAGAACGCGATCAGGTTGACCAGCAGCATGGTGGTGGACCAGCCGTCGGTCTCAAAGCTGCGGGTAATGGCGCCATTCTGCTCGGACCACTGGGGAAGGTCGCGGAGCTGGTCTGCCAGCGCCTGGCCGGTGTACGTCTGTTCCTTTGCCATGATTATCCTGTCGTCAGCCGGGCTATGGTTTCCCGCCGGCGGGTAGGTTCACGCGATAGACCGCGGTTTGCCCCGGGCTCTCTTCGACCTCAAGCTCGAGCGCGGTGAGGTGCGACGCGCCTCGCTCGGCCAGCGCTGCGCGCACCTGCTCGGCGAGGTAGCGGGCCAGGACTTCGGCGGTACTGTTCTCGATCGGGAGTATGGCGCAGTCGCGCAGGGGAAAGACATAGCGCGACTCGCCGAAGACCGACACCGACACCCGCTCACCATCGACCCGCAGTCCCATCTTGTCGCTGGACGAGGGGAGGAGGACCTTGTGGTCCACCGCCTTGACCAGCGGCCGGGCGATCTCCTTGAGCAGGCTGAAGTCCACCACCCAGAGCGGCTCGGGCTCGAGGTCGCCGTCGACCCGGATCCCGACCCGGTAGTTGTGCCCGTGGAGGGACTCGCACTGGTGTCCCTTCATGGTGATGAAGTGGGCCGCGGAAAACTGGAGATAATCCTTGGCGACGGTGACACTGAAGGTTCCCTGCACGTGGGCCTCGGTGAGAGTGCGGAAGGTCGAGACAGAAAGGTAGGGCGAGGTGAGCGAGAAAGCACGGCTGCGGCGGGAAGTGCTGGCGCGGCGGGAGTCCGAGCCGGATCGGTCGGAGAAGAGCGGACGGATCCGGGCCCGGCTGGAGGCACTGCCGGACTATGCCTCAGCCCGGGTGATCGCCGCATTCGTGGGGGTTGGCAGCGAGGTGGATACGCTGCCGGCAATCGGGGCGGCCCTGGAATCCGGGCGACGGGTGGCAGTCCCCAGCGTGGCGGCCGGGCGGCTGGTGCTGACGCTGCTGCTGGACATTGCCGAGTTGGAGCCGGCACCGTTCGGGCTGCTGGAGCCACCCGCCGGGCTACGGGACGAACCCGGCCGGCAGGTGGCGCCGGAGGAGGTGGATTTCTTCGTGGTGCCCGGCGTTGCCTTCGATGCCCAGGGCGGGCGCCTGGGGCACGGCAAGGGTTACTACGATGGGCTGCTGCGCCAGGCGCGACCCGGCGCATCACGCACCGCCGTGGCGTTCGAGTGCCAGATTGTCGATGCGGTGCCGATGACCAACCGGGACGTGCCGGTACATCGTGTGGTCACGGAAGAACGGCTGATTGGTGCTCAGTCATCCCACCAGTCGTCGTCGCGATCGCGGTCGTAGCGATCATCCCGGTCGTACCGGTCATGGTCATGGTCACGGTGCCAGCGGTCGTGTTCCCGCTCCCACCGTTCCGCCTGGATGCGGTCCTTCCGGTCGCCCCGCATGGACCAGTCGCGATAGTAGCGGCCGTCGCGATACCACACGGTCATCTCGCGCAATCCACGGCGATCGTGCCAGCGATCGTAGATCCGGTTGCCATGGATGTACACCTGCACCGGGCGGAACCCGTGGCGTACCCACCATCGGTCCGAGACCCGGCGCGCGTCGCCGAACCAGACCCGCTGGACGTGGATGATCCGCGGCGCGACCACCCGGCGGACCGGGCGGCGGGTGCGATAGTCGGGACCATCGTTCCGGCCATGTTCGATGATGACCCGTGTTTGCGCTTCCGCGGCGGCAGGCATCACCGCAGCAATGGCGAGCGCACCGAGTGCGAGTGGCGCGAAGAGACGAAGTGATCGCATGGCGAGCTCACAGGTGAAACGGCCTCGAGAGGTGAAGCGTTGACCCTGCCGCTGAATGCGAGCGGCATGCCAGCCCGTAACTGCTTGTGGGGAAAGGGGTAGCAGAAGCGAGGGGGGCGCTCGGCGTCCCCGGGGAGGGACGGAGCCTTACGTCATTGCGAGCACGCGCCAGCGTGCGAAGCCATCTGGCGGCCTACCGACGAACCTCCTCTTTCCTGACCGCTCGCGACTACCCTGCTACGTACCGCCTGACCTCCTGACCACCGCACCGCCCTCGCCAGCTGAGTCGCCGGGAGGTAGGGTATGGGATGCGAAGATCCGTGGTGTTCCTGGCGATTGCCTTGCTTGCAGTTGCGTGCGGTGAGTCCCAGTCGGCGCGGGAGGCAACCCAGCTGCCGGATCCAACCCAACTGCAGCTGCTCTGGCGTCGGTCGGCGCAGCATTATCCGGGGAGGCACTTGTCGGTCGCCGTGCTGTCGCCCTGCGCGATCTGGACGACCGGCATGGAGGGCTCGGCGTGGAGCTGCGGCGGTGACTCGTTGCTATCGCTGCCGATGGGGGAGGGGCCGGGAGAGTTCATCCAGCCCTGGCTGGCCGCAGCCTGGGGACCCGATTCGGTCGCCATCTGGGATGCGAGGCTCCGTCGGCTCAGTATTCTCGCGGCAGACGGTTCTCTCGGCCGAGTCGTCGCCTTGCCAATTTCGGCGGAGCAGGGCCGAATGGCCGGCATCTTCCATCGCGACACGACGCTTCGGGTGTGGACCAATCCGTTTCCATTGGCGTTCGGCAACACGGCTGTCGATTCGGTCGGGCATGTATGGGCGCTGCGGCCCGGGGAAGCGAACCCGGGGACGGCGCTCGTTTCGTTTCCGGGCCCCCGCTCCACGATCATTCAGGACGAGCGCACTTTCTCACGGGTGGACGCACCAGTCCGCCGAAAGCCGCTGGTCGTGGCGCTCGCGGATGGGACGCTGCTGGTCGGATCGACCGGTTCCGATACGGTCACGGTGCATGACTGGAATGGAGCGGTGCTCGACACGCTGGTACTGGGCCTGCCGTCCGAGCCGGTGACCAGCGACGATCGCTCGCGCTACGCGGATTCGGTCCGGAAATCATTTCGGGACGAACTGGCGGGGCAGCAGCTCGGCGCCGAGCTCAACGCGTTCTTCCTGGATCGTGCCGAGCAGATCATCGATGCCGCGGAGTGGCCGGCCACGCGCCAGCGACTCGACCTGATCGCTGCTGGCCAACAGGACGAGTTCTGGGCACTCATGCCCGGATTTGGTATCGGGTACGAACGTGAATGGCGGGCGTATCGGTCGAACGGCTCGGTGCGCGCCCGCTATCATGTGCCGCACGCCGGCAGCGTCAGGGCTGCCGCAGTAACGGGTGACACGCTGACGACGCTGGAGGTGCAGTTCTTCCAGGACACTGTGAGTCTGGCGCAATATGTAGTGGGGCGGTGAGGCCATTCGTCGCGTCCAGCCGTCCAGCCGTCCAGCCGTCCAGCTTTCCAGCCGCTACTATTCCCCATGCACCCCACCCGCGACCATCATCTTCCCGTCGATCCCGAGGCCTACCGCCGAGCACCGCATCGGCACGGCCGGGTCATCGTCATCGCCCCCACGCGCGCCGCGTGTGAGACCATCGAACTGGCGCTGGGTCTGCACCTCGACACCCTGTTGGAACGGGAGCACGGGACCGAGCTGCGCACCTGGGCCGAGGCGGGGCTGGCGTTCGGCATCGTAGCGGGCACCGGCACCGGCAAGACGCTGGGCATACGGCCGATCGCCGAGGCGATTCTGCGGGAGTCGCTGAGGGTCGGGGTAGTGAATCGTGAGCGCGAAGCCACGCCCGAGACGCCGTCATGGAACGTGGTGATCGTCACCACCGGCATCGCCCGGCGCTGGTTCCAGGACGAGCTGATCAGCGGCCACGACACCGTGATCGTGGACGAGATCCACCAGACGTCCGCGGAACTGGAGCTGTGCCTCGCCCTCGGCAAGCGGGCCGGCTGTCGATTCATCTGGCTCAGCGCCACGGTCGATCCCTCCTTCTATTCCAGCTACCTCCAGAGCCGCGAAGTGCTGGAGACGTCGGCCTTCGACCCGAAGCTCAAGGCACGGGTCGAGGTGGTGGCGAAGAAGCCGCAGGAGTTCCTGGACGCGGAATTCGTACGCCGAGCCATCAAGCAGAAGCGGGGCGTGGCGGTGTTCGTGCCGACCCGCGCTGAAGTCGAGCAACTCGCCGAAGGACTGGGGGAGCAGTGGAAGAGGCTTACCACCGCGTTCTACCACGGGGGCGAGCCGATTCGGGTAATCCGGCCCTTCCTGGAAGGGGAGGTGGAGCATCCGTGGCTGCTGGCGATGACCGCCGCGGGCCAGAGTGCGCTCAATCTTCGCGGGCTCGACACCGTGGTGATCTACGACGCGCGCTACGGCAACGTGGTGGACCGCGGGCGCAATGTGCTCCACCGGCTCTACCTCGGCGCCAACGAGATCCTGCAAATGGCGGGGCGGGTGCACGGGCGGGTGCGCAATGGTGAGGTCTGGATTCTCAGCGATCGAGACCTGCACTTCGAGGCGCTCCGTCCGGGGCCGCCGGAGTTCCAGCTGGCGGGTGACGCCGAGCGGGTGGCGGTGACCTGCGCCGCGATCGGGGTCGATGCATCGGAGCTCGACCTGCCGGTGCCGCTGGACCGGATCGCCTATCGCCGCGCGGTTGAACTGCTCACCAGCCGGGGGCTGATCGAGAACGGCCGCCTCACGGGCTACGGCAAGTCGGTCGAGGCGATGCCGGTGGACCGTTCGTGGGGCGAGATGCTGGTGAGTGCCGAAGGCGACCTGGTGCCGGTGGTGGCGGTATGCTCCAACATCGACTCCCTGCACCGGATGACCCGCGACGAGCGCGACCTGCACGGGCTGGTGGCCAACGGCAGCGACCACCTCACGGCCTACAACGTGTTCGCTGAAGCGGTGAACCAGCACGGGTACCTGGGCGAAGTGTACGGGCTGCCGCGCCACCTGTTCGAGGACGGACTGGCCGACTGGGCTGAGCGGCGGGGTGTCCTGGTCAAGGCCATCGAGGACATCGCGCTGGGCACGGCGTCGGTGTATCGGGCTCTGGAGCTGCCGCTGCCGAAGACCTTTGCCCACGCATCGAAGGATGTCCGGCAGCAGTTCTCCGAACTGGTCGCGCGGATCATGCCGTTCGACCTGGTGATGGACGAGCGCACGGCCAGCGGACAGGAGGCTCGGGTCTCGCGCACGTCGGTGGCGGGCAGCTGGGGCGCGGTGGCAGGATCGCTGCGCTGGTTTGCCGACCGCTGGGGGACGCCGCGTGCCGCCATCGAGGGCACCACGCTGTCGTACGAGCTGGTGCAGCGCCACGCCACGTGGGGACCACCGGTGCTGGAGGTGGGAGGGCCGAGGAAGCACCAGCGAGTGCAGGTGGCACGCACCCGCGAGTACTTCGGCTTCGAGCTGGACAGCGACAGGAAGTCGATCGAAGGTCGCTTTCCTGCCGAGCACCAGGAGGCGGCGCTCAAGGCTCTGGCGTCGGCGCTGCTGGCCGGTGACACGGTGCACTCCGACCAGGGGCGCATCCGCCGCGCCGCCGAAACGCTGGACGAATACTGGCGCCGGAGTGGCGGGCGGCTCGCGGTCGCGTCGGAGGAATCGCTGCAGGCGCTGGTCGCCTCGCAACTCGAGGCCGAGGGCGTGAACAGCTGGGAGACGTTTATCCGCGCGCGGGTCGCGCTCGATATGGATGCGCTGATCGACAACGCGATGCGGGCGGAGCTGGACGCGCTGCCTAACAGCGCCCGGATCAAGGGCGACGTGGTCCCGCTGACCTACGACGTGGTGAAGGGCAGGGCGGTGGTGCGGTTGACCTTGCGTGAGGGCCAGGTGCGCCGAGTGCGCGCCGGGGACCTGCCGGAAGTGGACCGGCCGCTGGTCTTCGAGGTCCGTCGGGGAAACCACGGGCCGCTCAGGGCCGATACGCTGGACGATCTGCGGTCGCAGCTGGAGCGGCAGCCGCCCCGCCGGCATCAGCAGCACCGGCGAGGCGGGCGGCGCTAGCGCGTCAGTGGCCCCGCGTCTCTCCCGGCGCGAGATGCGTGGCCAGCCCCACGCCCTGCAGTCCCTTCGGCAGCGCGCCCTCGATGCCGGCGAGGTTGATGGTCTGGGCGTACAGGGTCTGGATCCCCTTCAGGGTCTCGGCCTCGTCGGCTTCGGCCACGTCAGGGAGCGTGACGCGCCCAGCGATGACCGCGGGCAGGAGGGGGTGCCAGTGCCTCTGCTGGTCGCGGGGCAGCGCGGCGAAGTGCGCCGAGTCGATGGCCCATTCCACTTCCACGAGCGGCGCTCCCTCGCTGGTGGTGCGAAACACCAGCCCTTGCAGGACACCCGGCTCCAGCTGCTTGAACCAGTGATGGGCCTCGTAGCGGACGCCATCGAGCCAGTGGATGGCGTGCACGTGAGTGGTGAACTGACTGAGCGGATTGGTGGGCGTGGTGTCCTGCGCGGCGAGGCCCGCGGGAGCGAGCAGCAGGGCGGCCAGCGCGACCGCGTTAGGCAAGCGGATCATGACTGGACTCCGGTAAAAGGTTGACTACAATACTTAGGAGTCCTAACTATATTGTCAAGCGGAGATCATGTGACCACTCGACTCGGCCCTCCCCGGCCAACCGAACCCGCCCTCGCTGACCAGGTCTTCACTGGCCTGGCCAAGATGGGCATCGCCCTGCGCAGCCAGGCGTGGGATACGTGGGGCCCCCAGGAGCTGACCCCAACCCAGGGTGCCATTCTCGCGGTGCTGGCGCGGCGCGGCGAGGCGGTCCGTCCTGGCGCCATCGCCCGGGAGCTTGCAGTGACTGCGCCGACGGTGAGTGACTCGGTGAAGGTGCTGGCGGCGAAGGGGCTGCTGCAGGTGAGAAGGGCAGCCGACGATTCCCGGGCCCGGGCCATCACCCTGACGGACCGTGGACGGCGGGCAGCCAGGCAGACGCGGGAGCTCCCCGAGGCCATGGCGCAGGCGGCAGCCGCGCTCAACCTGGACGAACAGGCGGCGCTGCTCAAGGCGCTGATGACGATGATCCGGGAGCTTCAGGTGACGGGGAAGCTGCCGGCGGCGCGGATGTGTGTGACCTGCAGGTTCTTCCGGCCCAACGCTCATCCGGGCAAGCCGATGCCGCACCATTGCGACTTCGTTGATGCCGCTTTTGGCGACCGTGCACTCCGGCTCGACTGTCCGGAGCACGAGCGCGCCGAGCTGGCGGCGATGGATCAGGCGTGGGAAGAGTTTCGGGAGGCGCCACTCAGTCGTGGCCGGGCCGACCTTACGCCGGAAGCAGCGTCAGCCACCAGCGGTCGAAGCCCTCGTGGAGGGCGCCGCGCGACGAACCGATGAGCATCGCCGCACCCAGTCCGTCCAGCATGGCCCACGTGGCGCGGGCCTCGGCGCTGGTGACCACAGGAAGAGTGAGTGCACTGGCAATGGCTGCGGCGAAAACGGCGAGTTGGTCGGCGCCAGGCTCGAGTGCGGAGCGGACCACCTTGTCGCTTGCGCCGAGGAGTGAAAGTCGCGCAGCGAGCTCGCCGGAGGATTCCTCGCGTTCCAGTTCCTTCCACAGTCGATCCAGCGCGGTGGTTCCGGTCCCGGTCAGCACCCCGGTGCGCTGATCGGCCGCGTCGTGGACCAGCGATCGGGCGACTTCCGCCAGCAGCGCAGTGCGGCCCTTGAAGTGGTAGTGCACCAGGCCCTTGGCGCATCCTGCCGCACGCGCGACACGCTCGGTGCTCCACGCATCCAGCCCTCCCCGGGTGAGGAGGGTGCGCGCAGCATCGAGGATCCGCGCGCGCTTGTCGCTCATACCTCGCGCACCGCCTGCCGGTCGCGCTCGAGTTCCTGCTCGACGCGGCCGCACATGATGTCACAGAGCTGGGCGATCTCCTGGTCGGCGATGCCGTAACGCACAAATGGACCTTCCCTCTGGCGGCGAACCAGCCCGGCCGCGTGAAGGATCTGGAGATGGCGGGACAGGTTGGCCTGGCTCAGCCCCGACGCGTCGCCCAGCTGGCTGACGGTCTGGTCGCCCCGGGTGCGCAGCAGCTCGACGATGCGCAGCCGCCCAGGCTCCCCCAGCGCCTTGAAGCGGGCCGCCATGTGGCGGACGAAGGGATCGCTCCAGCTCACGCGCCCACTTCCTCCTCGGCGTGCTCCACCGGATGGCCCTGCTTCTTCCAGGCCCCGAATCCACCAACCAGGTTGATCACGTTCTCGATGCCCTGCGCCTGCAGCACGCTCGCGGCGATGCTCGAGCGCCCTCCCCCCTGGCAATGCAGCACCAGCGGCCGGCCCTCGGGCACCTCGTCGATGCGATCCTGCAGCTCGCCAAGAGGGATGTTCGGGACGCCAGGGAGATGCCCCGCCTTCCATTCGTGGCGGTCTCGCACGTCGAGAACCACGGCATCTTCGGCTTCGGCAGCGAGGTCCGCCGGTGTCATCTGCCGCACCGACTGCAGCGCCCCGCCGCCAGCAGCCCACTCTTCCAGCGCTTCGGCCGGAGCCCAGCTGCCCAGCCGGTCAAGCCCGATCATGGCGAGATCCCTGCGTGCCTCGGCCAGCTTCGATTCGTCGGCGATGATGAGGTGAAAGTCCCGATCGTACGGGATCAGCCAGCCGGCCCACTTGGTGAATGACTTGTTCATCGGAATGCTGATGGTGCCGGGCACATGCCCCGTCGCGAAGTCCGTGGCTGGCCGGGTATCCACCACCACGTCGCCCACGGTTGCGCGCCGCAGGAGCGTGTCGATGTTGGTGTGCTCGGGTGCCGCCTGTTCGCCCAGGATGCGGGGCCCCTCGCGATTCATGCGCTTCATTTCGGCGAAGTACTTCGGTGGTTCAGGCTGCCCCGCCAGCACTGCGTTCACGAACTCCTGCTCAGCACTTATGCTGAGCGCCCAGTTGACCAGTCGCTCGTAACCCAGCGTGGACTGCGGCACCGCCCCCAGCGCCTTGCCGCAGGCAGAGCCGGCGCCATGGCCGGGCCAGACCTGCAGGTAGTCCGGGAGCGGCGCGAGGTTCCGCAGTGACTGGAACAGCTGGCGGGCGCCCGCTTCCATCGTCCCCTGGATCTTCGCGGCTCGCTCCAGCAGGTCGGGCCGGCCGACGTCGCCGACGAACAGGAAGTCACCTGTGAACATCCCCATAGGCCGTTCGGTGGCTGCGCGGTCCGTCACCATGAACGAGAGGTGCTCGGGCGTGTGTCCCGGCGTATGCATCGCCTTCACCTGGATGTTGCCGACGTCGAACGTGTCACCGTCGTGCAGAATGACCGCGTCATCCGACTCGGCGAACGCGTACTGCCACTCGGGGCCGCCCTCGCCTGACAGGTACAGCTGGGCACCGGCCGCGCGCGCCAGCTCACGGCTGCCGCTCGCGAAATCGGCGTGGATGTGGGTCTCGGTGACATGCGCGACCAGCATCCCTTCGGCATGGGCCGCATCGAGGTACTGGGCGATGTCGCGGTTGGGATCAACTACCAGCGCCTCACCGGTGATGGAACAGCCGATGAGATAGCTCGCCTGGGCCAGCTTGGGATCGTAGAACAAGCGAAACAGCATGGGGCGAACAGGCTCCTTTCAGGGCTGCGCAACCGGCGCCGGTGGCTCTCCGCCTGGCAGCGCATCGCGATTCTGGTAGAACACGTAGGCGCCAACCACCAGAAGGAAGATGGCGAAGGCACGCTTGAGCTGGGCCGGCGTCGCGACCCGCACCACCCGGGTGCCCAGCAGTATGCCGCAGAGTGCGATCGCAGTGAAGAGCGCGACAGGACCCCAGGGAATGTCCACCTGACCGGCATAGCCCAGGAACCCCGCCAGCGTGTTCAGCACGATCACGAGGAGTGACGTGCCTATCGCTTCCTTGATCGGAATGCCGGCAAAGAGCACCAGCGCCGGCACCATCAGGAACCCGCCGCCGACACCGGCGAGCCCGGTGATGGTTCCAACACCGAGGCCGATGGGCACCAGCCAGAGTTCGCCTCGGGGAGCGTCCGGCCCATCGCCGCTCCGGCCAGCGGTGCGGAACATCGAGAGCGAAGCGGCCATCATGACGATAGCGAGAAACGCCAACTGGGCCGAGCCGCTCCACAGCGGCGACAGGAAGCGAGCCGAGAGGAACGCAGCCAGCATCGCCGCCGGGCCGAGGATCAGTGCGGTGCGCCAGCGGACCCGCCCTTCGCGCGCGTGGCCCAGCACGCCAGCCAGGCTGGCTGCGCCAACCACCGGGAAGCTCATGGCGATGGCCTGCTTGGCACCGAATCCCATGACGTAGACGAGAATCGGGACCGTCAGGGTGGAGCCGCCACCGCCGAGGGTGCCGAGCGCCAGGCCCATGAGTAACGCCAAGGCGTATCCGAAGAGGATCAAGCGGATTCCATTTAAGGATTCAAGTATATGAGTATAGGCTAGTGTCCCGTGACGCAAGTCACAGCCTGAATCTGTGTCAGGATGCACCGTATAGACGACTCCCTAATGGGAGCTAGGTTGTCACGATGTGAAACCCTGGATTCCCGTGAGCGTAATCGATATCAGATGACTGACACACAAACTCAGAACGGCATGCCCTCTGTCTTTTCGCCGCTGGCCAAGGCTCTCCTCGACGGTTTCGCCGAGGGCGTTGTGGTCTTTGATGCCGAGGGCAAGATGCTGTACGCGAATTCCCAGGCCCGGCTGACTCTGAACGAGGCGGACCTGAGCGACACTGCCACCGACCTCCTGCCACGACTGGCGAGTGTCGGTGGACGCTTGCAGCCGCTCCGGATCGGCGCGCTCGAGGTGGGCGAGGCAATGTTTCTCCCGGGCCAGGAAGGCCCGACCACGCTGGCCGACCGCGAACGTGAGGCTATCGTTCGCACCCTGGATGCGCATAATTGGAAGCTCGCGGAGACGGCGCGCGAGCTGGGTATCAGTCGAACCACGCTCTGGCGGCGGCTCAAGGCATATGGGCTTCACCGTGACGGCCGGAGCAAATGGGCGCATTCGTCCTAGCCATTGTAGTAGCAGCAGCATCGCAGGCGCAGGACAGTATACGGACGTACGGGACACCCGCAGCACGCGAGGTGGTAACCCGTGCGTCCGCTCGTTTTCATGCCCAGGACACGCTGGTTCGCGACTATCGGGCAGACATCCGCTACCGGCTGGCGGCGGCGCTGGGACGGGGCCGCTGGGAGCGGGCGCTCCCTGCCGCGGTCGAAGAACAGGCGGGGCGGGTCGCGTGGCAGCGCCCCAATGACCTTCGTGTGGACATCACTGGCCGCCGGGCCCGCTCGCGGGTGGAGGGTCTCGAGCTTTCCTCGTTCTTCAGCCGGCCGTGGTTCGTGCCCAGGGGAGTGGGGGATTCAGTCCGGCTCTTCAGCGACGAGTTCCCCGCCACCGGCGCGCTACATCCGCTGGGGCGTGACGCCGACTTCGCCTACCACTACGATCTCACCGACAGCCTGACCGCGACGCTGCCTGACGGTCGCCGGCTCAAGCTGTACGCGGTGGAGTTCGTGCCCAGGCGGATTGCACCAGCGCTGATCGCGGGCCGGCTCTGGCTCGACGCCGAGACCCACGATGTTGCGCGGCTGACGTACCGCTACGTGGGCGAGGGGCTCTGGGAGGCACCAGAAGGCCCGACCGCCGAAGACAGCGCCGACGCCAAGCGGACCAACGCGTTCGTCAGTCGCATCCTCACCATTGACGCCGACCTCGAGTACGGACTGCAGGACGGCCGCTACTGGATGCCGTTCCGGCAGTCGATCGTGGGCACTGCGCGGATTCCCCTGGGTGGAGGTGCTACGGTCTCGTTTCGTGCGGTCACCCGCTTTTCGGATTACGAGATCAACACCGGCACGCCAATCGCTTTCGAGCTGCCGGTGGATAGCACACGCGGACATGACCGGGCCGGTCAGTGGCGGGGTGGCCGATTCGAGCTGCATCGCCCATCCAACGATTCGCTGGCGGTATATCGCGAATGGACCGACTCCCTGACGCTCGCGTCTGCCCCGGAAGAGGAAGCCAGGCTGCGCGACGCGGAGGCATTCCTCGCCACTCTGGCGGAGGAACTGCCCGACGACCTGGTCGGCCGACGCGCGATTTCGCCGAGCTACGAGCGGGCGTCGGACGCCATCCAGTACAACCGGGTGCAGGGGCTGTCGCTCGGCGCGGGTGTGAGGATCAGCGTTCCGGGCTCGAACTTCACGAACCTCTATCTCACTGGCCGCTACGGCTTCAGCGATGAGCGGGGGACCGCGCGGGCCTCTATTGTGCGGGACGCCCCCGGCGGCAGGCTGGTGCTGAGCGGGTATCGCGACATCAGCGACCTGGATCCGTTCGCTCAGGGCCGCAGCCTGGCCAACAGTGCCAACGCGCTCTTCACCGCGCATGATCATGGCGACTACGCCCTCGCGACAGGCGGGCGCGCGGAACTCCGGCTGTATGCGGCACCGGGGCTGGACCTGACCGTGTCCGGTGGCTGGGAGCGGCAGCGCTCCACGTTGCGGGAGGCGCGTTCGGCGGTGAATGACTGGCTGGGCGGCACGGGTCAGTTCCCGCTCAATCCACCCATCCTGGAGGGCGACTTCGGCGTGGCCGGGGTGCGAGTGGATCACTTCGGCGGGCTGCGCTGGACCCTGGCCGCCGATGGACTGAAAGGTGCGGGGGTCACCAGTGGCCGGGTGTGGGGCGAGGCGCGGAAGGGCTGGGGCGGGGCGAGGGGTTTCACCGTGAGGCTCAAGGGTGGCGTGGCCGATGCGGCAGCTCCGCCGCAGATGCTGTTCCGGCTGGGCGGACAGGCGACGGTTCGCGGATTCGAGTACGCCAGCATCCGGGCTCCGGCGTTCTGGGCGGCGCAGCTGGATGTGTCTCCGCTCAACGGCACCATCCGGCCGCTGCTCTTCCTCGATGCGGGGCAGGCCGGATCCGGCAAGGATCTGTTCGGCACCGAGGCGCTGGTGGGTGGCGGTATCGGCGTCTCGATGTACAGCCCGCTGCTCCGGACCACGCTGATCCGGTTCGACCTCAGTCACCCTATCACGCCTGAAGGGGGCGAATGGCGATTCGACCTGGTCTTCTCTCCGGTGCGCTGAGTGCCGGCGCGCTGATCGCGTTGACGGCCTGCGATCGCAGCTCGCACCTGAGCGCGTCCTGGACCGGCGCGGACACGGGCGCCGCCGAGTTGCCGCTGAGCGCCACGAGTTGCGTGCCCGACCAGCTGAGCCTCACGGCTATATCGGGTGACACCGGAGTGCTGATCCTGCTGCGGCCGCCGGCGGGAGGCAGCGGCGCCGGGCAGTTGCCGGTGCTGTCGCCCGCCGACTTCCAGCAGACCCGGCCTGCCGCGACGATCACGGCGCGCTGGCTCGACTCCACCACGGTATCGGGCTATCGCAGCGCACGCGGCACGGTGAGCCTTTCATCAACTGCTCGTCCGGAGGGAAGCTTCAGCGCCGTGCTGCAGCGGCAGGGAGACCAGCAGGAGGTCACCCTCGAGGGTGAGTTCCGCGCCGCAGCGATGACCGCCTGCCCCGACTCGGCCGGTTAGATTCAGGCATGGAATCGACCTACTTCCGCCGCGGATTCGGCCTCAAGAAGGAGATCGAGGGGGATCTCTCGCGCGACTATGCCAGCGCGCTGGTGGAGCAGATGCGGGCGGGCGACTACACGCTGGTCCGCGGCCCGCTGACCTTCCGGCTGGCCAAGGAGTTCGGTTTCTGCTACGGCGTGGACCGGGCGGTGGACTACGCCTACGAAAGCCGGCGGAAGTTTCCCGACCGCCGGCTCTTCCTGGTGGGCGAGATCATCCACAACCCCCACGTCAACGACAACCTGCGGGCGATGGGTATCACCATCCTGGCCCACGATCCCGACCGGGCGTTCGACTTTTCCGGCATCACCGGACAGGACGTGGTCATCATGCCGGCGTTCGGTGTCACGATCGACGACTTCAAGCGGCTGCGGGACACCGGCGCAGTACTGGTGGACACCACCTGCGGCTCGGTGCTGAACGTCTGGAAGCGGGTCGAGAGCTATGCCCGCGACGGCTTCACCTCGCTGATCCACGGCAAACACTGGCACGAGGAGACCAAGGCCACGGCCAGTCAGACGGCCAAGCACCCCGACGGGAAGTATCTCGTGGTGCTGGACATGGCGGAGGCCACGCCGGTGCTCGACTTCATTCGCAGCGGCGGGAGCGATGCGGATGCCCGGGCACTCAGCGAGAAGTTCGCCAAGGCGGTGTCACCCGGATTCGACTTCAGCCGCGACCTGGTGCGGATCGGGGTCGCCAACCAGACCACCATGCTGTCGGGTGAGTCGCTGGCGATCGCGGCCGCGTTCGGCGAGGCGCTGGCAGCGCGCTACGGCGCGGAGCACGTGGCGGAGCACTTCCGCAGCTTCGACACCATCTGCTCCGCCACCCAGGAACGACAGGACGCGGTCGAAGCGCTGCTGGCGGAATCGCCCGACGTGATGATCGTGGTGGGTGGTTACAACTCGAGCAATACCTGCCACCTGGCCGAACTGTCGGAACTCAAGGGGGCGCGGACCTATCACATCGCCGACGCCGACTGCCTCGATTCCGCGACCGGCACCATCCGGTACCAGCCGGTGGGGGCAAAGGCGGAAGCGACCGAGACCGGCTGGCTGCGCGACGCCCACCGGATCGGCCTCACCGCCGGTGCGTCCACGCCCAACAACAAGATCGGGGAAACGATCCTCCGGATCTGCGAAACCGCGGGGGTGGATGCGATTTAGTGGGGAGTGGGGAGTGGGAAGTGGGGAGTGGATGCGCGCCAGACTTCACCACTTCCCACTTCCCACTTCTACTTCCCACTTCCTACTTCCCACTTCCCACTTTCCAGAGCTTCGCCAACGCCGCAATCGTCAGCGGCGAGCACCCCTCTGTCCGGTTGTTGATCACCACGAATGCCGGTGTGTTGAGCTCCAGCGCCGTGTGCATCAGGCGGGTAAGATCGGCCCGGAGCACGGGGTCCGGCGCGCGGATCCGGTCGAACGGGGCGAAGGCGTCCACCGACTCGCCGTAGAGCATGCCTGGCCGCAGCAGCGCACGGCAGACGATGAACCCGGCCGTGGTGGCGGCGCCGAGGTCGAGTTGCTGCCCAATGGTGGGCATGTTGCTCCAGGCATTGAGTGCGTGAGCCACGCCATGGGTACGCAGCACCTCGAGGTACATCGGCGTCAGGAAATCCGGGCTCCGCAACTCGACGGCGTACTGCAGGTCCCGCGGCAACTGCTCCAGGAACCGATCCAGCTCTCCCGCAAACCATTCAGGCGTCAGCCCCTGCTTCCGTCCGAAGGCGGGGAACTCGAACACCAGCGGGCCCGTATGGCCGGCGAACGCCTCGAAGTACGGGCCGGCCACCGCGTCGAGGAAGAGCTGGGCGTTGAGGAAGTTCTCGTTGACCTGCCCGGCACGCTTCCGGTCCTGGCGGGTCCAGGTGTGGACCGTGATCTCCTGCCAGACCTTGCTGACGCAGGGAAAATCCGGCGGCAGCTGCTCGGCGTAGCGCGCCAGGGTGTCGCGCGAGGGCGGGGCGTAGAAGGCGGAGTCGATGCCGACGGTGCGGAACAGCGGATAGCGGGCCACTTCGCCCAGCAGCAACGTGGCGGCGTTCTTCCTTGGATACGGTCCCTCGTAGACCAGGCCGGTCCAGCCGGGATAGGTCCACGACGACGGGCCGAAGCGGACGAGCTCCGGCAGCAGCCGGGCCAGCTCAGCGGGGGTCTCGCTGTCCTCGGGGCTCTCGATCACTGGGCCACTATGCGATAGACGCTTCCCGAGGCATCGATGACATACAGCTCGCCATCGACGTCCTCACCGAAGCTCGGGACGCTTCCGCCAGGCGCCAGGGTCGGCCACTGCCGCTGGTCGGTTGCGACGCCATTCACCAGCCTGAAGCTCCGCACCCAGCCCTGGCAGTAGTCGGAGTAGAAGTACTGGCCCTGCAGCTCGGGAATGGCGCTCCCACGATAGACGAAGCCACCTGTCACTGAACAGCCGTCGCCCCTGCCGTAGTCCAGCACCGGAAGGGTGAGGCCTCCCTGGTCGCAATGGCCGCCGCCGAAGCACTGCAGGCCTTCCATCACATTCCATCCATAGTTGATGCCTCGCCCACCGCCCGCGGCGGCGGTGACCGCGTTGATTTCCTCGCGGGAACTCTGGCCGACGTCGGCGATGTAGAGGTCACCGGTGGCACGGTCAAAGCTGAACCGCCAGGGGTTCCGCAGGCCTATATCCCAGAGTTCGCCACGGAGATCGTCAGCAGAGCCGACGAATGGGTTGTCGACCGGAATGGCGTAGCCATCTGCTCCACTGACGTCCAGCCGAAGCAGTGATCCAAGCAAGTCGGAGCCGTCCTGGCCGTGGCCCTGGGGGTCGCCTCCGGACCCACCGTCACCCATGCCGATGTACAGGTAGCCATCGGGCCCGAAGGCCAGGTGGCCACCATTGTGATTGGAGTACGGCTGCTCGACGGTCAGCAGAACGCGTTCGCTTGCGGCATCAGCCACATTGGGATCGGTCGAGACAGTCCACGCAGAGACGTGGGTGTCGCCCTGGGTGTCGGTATAGTTGATGAAGAAGCGGCCGTCGGTGGCGTAGGCTGGCGAGAAGGCGAGCCCCAGCAGTCCCTGCTCACTTCCACGACTCACGCTGGCGGAGATGTCGAGGAAGGGCTGCTGCAGGAGAGAGCCATTCGCTACGATTCGGATCCTGCCGCCCTTCTCCACGATGAAGAGCCGCTGGTCTCCGGGAGGAGCAGTGAGCAAGAGCGGAAACGACAGGCCATTCGCGACCGGCGCGAGCGTCACGTCGGCCTCGCCAACCGGCAACGGCTCCTGCGGCTCGGGGCCGGCGGCATCGCCGCAGCCTGACGCGGTGATGAACGGGAACGCAACCAGCCAGAAGAGACGACGCATTCAGGACCCTCGGGAGCTGTTCATGGAAACAAGCGTGCGTTGGAGCTGGAGTCCAGCAGGATGGAGCGCCGAATGAGGCAGGTATTCCTGAACCACGGCGAGCTCGCGATGCGGGAGGTTCCGGAACCGCAGCCCGGTGTGGGCCAGGTTCTGGTGCGGGTGGCCGCGGCGGGGCTGAATCGGGCGGACCTGCTTCAGCGGCGCGGGGGCTATCCGGCGCCGCCTGGGTGGCCGGATGATGTGCCGGGCCTCGAGTTCGCGGGCACGGTGGAAGCGACCGGCGCCGAGGCGAGCCGCTGGACGCCGGGCGACCGGGTGATGGGGCTGGTGGGGGGTGGCGCCCAGTCCGAACTGCTGGCGGCGCACGAGGCCGAGCTGCTGCCGGTGCCACCGAGAATGGTGCTGAGTGACGCGGCCGCGGTTCCCGAGTCCTTCATCACCGCCTATGACGCGCTGCGGATCCGGGGAAGGCTGCAGGCCGGCGAACGGGTGCTGGTGCATGCCGTGGGCAGCGGTGTTGGCACCGCTGCCCTGCAGATCGCCCGGCTGTGGGACGCGATTGTAGTGGGCACCTCACGCAGCGCCGACAAGCTGCTCAAGGCGACGGCGATGGGACTGCACGTGGCGATCAACACCAGCGAGCACTCGTTCGGGGAGGCACTGCGCGAGCCGGTGGACGTCATCGTCGATCCGCTGGGCGCGCCAGCGCTTGCGGACAACCTCGCGGTGCTCGCGCCCGGTGGCCGGCTGGTGCTGATCGGCTTCCTGCAGGGGAGCCGCGCCGACGTGGACCTGCAACCGCTGCTCCGAAAGCAGCTCCATGTGGTCGGCACACTCATGCGACCGCGTCAGCATGCCGAACGGGTGGAAGTGGTGCGCCGGTTTGCAGATGATGTACTCCCCGCCCTGGAATCGGGCCTGGTCCGGCCGGTGGTGGCTCGGCGCTATGCCATGGACGCGATAGCAGAGGCGCACACTGCGCTGGAGGACAACGCGGTGTTTGGGAAGGTGGTCGTTGAGTGGTGAGTGGGAAGTGGGAAGTGGGAAGTGCTGCCAGCTTAGAGAAGGTTGAGCTGCGGCTGGGCGGGTAGTTCTGCCGTGTCCGAAGTCTCATTCGAAGCGATGGGCGCCGGGAAGCCGTACTTGGCGCGCAAGACATTCACTCGCGTCCTGAGCGCGTCGCGGTACGCTTGCGACGCATGATCCCGCCGGGCGTAATGGAGCCGATAGCGGGAGACGAGCTCGGGAAACTCCTTCTCCAGCCGGGGCAGGAAGGTCGCGCGGGTGGCGGGGCCCAGCCGGAGCGGCGAGCAGGTAATGAAGCTGGCGTCGGCCCGGCGGGCCGCGGCAAAGAGTCGTGCCAGCGAGGGGCGGCTGTCGGTGATACCGGGTATGACCGGCGCCACCAGCAGGCCCGCCTCGAGGCCCGCCTCACGCAGCCGAGCCAGCGCCCGGAGTCGAGCCGACGGCACCGGTGAGCGGGCCTCAAGCTTCCGGGCGAGGGTTGGATCGGTGGTGGCGAGGGAGATGTTGATCCTGAGCCGGTGCTGCAGGCGCAACTCCATGAGCAGGTCCAGGTCGCGGACGATGAGGGGCGACTTGGTGATGATGCCGAGCGAGAGGCCGCGGTAGCGCCGGAAGGCATCGAGGATGGAGCGGGTGATGCCGAACTTCCGCTCACCCGGCTGGTACGGATCGGTAGCAGTGCCAATGACAATGGTGACCGACCCGATGCGGGCGGGGTCGAGCGTGCGCTCCAGCACCCGCGCTGCGTTCTGCTTGACCAGGATGTTGCGCTCAAAGGCAAGCGCCGCGTCGTCCCCGCTTCCCTCAAGCCCGCCTGCCCGCTCCACCATCCAGCGGTGGGTGTCCCGCGCGTAGCAATACGAACACCCGAACTCGCATCCCACATACGGATTGATGGACCAGAACTCCATGTGGGTGGAGGCGGGGCCATTCAACACCGACCGCGAGGTGACCTCCAGGAAACGGGTCCCCCGGAGGCGCTCGTCGGCCAGGCGCATCGGCGCCGGCTGTTCCAGCAGCGGCAGCTGAGCGCCAATACTCAACTGCACCTCCCCCAGCCGCATACGATGCAGGAGAGGCATCCGGACCCGTGCACCACCGGCCCGGCACACTCGGGGCACACGCGGACGCTGGGCGGGGTGATTGCCAGGGTGGGTGCGAGCTTGCGGAGCTGGGACGTACGGGGACTGGGGACATGGGGACAGACCGGGCCGGGCATCGGGATCTCCTGGGGTGGCGCCTCCAGCCAAGATACCGAAGAAAAACCGAACCTACAAGCGGGATCGTTGGCGCTCTTGGGGCAGGGCAAAGTCCTCGGAGTTGGCTGGTCTGACCAGGAGGTCGAAGGCCAGGAACAGGGTTCGGGACCAGGGGAAGGCCAGGAAAGGGACTGCCGCCATGAGGACAATGGTGCTGGCCCAGAGCAGGGTCCACGGCGGATCAGGCCAGGTGAGCAGCAGGATCGACCCAAACCAGACTACGAACGCCGTTTCCATGATCACGAGATTCACGAAGTACGCACCCAACCAGTAGCCGCGCTCCCCTCGCTCGAAGCGAAAGCCGCACACCGGGCAGTTGGGAAGCATGCGCAGCCACCGCGTGAACACCGGGCGACCGCCACAGTGGGGACACCGCAATCGCAGGGCTCGGCCCGCGAGCACGGTCGCGCGGGATGCCAGGCTCATGCAGCCGTCTCCTGGAGCCGGCGTTGCAACCAGTCGGTGACGTCGCGCAGAACGGCAGGACCGGTATCGTCGGCGAAGAGTGCGTGGTAGCCGTCAGGATACTCGATGTACCGGACCAGGTCGGCCGGCGCGCGAGTCGCCGCTTCACGAGTTGGGCGGGGCAGCACCAGGCGGTCGCGTGCGCCATGGAGCAGCAGGGCGGGGACCGTGATCCACGCGATGCCGGTCCGGACCCGTTCTGCAGCTTCAGTCAGTTCGGTGGCAAGGCGAGCGGTGCCCACGCGATGAAAGAGCGGATCAGCGAGGACTTCTTCCAGCACGGCCGGATCCGCCGCCATGCCGCTCAGGTCCATCCCGGTCTTCAGCGAGATACGGGGCAGCATCCGCGAGGCAATGCGAGCGAGGAGCATGAGCGCTGGTGGCACCCCGACTTCGCCCAGTGGAGGCGCGGCAGCGACTACTGCGTTCACCCGGTCAGGATGTGCCAGCGCGAGGTCGAGCGCCAGCAACGCTCCCATGCTGCTGCCGATGAGCGTGACTTGCTGCACGGCGTTGCGATACTTGAGCCGATCGGTGAGTGCGAGTGCGTCGCCGCGATAATCGGACCAGCGTCGCACGTATGCTCGCTGCCCCGCCGAGCGGCCGTGGCCCCGCAGGTCGATGGCGTGAGCGGCGTATCCGTGCGCCAGCAGGTGGTCCACCAGGTGCCGATGCATGCCAGAGTGGTCCCCCAGCCCGTGCAGCACCTGGACGTGACCCTTCGGCGGCGAGTCCGGCCACCAGCTCTGGTAGTGAAGCCGAGTGCCGTCGCTGCTGGTCAGGAATCCCGAGTCATGTTGCACGATCGCGGACCACGATCACGGGAGTTCCTTCCGGAAGCCAGCTGACCGGATTATGTCGCACCTTCTCCAACTCGATCTCGGTAGCGTCGGCCGCCGGGTGGACGTGGCCGTCGCCGCTGAACTGGTGGAGGTAGAGCGTGGGGCCCGCGTTCCGGAGGTGCTCCGCGACGAACGCCGCGATGCTCTGCTGCCATGCCTCGGGCTCGCGGTTCAGCGCCGGCGCACGGCGATGGCGGTCGGTGGCGGCGAGGATGGCCTGCCGATTCATTCCCAGCTTGCGCCAGCGACGCCGCAGTTCGGACTCCTCGCGATGAGCCACCGGATCGCGCTGCAGGAAGAAATCGCAGCTGCACTTGCCGGAGAGGAATCGCACTGCGGTCTGGGCTTCCGGCAGCAGCGCCCGCAGGCGGGCGCCGCCTGCCGGGGGGAGGAGGTCGATGGTGATGCCACTGGGCGCCATCGACCGAACTTCGCTCAGGGTGAGGCGGCTAGCGACGAAGAGGAAATGGCACAAGCCGTTACTCGGCGGCGCTGGCCACGTCGTGAATGGTGACCAGGTCGGTCACCCGGAGCCGACGCGACCCGTGCGGGAGCCGCAGCGACAACTCGTCGCCAACCTGCCGGTCCTTCAGCGCCCGGCCGAGAGGAGACGCCAGTGAGATGTGCCCGGCGTCGATATCCATCATCTCGGCCAGCACCAGCATGTACGTGTCGGTTTCCTTCGAGTCCAGGTCCAGCACCGTCACCTTGGTGCCGAGCCCGACCCGGTCCTGTGGAGCCTCGGTGTTGGCCAGCTGGCCCAGCTGATAGAGCCGAGTGTGGAGCTGCCCCAGGCGGGCCTGAACGAACTGCTGTCGTTCCAGCGCCGCCTTGTACTCGGAGTTCTCCCGCAGGTCGCCCAGCTCGACAGCCGTAGCGATGGCCTGGGGCAGCGTGACGTTGAGTTCGTGGCTGAGCTCGTCGACCTCGCGGCTCAGCTTCTCGCGCATTTCCTGGATCATGGCCTTCTTCTGACGCTATAAAGACGTGGCCCGGGGCGGCACTGCCCCGGGCGCGGATTCGCTTATGTTGGAATCAAAGCTACGGCAGCGGCGCCGCCGGGGCCAGAGGGAGGGCCAAGTCGTTGTGCAACAATCCCTTTGTCCCGGCCGTACGGCGCTTGCTGGCTGGGCGGAGACCCCGCCCTTACGTTAGAGTCAAGTTCCAGTTGAGGGAGCAGCCACATGTCGCGCAGTATTCTTCCAATCGTTGCCCTGCTTTTGATCGGTGCAGGCGGTAACGCCACGCAGCACCTTCGCCTGACGGGTACGTCGCCGGCCAAGGATTCGACTGTTGCCGAATCGCCGAGCGAGATAAGGCTGAGCTTCAGCCTCAAGCCCGAGCTGGCGCTGGTGCGGATCAGCCTCGCGTCGGCCTCGGGCACCAAGGTCGCCATGGGCAAGCCCGCGCGCACTGCCGACTCGTTGACGGTCAGCGCGCCGGTCGAGGAAACGCTGGCGGCCGGCGGCTATTCGGTGAGCTGGCAGGCGGCCTCGAGTGATGGCCACCCCATCCGTGGAACCTTCGGATTCACGGTGGCGTCGG
Source organism: Gemmatimonadales bacterium (assembly GCA_035759745.1). Lineage (GTDB taxonomy): Bacteria > Gemmatimonadota > Gemmatimonadetes > Gemmatimonadales > GWC2-71-9 > CAMLHP01. The sequence goes on from DASTUF010000014.1 coordinate 78,101, forward strand.
CAGCAGCAACCCAACCCGCAGCGGCTCCGTCGGCTACGACGATATCCCGGGATCACTCATCGCATCGTTGATGCTGCTGCAGGATCCGGCGCCGCTGCTCGACGCCGCCACCGGAGCCAGGTGGCTGGGTTACGTGTCGCTTTTTCCGGTGGTCGGTGCGGCGGTGTTCCGGGTACTGGTGCGGCGCACCGGCTCGGGCTGGCCCGATATGGTGCCCCGGCTGGAGCGGCGCGCGGCGGCTGTGGGATTGGTGGCTGCCGGCGCGCTGCTGATTGAACTTTTGCTCAAGCTCTACCTGCAGGCGCGCGCGTTCAGCGATCCGACGCTGCCGCTATCCATTGAAGACGTGCACACCGTGCTGCAGCATACCAGCTGGGGCAGCGGCTGGCACCTGCAGTTCATGGCGGCGATCCTGGCCCTGGTGGGATACGCGCTGGCGCGACGCTGGTCCTCGGGCTGGCTGGTGGTGATGGCAGCCGTTCTGTTCTGCCTGATTGCCACACCGCTGACGGGCCACTCCACCGAGCACCCGTGGGGACCGCGAGTCGGGCAGTTGCTGCATTCCCTGCATCTGGCAGCCGGTTCCGCCTGGCTGGGAACCCTCGCCGCGCTGCTCGCCTCGGTCTATCCTGCCACGCTCGACGACCCGCGCCGGGAGCAGATCCTGGCCAGACTGGTCAACGCGTTCTCCCCACTCGCGCTGGTGAGCGCCGGCACGGCGGTGGCCCTGGGTCTGGTGCTGGGCCTGACTTACAACGGCGGCGTAGGCGCGATATTCACCACGGCCTATGGCCGTACCATGCTGGTGAAGGTTGCCCTGCTTGGAGGTGTGCTGATGACGGGTTGGTACAACTGGAAGCGGGTGCGCCCGGCGCTGGGCGCGGAGCCAGGGGCGGAGCGGCTGGCGCGATCGGCCGTTACCGAGCTGCTGCTGGGCACGCTGCTCCTGGCGGTGACCGCGGTGCTGGTGGCGCTTCCCGCGGCGGGTCTCGGTGGCTAGCCGGCGTCGTTGTTTCTCGTGGCAGTGGCATCTGCTGGCCGTCGGCATGGCCGTAGGCATGACGGCAGCGTGCGCCCGGCCGCCGGCGGCGGTCGAAGCCAATACTGCGCCGATCCCGACCGCACCCGACTCGGTGGCGGCTCGGCTCCTGGCCGACGTACGCGACATCGACAGCACCATCCGGGTCGAGGCGCGGTACCAGACCAGCAACAACTTCACCGGCGCCCCGCTCGCGGGTTACCACGCCAACCGGGCGCTGCTGAGGCGCGAAGCCGCGGTTGCGCTGGGCAAAGTCCAGCAGCGGCTGGCTCGGCGAGGCCTGGGGCTGCTGGTCTATGATGGATACCGGCCGGTGCGGGCCACGCTGGCGATGGTGGACTGGGCCGAGCGAACCGGGCGGGTCTCGTTGCTGGATGACGGCTACATCGCCCGGCGGAGCCGGCACAACATGGGCGTGGCGGTGGACCTCACGGTCGTCTCAATGGCGACCGGCGAGCCGCTCGACATGGGGACGCCCTTCGATACGTTCGATGCGTCGGCCCACACCGCCAACGCCACCGGGGAGGTGGCGCGGAATCGCTCGGTGCTGGTGGACGCGATGGAAGCCGAGGGGTTCGTGAACTACGAACAGGAGTGGTGGCACTTCAGCTTCGAGGTTGCCGACCCGGTTCCGTTCGACATGCCCGTTCGCTAAGCCCCTTAACTGCTTGATTTTGGCGCTGGGACAGGATAAGATGGCACGTCTCGATCGTCCCCCCGACGATCTGTGTGACCCCTTTCCAACAGGATTGCCGACATGGCCTCCTGGACCCGTGCCGCTCGCCGCATTCGATGGTGGGCGCCCGCAGTCCTTGTCTCGTTAGCTCTTGCCGCCTGCGGCGGCACATCGGAGCAGTACCCGCAAAGCACGCTCCACCCCAAGGCCGACTTTACCCGGATGCTCGACGGGGTGTTCATGCACACCGTCTGGGCCGCACTCGTGGTGTTCATCCTGGTCGAGGGCGCCCTGCTCTGGGTCATGTGGCGCTACCGGGGCAAGCCGGGCGACGCCGAGCCGGCCCAGGTGCATGGCAACACCCTGCTGGAGATCATCTGGACGGCGATCCCGGCACTCCTCCTGGCTGTCATGGCGGTGCCGACGGTGCGGGCCATCTTCCAGACCTACGAGGTGCCGGCGGGGGATGCACTCGAGGTCGAGGTCATTGGCCATCAGTGGTGGTGGGAGTTCCGCTACCCGGAGCAGGGCCTCGTCACCGCCAACGAGCTGCATGTGCCCCAGGGGCGCACGGTGACGCTCAAGATGAAGACCAAGGACGTCCTGCACAGCTTCTGGATTCCGCAGCTGGCCGGCAAGCGCGACGTTTTCGCCAACCGCACCACCACGCTCTGGTTCAACGCCGACTCCACCGGCTACTACTCGGGGCAGTGCGCCGAGTTCTGCGGCATCCAGCACGGCAAGATGGCGTTCCATGTCGTGGTGGAGACACCAGAGGAGTTCGACACGTATGTCGCGGGGCTGCGGGCCACCGCACCTCCGGCCGACTCCGCGGCCGCAGCTCCGGCAGGCGACACCACGGTGACGACACTGGCGGCGCAGACGGCGGGCGCGGCGGCGATGGCTGACTCGGGTGCCACGCTGTTCCAGACGCGCTGCACCATCTGCCACTCGCTCAATGCCATGGATCCCCGTGAGAACATGATCGGGCCCAATCTGGCCAATGTGGGGAGCCGGCGGCATATCGCCGGCGGCACGCTGCTCAACACCGACGAAAACCTGGCGGCGTGGATCCACGATCCCCAGAAGATCAAGGTCGGCGTCCTGATGCAGAACCTCGGGCTCACGACGGAGCAGGCCGCGATGGTGGCCGCTTACCTCCGGACGCACCGGTAACCTCGGACTTTCCATGGCTACTTCCGCAGTGTCCCATGCCGGCGAGATTCCCGCGATCCACCCCGAAAAGACCGGGTTGTGGAGCTGGATCACCACGGTCGATCACAAGAAGATCGGCATTCTCTACGGCATCAGCGCGTTCACGTTCTTCCTGATCGGCGGGCTGGAGGCGCTGCTCCTCCGGATCCAGCTGGGCACGCCGGACAACACGTTCCTGTCGCCCGAGCTGTACAACCAGCTGTTCACGATGCACGGCACGACGATGATCTTCCTCGCCGTCATGCCGCTGAGCGCGATGTTCTTCAACTACCTGATCCCGCTGCAGCTGGGGGCGCGGGACGTGGCCTTCCCGCGGCTGAATGCGTTCAGCTACTGGGTGTTCCTGCTGGGCGGGCTGGTGCTCAATTCGAGTTTCCTGTTCAACGCCGCGCCCAACGCGGGATGGTTCGGGTACGCCAACCTGACGTCCACCCAGTATTCCCCCGGCCTCAACATCGACTTCTGGGTGGTGGGCCTCCAGATCCTGGGCATCTCGTCGCTGGCGGCGGGGGTGAACTTCTTCACCACCGTGGTGAACATGCGCTGCAAGGGCATGAAGCTCATGCGGATGCCGATGTTCACCTGGATGAGCTTCATCACCCAGGTGCTGATCCTGCTGGCGTTCCCGGTGGTCACGGTGGCGCTGATGCTGGTGATGTTCGACCGGTTCTTCGGCTCCAATTTCTTCGTCACGGCGCGGGGCGGTGACCCGATGCTGTGGCAGCACTTGTTCTGGATCTTCGGGCATCCCGAGGTCTACATCCTGATCCTGCCGTCCTTCGGGATCGTGAGCGAGGTGCTGCCGGTGTTCGCCCGGAAGCCGCTGTTCGGCTATGCCGCGATGGTGTTCTCCGGCATCTTCATCGCCTTCCTCGGGTTCGGGGTGTGGGCCCACCACATGTTCGCCACCGGCATGGGCCCGATCGCCGACACGATGTTCAGCCTGACCACGATGCTGATCGCGATTCCCACCGGGGTGAAGATCTTCAACTGGCTGGGCACCGTCGCGGGCGGGTCGCTCCAGTACAAGACCCCGCTGTACTTCTCGCTCGGCTTCATCGCGATGTTCATCATCGGCGGGCTGTCGGGGGTGATGCACGCGTCGCCGCCGGCGGACCTGCAGCAGACCGACTCGTACTTCATCGTGGCCCACTTCCACTACGTGCTGTTCGGCGGCTCGATCTTCGCGCTGACCTCGGGCGCGTACTTTTGGTGGCCCAAGATGTTCGGGCGGATGCTGGACGAGACCGTCGGCAAGATTCACTTCTGGCTGATGTTCATCGGGTTCAACCTCACGTTCTTCCCGATGCACTTCGTGGGCCTGCACGGCATGCCGCGCCGGGTGTACACCTACCCGGCCGGGCTGGGCTTCGAGACCCTGAACATGATCGAGACGGTGGGGGCGATGGTGCTGGGGCTGTCGCAGCTGGTGTTCCTGATCAACATGATCAAGACCGCGCGCAAGCCGAAGACGGCGCCGGCCGACCCCTGGAATGGCGCCACGCTGGAGTGGGCCATCCCGTCGCCGCCGCAGGAATTCAACTTCCCAGTGGAGCCCGAGGTGCACGGCCGGGATCCGCTGTGGGAGGCCAAGCGCCAGGC
>DASTUF010000015.1:0-12848 GCA_035759745.1 Gemmatimonadales bacterium
GCCCCACCCGCCGAAGTTGGGGAGGTCGCTGGCGTAGGCCACGATGGTGGTGTCCCAGCCCTCGAGCGGGGTGCCGCGCCAGGCGGGCAGCGAGGTGGGATAGGTGATGCTCATGCCGGGTGCCACGGCCGCCTCGAGTTGTTTGCGGAGGTCGTCATTCGCTCCGACGGTGCGGAAGAGCACCCGCGCCATCGCCTCGCCGGGGATGACGTTGGGAGCGCTGCCGCCCTGGACCTGGCCGATGTTGAGGGTGGCTTCGCCCAGCTGCGGGTCGCTGGGCAGCGGGATCCGTCGGATGCGCTCGAGCGTATCGAGCAGCGGATCGATGGCCGAGACACCTTCATCCGGATAGCCCGAGTGCGCCGCCCGTCCGGTCATCCGCAGCTCGGCACCCAGGGTTCCCTTCTGGCCGATGCAGAGATTTCCCTCGGTTGGTTCTCCATTGATGAGATAGCTGCCCTTCGGCTCGAGCGCGGCCGCGGCGATGGCACCGTCGGACGCGACCTCCTCGCCCACCACAAAGAGCAACGCGATTCGCTGCTCGCCCTCGCTCCTCAGCTGCTCCGCCGCCGCTACCATCGCCGCCGCGAGTCCCTTGGCGTCGCAGGTGCCGCGGCCGTACAGGTTGTCGTGGTCCTCGCGAAAAGGGATGTAGGGTGGGACGCAGTCGAGGTGGGTGGAGAAGACCACGTCAGGCGTAGGGCGTGGGGCGTGAGGCGTGGGGAGGGCGTAAAGGTTGTCGCGGCCGGGGGTGACTTGCTGGCGTATGACGTGCCAGCCGAGGGCCTCGAGCTCCTGGTGCATGAGGTTCACCGCCGGCCCCTCCGCTCCGCTAGGGGACTGGGCTTCGACGAGTTTCCGGGTGAGATCGAGTGGGTTCATAGGCCTCGGTGTGGCGGGCGCACGAGCCGTGCGCCCTTCCCTACGCAGCAGCGTTGTCCCGCCGGGACTTCAGCAGCGACAGCGTCACCGCCAGGGTCAATATGCCCAGGATCACGCCCAGCGACACGGTGATGGGCGGGTGGACCCAGTTGCTCAGGACCATCTTGATGCCGACGAAGACCAGGATGGCGGCGACGCCGGGTTTCAGGTATTCGAATTTGTCCATCATCCCGGCGAGCACAAAGAACATCGCGCGGAGGCCGAGGATGGCGAAGATGTTGGAGCTGTAGACCAGGAACGGATCGCGGGTGATGGCGAAAATGGCCGGGATGGAGTCGATGGCGAACACCAGGTCAGTCCACTCGACCACGATCAGCACCAGCAGCAGCGGAGTCGCGAGCCGTGCGCCGGCGACGGTGTGGGTGAAGAAGTGCTGCCCGTCGTACGCCGGGCTGAAGCGGAAGAGTTTCCGGGCGATGCGGACGACCCGGTTGTCCGCGAGGTCCACCAGCTCGTCCTCGTCGCTCCGGAACATCCGGGTGCCGGTGACGATGAGGATGGCGCCGAAGACGTAGATGATCCACTCAAACCGCTGGAGCAGCAGCGCGCCGGCCATGATCATGATGAGCCGCATGATGATGGCGCCGAGGATGCCCCACTTGAGCACCCGGGGCTGGAGCGCGGGCGGAACCCGGAAGTACTGGAAGACGAGAATGAAGACGAAAAGGTTGTCGACGCTGAGGCTGAGTTCGATCAGGTAGCCGGTGTAGTACTCGAGCCCGGCGGTTCTCCCCTCGCGCCAGATGATGAACGCCCCGAACAGCAGGGCGCAGGCCACCAGGCTGCCGGCCCAGCGCAGCGCTTCCTTCATGCCCAGGACGTGGGAGCGCCGGTTGAGCACCGCCAGGTCGAGGAAGAGCAGGATCCCGACCAGGCCAGTGAAGCCGAGCCAGACCGACAGCGGGTGGCCTCCGAACATCTAGCGGCCCCGCGCCATTTCCTGGAGCCGGGCGACCCGTTCCTCGGTGGGCGGGTGGGTGCTGAACAGCTTCGTGACGCCGCCACCATGCGCGGCCAGCGGGTTGACCTGGGCCAGTGGCGCCGCGGCCGGGGCCACCTGCATCGGGATCTGCTTCGCCATGGCGTCGAGCCGGGTCAAGGCGCTGGCCAGCGGCAGCGGGTTGCCGAGGATCTCGGCGCCGACCCGGTCGGCCTCGAACTCGCGCTGGCGGGACACGGCGAACTGAATGAGCATGGCGCCGATCGGGGCCAGCAGCATGAAGCCGAGCTGGGCAAAGGGATGACCGCCATCGTCGTCGTCTCCTCCCATGCCGAACATCAGGAGGTAGGGCAGGTAGGAAATGGCGCCAGCCATCCCGGCCGCGACGGTGGAGATGAGCATGTCGCGGTTCTTGATGTGGGCCAGCTCATGGGCGATGACGCCCTCGAGTTCGGGCATCGGCATCTGCCGCAGGATCCCCTCGGTGACACACACGACGGCCTTCTCGGGGCTCCGCCCGGTGGCGAAGGCGTTGGGTTGCTGGTGCGGCGCGATGGCCACGACCGGCATGGGGAGTCCGGCCCGCTGGCGCAGGCGGTCCACGGTGTTGTAGAGCTCGGGCACCTGCTCGGGCGTGACTATGTGGGCCTTGTACATCTTCAGGACCAGTTTGTCCGAGAAGAAGTACATGATGAAGTTGAACGCGCCGCCGACGACGAGCGCGAGCAGCAGGCCGCTGGTGCCTCCGAGGAGCTGTCCCGCAAGCAGGAACAGGCCCATGAGGCCGGCCATCAGCACAAAGGTCTTCATGTTGTTCATGGTCGCTACTCTCCCTGGCATATCCGCCAGAACACGAACGAGACCTTCGTCCGCACTGCGCTGGCAGCGGTGGACGAAGGTCTCGCTCTGAAATCCGAAGTCTGGCTTCGTGCTTCCCGGCCGGACCGTGCCCCTCAAGGCAGTCCTGACGATCGGCCGTCCGCCACCCTGGCGGATGAGCTACTCCCCTTCTCGCGGGGGAAGATAGTCGGCTAGGCGGCTAGTCGGCTAGTCGGCTCGGCGGCTCGGCTCGGCGCTCGTGGTGCTCGCCCCGGCGCCTCCTTCCGGCGGCTCGGCCGGCCGGCGGACTTCGTCCGCCGTGGGCGATAGCCGGCACGCCGCCTTCAGGAGGCGCCAAGGCGAGCGCCTGCCAGACTCTTTTGCAAGTTGAGGCGTGCGCGCCGTTCGAGCTGGGAGAAGCAAGGCGTTTGGTAGATCCTGGGGCGCTGGAGCATCGCTTCGACGAACTGCCTACGACCCATGCGGAACTCGGCATCCGTGAGATGGCCGTACTCGCGGCGAATCGCTGCTTCGTAGGCGTCGAATTCGTCAGGTTCCGCAGCGAGTATCGTCAGGTCCGCGTCCGCCACCAGGGCACCGTCGGGGGAGGTGGCTTCGTGCTGATGGCGGGTGTCGAGGATGATGCCGGCTATCCGGGCGACCTGGGTTTCGGGTGCGCCAGCTCTTTCCAGGTGCCCAAGAGCGAGGGCAGCACTTTGCTCCTCGTTGTCGCGGCGCGTTGGGTCGTACACGGCATCATGGAACCACACCGCCAGTTCGGTCTCGGCGGGGTGCTGGAGTGCTCCGCGGACGGCTTCCAGTTGATCCAGCACCGAGTTGACGTGATGGAGGGTGTGGTAGTGGCGGCCCGGCTCCTGGTGTCGCTCGATCAGGTCGGCCAGCACCGGGGCCGGGTCGGTGGTCAATCCCGCCTCACGCCACGACGCCGAAAATCGGTGTAGGTTTGCAGGGTTCAAATACTTCAGATCAGCCTCCCGAGGAGACCCATGTTGACGCGACTTGTCGTGGCGGTGCTGGGCGCGCTCGCTCTGAACGGCGCACTCGCCTCTCCAGTTTCGGCGCAGCAGGAAACCGGGTTCGTCAAGGAATTCGGCTCCATGTGGACGTTCGACGCCCCGCCGCTGGAGCACTGGCGGGCTACCTACGGCTGGGCGCCGGACCAGGCGTGGCTGGACAACGCCCGGATGTCTGCGGTCCGCATTCCCGGCTGCTCCGCGTCATTCGTCTCCGCGCGCGGGCTGGTGATGACCAACCATCACTGCGCCCGCGGGTGCATCACCCAGGTCTCGCCGCCGGACACCAACTACCAGGCGACCGGATTCGCCGCCAAGTCGCTGTCCGAGGAGAAGCCCTGCGAGGGAATGTACGCGGACCAGCTCCAGAGCATCAAAGACGTGACGTCGGAGATGACCGCGGCGGTGACGTCGAGTGACCCGGCCGAAGCCGCCGAGCAGCGGGCGGCGGCGATGGAACGGATGCAGGAGGCGTGCGCCACCGGCCCGGACGTGATCTGCCAGGTGGTGCCGCTCTTCAATGGCGGGCGCTACTCGCTCTACACCTACAAGCGCTACGGCGAGGTGAAGCTGGTGATGGCGCCGGAGGAGGCGGTGAGCTTTTTCGGCGGCGACCCGGACAACTTCACGTTCCCGCGCTACGACCTGGACATGACCTTCCTCCGGGTGTACCAGGACGGCAAGCCGTTCACTCCCCAGCATCACTTCACCTGGAGCGACTCGGGCGCCAGCGACGGTGAGCTGGTGTTCGTGATCGGCAATCCCGGCTCGACCGGTCGGCTCAACACCCTGGCGCAGATGCGGTACCTGCGCGACGTGCAGTACCCGGCTCAGCTGGCGCTGATCGCGCGGCAGCTCAAGGTGCTCAAGGTGCTTATCGCGCGGGATGAGGCTTCGCGGCGGCAGTACGAGGACACCTACTTCTCGCTGGAGAACGCGCAGAAGGCGATCGGCGGGTACCTGACCGGGCTGCGCGACACCACGATCATGGCGCGGAAGGCGGCGTTCGAGCGCGACTTCCGGGCCCGGATAGACGCCGATCCCGCGCTGCGCAGCCGCTACGGCACCGCATGGACCGCGATCGAGCAGGCGGAGCAGGCGCGCGGCGCGCTGGGGACTGCGGTGCGGTGGTACGGCTTCGGGGGCGGGCCGCTGACGAGCATGGCCGGGGTGCTGGTACGGCTGCCGTCGCAGGCGGCGCTGGCGGACGACGCTCGGCTGCCACAGTACCGGGGCGAGGGACTGAGCAACGCCAGGGCCCAGGCGTCGGCGCCTGCCGCGCAGTTCGACATGCAGCTGGAGAAGCTGCTGCTGACGGCGGCGCTGACCGACGCCGCGGCTGCGCTGCCGGCCAACGACCCGTGGCTGACGGCGATGCTCAGCGGCCGGACGCCTGAAGCGGCAGCGGCCGCAATGCTGGAAGGGACCCGGCTCACAGACGCCGCGGTCCGGCAACAGCTGGTCGAGGGCGGAGCGGCGGCGATCGCCGCGTCCACCGATCCGTTGATCGTGATGGCGCGGAAGGTAGAACCACTGGTCACCGCCCGCGACATGAAACTGGCGGAGCAGAACGCGATCATCGCCGCCAACGCGGAGAAGATCGGGCAGGCGATCTACGCGGCGTACGGCACGTCGCTGCCGCCGGATGCAACGTTCACGCTGCGGATTTCGGACGGTGTAGTGAAGGGCTTCCCGATGAACGGCACGATCGCACCCTACAGCACCAGCCTCTACGGGCTGTTCGGGCGCTCAGCCGATTTCAACAACGAACCGCCGTTCAACCTGCCGGAGCGGTGGAAGGCGCGGGAGGATTCGCTGGACCTCTCCACGCCGCTCAACTACGTGGCCACCAACGACATCATCGGTGGCAACTCAGGGAGCCCGGCGATCAACAAGGCGGGCGAAGTGGTGGGGCTGATCTTCGACGGGAACATCGAGATGCTGCCCAACCGGTTCATCTACACCGATGAAGTGGCGCGGTCGGTGGCGGTGCACAGCGCGGGGATCATTGAGGCCTTGAGACGGGTTTACGACGCTGGATGGCTCGCTGATGAGCTGGAAGGACAGTAGGGGTTAGGGGTTAGGGGTTAGGGATCAGGGGCCAGGGGTCCTTTTAGAACGGCGGGGCCGGGTCGTAGCGGTGCTCGTCGAAGAGGAGGGCGCTGGCCTCTGCTCCTTTCGGCGTCTCCAGCTGGCCTTCGGGTAGCACCAGGAGGGCGTTGGCGCGAACCATCGACATCAGTATTCCGGAACCCTGGGGACCCGCGAGGCGGGCTTCCAGGGTTTCGCCCATTTCGGTGACGACGGCGCGAAGGAAATGCTGCAGCCTGGGCTTCACCGTCACGGTCTCCATGAGGCGGACAGTGACCGCGCGACGGAAGACGGCGTCGTGGCCCATGAGCTTCCGGATGGCGGGGCGGACGAGGAGGTCGAACGCCACCATGGCGCTGACGGGATTGCCGGGGAGACCGATCCAGGGAATCTCGTCCAGCATGCCGAAGCCCACCGGCGCTCCGGGGCGCATGCGGATGCGCCAGAATTCGAGCTTCGCTCCCAGCGACGCGATGACGTCGCGCAGGTGATCGTGGGCGCCGACGCTGACTCCTCCCGTCGTGACCAGCAGGTCGCAGTCGAAGGCGGTGCCTATGTGGCGGCGGATGCTGGCCGGGTCATCGCCGGCGATGCCAAGCATGACGGGCTCGCCACCCGCCTGCCGGACCAGGGCGTTGAGGGTGTGGGAGTTGCTGCTGGCCACCTTCCGCCCGGAGAGGATCTCCTCGGTCTGGTCGACATCCACGACTTCGTCGCCGGTGGCGAGGATCGCGACCCGGGGCCGGCGATAGACCAGAGGATGGGCCCGCGCGACCGACGCGAGCGCGCCCAGCTGGGCGGGGCCGAGCTCGGTGCCGGCGCGAAGCACGAGATCCCCCCTTCTCAAATCCTCGCCCGCGGGGCGCACGTTGCTGCCGGCGTCGCGCTCGCTCGTGACCGAGACCACGGGAGTGCCCTGGTCGGTGTCCTCCTGGCGGATGACGCCATCCGCGCCCTCGGGCACCGGCGCGCCGGTGAAGATCCGGCTGCACTCGCCGGGGCCGACCGCCCGGGTGGGCAAGCTGCCGGCAGCTATCTCCTCGATTACCGAGAGTCGCACCGGATGCTCCGCGCTGGCGCCGCGTACGTCGGCTGACCTGACGGCGTAGCCGTCCATGGCGGAATTGGCGAAGGCGGGGACATCGAGCGGGCTTATGACGTCGTCGGCCAGGACCGACCCGAGGGCGTCGTCGAGCGGGACGCGGAGCGCGGGTTCGCGTTCGATGTGGCGCAGGATCATCTGCGCCGCTTCACGGGCGGACAGCCCCTCGACGCTCATGCAGGCACTTCCATTGCGTTCTGCCACGCCAGCGCCGCGAGGGTGGTGAGCCAGGAAGTGTCGCCGAAGAGCAGGGTCGGGCAGGGTGCATCTATCCGGGTGTCGGAGACGAGCGCCACCAGGCGTGAGGCGTGAGGCGTGAGGCGTGAGTCGCGGAAGAGCGGATCCTGCCCAAGGGCCTGTCGCCAGACTTCGATGCGCGGAATGGGGGCCTTGGCGAAGCCTTCGGCCACGACCAGGTCGGCGTCGGCCATGTAGCGCTGGACCAGGCCGATGGGGTCGTAGTCGTCGGGGGTGCGCTCGAACAGCACCCGCATCTCGGGCGAGGCGATGAGGGTGCGCTCGGCGCCGGCCTCGTGGAAGTGGCGCCAGGTGTCGGTGCCGCGCTGGTCCACGTCGGCCGGGTGGTGGCCATGCTTGATGGTCATGACGCGGCGGCCCTGGCGCTGGAGTTCGCGCACCAGTGCCACGACCAGGGTGGTCTTGCCGGCATTCTTGCGGCCGACTACTGCGATGAGGCGCGCCACAGTTCCTCCGCTCGTTCCAGGTCGTTCGGGGTGTTGACGTTGAAGAAGCTGCGGGCAGGCGGTCCGTGCCGGGCCACCTGCGCCAGCGGCAGGCGGTGGAGCACCACGTCGTCATGAAAAGCCACGGCGCGACGATCGCCGCGCGCGAGTGCACGATCGATGGCGGGGGCGACGGCCGGACCATACGCGGCGCAAAGCGGTTCCAGGCCACGGGGTCCTTCGCTCTCGGGCAGCACGGCGTCGGCGTTTCGCAGGTGGTCAGCCAGTTCGCGGATCAGTCCGGCGGGCACGAAGGGCATGTCCCACGCGATTACGACCACCGGTGCGGGCGCCTTGCGGACCGCCGTGAGGATGCCGCCCAATGCGCCGAGCCCGGGGATGACGTCTGCGTGGATGGAGAGTCCAGGTGCCCAGGTTCCTGCGTCAGGGGCATTGGCGATGAGGACCGGTTCGCGGCCAAGTGCCGTGCGGAAGGCGGCGCGCAAGCGGGCAAGGATGGTAGTGCCGCCGACGGAAACGAGGCCCTTGGCGACGCCGCCGAAGCGTGAAGCGGCGCCGCCCGCGAGGATTGCGCCGGCGACGTCCACCGGGTCAGTACCGTCGTCCGCGCTTGCGCTCGAGCACCACGTCGAAGCCGACCTCGATCGAGATGCGGTGGCGGAACCGCATGCCGGTGGGTGGCTCGACTCCCTCGAGCACGGTGGCTCCGGTGACCGCGTCGACCCCGACTATGTTGTCACGCAGTTCCCAGCGCATCTGGTAGCCGCGGGCGAGCTGGGTGGTGAAGCCCGCCCCGATGCCAATGGCCGGATGGAACTGGGTGCTGCCTTCGGCGGGATAGATGTCCAGGTCCACCAGCTGGCCGCCGGAGGCAGCGCTGGGAAAGCTGCCGGTCATGGCGATGGGGCTGCGGCTGCTCATCGCGCCACCGACGCTGAGGCGGGCATAGGGCGAGATGAGCTGGTCAGCACGGATGCGGTACATGACGCCGGCGGTGACCTGAACCGCGGTGGCGGGCGTCGAGTTGTTGTTGATCGAAGCGCAGACGTCGCGATTGCGCTGCGAGGCCGTCGGATTGGCGATTCCGCACCCGTCCTCATAGCCCAGGCCCAGCATGAACGCCTCGCCGAAGTAGCCGAAGTGATCACTGGGGAAAAAGATGGCCCGCCCGCCGAAGATCGGGTTGCCGCGAATCCTGCGGCTGAGCGCGTAGTGATCGACCCGGGGCTCGCCAAAATTGTCGTCGATGACCGGCTGGTCCGGCACCCGCCAGAGCGACCCTCCCATGGCATAGCCGGCGAACAGGTTGATGATGAGCCTGGCCTGATCGCGGGTAGCCTGTGCGTGCAGCCCGGGCGCGGCGGCGAGCAGCAGCGGAAGGCACAGCAGAAGGCGTCGCATTACCGTCCCACCAGTTGGGCGTGAGCCACCGCAAGGCAGCGGTCCTGCACGAACGGAATGCCGGCGGCGCCCAATGTCGTCCTGGCCATGTCGCTGGTCACTCCTACCTGTAGCCAGACGAGCAGCGGGGCGATGGCGACACACTCCGGCACCAGCTCGGGCACCGCCTCCGACCGGCGAAAGACGTCCACTATATGGACCGGTGCGGCGGCGTGGGCTTCGGCCAGGCTGCGATAGACCGGAACGCCGAGGGTCTCGGTGACCGCGGGGTGGACCGGGGCGATGTCGTATCCGGCGCGCTGAAGGTACCACGCGACGCGATAGGCGGGACGCTCGGGCTTGTCCCCCAGTCCGATAACGGCGACCCGCCGAGCCTCCCGGAGGATGCGGGCGATCTCGTCGTCGGCCAGGGGAGCGGCGGTGCCGCTGCTACCAGTGAAAGATGTAGCCAATGCCTACCTGGAGCATGGGAGTGAGGGTCCACTCGGAGAGGCTGCCCTCGGGCTTCACGGCGTTGGGCGCGTCCGGCGTGCCCGGCTCCTCGACCGGTTCGCGGGCGTAGCTGTCGGGGTACTTGAGGTTCCAGAACAGGCCACGCACGTCGGCCCGCAGATGGAGCGCGTCGGTGACCATGAGCCGGGTACCGACGGCGGGCGTGACGTAGAACTTGTTGCCGAACTCGTAGCCGCTGGAATCGGAGGCGACATCGGAGTCACCGAACGCGAGGCCGGCGCCAAGTGAGGCGTAGGGCGCGAGCCGGTGCCAGCTCTTGCCGCCGGTGAGGTTGAGCTGCACCGACAGGTCAACGAACGACGTGGTCTGCTCGAAGGGACCGGAGGTGCGGTTGGCCAGTTGCACGAACGGGTTCACCACCAGGCGCTCGAGGTTGCCGCGGGCGAAACCGACCCCGAACTGGATGGTGCTGGCGGTGCGCAGGTCGTAGCGGAGCCCGATGGTGGTGCCGTTGTGGGGCCCGACTCCGAGGGGCCCGCCGCTGCCGCCGACGTAGCCGAAGAGTGGGGTGATGCTGTGCCCGGCTTTCAGGTCCCGAAAAGGGCTGGCGTCGGGAGGATGACCGACCTGCGCAGCCACAGGCGAAGCCCACAGCAACAACAAAAGCGTGAAGGGGAAGAGCGACAGCGTGAACGGGGACAGCAACTGCGTAAACGGGAAGCGCATCAAGCCTCGCTGAGGTTGCGGCCCGTCATTTCGGCGGGCTGGGGAATACCAAGGAGACGCAGCAGGGTAGGGGCGACGTCACAGAGGGCGCCGCCGGCCCGGAACCGGCGAACGTCGGCACCGACCGCCACCAGCGGCACCGGATTGGTCGTGTGGGCGGTGTGCACGCCACCGGTGGTGGGATCCACCATCAGCTCGGCGTTGCCATGGTCGGCGGTGATGAACAGGGGTGTGCGGGCGCGCTCGGCCACGGGGAGGATGCGCGCGAGGCACTGGTCCACGGTCTCGACCGCCTGGATGACGGCGGGCATGACGCCGGTGTGGCCCACCATGTCGGCGTTGGCAAAGTTGCACAGCAGGAAATCGTGGTCGCGCGCCTCCAGCGCGGTGCACAGCGCGTCGGTGATGCCGGCGGCGCTCATGGCCGGCGCAAGGTCGTACGTCGCCACCTTCTGCGACGGAACCAGCACGCGATCCTCGCCCGGCTGGGGCGGTTCGTGCCCGCCGCTGAAGAAGTAGGTGACATGGGGATACTTCTCGGTCTCGGCGGTGCGGAACTGGGTGCGGCCCTCCGCGGCGAGCACCTCGGACATGATCCGCGCCATGCTGAACGGCGGGAACGCCACCGGCAAGCGGAAGGTCTGGTCGTAGCGGGTCATGGTGACGCAGCTGATGTCGGGCCGGCCGGCGACATCGAAGCCGTCGAATCCTTCGATGGCCAGCGCGCGTACGATCTGGCGCATGCGGTCGCTGCGATAGTTGAAGCAGAGCACCGCATCGCCGTCGCGAATTGGAGCGGCGGCACGGCCATCCACCTGGCGCACCATCGGATGGACGAACTCGTCGGTTTCGTCCCGGGCGTACGCGGCCTTCACTGCCGCGACCGGATCGTCCATTGGCGCACCCACGCCGTGGACCAGCGCGTCGTACGCCACGCGGGTGCGCTCCCAGCGGCGGTCGCGATCCATGGCGTAGTAGCGGCCGGTAAGCGATGCGATGACCCCGGTGCCATGGGTCAGGCGGGCGAGGTCCTCCACCAGGCGGGCCACGACGCTGGCGCCAAGAGTGGGCGACGCGTCGCGTCCGTCGAGGAATCCCTGCACGGCAATGCGCGGGGCGCCCAGGCGCACGCCGAGTTCGATGCAGGCGAGCAGGTGGCCGTCGATGGCGTGCACGCCACCGGGCCCGAGGAGGCCGATGAGGTGGAGGGTTCCGCCGGTGCGCTTGAGGTGGCGGCCAAGATCGACAAACGGGGGCAGCGAGAAGAAATCGCCGTCGGCGATGCTCTTCGAGATGCGGACCAGGTCCTGCGGCACCACGCGGCCGGCACCGAGGTTGAGGTGGCCGACTTCGCTGTTGCCCATCTGGCCTTCGGGGAGGCCGACGGCGAGCCCGCTCGCGTCAAGCAGGGTGCGGGGTGCGTTCTCCCACAATTGGTGCCAAACGGGAGTCCGGGCGAGTTCGATCGCGTTGCCCTCGCGCTCGTCCCGATGGCCCCAGCCATCCAGTACTATGAGCGCGACCGGTGCGCGGGGGCCCTGCGTGTTTGACATGATTCTCCGCGCGGTCTACAATGCCGACATGCCTCGATTCGTGACGCAATGTAGTCCCGCTCTGCATCGCCTTCCAGCCTGCACGTTGCTGTGGACCGTGCTGCTTGCCGCACTGCTGGCTGCGCCGCTGGCGGCGCAAGCGCGCCGCGAGCTGGGTGCGACGACCATCCACCGCGAGCCCAAGGGGCTGCTGCTCGCCCGCACGGTCGCGGCGTCGCCGGTGGTGGTGCGCGATGCACGCACGGGGTGGAGCCAGTTCCGGCTGGAAGGGTGGGTGTCGTCGTCACTGCTCAAGGCCGACAAGCGGAACGGCTTCGACGTGGCGGTGACGGCGGAGAACGTGCGGCTTCGGGAGGAGCCGTCCGGGCGCGAGATCGCGCAGCTGGAAGAGGGGATGCTGCTCGACAGGCTGGAGGAGAAGGGGAATTGGACCCGGGTGCGGCGGACGGTGTGGGCGGATTCTGACGCGCTACGCGCTGCGAGTCGAGAGTCGAGAGTTGCGAGTCGAGAGTCGAATCCAGAGGCGGGACGGGATTCGGTGCAGGCGTATGTCGCGCCACAGGCGCCGCCAGTGGTGGCAAGCGGTGCGACGGAGGCCACCAATGAGCGTATTGAATTGCTGCGGCCTGCGCCCCTGCTGTCGCAGCCGGAAGGAGTGCAGCTGGCGGCGCTCAATTCCGGCATGACGGGGCGGGTGGTGAGCCGCAGCGGCGACTGGGTGCGGGTGCAGGTCGAAGGATGGGTGCGCGAGGAAGACCTGAAGTCGGCGTCGGGCGCGCTGGTGGGTGTAACGGCGGCCGAGATTCGGGCCAACCCCGAACGCTATGTGGGGCAGACGCTCGAATGGCGGCTGCAGTACATCTCGGCCGCGGTGGCGGATGAGCTGCGGCCGGAGATGCCGCCGGGACAACCCTACCTTCTGGCGCGGGGCCCGCTGCCGGAAACCGGATTCGTGTACCTGATGCTTTCGCGGGAGGACGCCACCAGGATCCAGGCGCTTCCGGCGCTGACAGAACTGACCGTGCGGGCACGGGTACGGGCGGCACGGAGCCGGTTCCTGGCGACACCGGTGCTGCAGCTGGA
>DASTUF010000016.1:0-60904 GCA_035759745.1 Gemmatimonadales bacterium
GGCAGGTCGTTGCCGGCCGCCACTGGCCGCCCATGGCTGATCGCCACGGCGCCGTCGGCATCGACCTGGTGCTGCGGCAGGTGCGACACCATCGCGAGCGGAGGCAGGATCACAGTGCCCGCATCCAGCTGGTCCATCGGGGTCGCATCCTCGACCTGCAGCGTGCCGATTGACTCGCGTCGCAGCGCGGTGAGGTGTCCCCCGGTTCCCAGCATCTCGCCCAGGTCGCGGGCCATGGCCCGCACATAGGTGCCGGGGCTCACGACCGTGCGGAAGGTGATGTCCGCGCCATCCCGGCCGAGTAGTTCCAGCGAGTGCACCCTGATGGCGCGGGCCGGCAACTCGGGTGGCTTCCCCTGCCGCGCCAGCCGGTAACTACGCTGTCCGCCGACGTGCCGCGCCGAGAATGCCGGCGGACGTTGATCCTTCTGCGCCGCCAGCTGTGCGAGCGCTTCACTCAGCCGGGCATCGCTCACCGGCGCCGGATCGCCGGTCATCGGCTCACCGGTGGCATCATCGGTGGTGGTGCGCAGCCCAAGCCGCGCCACCGCCAGATAGCCCTTCTCGCGTTGCTCGACAAAGCGGGCTATCCGTGTCGCCCGTCCCAGCAGCACCACCAGCAGGCCGGTGGCGAACGGGTCCAGCGTGCCGGTGTGGCCTGCCCGCTTCTCGCCCAGGGCCCGGCGCACCCGCGCGACCACGTCGTGCGACGTCGGCCCGGGTGCCTTGTCCACCAGCACGGCGCCCGTCAGCCGTCGGCCTCGCCCTTGAGATCGGCCAGCAGCTGGTTGATCCGGGCCGCGTGCTGCATTCCCTTGTCGAGTTCGATGTGGAGCTCGGGCACGGTGCGCGTGGTCAGGACCTTCGCCACCAGGCCGCGCAGGAAGCCCGCGGCGCTCTGGAGACCTTCGATGGCGCGCTCGCGTGCTTCCTCGTCGCCCTGCGGGCTGATGTACACCCGCGCGTGCGACAGGTCGCCCGACACGTCCACCCTGGTAACCGTGACAAGGCCGACGCGCGGGTCCCGGACCTCGCCCCGGGTCAGCGCATCTGCCACCACCTGCCGGATGGTTTCAGCGACCTGCTCCGGTCGCCGGGACGATCCCTTCATCGGTACACCGTCATCGTATCCATGATGCGCATCCCATCGGACTCGTCCACCAGACGGTCCGCCGCGCGCAGAGTTTCCTCGATCACTCGCCGGTCGCTACCCACAGCGGCGCAGGCGAGTTCGGCCCGTTGCCACGCGTCCTGATGGCCGGTTTCCGCCACCGAGACGTTGAGCCGCTGCCGCAACCGGGCCAGCACCGGCGTGATGATGCTGCGTTTTTCCTTGAGCGAGTGGCAGCCGTGCAGCTCCAGCTCCCACGCCGTCACTCCCACCAGCATCTCAGGCGGCCCCGGCGGCCCCCGCCGACTCCAGCGTGCGCTTCACCGATTCGAGCAGGAACGCCTCGATCCGGTCGCCCACCTTGATGTCGTTGAAGTTCTCCACCCCGATACCGCACTCCTGCCCCTCGCGGACCTCGCGCGCATCGTCCTTGAAGCGCTTGAGGCTCGAGATCTGGCCGGTGTACACCCCGACCCCATCGCGGATCACGCGCACCTTGGCGGTCCGGGTGATCACGCCGCTCTGCACCATGCATCCGGCGATGGTGCCCACCTTGCTCACCTTGAAGAGCTGGAGCACCTCGGCCTCGCCCAGGATGGTCTCCTTCTCCTCCGGCTTGAGCAGGCCCTCCAGGCCCTTCCGCACGTCGTCTACCGCCTCGTAGATGACGCGATAGGTACGGACGTCCACCTGCTCGCGCTCGGCCGCGGCGCGGGCATTGGCGTCAGGCCGCACGTGGAAGCCGAGGATGATGGCACCGGACGCCCGTGCCAGCAGCACGTCGCTCTCGGTGATCGCACCCACGCCGCGCAGCACCACATCCACCCGCACTTCGGGCGTGCTGAGCTGGGCCAACGCGTCGGCGAGCGCCTCGGCGGGACCACCCTGGTCGGCCTTGATGATGATCGGCAGGGTTGATACCGCGCCTTCCTTGAGCGCGCGGCTGAAGTCCTCGAGGCTGGTGCCCCGCTGGCTGCGCCGACTCTGGGCCTCGCGCTCGAGGCGCTGACGCTTCTGCGCGATCTCGCGGGCCTCGCTGGCATCGGACACCGAGAGGAAGCTGTCGCCGGCCGACGGCACGCCATCAAAGCCGAGGATCTGCACCGGAATCGACGGTCCTGCCGTCTTCACCGTATTGCCGCGCTCATCGAACATGGCGCGAACCCGGCCGCTGTAGAGGCCGCAGATGAAGTTGTCGCCGGTGCTGAGCGTGCCCCGTTGCACCAGCACGGTGGCGAGCGGGCCCTTGCCCGGGTCGAGTGTCGCCTCGAGCACGGTGCCCTGCATCCGGGCCTCCGCGTTGGCCTTGAGGTCCTGGATTTCGGCCTGCAGCAGCACCTTCTCCATCAGCGCGTCGATGCCGGTGCCCTTCTTGGCACTGATCTCGGCCGAGAGCACCTGCCCGCCGAACTCCTCGAGCACCACGCTGTGCTGCAGCAGGTCCTGCTTGACCTTGGGCACGTTGGCCGAGGGCAGGTCGATCTTGTTGATCGCCACCACCATCGGCACGCCCGCGTTCTTCGCGTGCGAAATGGCTTCGACCGTCTGGGGCATGACCTGGTCGTCGGCCGCCACCACCAGCACCACGATATCGGTGACCTGGGCACCACGCGCGCGCATGGCGGTGAATGCCTGGTGGCCCGGGGTGTCGAGGAAGGTGATGGCCTTGCCGTCCGGAAGCTCGACGTGATAGGCGCCGATATGCTGGGTGATGCCGCCGGCCTCCCCCGCGACGATGTTGGCCTTCCGGATGTGATCGAGCAGCGAGGTCTTGCCGTGGTCCACGTGACCCATGATGGTGACCACCGGCGGGCGGGACGTGAGATCGCCCGGCTCGTCGGCCACTTCGGGCTCGGCGGCTTCCGCGCTGTACTCCTGTTCCTTCACCGCCTCGAACCCGAACTCGCTGGCGATCAGTTCGATCTGGTCGAAGTCGAGCCGCTGGTTCACGGTCACCATCAGGCCCAGTTCCTTGAAGGCGAACTGGACGATCTGGGTGGCCGGGATCTTCATGGCAGCCGCGAGCTCGCTCACCGAGATGAACTCGTTGACCCGGATCCGGGTTTTTTCCTTCTCGCGTTCCTCGGCCGCGCGTCCCGCCATGACGTCGCGGTAGCTGGGCTCGTCGCTGCGCCGGCCCTTCCGGCCGGACGTGCCCTTCATGCCCTGCAGCGTCTTGGCGATGCTCTCCTGCACCGCATCCTGGTCCACGTGACCGCGGCGGCCTTTCTTGCCCTTCTTGCTCCTGGGCGGCAGTGCGCTCGCGCCCTTCTTGGCGTCGGGGCCGAAACTGCGCGCCGCCGGCGGCCGCTCGCGCGAGCCGGAGCCGGGCGTGCTGGTGGAGAACACCGGCCGGGGCCCGCCACCGGGACGGCCGCCCGCCTGCTGCCGCGGCACTCGCGGCGGAATGAACGGCGCGCGCGCTGGCGGCGCCCCACTGACCGCCGCTGCCGGCGGGGCAGCGGGGGTCGGCACTGCGGAAGCTGGTGCGGCGGGAGCCGGTGCGGCTGAGGCCGGTTCCGCCGGCTGGGCCGCTTCAGCTGCTTCTGCTGTCACTGGTGCCATTGGCTGCGCCGAGTCAGCGGGAGCGGGAGCGGCTGCCGCAGCAGCAGCCTCGGGCTCCGCTTCCTCGGTTGGCGGGATGTCCTTGAACAACTTCTTCGCCCGCTCGGCCAGGCTCTCCTTCGGCACCACCTCGCCTGGCTCGACCCGGGAAAGGTCGAGCTCGATGGCCGGTGGTTCCGCCGCATCGCGCTCGGCCTGGGCCTGGGCTTCCGCCTCGGCCACCTCGGCAGCTGTGCGGCGCCGACGGACCGGCTTGGCCGGTTCGGCTGGTGCCGCCGCTTCCGCCACCTTCGCCGCCTTCCGGCGTCCCTTCTTCGGGGCCGCCGCCTCGCCCGACTTCCGCTTCTCGCGCTCCCAGCGGACGCGCACAGCGGACACCTGGTCGGTCTCGAGCGCCGACAGGTGGTTGCGGACGAAGATGTCCATGTCCTTGAGCAGCTGCATGAGCTGCTCGGGGGCGACGCCGAATTCGGCGGCGAGATCGTGCACGCGGGTCTTTACCACTCACTCCTCCATCATCGGCGTCCGCGCGCCGGCTGCAGCATGCCGCTGGCCAGCGCGCGATCACGGACGCCCACCGCCATCACGGGCGGCTTGCCTAGACGCAGGCCGATGATCTCGGCCTCGGGCCCGGTGATCAGCGGCACACTGCGCGCCGTCGCCAACCGGGCCACCTTTTCCTGCGCACGCGGGCTCAGGTCCCGCGCCACTACCACACAAGCCAGCTTCCCGGCCTGAAGTTCCCGCCGTACCGCTTCCACCCCGACCGCCAGCGCACCGGCCCGGCGTCCCAGCCCGAGCAGTGCGAGCAGGTCGCTCATGCCTTGGCCGGGGACTCCTCGCCTTCCTCGTCGCTCAGTTCCGAGAGGAAAGCGTTGAGCGCATCCGCCTGCTCGGGCGTGAGCCCGGGAATGCGGAGCAATTCCTCGCGTTCGAGGTCCAGCACGTCATCCAGCACGGAATAGCCGGCATTGGCCAGCAGCGCCACCAGCTCCGGTGCGAGTCCCTCGAGTTCGTTGAGCGGCACCCGCACTGCGGCGGCCTCTTCCTGCGGGAGCGGTGCAAAGAGCCCGCCCTCGCCACCGCGCTCCATCCACTCGCGGCTGGAGTAGAGGTCGATCTTCCACCCGGTGAGCTCCGACGCCAGCCGGACGTTCTGACCGTTGCGGCCGATCGCCAGCGACAACTGGTCCTCGTCCACCACCGCCTGGATCAGCTTGGCGTCCGGGTCGGAGAAGACGCGCGCCACCCGGGCCGGTGCCAGCGCCAGCTTGGCGAAGCGCTCGGGATCGGGCGACCAGGGCACGATGTCGATGCGCTCGCCGCCCAGCTCGTTGACTACCGCCTGCACCCGCGAACCCTTGAGGCCGACGCAGGCGCCCACCGGATCGATGGCGTCATCACGGGAGATGACCGCCACCTTGGTGCGGCTCCCCACCTCGCGCGCCAGCGCCCGGATCTCGACGATCCCCTGCTGCATCTCGGGCACCTCGAGCCGGAACAGCGCCTGGACGAACAGGGCGTCGGCCCGGCTCAGAATCAGCCGCGGGCCCTTGGGAGTTTCCTCCAGCCGCTTGAGCACCGCGCGGATGGTGTCGCCCTGGTGGAAATGCTCCCGGTGGTTCTGCTCGCGGTAGGGCATGATGGCCTCCGCTTCGCGGAACTTGTTGAGCATCAGCACCAGCTTGCCGCGCTCGATCTGCTGGATCTCGCCGGAGAGCAGCTCGCCCACCTTGTCGGCGAACTCATCGCGAATCCGGGTGCGCTCGCCTTCGCGCACTCGCTGGATGATACGCTGCTTCGCCGCCTGGACCGCCAGCCGGCCGAACTCCTGGAACGGGACTTCTTCCTCGAGCATGTCGCCGACCTGGAAGGCCTCGTCGATGAACCGCGCTTCCTCGACCGACACCTGGGCGCTCGGATCCTCCACCTCGGCGACGACCTGCCGGAGGCGCACGATCTCGATCGACCCGTTCATCTCGTCCACGTTCAGCTCGAAGCGCACGTTGGGGCCGTACTTGCGCACCAGCGCGGCGTGGATGCCGTCGCGCAGGAGGTCGAGCAGGTCCGAGCGCTCGAGCTGCTTGGTATTGGCCAGCTCGCGGAACGCGGCCAGCATTTCAGCGGATCCCGCCATCGATTGTCTCTCCACCTGTCGTCGGCCCCCGAAGCACGCCATCTGGCGTCAGCTCGAGCGGCCCAGCGTCTTCCAGTCTACGGCCAGCACGGCATCACGTACATCCGCCAGCCGAATTTCTCCTTCGCGCTCCCCGTCAAGGAAGCGGACATGCACCCGGCCGTCGTCCGGCACGTCCAGGATCTCGACCTCGGTCCGGCCGGCCAGTCCCGCTGCCCGGACCCGCGCCTTCCGGCCGATGAACCTCCGCCAGTGGGCCGCCGTCACCAGGGGGCGTTCTATCCCGGGCGAGGACACTTCGAGCACGTACCGCGGGCCCACACTGCCAGCGGACTCGAGTGAGCGCTCCAGCGCCCGGCTGACGGTGGCGCAATCATCCGCCGTCACGCCGTGACCGGGCGCGCTGTCGGCGCGATCGATCCGGACCTGCAGGATGGGCCGTTCACGCGTCCCGGTCCGCCGGAGGTCAACCAGCTCGAAGCCGAGACCGTCCACCAGTTCGCGTATCTGGTCGAGCAGCGAGTCGAGAGGCATGGCGGGCAAAAAAAATGTGGGGGAACTCCCCCACATCCACTTCACAGGCAACGCCGCCCAGAAGGCGTGCGGGAACAGCACCGGAATTGTAAGGTGGTGTCCGCCAGCCGTCAACCAGCAGGATACCCCAGGAATGCTGCCATGCGGCCGTCCGATCCGCCGGAGGCGCGGTGGCTGTGAAACAGCGGACGGTGGTGCGCAGTGCACCAGGCGGACGTTGTGATTTCCGGGATACCCAGCTGTTCGCCCTGCTCCACCAGCCGCTCCCGCAGGTCGAGCTTCCAGGGGCCTCGGCCGTCGCCCCGCAACCCAAATGCTTCCAGCACCTCAGAACCCACTTCATAGCACTCACCACAAATCCCTGCACCACAATGCATTACGATATCACTCGGTGCGGCTCCGGCTCGCTCCCTCAGGCGGCTGACTCCCTGTTCCAGGATCCCGCCCGCGGTACCCCGCCATCCCGCGTGCAGCAACGCGATAGCACCCGACTTCGGCGCAACCAGGTAGACCGGAATGCAGTCGGCCACGGTCACGGCGAGCAACACACCCTTGAGTTCGGTCGCGTGGCCATCGGTCTCCTGCATCGCGGTCCACCCGTCTCCCGGATGCTGATGCCACTCGACCCGGGTGCCATGCACCTGCGCGCCGCGGACGAATCCATCGAACCCCGGCTCGGCGGTGAGCAGTTCCTCCCAGCGTGCCCGCGGCGCCTCGCTGGCCTCGCCGGGACGAAAGGCGAGGTCGAAGCCGAGGCCTGGCTGGTCTCCCCGCCCGGTGATTCCGGCCACCAGGCCGAAGCGATGGCGCCATTCCTCCAGGTCGAAACGCGGCACTCCGCTGGCACTGGCCCGCTCGCGGAGCACCGTGGGCCGGGTATCAGTCGGCATGGCGCTCGATGTCGGCTCCCAGATCGCGGAGGCGCTGGTCGATCGCTTCATAGCCGCGCTCGATCTGCCCGATGTTGTGGATCTGGCTGGTGCCCTCGGCGGCCAGCGCCGCGAGCAGCATCGCCATGCCGGCCCGGATATCGGGAGACTCCACGATTCCGCCCTTGAGCGGCGACGGGCCGGAGATTACCGCGCGGTGCGGATCGCAGAGCACGATCCGGGCGCCCATGCCGATCAGCTTGTCGACGAAGAAGAGCCGGGACTCGAACATCTTTTCGAACACCAGCAGCATCCCGGTGCACTGCGTTGCCGACACGATGGTGGTGGACATGACGTCGGCCGGAAAGGCCGGCCAGGGGCCGTCCTCGAGCTTGGGCACGTGGCCGCCGAGGTCGGGGCGCACCCGCCGCTCCTGGCCCGGCGCGACATGCAGTGTCCCCTGCTCGAGCGTGGGCCGGATGCCCAGCCGGTCGAACGCCAGCAGCGTGCTGCGGAGGTCATCGCCCCGCACCGGGTCGATGGTGATGTCGCCGTTGGTGACGGCGGCGAGCCCGATGAAACTGCCGATCTCGATGTGGTCGGGCCCGATGGCATAGGAGGCTGCACCCAGCGGCCGGCCACCCTCCACGGTGTACACGTTGGAGCCGATGCCCTCGATCTGCGCGCCCATCGCCACCAGGCAGCGTGCGAGGTCCTGCACGTGGGGCTCGGCAGCGGCGTTGCGGAGCACGGTGCGGCCCTTGGCGGCGACCGCTGCCATCAGGGCGTTCTCGGTCCCGGTGACACTGGGCTCGTCGAGGAATACATCGGCACCAGTCAGGCCCCTGGGCGCACTCAGCTCATAGCGCTCGCCCACTTCCACGCTGGCACCGAGCGCCTCGAGCGCCAGGAAGTGGGTGTCCACCCGCCGGCGTCCGATCACGTCGCCGCCGGGCGGAGGCAGGACGCATTCACCGAACCGGGCCACGAGCGGTCCGGCCAGCAGGATGGACGCGCGGATCCGGGCGCAGAGCGCCGGATCCAGCGGTTTGGGCCTGGCACCGCGCGTATCCACCCGCAGCTGGTTGGGGCCGACCCACGAGATGTCGCTGCCGAGGTCGGCCAGCAGCGCGAGCATGGTGTCGACGTCGCGGATGCGGGGGATGTTGCTGAGCTCGACCGCGCCGTCCGCAAGGAGGGTGGCGGCCAGGATGGGCAGGGCGGCGTTCTTGTTGCCGGAGGGGCGAATCGTCCCCTTCAACTGGCGGCCGCCGCGAACGATGAAGTGGGGAGGCATGGCGAAAGCTTGCGAGCGCGCGGGAACAGGTCAAGCGTTATGTTTGGGGAAAGGAGGCGCCGCGCATGTTCCTGCTGCAGTCACAGGCTGTCACCGTCACAGCCCCGGCGTGGGCCGGGCCGGTCATGGCTGTCTCGCTCGCGCTGATCGCGCTCTCGGTCGTGGTGGTGGCGGGCGGCGTCGTGCTGATGTGGGGCAAGCTCATGAGCGAGATCGAGGAGCGGAAGCTCCTGATCAACCAGGTCGCCACCGACGCCAAGGCTACGATGGCGAGCGTGCGGGAGCTGGTGAACGACGGCGAGCAGATCGTGGGCACGGTTCGCAACGAGGCCGAAGCCTTCGCCCGGACCGGCCGGGTACTGCGGAAGAAGCTCAAGCGCGGGGTCGGGCGCATGGAGTCGCGCCTGGTCGACCTGGAATCCCTCTACGACGTGGTCCACGCAGAAGTCGAGGACACCGCACTCGACGTGGCCGCTGGCTTGCGCCAGTTCCGCCGGGGTCGGCCAACCGGGCTGGTGGGACGGATGACCCGGGCGCTGCTGTCGAGCCGGCGTCGCTGATGCGCCTGCTCCTGGCACTGCTGGCGGTGGGCGCGGTGATGGCGTGCCTGCCCGATCAGTTGTACGCCTGGACGCCCGGCACCCACGTCTACCTCGCAGAAACAGTCCTGGCCAACCTGCAGCTGGTGCCGCCCCATGTGGCCGACCTGCTGCGGGTCTTTCCCTACGACTTCCTCTACGGCAACATCGCTGCCGACTCCTCCATCGCGAAGAAGTACGCGCCGGTAGGGCGGCATTGTCACTACTGGCATGTGGGGCAGGAGATCTTCGACCTGGCCGGCGAGGACGCCATTCGCGCCTTCGGCCTCGGCTATCTCTGCCACCTGGCCGCCGACACCGTGGCCCACAACTATTTCGTGCCCCGGCAACTGGTGCTCACCAGCAGCACGTCGGCGGTGGGCCATTCGTACTGGGAGTCCCGGATCGACACTCAGCTGGGTGATGCCTACCCCCGCTCGGCGCGCGACCTCATCCGGATGGATCACAGTGCCGCCGACGCGCATCTCGACCAGATCATCTCGCCCACGATCTTCAGCGTGCGCACCAACCGCCGGTTGTTTCGGGGCATGGTGCACCTGACCGACATGCCTGGCTGGCAGATGGGAATGCAGGCGGCGCGAACGCGCAGCCGCTGGGACCTGACGGACGACATCGTGGGGAATTACCTCGCCCGTTCGCTGGACTACATGCTCGAACTGCTGGGCGAGGGGACTGTCACCGCGCGTGAGCTGGATCCGTCCGGCGAGCGCCCGCTCAAGGTGGCCAAGGAGATCCGGCGCCGCACCATCCGTGAAGTGGGCCGGGTGGACCAGGGCCCTCTCCTTGACGTGGCGGAAGAGCACTATGGCCTGCCTCAGGCGGAGCTGCAGTTCTGGCCCCAGCTGACCCGGCGCTTGCCGTGGCGCGCAGGCGGAACCGGCAGCATCGCGAGCTAGTCCGGCCTACCGGCGGGCCACCTCGCGCACAGCATCCACCAGCCGATCGACCTCGCCGGCCGACGTATAGGCTGCCGCACCCGCCCGCACCAGCCCCTGCTCCGTCAGTCCCAGCCGTTCCACCACCGTACTCGCATAGAAGTCTCCGCTCGAGACAAACACGCCACGCGCGGCCAGTGCCGCGGCGATGTCGTCCGACGGGCCATCACCCACCGTAAACGCCACGGTCGGCGTGCGGGGCTCCCCGGGGCCGCGTCCGAACAACCGTACGCCGTCGATCGCCGTCAGTCCTTCCCACATCTGCGCCAGCAGCGCTTCACCCTCCTGGTGCAGTCGGGCGAAGGCCTGGCCCAGCCGCTGGCGCCGGTCGCCGCCTTCTCCCGCGAGTGCAGCGATGAAGTCCACCGCGGCGGTGACCCCGGAGATGCCTTCGTGATTGAGCGTACCGGTCTCCAGCCGCCCGGGCACCTGGTCCGGCGCGGGCCGCAGCTTCGGGATGTCAATTCGCGCCGCCAGTGACGGCTCCATCCACAGCAAGCCCACGTGAGGACCGTAGAACTTGTACGCGGAGCACGCGAGCGCGTCGCAGCCGAACTCCGTAACGTCGGCGAGCCGGTGCGGCACGTAATGCACCGCGTCCACGTAGACCAGCGCACCCGCGTCGTGTGCCATCGCGGCGAGACGCGCGACATCGGTGATGGTGCCAATCGCGTTGGACGCCGCGCCCAGCGCCACCAGCCGGGTGCGAGGCGAGAGAAGCCGGGCGAATGCATCCACGTCGAGCTCGCGCAGCTCCGCATCGAGCGGCACCCGGTGCAGGGTCAGCCGCCGGTCCTGCGCGACTGCTTCCCATGGCGCGATGTTGGCGTGGTGATCGAGATCCGTGACAATGATCTCGTCGCCCTCGTTCCAGCCACGGGCCAGCCCGCGCGCGGCGTGAAACGTGAGCGTGGACATATTGGCGCCGAACGCGACCTGGTCGGGCGCGGCGCCGAGCAGGTCAGCGGCAGCCGCACGTGCCCCGGCGATGATCGCATCGGTCTCGACGCTGGTGGGGTACGCCCAGTGGGTGTTGGCGTTGTGGTGCAGCAGATACTCGCGCACGGTATCGGCCACCACCGCCGGCACCTGGGTGCCGCCCGGCGCATCGAAGTACGCAACCTCTGTCCCACCTTCGCGCCGCTGCAACGCCGGGAACGCCCCTCGCACGGCGGCGAGGTCCGGCGCAGGCGCAGTCCGCGCGGTCACTTGAGGCGCTCCAGCAACACCGGCTGTACGCCCTTGGGGTCGGCCTTGCCGTTGCTTCGTTTCATGACCTGTCCCACGAAGAAGCCCAACAGCCTGGTTTCGCCTCCACGGTAGCGTTCCACCTCTCCCGGGAACGCCTCGACAACTTCCTCGACCCAGCCCGCCAGCGCACCGGTGTCCCGCACCTGCAGCAGCCCCAGTCGCTCGGCGATCGCACGCGGCTCGCCGGGGTCCTCCCGCAGTTCCGCAAACACCCGCTTGGCCGCCTGCAGGCTCACGATCCCATCACGCTCAAGTCCGACAAGCGCAGCCAGTCGCTCCGCTGCCACTGGAAAGCCGCCGGTCTCGTTCCACGCCGTCATCACGTCCCCCGTGGTCCAGCTCGCCGCGGCACGCGCATCCACGCCACCGGCGAGCAGTGCCTCGAAATAATCGGCGATCGCGCGCTCGCTGGCGATGACGCCGGCATGGTACGGCGTGAGCCCCAGCGCGAGTTCGAACCGGGCGCGCCTGGCTTCGGGCAGCTCGGGCAGTTCGTCGCGCCGTTCCGAAATCCATTCGGGCGTGAGCTGCAGCGGCGGGAGGTCCGGCTCCGGGAAGTAGCGATAATCGTGGCTCTCTTCCTTGGATCGCGTGGGGCGCACGTCGCCAGTGCCGGCATCGTACAACAGGGTCACCTGCCGCACCGGCTTCCCGCTCTCCAGCAGCGCCACCTGCCGGTCTCGCTCGGCGTTGAGGGCGCGCTCGACGTTGGCGAAGCTGTTCATGTTCTTCACCTCGGTCTTGGTCCCCAGCCGTGAGTCGCCGGCCCGCCGGATGGAGAGATTGGCGTCCACCCGAAGGCTGCCCAGCTCCATGCTGCAGTCGCTGGCGCCGGTGTAGAGCAGCAGCTGGCGCAGGTTGCCCAGGAAAGCGCGCGCCTCCGCCGGGCTCCGGAGGTCAGGCTGGGTCACGATCTCGGCCAAGGGCACCCCCGCCCGGTTGAGATCCACCGCGGTGCGGCCGGGGATCCGATCGTGCAGCGATTTCCCTGCGTCTTCCTCGACATGCAGCCGGGTGATGCCCACGCTTACCCGGCCGCGGTCGGCCGACTCGAACCCGACCGCCCCGCCGGTCGAGAGCGGCCGGTCAAACTGCGAGATCTGGTAGCCCTTGGGCAGGTCGGGATAGAAGTAGTTCTTCCGCGCGAAGATGCTCACGTCGTGCACCGTCCCGCCGAGCGCCAGCGCTGCGCGCGCCGCCAGCCGGATGGCTTCGGCATTGGGCACCGGGAGCGCACCGGGCAATCCGAGGCACACCGGACAAACGTTGCTGTTGGGCGGATCACCGAACGCGGTCGAACAGCCGCAGAACATCTTGCTGACGGTACGAAGCTGCAGGTGCACCTCGAGCCCGATGACGGTTTCCCAGGTCATCAGCGCACCTCCGCCTGGCGATCCATCCCCGCCTCGACCGCCATCGCCAGTTCGAGCAGTTCCGCATCCTTGCGGTATGGGGCCAGCAGCTGGACGCCCACCGGGAGACCATCGCTGCGGCCAGCCGGCACGCTGACGGCCGGCACGCCGGCAAGGTTCGCCGGGCAGACGAAGACGTCGGCCAGGTACATCGCCACCGGGTCGTCGGTCTTCTCCCCCGCCTTGAACGCCGGCGTGGGCGTGGTTGGCGCGAGCAGGTAGTCGACCTGCCCGAACGCCGAGTGGAAGTCGGCGGCGATCAGCGCGCGCACCTGCTGGGCCTTGCGGTAATACGCGTCGTAGTAGCCGGCGCTCAGGACGTAGGTGCCAACCAGGATCCGGCGACGCACTTCAGCCCCAAAGCCCTCACCTCGCGTTGCTGCGTAGAGCGCCGCGACATCGCCCCGCGCTTCCGCGCGGTGTCCATACCGGACGCCGTCAAAGCGGGCGAGGTTCGCTGACGCCTCGGCCGGAGCCACGATGTAGTACGTCGGCACCGCATACCTGGTGTGGGGAAGTGACACCTCCACCAGCTCGGCACCACAACTCCGAAGTACGTCCGCCGCGCGATCCACCGCGGCTCTGACACCCGGGTCGAGATCGGCCGGGAGGTACTCCACCGGGAGCCCGATCCGCACGCCCGCCAGCGATTCGCGCGCCGGGCCCACCGTGACCGCGGGCTCGGGCAGCGACGTCGCATCGAGCGGATCGTGTCCGCTGATCGCCTGGAGCACGCGCGCCGCATCGAGGGTGGTGCCGCTGAAGATGGAGATGGCATCCAGCGACGACGCAAATGCAACCAGCCCATGCCGGCTGACCCGGCCGTAACTGGGTTTGAAGCCCACGACGCCGCAAAAAGCCGCCGGCTGGCGCACCGACCCCCCTGTTTCCGACCCCAGCGCAACCGGCACCACACCCGCCGCCACCAGCGCCGCCGAGCCGCCCGAGGAGCCACCCGGCACCCGGTCCGGAAACTCGGGATGCTTCACCCGCCCGAATGCCGAGTGTTCGGTGGACGAGCCCATCGCGAACTCGTCGAGGTTGGTCTTGCAGGCGACTATCGCGCCGGCCGCCCGCAGCCGCTCAACGGCGGTGGCGGTGAAGGGCGAAGTGTAGCCCTCCAGGATCTTCGAGGCGCAGGTGGTTGGCTGCTCCACCGTCACGATGTTGTCCTTGACCGCCACCGGCGTGGCGAAGAGCGCCGGGTCCGAGCCAAGCGCGGCGCGCGTTGCCTCGGCCTGCTTCGCTTCGGCCTGGAGCAGTTCGGGCGACCAGTGCAGCGTGGCGTTGAGCCCGGCGGACTGCTCGAGCGCTTCCGCAGTCCGTGCAGCGGCCTCGGCAGCGCTGCTCACGATTCCTCCAGCGTGTTGCGCACCGGCACCGTGAAGAATCCCGCGATGAAGCCAGGGGCCATTGCCTCCGGCGGATGCGCCAGCGGTACCGGGGCGACCACGTCCTCCCGGAGCGCGACCGAGGCCGGCCCAACCACGGCGGCATCGGCCTTCTGGTCGGCCGGCACCTCCGACAACTGCTCGACGTAGCCCATGATCCGGTCGAGCTGGCGTACCACAGCCGGCAATTCCTGCTCCCCGATGTCGAGAGCCGCGAGCCGTGCCACGCGAATCACGTCTTCCGCCTTGATGCTCATGCGCTCTCCCATTCACGCTCCAGGCCGGCATACGCCACCAGCAGCTGCTTCACACCGGCTTCTTCGTCGTCAAACGCAACACTCACCTTGAGGTCGCGGCCGGCCCCAGTCAGTCCCTGGATGGTGCCGGACCCAAAGCGCCGGTGGCGAACCCGCTCGCCCTTCACATACCGGGGCGCATCCTGTGACACCTCTTCGGGTGCCTCGGCCGCGGCCCGCGCCGGGCTTCGCGCGGCGGTCGCTCCGCTGCTGCCGCTGACCCAGCGGGAGGCCGCAGACGGCTGGCGGCCGTATCT
The DNA here is from genome assembly GCA_035759745.1 of Gemmatimonadales bacterium. GTDB lineage: Bacteria > Gemmatimonadota > Gemmatimonadetes > Gemmatimonadales > GWC2-71-9 > CAMLHP01. The sequence goes on from DASTUF010000016.1 coordinate 14,655, forward strand.
CCCCGACGATGCACTGCCCCAGTCCGGGGCCCAGAGCGAGGATGTCCGCTGCTCGTCGACCAACTCGGGCGGCAGCGCGCGCAGGAATCGCGACGCGACGCCGGGCCGCAGTTCCCCGCCTCGGCGGCGTGCCCTCGCCCAGGAGAGGTAGAGCTTGTCCTTGGCGCGGGTGAGGCCGACGTAGGCCAGCCGGCGCTCCTCCTCGATCCCGTCGGGCTGCTCCGCGGCACGCCCCAGCGGGAAAAGTCCATCCTCCATCCCGGCGAGCACCACCACCGGCCATTCCAGTCCCTTGGCGGTATGGAGCGTCATCAGCGTGACGCCGCGCTCGTCACCCACGTCCTTGTCGTTGGCCGACAGCAGCGCCGCCTCGGTCAGGAATCGCGAGACCGGTGGCGCATCGCTGTCTCCCGCCGTCGCCACCTCGGACCAGTTCGCCGCGCTGGCCAGCAGCTCGCGAACGTTCTCCCATCGCTCGGCGCCCTCGGGTCCCTCTTCGAGGAGGTGCGACTCGAACGCTGTCTCGCGGAGGATCTCCTCGAGCAGCACGGCCGGGGCCGCATCGGTCGCCATCGCGGCCAGCCGGCTAATGAGCGCGTGGAAGCCGCGCAGCGCCGAGCGCACATTGGGCCGCAGCTCCGGAATGCCGTCCCCGCGTCCGGCGGTGTCCAGCAGCGAACGCTTCCAGGTCGCCGCAGCTTCCGCGAGGATCGTGAGACTCGACTGCCCCAGGCCGCGACGGGGGGTGTTGATCGAGCGGAGGAAGGCTTCGTCGTCTGCGGGATTGGCCACCAGCCGGAGGTAAGCGAGCACGTCCCGCACTTCGCGCCGGTCGTAGAAACTGATAGCACCGATGAGGCGGTACGGCATGCCGGCGCGCCGGAATGCTTCCTCGAAGGCCCGCGACTGGGCGTTGGTGCGATAGAGCACCGCCATATCTTCCAGCGCCCAGTCCCCCGCCGCCCGGCGCCGCTCCAGTTCGCGCACGATCCACTCGGCCTCGTCGCGCTCGTCGGCGGCCGCCACCAGCGTCAGCGACTCGCCACCGCTGCGCCGGGTGTGGAGGGTCTTCCCGATCCGTCCGCTGTTCTCGGCAATGACTGCGTTGGCGGCGGCCAGCACCGAGCTGGTCGATCGGTAGTTCTCCTCCAGGCGCACCAGCCGGGTAGCGGGAAAGTCCCGCTGGAAATCGCGCATGTTGCCCACGTCGGCGCCGCGCCAGCCATAAATGCTCTGGTCGTCGTCGCCCACGGCGGTCACGTTGCCGTGGCTCCCCATCAGGCGCACCAGCTCGTACTGGGCCTTGTTGGTGTCCTGGAACTCGTCCACCAGCACGAACTGGAACTTGTTGCTGTAGTACGCCAGCCGGTCGGAATGCTGCCGGAACAGGGTAAGCGGATGCAGCAGCAGGTCATCGAAGTCCATCGCATTCGCCGCCTGCAACGCGGGTCCCAGCGCCTCGTAGACCTCGGCGGCCACCTGTGAAACCCGGTCGAACACCGCCGCCGCCCGCAAGGCATCCGCGTTCTGCATCCGGTTCTTGGCCGAAGAAATGATGCCCTGGATGGTGCGGGGAGCGAACAGCTTCGGTGGATGACCCCGCTGTTCCAGCAGCCGCTTCACCAGCGCCTGGGAATCATCCTGGTCGTAGATGGTGAATCGCGATGTGAAGCCGAGCAACGGTGCTTCCCGGCGCAGCATGCGGGCGCCGAGCGAGTGGAAGGTGCCGATCCAGAGCCCGGACGGATCGCGCCGCAGCAAGCGGCCGATCCGTTCCTTCATCTCGCCGGCCGCCTTGTTGGTGAAGGTCACGGCGAAGATCCGGTCCGGCGGCACGCCGTGTCGTTCGATCAGGCTGGCGATACGGGTGGTCAGGACCCGGGTCTTGCCGGAACCGGCGCCAGCCAGGACCAGCAGCGGGCCGTGGACGTGCTCCACCGCCTCGCGCTGGGGCGCATTCAGCGAGCCGAGCCAGTCGGTGCCGTGCTCGCTCACGCTTCGCGCTCGGTCATGGGGATTCGCATCACGAACGACGCGCCCTGTTCGGTCGGCTCGAGCACCAGTTCCCCGCCGTGCGCGTCTTCGACCACGCGACGCGCCAGCGCCAGCCCGATGCCCCAGCCGCCGGCCTTGCTGCTGATGCCGGGCTCGAACAACGACCGGCGCATGTCGCGCGGGACTCCGGGGCCGTCATCACGCACCCGCAACTCGGCCTGGCCATCGGGGCCCAGCCCGGCCGAGATGATGATCTCGCCCTCGCGTCCCTGCAGTGCATCGATGGCATTCTTCACCAGCGCCTCCAGCGTCCATTCCAGCAATACGATGTCTCCGGTGATCACCGGTCCCGCGCCCGGCGCCTCCACCCGGAGCTCGACCGGGTTCGCCCGTTTGGGCAGGCGCGGCTGGTAGTAGGCCGCGACCCGGCCGGCGAGCGCGCCCAGTGAGACTGGTTCACGCCGGGCGGGATTGCCGATTCGCTCGAACCGCTTCGCCACCCGGTCCAGCCGCTCGGCGTCAGCCTGCAGGTGCGCCGCCAGCTGGTCCGGTGGCGGTACTGCCGTCGAGCGGAGCGATTCGATCCATCCTTGCATGCTCATGAGTGGCGTGCCCATCTGGTGTGCCGCCTCGCGCGCCATCGCCACCCAGAGCCGGTCGCGCTGGGCATTCATGGCATTGCGGTAGGCGAACACCGCGACCGCCACCATCAGCACGATCGCGAGCGCCTGCATCACGCCCAGCCACGCCAGCTGGCGCTGGGCCGGAAGCGAGCCGTAGTGAATCCGCTGCCCCGTGAGCGAGTCGAGCAGGGGCGAGAACTCGCGGTCGAGGCGGGCAACGAAGATCTGCAGGCGGGGATCTTCCAGCGGCAGCCGTGCGAGATCCGGCGGGAGGTTGTCCGCCGCCGTGACCCGTCCGGCGGAGTCGGTCAGCACCAGCGGCATGCCGCGCTGACGCACCTGCGCCCCCAGCTGCAGCAGCGCGCCACCCTCCGCGCCCGGCTCGGGGTTGTTCAGCCCGGAGAACACGCCGGAGTAGAGCTGGCTCATGGCCCGGGCGTCATCCTGGAAGTGGCGCGCGACCAGCCAGGCGGTGCCGGCGCTAAGGCCGGCCAGGAGCGCTACCAGCAGGACGGCGGCGGTAGGGGCGAACCGCCGAGCGGCGCGTGCGCGCCTAGGCACGAGGGGTAAGGCGGTCCCGGCCCAGGTACGGCACCAGCGCGTCCGGCACCCGCACCGACCCATCGGCCTGCTGATTGTTCTCCAGCAGCGCCACGATGGTTCGGGGAAATGCAACGCCGGACGCGTTGAGCGTATGCACGAACTCGGGCCGCTCGCCGGGCGCGGGCCGGAACCGCACCGACGCACGCCGGGCCTGGAAGTCGGTGAAGGTGCTCGCACTCGACGCCTCGAGCCAGTTCTCGACGCCGCCGGCCCACACTTCCAGGTCCCACGTTCGCGCCGCAGCGAAACCGGTGTCGCCGGCAGCGAGTTCCAGCACGCGATACGGAATCCCGAGGCGCTCCAGCACCGTTTCAGCGTGGCGGCAGATCAACTCGTGCTCGGCTTCGCTGGTCTCGGGCCGGACCAGCCGCACCAGTTCCACCTTGTCGAACTGGTGCACCCGGATGAGTCCGCGCGTGTCCTTGCCATGGGCTCCCGCCTCGCGCCGGAAGCACGGCGTCCACGCCACGTACGACACCGGCAGCGCCGAGCCGTCCATGATCTCGTCGCGATGCAGATTGGTCACCGGCACTTCGGCCGTCGGCACCAGGAACAGGTCATCGGCACCGGCGAGGTACAGCTCGTCCTCGAACTTGGGCAGCTGGCCGGTGCCGGTCATGCTCTCCCGGTTCACCAGGAATGGGGGTGCGATTTCCGTATACCCATGCTCACCGGTGTGCAGGTCGAGCATGAAGTTGGCGAGCGCTCGCACCAGCCGCGCCCCGGCGCCGGTGAATACCGGGAATCCCGACCCGGTGACCTTCGCGCCACGCGCCAGATCAAATAGCCCGAGGGATTCACCCAGTTCCCAATGCGGCCGGGGCGCAAAATCAAACGCCGGCTTGTCGCCCCATTGGCGCAGCACCCGATTGGACTCGGCGCCGCCATCGGGCACCGCGGCATGCGGAAGGTTGGGAACCTGCAGCGCCTCGAGGTCGAGCCGCTGGTCCAGCTCCCGGGCGGTGGCGTCCAGCGTGCGCGCTTCCTCGGACGACGCCTTGAGCGACGCCAGCAACTCCTCAGCCGACTCGCCGGCCTTCTTGCGCCGGGCGACTTCCTCGCTGGCGGCGTTGCGTTCGGCCTTGAGGGTTTCCGAGCGCAGCAACGCCTCGCGTCGCTCGCGGTCGAGCGTCAGCAGGCGGTCCACCAGCGCGTCAACGCCGGCGTCACCGCGCCGCGCGAGCGCAGCGCGCACCGCCTCCGGCTCCTGACGCAGGCGTTTCAGGTCGATCACGGGATGGTCAGCGTTCGGGAATGCCCGGCTCGAGCCCGACGTAGCCGCAGTTCTCGTTGACCAGGAACTCGAAGGTCACGGTCCGCGCACCTGGATCAAGGGCCAGAATCCGGAGTTTGCCATACAACGGGACGCCCAGGCCACCACATACCACGCGCGAGCGCGCAGCGTACACCTGACCCACGGCGATCGCGATCGTGTCCCGGGTCAGGAATCCTTCCAGCGGGGCCTCATCGATCGCGCCAAACTGCTCCTCGCTCAACGCCAGGCCCGGCTGCAGGCCGGCGCCTTCGTTGATCTGGAGCGCGGCGCGGGGCAACAACACGGATCCGGCCTCGTTCATGTCGAACGCGAAGTCGAAATCGATGCTGAGGTCCGTCCGGATGGGCTGGCCGGCGGCCACCGAGAACGCACTGGCCTGGGCGATAGGTGTGCCGGTCAGCGCCGCAATGGTGGCGGTGTCCACCACGTTGGGGATCTGGGCGTCGGAGAGGTCATTGGGATCGCTGCAGGCGGCGAGGGCCAGCGCGGCGGCGACGAGAGCTGAGAGGCGCATGAGTGCCGAAGGTTAAGGGCCTGCCGGAAAGCGGTCAACTCGCCATCATTTCTTGACTTCGCTCTGTGCGGCTCCTACGTTCACGCTGCCTTCGCACCCCGTCTCGGAGCTCCCGGAACATGCCAGGATTGAGCGATACCATCCGTGCTCTCGCAGCTCGCCCGGGGGTACACCGCGTGGTCGTGGCCAGTCCCGACGGCCTGCCGGTGGAATCGGCCGGCCATGAGGGTGACGCCGAAGCGCTGGCCGCGCTCACGAGCGCCCTGCTCAAGCCGGCCGAGCGCCTCGCTACCGAGTCGGGTGGTACCGGCCTGGCCCGCATGGTGCTGGAGTTCGAGGGCGGTTTCGCGCTGCTGGGAGCGGTGCGAGGCGGCAACTGGCTGGTCGTGCTGGTGTCGGCAGCGGCCGACGTCGGTGAGATCCTCTTTGAGCTGCGCCAGCAGGGCCCCGAGCTCGCCGCACAGTTGTGATCCGGGTCGCTCCCCGTCGCCGCTCCATCCCGAATTGACGATGAACCCGTACCTCGCATGAGATGGGGCGTCCTCCTCGCCGGAGGTTCCGGCACGCGCTTCTGGCCGCTCAGCACGCCGTCGCATCCCAAGCAGCTGCTTCCCCTCGCGGGCACGCAGTCCACGGCGGAGGCCGCCGTCGCGCGTCTCGACGGCTTGATCCCGAAGGAGCGGCTGCTGGTGGTAACCGGCGCCGCGCTGGCGTCGCGGATGGCCGACGCGCTTGCGATCCCGCCGGCGAACATGCTGGTGGAACCGCGCGCGGCCTCCACCGGCCCCGCCCTGATCTGGGCCTCGTGCGAGGCGGCCCGTCGCGATCCCGACGCGGAAGTGCTGGCGATGCACGCCGACTGGGCCATCGCCGACGTCAGCGCCTTCCGCTCGACGGCCACGCTGGCGCTCGATGCGGCGCGGGCACACGACCGACTGGTCACGGTCGGCATGGTTCCGTCGCGACCGGAGACCGGCTACGGCTACATCGTGCCGGGCGCACCGCTCGATGACTCGGCCCGCAACGTCGCGCGATTCCAGGAGAAGCCCGATGCCGCCACCGCGCTCGACCTGATGGCTGCGGGAGCGCTGTGGAACAGCGGACTCTTTGCCTGGACCGTCACCCGCCTGCTGGCCGAAGTCGCGCAGCACACGCCCGAGGTCGCACCGTACCTGCCCCTGCTCGACCAGGGCCGGGTCGAGGATTTCTTCGCCGGGCTCTCCCCGGTGTCGATCGACGTCGGCGTGCTCGAGCGGAGCCGTCGGGTCGCCGTGGTCCGCGGCGCCTTTACCTGGGACGATGTCGGCACCTGGGAGGCGTTGACGCGCGTGCGCCCCAAGGATCCCTCCGGCAACGTCGTGGCTGGTCCCGGATTCGCGCACGAGTCGAGTGACTGCATCCTGTGGAGCTCGGGCGATCCGATCATCGCCAGTCAGGTGCAGGACCTGATCGTGGTCCATGCGAATGGCCGCATCCTCGTGATGCCGCGCGAGCGCTCCGCCGACATCAAGAAGCTGCTCGACACCCTGCCCGCCGAACTGCGGGACCTGCCGTGACGCGCCTCATCCTGCACGAGCCTGATTCACTTGGCCCCGCGTGGCAGCCCTTCGCGGGGGTGCGGCCAGTGGCGGAACTGCGCGCAGGCCTGTGGAAGGTGCGGGAGCGCTGGGAGCACTGCTTCGGCCTGCGCACCGAGGTCATCGCCGGTGCGCATTGCGCGGGGTTCATCGACGTCGATGCGCCACCAGTGGTCCTGCCGGCCGACATCACCGGCCCTGCGGTGGTCGCCATGTCCGATTTTGCGCCCGACCTCTCCAAGCTGGAGCTCGGTGACTGGCGGGCGCTGGTGCACGACGGGCACACAGTCGCGATCCGGCTCGAGGAAGGCGAAGCGATCCGCTGGCCCGGCGCCGTGGCGCACGGCGCCGCCGAGATCGAAGGATTCCCGCTCCGAGGCACGTGGACCCTGCTCGACGCGCTGGAGCACTTCCTTGCGTCCGACTGCGCCGCGCGCGCCGCGGAACTCGGCGGGAACTCGCCTGACGGCGCCATCATGATCGGAACCGGTCACGGCCTCGGTGTCGGACGTGACGCACGGATCGAATCCGGTGTCGTCTTTGATCTGCGCAAGGGCGCGGTGGCGATCGAGCAGGACGCCGAGGTGTGCTCCGGCACCCGGATCGAGGGACCGTGCTGGATCGGGTCTGGTGCGCGGGTGCTGGGCGGGATGGTGCGTGGCACCGTCGTCGGCCCGATGTGCGTCGTGCGTGGCGAGGTGTCCGCCAGCATTTTTCTCGGGTACGCCAACAAGGCCCACGACGGCTTCGTCGGCCACAGTGTGCTGGGGCACTGGACCAATCTCGGCGCCCTGACCACGACCTCGAACCTCAAGAACACCTATGGCAGGGTCCGCCTCGAACCGGCTGGCGAACAAGTCAGCACCGGCAGGCAATTCGTCGGCACCCTCATGGGCGATCACGCCAAGACCGCCATCGGCACGATGCTGGGCACGGGCACGGTGGTGGGTGCCGGCGCCAATGTCTTTGGCGATGGCCGCCCGCCGCGGTGGGTAGCGCCGTTCGCCTGGGGCCAGTCGGGGTCGGAATCGATGAACCAGGATGGATTCCTGTCCATCGCCGGACGGGTCATGCCCCGGCGCAACGTGGAGCTGACGCCCGAGCACGATGCATGGCTCCGCTCCCTGTGGCAGCGGCTGGCAGGGTCGTGACCCGCCTGCACGTGCTCGGCTCCGGCTCGGCCGGGAATGCCTTCGCGGTGGAACAGGACGACCACCTGCTCCTGCTGGATGCCGGGTTCTCCGCCCGTGAAGTCGAGCGCCGCCTCGACACCGCGGGACTCGCTGGCCGCAGGGTGGCGGCCATCGCGCTGACCCACGAGCACGGCGATCACGCCCGGGGTGCACTTCGCCTGGCTCGGCGCTGGTCCGCGCCGGTGCTCTGCTCCGCCGGCACCTGGAATGCGCTCGGTGCGCCGGCCGATGTCGCCCACAAGCGCGTCGCCTACGGCGTACCCGCCACCGTGGACGGCTTCGTGGTCGACGGCGCCGCCACGGCGCACGATGCGGCCGAACCACTGGCATTGTGCGTCACCGCGCCGAGCGGCGCGCGGATCGGCGTGGCGTACGACCTGGGACGGCCGACTGTCGCGGTGCGCCACCTGCTCCAGCTGTGCGACGCCATCGTGCTGGAAGCCAACCACGACGAGTACCTCCTGCGGGTCAGCGACTATCCCCCGGTAGTGCGGCAGCGCATCGCCGGCTCAGGGGGACACTTGTCCAACCGCGCGGCGGCGGAGTTGCTGTGCGAGGTCTGGCACGAAGGCTTGATGCTGGTGGTGCTGGCCCATCTCAGTCGTCGGTGCAACGCCGAGGAGACTGCGCTGGCCACGGTTCAGGAGGCGCTCGGCAAGCTGGGCTGGACCGGCGAGTTGTGTGCAGCCAGCCAGGAAGGGCCGGCTCGGGTATATCCCATCGGGCAGCCCCCTACGTCCACCTCACCAGATCTGCTCCAAGCGCTGCTACCGACTGGTACCTGAGTTCGGGCCCCTTCTCCAGCGCCCGGGCCAGAACGCCATCCAGTCCGCGCGCGAAATGCTCCCGCAGTTCGTCCAGCGACACTCCCAGCCCATCATCTGCGTCGTGCCTGAGCGCCTTGCTCAGCCTCGGCGGTGAAACTCGGAGCAGCCCCCGAATGTGCTGGGCGGTGGAGCGCGCCTGCGGCCCGGTCGGATGGCGCCCGCCGAGCAGCTGGAACAGCAGCACGCCAAGGGCGTACACATCAGTGGCGGCGGTGATGTCACCGCCCTTGACCTGCTCCGGCGCGGCGTAGTCGGGCGTGAACGGCAGGCCGCCGGTCTTGCTGATGCCGGTGCCGTCGGGGGAGGCCGGGTCGGTGTTCAGCAGCTTGGCGATGCCAAAATCCAGCAGCATCGCCTGGCCCTTGGCTGTCACCAGAATGTTGGATGGCTTGATGTCGCGATGGATGATGTGATTGGCATGCGCGTGGTCCAGCGCCGCGACCACCTGCAGTACCAGCGCGATCCGTGCGGCCGCAGGGAGGCGATGCGCATCGCAATACCGGTCGATGGGATCACCGTCCACGAACTCCAGCACCAGGTACGGCTGGCCTCCCTCGGTCACGCCGGTATCGAGCAATCGGCTGATGCCCCGGTGTTCCAGCCGCGAAAGCGCCTGCCCTTCCCGCCTGAACCGGGCACTTCCCACCGGCGTGAGCAACTCAAGGTTCAGCAGCTTCACCGCCACGGGGTCATCGGCCGCGCGCGCGCCGTGGCGCGCCAGCCACACGCTGCCCATGCCGCCATCACCCAGCAACCGATCCAGCACGTAGGGACCCGCCGAGTGCCCGGCGAGCGTCGGGCTCCCCGCCACGGCGTGGGCCGGACCATGCTCGAGAAACCGTCGCTGGTCCAGGTCCCACTCAGCCGCGAGGAGCGCTTCCAGTTCGGGGGCAAGTTCAGGCTGGTCTCGCCGGAGCCGCGCGAGCCACGCCGCCTGCTCCGCCGGCGCGAGGTCGAGGAAGGCGTCCAGCAGCGCGTCCATGGCACCCAGCGAGGGGATCGATCGCGGCATCGCGGCCCGTCACAAGCTCTGCATCGCGTGGTGCAGCAGCAGGCGGGCCTTGCGCCAGTCGCGCTGCACCGTCCGCTCGGTCACGCCCCGCATGCCCGCCACCTCCACCAGCGAGAACCCACAGAAGAAGTGCAGGTCCACCAGCTCGGCCAGCAGCGGATTCACGGCCGCCAGCTCGTCGAGCGCCGCCGAGAGGTTCTCCAGCGACTCGGAGGAGAGATCACTCCCGACCGCCGGCTCCTCGCCGGAGGACGATGTGATGTGGAACTCGCCGCCCCGCTTCCGGGCCTGGCGCCGGCGAACGTAGTCAATCGTGAGGCCGCGCATCGCCCGTGAGGCATACGACAGGAAGTGACCCCGGTCGGCGAACTCGGCACCCTCGCGCGCGGCGATCCTGAGATACGCCTCGTGCAGCAAGGTGGTCGTGCCGAGGGTCAGATTGCTCCCACCTCGCCTGAGCTGGCGCTCGGCGATGGCGTGGAGTTCCCGATAGAGCGATGCGAACAGCTGTTCCGCCGCCGCGCCGTCGCCCTCCCGTGCGGTCCGGATCAGGTCGCCGATCGGTGCTGCTTCCATCAGTGCTGGAGCCCCCGGGTGCCGGTATGGAGCGGGTGCGAACTGGAAGGCGAAGTTACCGGCGCCCGGGGTGACCGTCAAAGCGCCCGCCTGAGCGGGCGCCCGGAGCAACTGGGTCAGGGACACGAGACCCGAGGATTCCAGTCGGCAAATGTGCCGTCCGGATTGTCCTTCCAGGCCCAGACATGCAGGGTCCAGAGACCGAAGGCCTGGTTCTTCCGGAAGGCCTCGCCGAACAGCGTGGGCGCCGGCTGGTCCTCGGGCACGGCGGCAAACGGCACGACGTACTCTACCGCGACCAGCTCCCGGTCCTCGCCTGGTGCACCCTCGAAGATCAGCGCCTCCGGCTCCGCCACGGTCACCGTGGCATCGAGCAGTGACACGTCCACGTAGTGGTACCCCATGCCGCCGGCGTCCGGGTCCTCCATGCACATGTTCTCGAACAGGAGCGTGTAGCCGGCGGTTTGCGCGGCCGCGAACTCCTCATACGGCTCGACCGCCTGCAGCAGCAAGTCCAGGTCACGATCGACCGGGTCGGTGGAACCGTTGCACCCGGCCAGCGCGAGAACGGACAGCACCACTCCAGCGAGAGGCCAGTTGGCCTGACCACGAGGCATGCGTCGACTCCTTCCAGGACAGATGATCAGGAACGCCGGAACGGGTTCCTGTACCTCTCTATCGCAACCCGGCGCTCGATCCCGACATCGCAGTCTCCTGCCCCTGGATCGTGGAACGCAACAAGGCCTCGAGTCTCCCCGAGGCCTGACGCCCTACGCCCTACCCGTTCGCCCTAGTACTCCGGCACCGGCGGCAGCTCTACCCCCTCTGGACGCGGCGTGGCGGGCCCGGCACGCTCGAGGGTGATGGGCTTGGGCAGGTCACCGCCCGAGATGGTGAGCTGGGTGCGAGTGACCTTGAGCTTGTAGGTCTCCCATTCCCCGCCGATGGCCACCCGGATGGAATCGCCGACTACCCGCCAACGCGACGTTTCCTTGCCCCAGGTGGCACTCGAATCGGCGCGGATGACCACTTCGCGCGGGCCGCCCCGGGTCTCGGTGGATGCTTCCACCCGCCACGCGCCCACCGGGGAGGACGCCGTCTGTCCCGCCAGGGGCACGGCCGAACACATCAGACCCGCCAGAATCAGCCCTGCGTACCGCATCTGTCCTCCATTGAAGTGGCAATCAGCGTCACGAGAAGCAAAGGTAATGCCGGGGCGCTCACCGCCCCGGGGCGGCCGCTGCTGGCACGGGCGTGGCCAGCGAGTCCAGCAGCGCTCGCACCGCCACTGCATGGGGGTGGCCCGCTCCGTACGCGGCGTCCATGGGACGGAGCGCGTCCTGCAGCTGGCGCAACGCGCCGGCCGAATCGCCCAGTGCGAGCTGGGCCAGGGCCAGCACCCGCAGCCCGTCGCCGACTACGCCGCTGCGGGCGCCATCGTGACCTTCGCCGCGCGCGATGGCAAGGGCGCGCCGGGCCAGCGATTCCGCCTGTTCCGGCCGGCCTGCCTCAAGAGCGGCCTGCGCGGCGGCGCCGATGTCGGCCGGATAGTGCCGAACGCCTGGGCGCCGCTCCGGGAAGTTGTTCGCCGCGAGATACGCAGTGAACAGCCGAACCGCGTCGGCTGCACGGTGCTCGGCCGCAGCCAGTTCGGCCTCGGACAGCAGCAGCTCTGCGCGCTCGCTTTCGCCCAGCAGCGGCTCGAGCGCGGCGAGTTCCCGGCGGGCCTCCCCGAATCGGCCCGCGCGGATCAGCTGCCGGCCGAGATGCGCCGCGGCCCGCGCCTGCCCCGGAACGTCGCCCTGGGATCGGGCGTTGGCCGTCGCGCGCTGCAGGCTCGCGACGGCCGAGTCGGAGTCGCCCAACTCCCCGGCCAACCTTCCGGCCAGAGTCGCGATGTAGGTCGGGATTCCACCTTCGCCGCGCAGGTCACCCAGCAGCTGCAATGTGGCCTGAAGCGCCGAATCCGACGCGGTGTACTCACCCAGGTCCGCCAGGAAGGCCGCCTCGTTGTATCGCTCCACCAGCATGGTCATGGTGCGCCCGCGCCCCACATTGCCCAGCAGGGCTATCGACTGCCGGGTGAGGTCGAGCGCCTCGCGAAAGCGACCGGCCGTGGTCAGCGCACCCGCCAGCTCGTTCAGCACGAACTGGTGCTGGTAAGTCCCGCCGTGCCCCTCGGCCGTACTCAACGCCATCGCTTCGCCGGCGAATACCAGCGCGCTGTCCACCTGGCCCAGGCTCCGCGCCAGGTTGGAGCGCGCCTGGAGGCAGCGGATCCGCACATCGACCGACTGTTCGGGAAGCTGGCTCAGTGCTTCGGCGGCGCGAGCCAGCCGCTCTCGCGCGGGCCCGATCGCGCCGTCGAAGGCCAGTGTCATCCCCAGCCAGCAGTTGGCGTGAGCCACTGTCTCCTGGTCGCCCACCTCGGCGGCGAGCTTGTCCGCCCGTTCCAGCAGTGCGAGCTGCCTCGCGCGATCGCGCACCCGGTAATAGTGGGCCGAGAGCTCCACCATCATGCGCGCGACAAAGCGCGGATCGCCTCCGAAGTCGCGCTCGAGCAGGGTGCGCGCCTCCTCCAGCACGTCCACCGGTGCGGCCAGGCTGTCTGAGGTGGTGATGTGCTGCAGCAGCAGGTCCATGAAGCCGCTGGACGCTGTGGCGCGCTGCTCCTGATACACGGCCCGGTCGCGCTGGGCTCGCGCCACGTCCCGTTGCTCCTGGGCGGCGACCAGCTGCACCGAAGTGACCACCGTGGCCGCCAGCAGTGCTGCGCCGACGATCGCGGCCGCTCCGACCGCCAGTCTGTTCCTCCGGACGAACTTCGTCGCCCGGTAACCGATCGACGGGGTGCGCGCGAGCACCGGCTCGTTTCGGCGGTATCGCTGCAGGTCGTCGGCCAGTGCCGTGGCGGCGGGATAGCGGCGCTGCACATCCTTTTCGAGCGCCCGGGCGACGATGTTGTCCAGGTCGCCGGCGTACAGGCGCCGGAGACGCTCAGCCTGACTGGAGCGAAGTTCGGCCGCCTCGGCCAGCTGGGCCGGCGTGCGCCCGCTGGCTGACCCCATGGCAGCGCTCAGCCGCAGCGGCTCACGCTCGACAATCGCGCGTATGCGCCGGGCTGTGGTGTCGCCGCCCCCGCCGGTCGGATGGTCGCCCGTCAGCAGTACATGGAGCAGCACGCCCAGCGCGTACACATCCGTCGCCACCGTCACTGCGTCGCCAATCACCTGCTCCGGGGCGGCGTACTCCGGCGTGAAGGGGGTACCGCCCGCCTCGGTCAGGTCGCCGTCGGCCGAGTGGGCATCCAGCAGCTTCGCGATCCCGAAGTCGAGCAGCTTTACGGTGCCATCGGCCGTCACCAGGATGTTCGACGGCTTGAGGTCACGGTGCACGACCAGGTGGGCGTGCGCGTGTGCCACGGCCTCCAGCACCTGGCTCACCAGCGCGAGGCGACGATCGGGGGCCAGCCGCAGTTGGTCGGCATAGGCGTCGATGCGCACGCCGTCCACGTACTCCAGCACCAGGTACGGCACTCCGCCCGCCGTCACACCGGCGTCGATCAGTCGCGCGATGTTGGGATGCGTCAGGCGGGCAAGCACGGTGCCCTCGCGGCGGAACCGTGCATCAGACGTGGCCTGGATCCGCGCGGGGTTGAGCAGCTTGACCGCAACCTCGCCCTCGAAGCGCCCATCGCTCCGGTGCGCCCGCCACACCGAGCCCATGCCTCCCATGCCGATCGGAGCCACGAGAGTGTACGGCCCGACTCTGGTGCCGGCGAGCGACGGGAGCGCATCGCGCAATGCCGTCATCGACCGTTGCTCCAGAAATCCGCGGCCCTCCAACTCGGCCTCGCGCGCCAGCACCGCCTCCAGCCAGGCCGCCGACACCGGGTCCTGCCCGCGGAGATCCGCCAGCCACGAGGAGCGCACCTCGCCGTCGAGATCGAGCACCTGGTCGAGCAGCGCACCCATCGCCGCGAGCTGACGCGGGTCAGGCCTCGGCATCGACATCCTCGGCGTCGGATCCACTCATCACGTGGTAGAGCAGCAACCGCGCCTTGCGCCAGTCGCGCTGCAGCGTGCGCACGGATAGGCCGCGCATCGCCGCGATCTCGCGGAGCGTGAATCCGCCGAAGAAATGGAGGTCCACCAGCTCGGCCAGCGCGCGATCGGCCAGCGCCAGCTCGTCGAGCGCCCCGTCCAGTTGTTCAAGCTCGACCGTGTCGGCGACGGCTGGCGTGGCCGCCTCTTCGATGCCGGTGCCGGTAATGACGAACTCGGAGCCGCGCTTGACAGCCCGACGCCGACGGGCGAAGTCGATGATCAGCCCCCGCATCGCACGTGCGGCGTACGCGAGGAAGCGGCCGCGATCGGGAAAGCGGGTGCCTTCGCGCCCGGCAAGATTGAGGTAGGTCTCGTGCAGGAGGGTCGTGGCGCCGAGCGTCAAGTCGGCGCCGCCGCCGCGCAGCTGGCGCTCGGCGAGCCGATGCAGCTCGGCGTAGAACATGGCGAACAGGTCGTCCACCGCGGCGGGCTGGCCAGCATCTGCCTCGCGGATGACGTCATCCAGGCCCCGCGTCATCGGCCGCTCCCGAGTCCGGTGCATCAGGTCGCCCGGATAGTATAGGAGCGTGCCGGACCGCGGGCAAAGTCGGGAATGCGGCACGCCCCGGGAGGGCATCCCCCCGGGGCGGCGCTCGCTGCAGGCGGGCTCAGTGGCGATCGCCGTCCACCGGCAACCTGCTCGGCACCCGTGGTGGCGTGAGTCGCTGGATGTCGCGGGCTGCGGGATCAGTCAGTGCCCGCATGAACTCGGTGACCTCATCCACCTGCTGCGGGGTGAAGACCACCCCGTCGAGCAGCGGATCACGGGTCGCGAGGATCGCGTCGGCGGTCAACTGTACCGTACCCTGGAGCATGGGCTCCAGCTGGCTGGCGTCGTAGTTCCTCAGCTTGAGATCCGATTCGCTGTAGTGATCGACGAACGCCCGCAGGTCGGTGAACGCGCCGTCGTGCCCCCACGGCCCCGTCAGTTCGACGTTACGGAGGGGAGTCGTGCGGAACGCGTAGCGATCACTGGCGAGTCCAGTGACCTTCATGCGCCCGAAGTCGTCGTGGCCGTCAGGACCGTCACCGGTGCCGGGGCCCAGCTGGGCCACCGCCACGTTGTGGAACTGATTGTCGGTGAAGGCCGGCCCGTTGTGGCACTGGGAACAACGCGCCACCATGAAGTTCTTCGCGCCGGCCAGCTGGACTGGCGTCAGGGCGCGATCGTCGCCGGCCAGGAACTGGTCCCAGGGGGAATTGTTGAAGGCCAGTTCGGAGATGAGGAAGCCGGCGATGGCATTGCTGGCGTGGGCGAAGGTCATGTCCTCGAAGCGCTGGCCGGGATAGGCCGCCTCGAACAGCTGGGGATACGGCGGCAACTGGCCCAGCCGTCGCATCAGGCCCGCCCAGATCCCGGTTTCCTGGTCGTCGGCCAGCGCCGCCAGTTCGTTGCCATCGTCGCCCCGCATCTCGCCCCGCGACAGCACCGGAAACATCGGCTGCGCCGAGAGCGTGCCGAACTCGAAGACCGCGGTCATTTCCGGCGTCAGCTTGGCACCGGCGGGTGTGTGCATCGTCCCGCCGCCATCGGCGAAGACCCGACCGTCCCAGAACAGCGGCTCGACCGCGTGCAGGTTGAACGCCGCCGGCGCATTGCGGGGGATGAACACGCCGCCCGGATGGGTGCGGTCCTCACCCAGGCCGCTCGCCCCCGCGCCGATCGAGAGGCTGCGGGCATCGCCGGTGGCCAGTCCGGGCAGGTGGCAGGTCATGCAGGAAATGTCCTTGTTGCCGCTCAGGATCTTGTCGAACGCCAGCAACCGGCCGAGCTGCACCAGCTGCTTGCGGACCCGCGGCGGACGCGCCAGCGGCGTGATGCCGCGCCCGGCCGCAAGCTGCCGGACTTCGACCGCGAGCGGATCGGGGGCGGCCGCTCGCGTGAGGAGGACGCCGGCGGCGGGGTCGGTCGGTGCATCGCCGGCACAGCCGGACAGCAGCATTGCACCGGCTGCAACACTCGCGGCCAGGACGCTACGCCAGGGGGATGAAGACTTCATTCTGCCTCCGAGACGCGACACGAGGGGGTCTTAGGGCGCGGCCAGATCTGTTGCCGCTGTCAGGTAATCGAAATCCGACGGCTGAGCACGACAGATGGACGTACAACGGCCCCGGAGACGCATCCCCGGGGCCGTTGTGCAAGCAACTGCAGTAAAGCGGACTAGTACATCCCGCCCATGCCACCGCCGGGCGGCATCGCCGGCGCCGGCTTGTCTTCCTTCTTCTCGACCACCACGGCCTCGGTGGTGAGGAGCAGACCCGCGATCGACGCGGCGTTCTGCAGCGCCGTGCGGGTGACCTTGGTCGGGTCGATGACGCCCGACTTGACCAGGTCCTCGTACTGATCGGTCGCGGCGTTGTAGCCGAAGTTCTTCTCCTTCGACTCCTTCACCTTGGCCAGCACGATCGACCCCTCGACCCCCGCGTTGGCCGCGATCGCCCGGATAGGCGACTCGATGGCGCGACGCACGATATCGACACCGATCTTCTCGTCGTCGGTGCCCTTGATCTTGTCGAGCGACTTCTGCACCCGGATGAGTGCGACCCCGCCGCCCGGCACGATGCCCTCCTCGACCGCGGCGCGGGTGGCGTGGAGTGCATCCTCGACCCGGGCCTTCTTCTCCTTCATCTCGGTCTCGGTGGCCGCCCCGACGTTGATCACCGCGACGCCACCGGAGAGCTTGGCCAGCCGCTCCTGCAGCTTCTCGCTGTCATAGTCCGACGTGCTCTTCTCGATGGCGACGCGGATCTCGCTGATGCGGCCCTCGATCGCGTCCTGCTTGCCCTTGCCATCGACCACCGTGGTGTTGTCCTTGTCGATCACGATCCGCTTGGCCCGGCCGAGGTCGTTCAGCGTCGCGTTCTCGAGCTTGAAGCCGACTTCCTCGGAGATCACGTTGCCGCCGGTGAGGACCGAGATGTCGCGCAGCATTTCCTTGCGGCGGTCGCCGAAGCCCGGCGCCTTGACCGCGGCCACCTTGAGGGTGCCCCGCAGTTTGTTGACCACCAGGGTCGCCAGGGCCTCGCCCTCGACGTCCTCGGCGATGATCAGCAGCGGACGGCCGCTCTGCGCCACCTTCTCCAGCACCGGAAGGAGGTCCTTCATGGCGCTGATCTTCTTGTCGTGGATCAGGATGTAGGCGTCCTCGAGGTGGGTCTCCATCTTCTCCGGGTCGGTCACGAAGTAGGGCGACAGGTAGCCCCGGTCGAACTGCATGCCGTCGACCGTCTCCAGCGTGGTCTCGAGGCCCTTGGCCTCCTCGACCGTGATGACCCCGTCCTTGCCCACCTTCTCCATCGCGTCCGCGATCAGCTTGCCAATCTCGGGATCGTTGTTGGCCGAGATGGACGCGACCTGGGCGATCTCCTTCTTGCCCGCGCTCGGCGTGGACAGCGTCCTGAGCTCGTCCACCAGGACCTCGACTGCCTTGTCGATGCCGCGCTTGAGCTCCATCGGGTTGGCCCCGGCGGTGACGTTCTTGAGCCCCTCGCGGAAGATCGCCTGCGCCAGCACGGTCGCGGTGGTGGTGCCGTCGCCCGCGAGGTCGCTGGTCTTGGTCGCGACTTCCTTCACCATCTGCGCGCCCATGTTCTCGATCGCGTCGGCCAGTTCCACTTCCTTGGCGACCGTGACGCCATCCTTGGTGACCGTCGGTGAGCCGAACTTCTTGTCGATGACCACATTCCGGCCCTTGGGGCCAAGGGTCACCTTCACTGCCTCAGCGAGCGCATCTACGCCCTTCTTGAGCTTCGCGCGCGCCTCGGTGTCGAACAGCAGTTCCTTCGCAGCCATTGTACCCTGTCTCCCTCAGTGGGTGGACGTGCTCAGCCGATCTTGGCCAGGACGTCCGACGCCTTGATGATGATGACTTCGTCACCGTCGGTGGTGAACGGAGTGCCGCTGTACTTGCCATAGATGACCTTGTCACCCACGGCCAGGTCCATTTTCACCCGCTCACCCTTCTCGATCCGGCCCGGGCCCACGGCCAGCACTTCACCCTGGGTTGGCTTCTCCTTGGCGGTATCGGGGATGTACAGGCCGCCGCGCATGGCCTCGGCTTCGTCGGTCGGGAGGATGACCACCCGATCTTCGAGCGGCTGGATCTTGATCTTGGGCTTGGACTTCGTCCCTGCGGACATCGTACCCTCCACTGCTGCTGAGTTGGATGTAAGTGACTTCCTGACAACTTCTTGGCACTCTCGACCCTGGAGTGCCAGATCCGGACGGAATAGTAAGGGCCGCCCCGCCCCAGTCAAGTGGGAACTCTGGGCGCTGCGGCTGCGTATTGACCTTCATGTCAATTCTGCTGCCGGCGATGCTGGCGGCCATTAGTGCCGCCACCGCCCTCGATTCCGTTCCGCTGACCGTACACGTCGATTCCTCGAGCCACCTCGTCGTCGTCGAGTACGTCGTCCCTTCCACCGCCGCGACAATGGCCGGGCACCAGCATGGCGCCCGCGTCGATGCCGGGGCGGACACCCACGCGCACGACGGCAGTCACCACGGCTCCGGCGGCCACGGCGGGCACACCCGCCACGTCGCCCGGTTCCACTGGCCGGTGGACGGCTGGGTCCGGGGTGCCCGCGTCGAAGTCGCCGATCCGGAAGGCGCTCCGCTGTCGCAGCGGCTGCTGCATCACGTGAACGTGATCAACTTCGACCGGCGCCAGTTGCTGCATCCTGCGCTGGAACGGATCTACGCCGCCGGCCAGGAGACCCGGCCGGTGTCGCTGCCGGCCACGGTGGGCGTCCCGGTGACAGCGGGAATGGAGTTCGCGCTGCTCACGGCCTTTGATCCGGCCACGATGCATGCGGGCTCGCGGATTCGGGTGATCATCTCCTGGTCGCCCACCAACCAGGTTCCGCGGCCGGTCGATGCCTATCCCCTGCTGCTCGACGCGGGCTTCCGCCCAGGGCAGACTCCGGCCTACGACCTGCCGCCCGGGCGCTCGGAGCGGAGCTATGAATTCGTGATGCCGGTGTCCGGCCGCGTGCTCGTGGCTGGTGGGCACCTGCACGATTACGGCGTGGAGATCCGGCTGGAGGACATCGAGAAGCAACACGCGGTGTTCTCGCTCGAGGCGGTCACCGACAGTGCGGGCCGCATGCAGCACATCCCGCTGTCAGCTCCCGGCGTGGTCGGCCGGGGCCGACTGCTGGAGGCCGGCCGCCGCTACCGACTCACTGCGGTCTATGACAATCCAACCGGCGCTGTCATCCCCGAGGGTGCGATGGGCGAGATGGCCCTGCTGTTTGCCCCGGACAATCCCGACCTGGCACTGCAGGTGGATCGGAGCCAGCCCGAGATCATCGCGGATGTCGAGAGCCTGGTGGACCTGCAGGCGGGAACCCACTAGGCGCTTGACGGCTCCTTGACCGCCGGATGGCAGCATGGGCGCGCATCGGTACATCGCCGGTGCGCGCCCTTCGTCACGGAGCTGCCATGTTCTCCCTGCTTGCCCTCGCGGTGGCCCTCACCCAGGGCCCGCCGGCCCCCGCCCTCGCGGTGCGGGTGGATTCGTCCCGTCACATAGTCCTGCTCGAGTACCGGATTCCGGCAGCGACACCCGCCGACCATGGGGACCACGGCGCCCATGGTGCGCACGCGGGCCACATCGAGACCATGAGTCGCTTCGCCTGGCCCGTCGATGGCTGGGTCCGCGGCGCCCGCGTGGAAGTGCTCGGTACCGATGGGGCGCCGTTACCCCAGCGGCGACTCCATCATGTCAACCTGATCAATTTCGCCCGGCGGCAGCTGGTGCATTCCGGGGTCGAGCGCCTCTGGGGCGCCGGCCAGGAGACCGATCCGGTCATGCTGCCTGCGGGTGTCGGTGTGCCAGTGGCCGCTGGCACGGCGATGGGACTGGTTGCCGCATGGGTCCCCTCCGATCTGGGCGCCGGCTCCCGCATCCGCATCGCCATTCGCTGGTCGCCCGCCAACACCGTGCCACGCCCGGTGGACGTGATTCCGGTGTCGTTCACGGTGAACTTCAAGCAGGCGGCGACGTCGGCCTATGACCTCCCTCCCGGCCAGAGTGAGCAGGTGCTCGAGTTCGTGATGCCAGCGAGCGGCCGGATGCTGGGCGTCGGCGGACATCTCCACGACTATGGCATCGCGATCCGCCTGGAGAACGCCGAGTCGGGTGAAGTGCTGGTCCGGCTCGAGACCGAGCGCGACAGCGCCGGCCGGCTGATCCGGGTGCCGCAGCGATTGTTCGGGGTGTCAGGCCGGGGCAAGCCGCTCGAACGGGGCAAGCGCTACCGGGTGGTGGCGACGTACGATAACCCGACCGGGGCACTGCTCGTCGCGGGTGGCATGGCGTCCCTCGGGGTGGGGTTCGTACCGGACCGCGGCGCACGATTGCCTGCCACCGACCCACGCGATCCCGCGGTGGCCCGCGACATCGCCTACCTGCATGCCATGGAACGGCGGTGACAACTGAGAGTTGAGGGTTGAGAGTCGAGAGTTGAGAGTTGAGAGTTGAGAGTTGAGAGTTGAGAGTTGAGCAACGAGAACTGATGGCCGCATCGCTCCCACTCTCAACTCTCGACTCTTGACTCTTGACTCTCAATTATCCGTCTCACCCCCACCCAGCGCTGGTACCACCAGCGTCCGTTGGGATCGCTCTCGCCCAGCGTGCTGATCTGGACGCCACGGGATGCCGAATGAATGAAGCGACCGTCACCCATGTAGAGTCCCACGTGGGTGACGCGGGTGCCGCGCTCCGCGAACGTGAGGATGTCGCCGGGGCGGAGGTTGTCGTCGGTGCGGCCGATCTCGCGGCCCTGGCGGGCCTGCTGCACACTGGTTCGCGGCAGCGAAATACCGGCTTCGCCGTACGCGTACTGAATCAGCCCCGAGCAATCGAAGCCTTCGCCGTCGGCGCCCTCGCCACCGTACGTGTACGGCCGTCCGATTTCCTGCTCGGCGATTCGCACGATATCCAGCACGAGTGCGTCGGCGTTGGACCGGTCCACCGACTCGCCCCGCACCGCCGGCTCCACAACCGGCGCGCCGACCGCAGGCGCGCCGGAAGTTGACGCGTCCGTCGCGGCCCAGGGAGACGCCGGTGGGTGCAGCGGCGCAGGACGCCGCCGCCCGAAATCGGCGCCCAGCCGAATCGACAGCTCCGGGCCATCACGATGCGCCGGCATCAGCGATCGCCACCGCCCCTCGAGCCCAAGCGATAGCGGCCCCGCGGGAGGGAGCTCGAATCCCATGCCTGCAGACCACGAGTGCCACTGGCCGTCGGCGCCGGAAAAGCCCAGCCCGCCGCCGATACCGCCTACGGCGTAGAAGCCGGGATCACCGCCGCGAAACAGCGTCGCATCGAGCCCCAGCCCGATCCGTCGCTCATTGGTACCGGGTCCGGTGAAGACCAGGCCGCCGAAGTGTCCGGCCAGCGCCCCGGCCGCTGCCTGCGTGGTGAACTGATACGAGGTAAGTCCATCGCCATCGAAAAGCCGGCCGACCCGCACGCCCATGTCCTGGGCCCGGAGCAGGCCGGGCATGAGCAGCAGCGTCACGACGAATGCGGATGCCTTCATCTGGGGCTTCTCCTCAGCGTACCGGGGTGGGCTGCCCGGTTCGGAGGTTTACGAGATACAGTGCGTCGGGACGACAGTTGCGAAAGAGGTGCACCTGCGCCGTGGAGTCGTCGATCAGCATGGGAGCCTCGCCGGTGTAGAGCAATGGCACAAGCCGCGCTCCGGCGGCATCGCGGATCTCGAGCCCACGTTCCAGGCAGGAGCGGCCGTCCTCCGCAGTGGCCGATCGTGCGATGGTGAACCAGATGCCGCCGCCCTCGCCGAGGGACAGTGCCAGCGAGTCGGCCGGCGGCGGCGCGGCGACGATAGCCGTGTCGGGCGCTGAATCACCGGCTGCATCCTGGGCTTGTTCGCCACTGCAACCTGCGGCCGCAACTGCCAGCAAGAGCAGTGCCCTGCTCACTCCCGGAGGTCCGTTGCCACGTCGTCCTCCACCTGATCGAGGAACGCCGCCGCCGACTCGGGTACGCCTTCCTCGGTGACAGCGAGTGCTTCCTGCAGCTCCGGCGAACGCCGCAGCAATCGCAACCAGAGGATCAGTCCCCCGAAGCCGCAGATGGCGCCGAGACCGATGCTGAGGGCGAGGCCCGCATGCGGACTGCCGATTCGGGTTGCTATAACTTCGCCCGCGACACAGCCGAAAAACGAAGCTGCCCACGCCATGAATGGCGTGAGCAGCCAGCCGAACACTCGAAGGAGCAGCCGGGCCCACTGCATCGGCTAGGGCCGCACGCGCCCCACCGCGCTGAGGAAGGCGGCGATGATGAGCCCCGGCAGGAACGCTATGCCGAAGGTGCTGAGGTTCCAGCCGGCGCCCGGGAAGCGCACCAGGATGGCAATCACTGCGCAGGCCACGGCGATCACCAGTACCGGTAACATCACGCCGAACGTGGTGGCCGAGCGGCCTCGCGCCGCGCGATTGGCGAGGATCATGGCGCCCAGCCAGGGCAGCAATGTGCCGGCCATCCACCACACCGGGTGGTACCACCAGTTGCTGCCGCCACCGATCTCGCGCCAGCGATTGGTCCACATGCCGAGCGGCTGGAGCAATGCCACATCGACCAGCATGAAGACCACGGTCGCGAAGAGCCCGATGCCCGCTGCACCGGCGATCCCCTCGATGGTGCGGGCGCCGGTCCAGGTTCCCGGCAGCGCGATGACCCCGACGAGGCCCACCAGCAGCACGACGCCGCCCAGCACCGTCTCGAGGGGCGGCGCGGTGAACCGGGTGATGAACGACAGGAGCACCACGATCACGCTGGTGAACAGGCCCAGCGCGAGCCCGCGCCGCAGCACATGGGTGAGATGAGTGACGTCGTACTCGCGCCGCGCGCCAACCGCCGAAGTCATGAGGTCTCCCGACCGAGGTGAGAATCCGGGAAAAGATAAGACTTGACGCCTGTCGGGCCAAGTTGGGCGGCTCGGCGGCTCGGCGGCTCGGCCAGCGCCATCACCAGCGCAACGCCCACGCGACAAGCACCGCGGCGTCAGTAACCGCCCACGCCGCAAGCGCCTGATACATCCCGCGCTGGTGCGCCGCTGGTGACCGCGTTTCAGCGCTGCGCAGCCAGGGCACCAGCACCATCATCCAGCAGCCGAGAGCCACGGCAATCACCGCCCAGCGCCAGGTGGCGACCGGCCAGCCGCTCCACACCGCGGCCACCGCCAGCAGGACAAACGCGATCAGTGCGGCCGCCGTGGCCACCATGAGGCTGCGCCGCTCGCCCAGCCACAGTGCGAAGGTACGGTCGCCGCGGCGACGGTCCTCCTCCACCTGGTAGAGCTGGGTCAGCGGATAGAGCGCAGCAAACAAGGGACAGAAGGCAATCAGCACCAGCGCGTGGGTAACGTCAAGCGAAACACCCGTGCTGGCCCAGCCGGCCCAGGGTGTGAGCGTGCCGAATCCCCACATGTTGATGAACCAGTCGGCTCCTGGCGTGGCCTTGAGCCGCCACGGCGGCACCGAGTAGAGCACCGAGAGTACGAAGCAGATGGCGTAGAGCAGCGCGAAGGGCGCCGGCAGCAGCAGTGCCAGCGCCTGCCCCAGCAGCATAAGCCCAAGCCCGAACCGGAACAGTCCTGCCGGCGGTGGCGGTGGCCGCCGCAGGTAGGCGATGTCGCCTTCGTCGTGGTCCCACGCGGAGTTGATCGCAAGGGTACCACCGTTGAGGCAGATCACCCAGAGCAGCAGCCCCAGCAGGATGCCGCCCACCGGCGCGGCAGACCAGGCGTTTGCCGTGCCCAGCGCCAGCAGCGCGCCGAGGGCGGTATGTCCCGCCATGATAGGCCACTCGGCCGGACGAAGGTGCAGCAGGTAGTCCTTCACCACCGCTGGCCGAGGTGCCGCGCCGCGATCCTGATCCCCTGGAGCGTGAGGTCGGGATGCACCGATTCGATGCTCCGCGTCAGTGGCGCGATCAGCGCCGCGAGCCCGCCGGTGGCGACACAGCGCACTGTGCCGGTTCCGCTCCACTCGGCCCGAATTCGGCCGACAATGCCGTCGACCGCGTCGGCGGTGCCGAAGAGCACCCCAGCCCGGATGCAGTCCTCGGTGCGCCGTCCGATCACCCGGTCCGGCGCGGTCAGTTCGGTGGCAGGCAGCTTGGCGGCGCGCCGCGTGAGCTGATCGGCACCGGTGCGGAGCCCCGGCATGATCACGCCGCCGATGAAGCGGCCGTCCGCAGTGATGCAGTCGAAGGTGGTTGCAGTGCCGAAGTCGGCCACGATGGCATCGCCCCAGCCCGCCTCGAGCGCCGCCAGCACGTTCGCGATCCGGTCGGCGCCCACCGTCAGCGGTTCATCCACGTCGAGCACTACCGGCAACTGGCTGGAGGGCTCCACCTGGATCGGCTGCACGCCGGTGCTCGCTGTGATGCCGTCCAGGATGCTCCGCGTCACCGCCGGCGCCACCGATGCGACGCACGCGGCACGAACCTCGTTGGGCGAGTGGCCCCGCTGCTCGAGGAAGCCGCCGATGGTCATCGCCCACTCGTCCGGTGTCCGGTCAGGTGCGGTCGTCAGCCGCCACTGGGAATCGAGCTGGTCTCCCCGGAAGATTCCCGCGGTAATCTCGGTGTTGCCTATGTCGAGGGTCAGGAGCATGCGGAACGAAGCCTCGCGTGTCAGGCGGTGGCAAGGGCGATGATGCCGGACGAGACCGGCACACTGCGGCCGTCGTCGCCCTCGATCAGCAGGGCGCCGGCGCGGCTGATGCCGCGGGCCCTACCGGACATGGGGCTCGAAATCATGCGGCCCCGAAGCACATCCCGACGATCCCACTCGGCCAGTTCCGCGTCGGACAGGAACCCGGTGCTGGCACCCGCGCGAAGGATCGCCGCTGCGATGTCATCGGCCAGCGAGTCGGAGCTGCGCTCGACGCCAAGGTCGGCCAGCCGCGTTGCGGGCCACGCCGCGGCGATGGGAAGCTCGTTGCGGACATTGAGGCCGAGGCCCACCGCCACCCACGCCACGCCGGTGGCGTTCCATCGCGCCTCCGAGAGAATTCCGGCGAGCTTCGCGCCTCTCGCCAGAATGTCATTGGGCCACTTGAGCCCGACCTCGGGCGTCCCCACCGCCTCGAGCACATCCGCAACCTGCAGCGCCACGCGCGGCACCAGCGGCTCGAGCTGCGCGTCGGCCGGCGGCCGCAGCAGGGTGCTCATCCACAGCCCACCCTCATCCGAGGTCCAGGGTCGGCCTCGGGAGCCGCGCCCCGCCGTCTGGTATCGCGCCGCAACCACCGTCCCCGCAGGCGCTCCCGCCTCCGCCATCGCGTGCAACTCGTCCTGGGTGGAGCCCACACTTTCGCACCAGCGCACCCGGACCGTGGCGGCGAGACTCACAGGATCAGCAGCAGCACGAAGCCGAATGCAATGCGGTACCAGGCGAACGGCGCGAAGCTGGCATGGGAGACAAATCGCAGGAACGCTCGCACCACCACCAGTGCCGAAATGAACGCGGTGATGAAACCGATCGCGAAGATCGGCCCGTCACCTGGCGCCAGTGCCGAGCCGCTGGATACCAGGTCATACAGCGTCGCCGCCACCATGACCGGGATGGCCAGGAAGAACGAGAACTCGGTGGCGGCCCGGCGCGACAGTCCGAGGCAGTACGCCCCCATGATGGTGGCGCCGGAGCGTGAAGTGCCCGGAATCAGCGACAGCACCTGCGCCAGGCCGATGCCGAGCGCGGTGCGTGGCGTGACCGCGAAGGCATCGTCCGTATGGCTCTCGGGGGCCACGCGTTCGATGATGAGGATGGCCACGCCGCCCACCACCAGCGCCCAGGCCACGACGGTGGGGTCGAACAGGTGCTCCTTGATGAAGCCGTGAATCAGGAAGCCCACCACCGCCGCCGGCAGGAACGCCAGGAAGAGCGACCACGCGAAGCGACGGCTGCCGGCATCGCTGCCAAGCTTCATGAGCACGGCGCCCAGCCGGGCCCGGTACAGCCAGACGATGGCGAGGATGGCGCCGAGCTGAATGAAAATCTCGAAGGTCTTGGCCCGGGCGTCGGTCCAGCCCATCAGGTGGCCCGCCAGGATCAGGTGTCCGGTGGAGGAGACCGGGATGAACTCGGTGATGCCTTCGACCAGCCCCAGCAGTGTGGCCTGGAGCTCGGGCGGCAGCCCCGCAAGCCAGTGATTCACGCGAGCAGCTCGGCGTAGAGCGCCTCGTACATCGGCACGATCCGGTCTTCGTCGAACTCGCGCGCGGCGGAGATGGCCGCGGCGCGCATTCGCTGGTGCCGGGCAGGATCGCGAAGCAGCTCCACGGCACGGCGAGCCATTGCCTCCACGCTCCCCACCGGTTCCAGGATGCCGGAAACGCCATCAGTGATGACTTCGGGCAGTCCGCCAGCGCGGGTGGCCACCACCGGGGCGCCGCTCGCCATTGCCTCGAGGGCGGCGAGACCGAAACTCTCGCTCTGGGACGGCAGCAGGAAAAGGTCCGCCGCCTGCAGCAGGGATGCCACTTCATCCAGCCGGCCGACGAATCGGACATCGCGTTCGACGCCGAGGTCCCGCGCCTCGCGTTCGGCGTCTTCGCGGTCCGGCCCGTCACCCACCATCAGCAGCGTTGCCGGCATCGCGCTGTGCACCCGGGCGAAGATCCGGATCACGTCACGCACCCGCTTCACTTCCCTGAAGTTGGAAATGTGGACCAGCACCTTGTGGCCCTCGGGTGCGACCGCGGTGCATTCGTGCGGCTCGGCGGGCTTGTAGGTCTCGAGATTCACGAAATTGGGAATGACCCTGATGTCGCAGTTGCTGCAGCCAAAGGCCCGAACCGTCTCGTCCTTGAGATAGGAGGACACGGCCGTCACCCCGTCCGACTGCTCGATCGAGAACCGGGTCATGGCGTAGAAGCTCGCCTCCTGCCCCACCAGCGTGATGTCGGTGCCGTGCAGCGTGGTGAGCACCTTGATCGGATGCTCCTTGCGCAGCATCTCCCGCGCGAGATATGCGGTGGTGGCATGGGGAATCGCGTAGTGCACGTGCAGCAGGTCGAGCTTCTCCCGCAATGCCACTTCATGCTGTTTCGACGCGAGCGCGAGCGTGTAGGGAAAGTGATCGAACAGCGGATACCGTCCCAGCCGGGTGTCCACTTCGTGGAACCACACCCGTTCGGTGTAGCCGCGCAGCCGGAAGGGCGCGGCATACGTGATGAAGTGGACGTCGTGGCCCCGATGGGCGAGCGCGATGCCCAGCTCGGTCGCGAGCGCGCCCGAGCCGCCGTACGTGGGATAGCAGGTGATGCCGATCTTCATGCCATTCCTCAGGCCTGGTCGCGGCTCCAGGCGGCCGCGATGTCGTCCGCCAGCGCCTCTGCCGGCCGCGTGGCGTCAAAGTTGAGTCTCGGCTCCGGCACCTGGTGCCGAAACCACGTCTCCTGCCGCTTGGCGTAACGCCGGGTGCTGAACGCGATGGCCTCGGCCACCGACTCGCGCGGCCGGGCCCCGGTGAGCGCCTCGACTGCCTCGCGAATCCCCACGCCATCGAACCCGGGCCCCGAACCGGTGCCCGCATCGGCCATCGCGGCCGCCACTTCCTCAAGCAGGCCGCGCTGCACCATCTCGGCCGATCGCACGGCGATCCGGTGATGGATGACGGGCCGGGGCGCGCTGAGCACGACGTACCAGGGACGGATGCCCGCCGCCGCGCGCGCCTCGCGCTGCCACCAGCTGAGCGAACGCCCACTCAGCACTGCGACCTCCACCGCGCGCGAGGCGCGCTGCCGCCCACCACCACTGAAACCGGGGTCGAACCGCGCCGCCCATCGAACCAGCTCAAGTGGCTCCAGCCGAGCCAGCCAGGCGTCCAGTGCACGGCGCCGTCCGCTGTCGAGCGGCGGCTCCCGGAACAAACCCTCGGCCAGGGCACGCACGTACAACCCGGTACCGCCCACCACCACTGGCAGCTTGCCGCGCTGGCGGATGTCGGCCACCGCGGCTGTGGCATCGCGGGCAAACCGTCCGGCGCTGTAGCGCTCGCCCGGACGCACCACGTCGAGCAGGTGGTGCGGCACGGCGGCGCGCTCCTTCCGGCTCGGCGTTGCGGTGCCGATGTCGAGGCCGCGGTAAATCTGGCGCGAATCCGCCGAGATGACCTCGAGAGGCCAATGCCGGGCAAGCGCGAGCGCCACGGCGGTTTTGCCGATCGCAGTAGGCCCGACGATGACCGGGACACTACCGGCGTCCAAACCGGCGCTCCAGCTCCACCCGCGGAAGTTGGACGATCGTCGCCCGCCCATGCACGTCGTGCGGCGGCAGCGCCGTGGCGAACAACCGCGCCAGCAGCGCACGCATCTCGGCCTCGCTGATGGCATCGCCGCCCTTGATGGCCGCGCGGCAGGCGAAGGTGGCGGCGAACCGCTCCAGCCGGTTGCTCCAGCCGCCGAACCTTCCCCGGGCCAGGTCCGCTACCATCTCGCGAAAGGTCGCCCCAGCGTCGAATCGTGGATGCGGCGATGGTACCGCGTGGAGGATGACCGAGCGGCCGCCGAACGGCTCGCACTCGAAGCCCACTGCCGTGAGCGCCTCGCCGTGCTGCTCCACCGCTTCCAGCTCCTCGTCCGAAAGGTCGAGCGTCATCGGAAGCAGCAGCCGCTGGGCTGGGGCGCCGCCACCGGTGAGCCGCGCCATGGTCTCCTCGTAGAGCACCCGCTCATGGGCCGAGTGCTGGTCCACGAAGACCAGCGCCTCGTCGCTTGGATACAGGATGTAGGTCTGGAACAGCTGCAACAGCGGCGGCTGACGCGCCGCCACGGTGAACTCCGCCGCCGCGTCGTCCACGGCTACCGGCGCCGCATCGGCCAGGAGATCGGCGACGCTGACTGCGTTGCCAGCGGGGGCGCCTTGGTGGCGAATGTCTCCACCATGTGAGACGGGGGACGGACGCCAGTCACCCACCGGCGCCGACGCCACCAGCCGGGAGATGGCGTCGCGAGTGGCTTCCTCCGCTGCGCGCTCGGCGCCGATCCGGTCGCGAAAGCGCACCTCGAGCTTTGCCGGGTGCACATTGACGTCCACGTCGGACGGCTGGGTCTCGAGCCGCAGCAGCATCGACGGACGGTCGCCCGGGTGGATCGCGGCGCGATAGCCAGCTTCGGCGGCGCGGATCAGGAAGGGATCCCGAAAGGGCCGGCCATTGATGAACAGCTGGGTACGTCGCCCGGTGGGCTTCGCATCAGCGGGACGCTGCACGAATCCATGCACCCGGAAGCCGCCCACCGCGTACTCGACCGGCACCAGGGTGCCGGCGAGCGACCGGCCCCACACCGACGCGAGCCGCTCATCGGGCGACTCGCCTGGTGGCACCGACAGACGGACGGCCCCATCCATCACCAGCTCGAAGCCGGCCGCGGGATGCGCCACCGCCAGGGTGGACACTGCGTCCACGATGGCCCGGCTCTCGCTGCTCACCGACCGCAGGAACTTCCGCCGCGCCGGCGTGTTGAAGAACAATCCGCGTACCGTGATGGTGGTGCCGCGGGCGCGCGCGTCCGACTCCACCTGCTCGAGCCGGCCGCCGTTGACGCGCACCCGGGTCGCCATCGCGCCATCCTCGCTGGTCAGCAGCTCGAAGCGCGCCACCGACGCGATGGCCGGAAGCGCCTCCCCCCGGAAGCCGAAGGTCGCTACGCCCACCAGGTCGCCGGCGCTGCGGATCTTGCTGGTTGCGTGACGATCAAGCGCCAGCACCGCATCCTCCCGCCCCATCCCATGGCCGTCGTCGCTCACCTCGATCAGTGCGCGCCCACCCTGCTCCGCCGACACCCGGATCATCGTGGCGCCGGCGTCGAGCGCGTTCTCCACCAGTTCCTTCACGGCACTGGCAGGACGCTCGACTACTTCGCCGGCGGCGATCTGGTCGGCGACGGGATCAGGCAGAATGGCTATGCGTCCGGGCATGGCGAAGTCTAGTCGCCGATGGGGGCGAGTGCGCCGGACGGCAGCCACCCAGTGCGACCCCCGGAGGCCTGTACCAGCCTCCAGCCTCCGCTGCGCCGGCCCGGCACCACCGCGGCACCCGGCGCCAGCGATGCCACTTCCGGAGCGCGCCCATGGGGCGAGAGTCGCAATGGCTCCGGCGCGACGAGAATGGCCAGCGGTCGCGCCCGGAAATACGCCAGCCCGGCAGCACCAGCACCCAGCGCCAGCCCTGCCGCCACCAGCAGTCCGCTCCGGGTAGTGAAACGGCGCCCACGCCAGAGGAACAGCGCCCATCCTCCGCACCAGGCGAGCAGCGCAAGCAACCCCAGCTCCACCGGCGTGACCGGCGCCACCCAGGTTCTGCTCCGGGTGAAGCCGTCCACCGGCGGAACCAGCGCCAGCGCCCGGCGCACGCTGCGCGAACGCGGGCTGAGCCGCGCCGCCTCGAGCCAGGCCGCGAAGGCGCGCGCATCCGACCCGAGCCGATATTCCGCCGCACCGAGGCCGTAGTGCGCCGCCGGCAGCTCCGGCTGCTGCTCCGCTGCACGGCGGAATGCGTCGGCTGCGGCGCGGTAGGCTCCCTCCTGGTAGAGCTGCTGCGCCGATGCCGCCTGCGCGACCAGGTGCTGCGGTGCGGAGGCCAGCGCTCCGGCGAGCAGCAAGGGCACAAGCACGAGGGCCCGGCTGCGACGCCGCTCGCGATGGCGCGACTGGCCGCCCAGCTGGACCGTCAGTTCATCCATCTGGCGCGCGAGCTCGGCGCTGCGCTTCCCGTCCGCACCCTCCGGGCCGTACCTCGAGGACAGGTAGTCATCGCGCACGTCGGTGATGCGCTGGGCCAGCGCCGTGTCCAGGCCCGCGGCACGGAGCGCCGCGACCAGCGCCGGCCCGGTGCGTACCTCGGCGTCTGGCACCAGCGCGCGCAGGGCCGACAGCAGCCGCCGGTCCGAGGCCGGAAGGCTGGGAGCGAGGTCACCGCTGCGGCGGCGCCGCCGCCTGCGCCAGTTGTCACGCAACGACATGCCGCCGGCGGCGGCGGGCAGCAGCAGGCCCAGTCCAATCCAGACCGGCAGCGGCAGCAGCCGCGCGGCGCGTGCAACTGGTGAACCTGCGTCCGGCGCCAGCAGTGGTGGAGGTTCGGGCCGCGACGAGACGCTCTCGTCCGCCGGCGCGACGGCGACAGTCACCGGGTCGCTGCCCAGCGTGCGATAGCGCTCGGTGTCCAGGTCGAAGTACGAGTACGCCACAGCGGGCAGGCGCAGCGGCCCCGCCGAGTCGGGGAGCGCGAGGTAGCGGAAGAGCTTGGTGCCGCCGAGTACCCCGGCCTCGTTGGTAATCCGGTCGTCGGTGCGATCCTGGTAGTGCCGCAGCGACGTCGGCCAACGGAGTCCCGGCTCCGGCCAGAGCGCCACATTGCCCTTGCCGGACAGCGTCACCTCGACCGGCACCGCCTCGCCGGCGCGTGCGGCGGTCGCAGCGGTGCGGGCCATTCGCATGTCCCGGCCCACGGCCCCGGCGAAACTGGCCGGCTTGCCGGCCTCGGGCAGCGGGTTGACGGTAATGTTCACCCGGTTGCTCTCGAGGTTGTAGCGCTCTTCCTGGCTGAAGAACTGCAGTGCCACGGGCACGCTGTATTGGAGCGAAGCCGGTGCGATCTCCAGCGTTCCCGGCACCAGCGGGAACACCACCTGATGCGAGATGAACAAGTCATACCAGGTGCCACCCACCTGGCGGCTGGCAGCGATCCCGGGCGGCGTCGCCTGGGGATAGCTCCACACCCCGCTCAGCGTCGGCGGCGTGAGCGTCGGGGGCCGCCGCAATCGGGCCCGCAGGTCGCGCGGAAACCACGCGGCCGTCACTATGTCGATCTGCTCGCCAACGTACGCGCTGGATGAGGACGACACCAGCGTGAGTGCCGGCTCTCCCGGGCGCCGCGGCGGGGGCGCACGCGCCAGCAGCTGCCGCACCCGGCTGGTGACCGTCCGCGGGGCCGAGCGGCCCGGTGTCACCACGATTGTGACCGACGCCGCGCGCACGGTGGCGCCTTCCTGCTCCGCCGTGAATGGGCCCAGCTGGTGGGTGCCCGGCTCGAGTGCCCGGAGCACCAGCTCGATGGTCGAGACCCGGGCGGTGCTGTCTCCAAAGGAAAGTTCCGAGCGTTCACTTCGCGACAGCACCTCGAACGCATCCAGGTCGGGCAGCACGATGCGCAGTGGCCCTGACCCGCTGCTGGTGGCGCGCACGGTCATGACCACGTCCTGGCCCACGTCCAGCTGGCTGCGGTCCACCGTCACCGACAGCGTCGGCGGCCCGGCCTGGATCAGGAAAATCGCTGCGAGCGTGACGATCACCAGTCCTTGCCTCCGCTCGAACTGGTCCGCACCCGGCGCTGCTGATCCTGGCGGGTCTCGCGCTCCTCGCGCGCCATGGACTCGAGAATCTGCTCGGCCTGGTTCTCGCTCATCCCCCCGCGCGGTGGCGGCGGAGTGGGTGGTGGAGGTGCCCCGCCTCCTCCACCACCGGACGACGGCGGCGGCTCGGGCGGGCGCATGCGCTCCGCCAGTTCGAGGTTCCAGCGGGCCCGCTCCGAGTTGGGCGCCAGCAGCAGGGCCTGCCGCAGGCTGTTGACCGCCGCGTCCACCCTCTCCCCGCGACCGGCGGTGTCGTTCCGGGCCTCGATCAGGTTCACCACGCCGAGATTGTAGAGCGCTCGGTAGCGTAGCTCAGGGTCGAGCGACTTGACCGCCTCGGTCAGCGCGCCGCGCGCGACATCCAGCCGACCAGCCGCCAGGGCCGCTGTCCCGGCGTTGTAGAACGCGGTGTCGCGGGCGATGGTGCCGCGCGCCGCCTCGAGAAACTCGGTTGCCGCGGCATCGGGCGATCCATCGGCCAGCGCGCGCTCCCCGGCGGAGGGCCGTTGCGCCGCCGCGGTGGAGGCGCCGAACGTCAGCAGGATCACGAAGAGCGATGCGCCCCGGCGAGTCAGCGTGTGGAGGGCCAGCAGGAGTGCCGCTGCCAGCAACGGAATCCACGCCCGGGGAAGCAGGTCGCTGGCCCGCGTCTGGACGGTGGGATTGCGCTTGAACGTGGCCATGATTTCCGCGGCGGCGCCGGCCTGATCGGGCGCATCCGCCGGAATCAGCGTGGCATCGGCTGTCTCGGCCAGTGCGGTGAATGTCTCGTCCATGCGGCGGGTGATGACCACGCTGCCGTTCTCGTCCAGCTTGTACTCGATGAGTGTGCCCGCAGAATCGCGAATGGGGATGCGCACGCCCTGGGTCTCACCTTCCGCGATAAGCACCAGCCGGACGCCCGCGTCCTTGAGCCGGGATGCCGCCTCGCGAATGCCGTCGAGCGAGTCATGCGCTTCGCCGTCGGTGAAGAGCACCAGTACCCGGTCGCCTACCTCCTCCGCGGCTGCGAGAAGTTCGGTCCCCTGCGTGAGCACCGCGGAGAGGTCGCTGCCCCCGGTGCCGGCCAGGTCGGGATCGAGCGCGTCGAGATGCATGCGCACCGCACTGCCATCCACCGTGAGCGGTGACAGGATGTAACTGCGGCCGGCAAAGGCGATGAGCCCGATCCGGTCGCCCTCGCTGTCCTGCACCAGCCGCCGCGCCTCCTGCAGCGCTCGCTCGAGCCGGCTGGGACGGGTGTCTTCGGCCAGCATGGACCGGCTGATGTCAATCGCGAGCACCATGCTCAGCGCCTTGCTGTCGCTGGTGATCCTCCCCCGCCCGCCGCGCGGCCCGGCGAGCGCCACCAGCCCGGCCATCACCACCAGCGCCAGCACCACCGGGGTCCAGCGCCCTCTCCGGGCGGTGAGGGCCGCGAGTTCGTGCGACCACGCACGGGCCAGCGCCCGGCGGCGGCGGCGAGTGCGCCAGAGCCAGATGCCGGCCACCAGCGCCGCCAGCGGTGCGAGGTACAGCAGCCAGGGGTACTCGAAAATCATGGCAGCCGCACCACCAGTGTCGCACCCAGCAGCAGCTCGAGGCCCAGCGCCAGCAGCCCTATCAGCGCGAGCGGACGGGTCGCCTCGTCGAAGCGCGCATAGCGCGTCACCTGGATCGGGGTCTTCTCCAGCTGATCGATCTGCCCGAAGATCCGGCTCAGCGCCTCGGTATCGGTGGCGCGGAAATAGCGCCCGCCGGTACTCTGCGCGATCTCGCGCATGAGCGGCTCGTCGATCCGCACTGGCAGCATCTCGTAGCGGAAACCGCCCACACCCCGGCCGGTGGGGATCGGCGCTTCGCCGATGGTCCCCACGCCGATGGTGTACACCTTGATGCCGTACGCCGCGGCGGTGCGCGCCGCTGTGCGAGGATCTATCAGTCCCTTGTTGTTCTCACCGTCAGTGAGCAGCAGGACCACTTTCGACTTGTCGGGGCTGTTCCGGAGACGATTGACCGCCACCGCCAGTCCGCTGCCGATCGCGGTGCCGTCTTCGAGCGACCCGATCGCCAGCGACATCACCGCCTGCTCGATCACCGGATAGTCGAGCGTCAGCGGCACCTGCGTGAGCGCTTCGCCGGCGAACGCCACCAGCCCGATCCGGTCTGCCCGGCGACCGCGGATGAAACCCACTGCCTGCTGCTTCGCCACCTGGAGCCGGTTGGAGGGCGCGAAGTCTTCGGCCAGCATGCTGCTGGAGATATCCAGCGCGACCACGATGGAGATCCCCTCCTGCTTGATCTCCACGTCGTCACCGCCGATGCGGGGCCCTGCGGCGCCGATGATGAATGCCGCCAGCGCGATCGCCCGGAGAATCGGCGGAAGCCGGCTCCACCACGGCGCCTTCGCTGCCGCGGCGGCGAGCGACACGTCGCTGAACCGCACCGGTTCCGAAGTGCGGCGCCGACGCAGGTACCAGAGCGGGAGCAGCAGCAGCAACAGCAGCAGCAGCGGGCGAGCGAAGGTCATGTGCCCGGCTCCGGGCGCAGCCGGGCGCGCACCGCTTCGGCCTCGGCGTACAACGCTTCCGCGTCGGCCGCCGCCAGCGGCGCGAACCGCGCGGCGTCGAGTTCACCCAGCAGCCGCTCGACTTCATTCACCGGCAGGATCGGCTTCCGCTCCCGGAGCACGGCGATCGCGTCGGCGGCATCGAGTCCGGTATGAGCCGCCGGATCGGCCTGCTGCATTGCGAGCCGCAGGCGCCCCGCAGCGAGCGAGAGCACCGAGCGCACCTCGCCCGCGCCGGCCCAGTCCGATACCGGTACCGGGGTCGCAGCCGGCAACGGCTCCGGCGGAGGGGGCTTGCCGCGCCGACGCCACCACCACTGCAGCGGCACGATCAACGCGGCAGCCACCACCGCCGCGATCAATGGCGGCAGAAAGTTCACGGTCCGCCGGCTTACTATGGTGGCCGGCGGCTGGATGGCGAGTTCTTCGGCCGGCTGGTCGGGGAGCACGCTGCGAACCGTGAAAACCGCGTCGGATGCCGTGAGCGAATCGGTCGATCCGTCGGCGCCAAGAATCACTGCGCCGGGAAGCCGCACAGAGTGGCGGCCGGCGGTCCAGGCCACCAGCGGAAAGCGGATGACGGCGCTGTCGCCGTCGATGATCAGTTCAGGGCGGCCCAGCAACTCGACGTCACCGGTGGGCTGCCAGTCGGGCGGCAGCACCGTGGCACCGGCC
Organism: Gemmatimonadales bacterium; assembly: GCA_035759745.1. GTDB lineage: Bacteria > Gemmatimonadota > Gemmatimonadetes > Gemmatimonadales > GWC2-71-9 > CAMLHP01. Next base: position 50,572 of record DASTUF010000016.1, read on the forward strand.
GGGACTCGCACGACGCGGCGGACCCAGATCGTATCGCCCACCGCGGGAGCGACGGTGGGCGACTGGGCCAGCAGGAGCAGCAGCGGGAGGATCATCTCCGGCGCAACCGCTTGGCCCGGAGCGCGAACGCCCGACGGAGCGGCAGCGCGTAATCGCTTCCGGTGGTGAGCGTCACCGTGTCCACGCCGGCAGCGGTGAGCAGCCGTGCGCGTTCTTCCCGGCGGCGCTCGGCCAGCACCTGGATCCGGTCGCGGGTCTCGCGACTGCCGGTATCGAGCATCACCCGCTGGCCGGTCTCGGCGTCCTCCAGCTCGAGCCACCCCGACGCCGGCAGCTCCTGCTCGCGGCGATCCTCCACCACTATCGCGACCACTTCGTGGCGCGCGGCCAGTCGCCTCAGGGGCCGTTCCCAGCCCTCGGCCAGGAAATCCGACAGCACCACCACGATGCTGTGGTGCCGCAGGAGCCGGGTGGCGTAGGTGAGACCGACGGCGAGGTTGGTGTGACGGCCCTCAGGGCTGAAGGCGATGAGGTCGCGAATGACCCGCAAGGCGTGACGCCGCCCCTTGCGGGGCGGAATCACCCGCTCCACCTCGTCGGCAAAGAGCAGCGCGCCGACCCGGTCATTCTGCGCGGCGGCGGCGAGTGCCAGCACGGCGCCGACTTCCACTGCCAGCGCGGACTTGGTCATCGGCTCTCCGAAGCGGGTGGAGCCGCTCTGGTCCACCACCAGCATCACCGTGAGCTCGCGCTCCTCGGTGAAGGTCTTGACGTAGGGACTCGCCATCCGGGCGGAGACGTTCCAGTCGATGGTGCGGAAGTCGTCGCCCGGTTCGTAGTTGCGGACTTCGGCGAATTCCATGCCCTGCCCCCGGAACATCGACCGGTACTCGCCCGCAAACAGCGACGTCACCAGCCCGCGGGTGCGGAGCTCGATCGCCTTGACCTGCTTGAGGACATCGGGAGAGACGCTGGGCATGATCTACGGCTGCTTCACGGCCTCCAGCAGACGGCTTACCACGTCGTCGGGCGTGACGTTCTCGGCTTCGGCCTCGAAAGTCAGCACCACGCGGTGGCGCATGACATCGGGCGCGAGCGCCCGGATGTCCTCCGGCACGACGTACTCCCGTCCCCGCAGGTAGGCATGGGCCCGGGAGGCGGCGGCGAGCGCCAGCGATGCGCGGGGTGAGGCGCCGAACGCGATCAGTGGCTTGAGGTCCGCGAGACCGACGGCGGACGGGTCGCGGGTGGCGCGCACCAGGTCCACGATGTAGTCGGCCACCTTGGGATCGATGTACAGGCCCGCGATGGTGTCGCGCGCCGCGAGGATCTGCTTCGGCTGCAGCAGCGCCTGGACCGCGATCTCGGCGTTGCCACCCATCCGCTGGAGCACCTCGCGCTCTTCGTCGCGCGTGGGATAGGACACCCGCACCTTGAGCATGAAGCGGTCGAGCTGGGCTTCCGGCAGCGGATACGTGCCTTCGTTCTCTATCGGGTTCTGGGTGGCCAGCACCAGGAACGGCTCATCCAGCGTGAAGGTGGTCCCGCCAATGGTGACCTGTTTCTCCTGCATCGCCTCCAGCAAGGCAGCCTGGACCTTGGCGGGCGCGCGATTGATCTCGTCGGCCAGGATGATGTTGGCGAACAGCGGCCCCTTCTTGACGTGAAAGTCCTGGCTCTTCTGGTCGAACACCATCGTGCCGATGACATCGGCCGGCAGCAGGTCGGGCGTGAACTGGATGCGGGAGAACGACGCGTGCACCACCCGGGAGAGGGTGCGCACCGCCAGGGTCTTGGCGAGGCCAGGCACGCCCTCCAGCAGGATGTGGCCGCCGGTGAGCAGCCCGATGAGCAGCCGTTCCACCATCTCGTCCTGCCCCACGATCACCTTGCCGACTTCCGCCGTGATCCGCGGGCCGAGCGCTTCCGCCGTCTGCTGCTCCGCCATTCCGCTCCTCGTCATTCGTCGTTCGGGTCCATGCCCACGGCCTTGTAGAGCGCTCGCTCTTCGGCCGGCGTGAGGGGACGATACCGGCCGGGCGCCAGGTCGCCCAGGCGCACCGGGCCGTACGACAGCCGCGCCAGCCGGTCCACCTTGAGGCCCATGCCCTCGCACCAGCGCCGCACTACCCGGTTCCGCCCTTCCAGCAGCGTCACGTCCAGGATGCTGCGCCCATCCTTGCCCGGACGCACGCGCACGTCCTTCGGTTCCACCGGGCGGCCTTCCAGCACCACCTTCTCTCGCGTGGCCGCTTCGATCTCGCCGGTGGTTTTGCCGTGCACCAGCGCGGTGTACCGGCGCTCGATGCGATAGCGCGGGTGGGTGAGCCGGTGCACCGCCTCACCGTCGGTGGTGAGCAGCAGCAGGCCGGTGGTCATCACGTCCAGCCGTCCCACATAGGTGAGACCGGCGGCGTTCGGCAGGAACTCGAACACGCTCCGGCGGCCCGCTTCATCGGAGGCGGTGGTCACCACTCCCAGTGGCTTGTGAAAGGCGAGCCAGCGACGTTCAGCGAGCTGCACCCTGCGGCCCCGCACCGTGATCTTCTGGCGCGTGGGGTCGACCTTGCTGCCCAGCTCCGCCACCTTGCCGTCCACCCGCACCTTGCCCTCGCGAATCAGCGTCTCCGCCGCCCGGCGCGACGCCACACCCGCGCGCGCGAGCGCGCGCTGCAGCCGCATTTCACTCATCCGTCTGACGGCAGTGCGACGCTCGCCTCCTCGGCATGCTCGGCATCCAGCGGCTGGTGCGGCACCAGCGCGACGCTCAGCTCCTCCGCTCGTGGCAGGTCCGACAGGTCGCGTAGTCCGAGCAGCTCGAGGAACGATGGCGTCGTGCCATAGAGCAGCGGCCGGCCCAGGCCCTCCGCTCGTCCCACCACCTCGATCAGGCCCCGCTCCTGCAGGGTGCGCAGCACGCCACCCGCCGACACGCCGCGGATCTCTTCGATCTCGGCCCGGCCCACCGGCTGGCGGTAGGCGATCACCGCGAGGGTCTCGAGCGTCGCGGCGCTGAGGCGTGGCGTGCGCTGGGAGAACTGGGCCCGTTCCAATGCCTCGGCGTGGACGGCGCGCGTGACGATCTGATGGCCGCCCGCGAGCTCGACCAGCTCCACACCGTGACCCTCGTAGTCGTAGTGTTCGCGCAGCTGGTCCAGGGCGGTACGCACATCCGCCAGCGACGCGTCGGCGTCGAGGAGACAGAGCTCCTCCACCGCCAGGGGACGGTCGGCGGCGAACAGCGCGGCTTCAAGCAGCTGGGCGAGCGGAATCATCACGGACCACCATGAGTGGGGCGAAGGCCCCCTGTTGAGTCACGGCGAGGACGCCGCGCCGCGCCAGCTCCAGCAGCGCCAGCAGCGTGGACAGCACCTCGACGATGGTGGGCCGGGGCCCGAAGGCCTCCGCCCACGAGAATGTTTCGCGCTGCTCGAGCAGCGCATGGATCCGGCGGGTGGCGCTTTCCACGTCCAGGGGACGGGCCACCACCTTGTGCAGGATGGGCGACGGGATCGCCGCGATCACCCGCTCAACACCCTCCAGAAGTTGTATCAAGTCCAACTTGAGCGGAGGTGGCGGAAGTGCAGGCGGTGGCGGAAGATAGCCGCGTGCGGACTGCAGGCCACGACGGGCCACCGCCTGGCCCATCCAGCGGGCGATTTCGCGGGTCTGCTGGTACTCCAGCAGCCGCCGCACCAGTTCGGCGCGCGGGTCTTCCCAGCCCTCGTCGTCGGTCCGGCGCGGCAGCAGCATCTGCGCCTTGAGCCGCACCAGTCTGCTGGCCATGTCGAGGTAGTCGGCGGCCTGGTTGAGGCCGAGCGCATGGATGGCCTGGAGGAACTGATCGGCGATCCGCGCCACCGGGATCTCGGCGATCTCGATCTGCTCCTCGCGCAGCAGGTGCAGCAGCAGGTCAAGCGGGCCGCTGAACTCGTCCAGCTCCACGATGAAGCCGGATGGCGCGCCGAGGGCCACCGTAGGTGGCTGGGGCGGCAGCGAGGAGGCGGGAGCGGTGGCAGTCACGATCAGGAAAAGATACGGAGGCCGGAGTCGAGCTGGTATGGCGCCATGAGGCCGGTGAGCCAGCTCAGCATCGCGAACGCCGGCGTCAGCAGGAAGCTGGTCACCCTGGGCAGGAAGATCAGGATCGCCATCAGCGGCAGGAAGCCGAAGCGCTGCAGGCTCCGATAGCGGGCACCCAGCTCCGGCGGGAGCAGGTGGTAGAAGATGTGCGACCCATCGAGTGGCGGCAGCGGGATCAGGTTGAAGAAGCAGATCAGGATGTTGAGCCAGACGCCCCAGGTCAGCATCCGCTGGACCGGATCCAGCGCCGATGCCATGCCCGGCGCGGCATTGCCGAGGAGGCCGACCAGCACGAACACCAGCGCTGCCGCGAGGGCCATGAGGAAGTTGGCGGTGACACCGGCCGCGCTGACCAGGATGTCGCCCTTGCGATAGTTGCGATACTTGCGCGGGTTGACCGGCACCGGCTTGGCGCCGCCGAAGGTGAACCGCCCCGCGCTCCCGAACCAGAGCATCACCGGCAGGAGGATGCTCATCCAGAGGTCGATGTGGGGGATCGGATTCAGGGTGACGCGCCCCAGCATGTAGGCGGTGTCGTCACCCTGGGAGAGGGCCACCCGGGCGTGGGCGTACTCGTGGATCACCATGGCCGCGAGCAACATGGGCAGGGCGAGGACGAAGTTGCCGAGGGCGTTCTCCAGGGGCTGATCCGGGTGGCTGGACGGGGGAGAATAGCCGCGCCTGCGGGGCAAGTCAAAATCCAGCGCAGCTTGATTTTAGGGGCACTGCAGGGTAGTTTCGTCGGCTGCATGCCCGGACACTGGGTCCGGGCCGGACATCATCAGGCGAGGACGTCGTGCCCCGTATCAAGTCAGCCAAGAAGCGGATGCGTCAGTCGGCGGAGGCGCGGGAGCGCAACCGGGCCCAGCGGAGCCAGTTGCGGACCGCGGTCAAGAAGGTGCGCGGATCGGCCAAGGATGAAGCCGCCAGCGCCCTGTCCGCCGCGGAGAAGACGCTCGATCGTGCGGGGCGCAAGCGGCTGATCCATCCCAACGCTGCCGCTCGGCTCAAGAGCCGGCTGGCCAAGGCTGCCAAGGGCAAGTAGCTGGTAGCGAGTGGGAAGTGGCAAGTAGGAGGAAGGGCGGCCTGGTTCAGGCCGCCCTTTCATTTACAGCGCAGCGAGCTCGGCTCCGCATCGCTCGCAGTACCACTCCGTCGGTCTATTCAGCGTTCCGCACTCGCCGCACTTGAGGGTCTTGGCCTGGCTCGACGATCCCGATGAGCGACCCTGCGACGAAGCCTCGCTCGACTTGGACGACGTCGGCTCCGGCGCTGGTGGCGCAATCGGCGTCGGCGGCTCGGGCGGCAGCTTGTTGCCGGCAGCGGCCTGGGGTGAGAGCGACGACGACTGCTCTACCGCAACCGACTTGAGGAAGTCGAGCTCGTCCTTGGGGCGATCCGGCCTGGGCGGAGTGCGGGTGGCATCCGGGACGGCGGCCGGTGCCGACCTGGCAGCGGTGGGCGCCTTGACCGGCTCGGGCTCGGGCGCCGGTTCCTCCTTCGCCTCTTCACCCGCGATCGACGACTGCACTTCGCTCAGCCGGCTGATCTCGCCCCGCACCCGGGTCAACTCACTGCGGATCCCGTCCAGCGCCGCCTTCTGCGACCGGCTGATCTCGTCCCACTTCCCGGAGTCGAACTCACCGACGCTGTGGCGCAGTTCCGCCTCGGACATGGTCTCGAGTGAGGATGCTTCGCGCCGCTCGAGATCGGTGCGGGACGATTCATGGCGCTGCAGCTCGGCGTCGATGGCGTCACCGTGCTCGCGCAGCGACTCCATGACCTTGGCGAGCCGCTTCTCGTAATCGGCGCGCACCTTCTCCCGCACCGATTCCGGCGCGCTTGAGGCGGCGAGTTTGGCGAGCCACTGCTCGAACTGGCTGCGTTCGGACAACAGCGACTCGATGGCGCTGGCCGACTGGCCCGGCGACTTGCCCATCGGCGGAGTCTCCTCAGGAGTTACTGCAATCTAGCGGACCGCACCCGGCCGGCCACCCGCCTCTGGCAGCCGGTAGACCACCTGCCCGCGAACCACGGTGACCTCGGCCCGGCCGGTCAGCGTTCGATCGGCAAACGGGGTGTTCCGACTCTTCGAATAAAACTCATCTGGCCGCACTGTCCACGGGGTCCCGGTATCGAGCACCACCAGGTCCGCCGGTGCCCCCTGGGCGAGCGACCCGCCGGGGAGGTTGAAGATCCGGGCCGGCAGCGTGCTCATGCGGAGGATCAGGTCCGGCAGTGACAGCAGGCCCGACTCGACCAGCTCCGAGTGGGCCAGCCCGAAGGCCGTCTCCAGCCCGATGATGCCGTTGGGGGCGTCGTCGAACTCGCGCTCCTTGGCATCATAGTGGTGGGGCGCGTGGTCGGTGGCGATCACGTCGAGGGTCCCGTCCCGGAGCGCCTGGCGGATGGCCTCACGGTCCTCCTCCTCGCGCAGCGGCGGATTCATCTTGGCGTGGGTGTTGTACCCCTGGCACGCCTCGTGGGTCAGGGTGAAGTGATGGGGACAGGCCTCGGCCGTCACCTTGAGCCCCTTCTCCTTCGCCCGCCGGATCAGGTCCACCGAGCCGCGGGTGGACATGTGACAGAGATGCACGTGCCCGCCGGTCAGCTCGGCCAGGATGATGTCGCGCGCCACCATGATCTCTTCGGCGGCGGACGGGATTCCCTTGAGGCCGAGGCGGGTGGAGACGGTGCCCTCGTGCATCGCGCCGCCCTGGGCGAGGGTCATGTCCTCGCAATGGTCGGCCACCGGGATGCCGAACACCCTGGCGTACTCGAGCGCGGTGCGCATCATGTGGCTCGACATCACCGGCTTGCCATCGTCGCTCACCGCCACGGCGCCGGCGCCCACCAGTTCCCCAAACTCGGCGAGGCGCGCGCCCTGCTGCCCCACCGAGATTGCTCCGATGGGATAGACCCGCGCCTTCCCTGCTCGTTGGGCCTGGCTCACGATGAAGCCGACCACGCCCTGATTGTCGCACACCGGATCGGTGTTGGGCATGGCGCAGACGGCGGTGAATCCACCGGCCACCGCGGCCATGGCGCCGGTAGCGACGGTTTCGAGATCCTCCTGGCCCGGCTCCCGCAGGTGGGTGTGGAGGTCGATCAATCCCGGGGCGACGATCCGGCCCGCAGCGTCGATGACCTCGGCATCATCCGGGCGACCGAGGTCGCGGCCCACCGCCTCCACCTTTCCCGCCTTGAGCAGCACATCGGTGGTCTCGTCGCGTCCACTGGCGGGATCGATCACCCGCCCGCCCTGCACCAGGATCGGCTTCACTTCTCTCCTCCATCGGCCTGATGGGGTCCGGGCCGGCCGCCGGCCAGCAGGTAGAGCACCGCCATCCGCACCGCGACGCCGTTGGTCACCTGGGGCAGGATCACGCTGTGCTCGCCATCAGCCACATCGCTGTCGATTTCGACGCCGCGGTTCATGGGGCCGGGATGCAGGATCACCAGGTCCTTCGGCGCCTTGCGCAGCCGCTCGCTGCTGATGCCGAAGACCCGGTTGTACTCCCGCAACGAGGGAATGAACCCCGCGGTCATCCGCTCGAGCTGGAGCCGGAGGATGTTGAGCGCGTCGGCCCACTGGATCGCGTCCTCGACCCGGGGAAGGACGGTCACGCCAAGGGATTCGATGCCGCGCGGCAGCAGCGTGTGGGGCCCGCAGACGCCCACCTCGGCACCGAGGCGAGTGAGGCCCCAGATGTTGCTGCGAGCCACCCGGCTGTGGAGCACGTCGCCCACGATGGCCACCTTGAGCCCCGCGAGCTTTCCAAACTTGTCGCGGAGGGTCAGCATGTCGAGCAGCGCCTGGGTGGGGTGCTCGTGCTTGCCGTCGCCAGCATTGACCACGTTGGAGGCGATACGGTCGCCCAGGAACTTGGCGGCTCCGGAGGATCCGTGGCGGATCACCACCATGTCGATCCGCATCGCCTCGAGGTTGCGGGCGGTATCGACGAGCGTTTCGCCCTTGGAGACCGAGGAGCCCACGGCGGCGACGTTGACGGTATCGGCGGAGAGGCGCTTCTCGGCGAATTCGAAGGAGATGCGGGTGCGGGTGCTGGCTTCGAAGAAGAGATTGACGATGGTCTTGCCGCGGAGCGCCGGGACTTTCTTGATCTGGCGCTCGCTCACTTCCTTGAACGGTTCGGCGGTGTCGAGGATCAACTGGAGCTGTTCAGCGGAGAGTGATTCGAGGCCGACCAGGTCCTTGCCCAGGGCTGTGCCCACGGCCGTCACGCTTCACTCCGCACGAGTTCCACCACGTCCCTCCCGTCGAGTTCCGACACCAGCACCTCCACCCGTTCATTGGCGGTGACACCCACGGTGGCGCCGACTATATCGGCCTGGATGGGGAGTTCCCTGCCGCCGCGATCCACCAGCACGCAGAGCAGCACCCGGCGGGGCCGGCCAAAGTCAGCGACCTCGTCGAGGGCGGCGCGGACGGTGCGGCCGGTGTAGAGCACGTCGTCCACGATCACCACATTGCGGTCGTCGAGCTCGGGGAGGTGGGTCTCGCCCACGATCGGCTTGGGGCCGATGGCCTGGAGATCGTCGCGATAGAGGGTGATGTCGAGCTTGCCGCAGGGGATGTTGGTGTGCTCGACCTTGTCGATCAGGCGCTTGAGCCGGTAGGCCAGCTCGACGCCCCGGCGCTGGATGCCGACGAGGGCCAGCGCGTCGGTGCCGCCGCAGCGCTCGACGATTTCCGAGGCCATGCGGACCAGGGCGCGCTGGATGGCGCGGTCGTCGAGGAGCTGGGTGCGAATGGGCATCTCGGGCGCGGAAGCTAGCCGCCGGGGCGGGAAGTGGGTAGTGGCTCCGTCACTCCACCTCCACCCGCACCATCCGCACCGCACTGCCACCTTCGACCGGCCCGGTCCACGCCACCAGCGCCGAGTCGCCATCCACTGCTACCTGGGGATACTTCCCGCCCCCGGAGCCCTCCAACGTCTCCGCCTCGGCGATCCGCCCCCGCGCGTCGATCCGCACCAGGCGGATCGCACGGTTGCCCTGCTCGTCCACGTCCAGCGCCACCAGCGCGCCGCCATCCTCCATCGGCTCCACTGTCGCGTGCGCGGTCTGCACCGACTCACCCGTCACCAGACCCACCGGCTCGCCGGTCGCGCGCCCCGCAGAATCCGTTCGTACGTAGTACACCCCCGCTCCGCCGGGCTTCCCGGTGTACCACACCACGTGGCGCACCCCGTCGCCCGCGATCGCCAGCGCCGGACCCGTATGAGGACAGCCGGGATATTCCCAATTGTCCTCGTGCACCCGCTCCGGCGCCATCGCACCCGGCACGAGTGGCGCCACCACTACATCCCGCACATCCCCCGGGAAATGCTGCCGCCACGCCGCCACCATTCCGCCGTCCGGCTCCGGGGCCAGCGCCACTCGGCAGCAGGGACACACCCCGCCCCACACCGCCTGGTTGGCGGTCCAGCTGCCACCAAAGTCCGCTGACGATGTCATGTAGATCCGCGCGTCCGATTCCATCGAGACCACAGCCGCCGGATCGCCCACAGTGTGGTGATGCCCCGGGAAGCCCTCACCCCCACGCTCGTCCAGCCACGCCGCCACCAGCCCCGCCTGTTCACTCCAGCCGACGCCGTGGAACGTGTGGGTTCCCGGCGCGGAGGTGCTGTCGTCATTGAGCGTGACCGGCGCACTCCAGCTGACACCACCATCCACCGACCGCGAAAACCGGATCATGCTGGCGGGCCACTGGCGCCCCGGCACCACCACGCTCCGGCTCCACACCAGCGCCACCTGCCCCGCGCCGCCGGTCACCAGCCGAGGCGACGCTTCGCCGTGCGCCGGCCCGACATCGCCGGGCCCCGCACTCACCGTCACCGGCAGGCTCCAGGACGCGCCGCCATCGCTGGACCGAGCGAACTGCACCCGGCGCCCACCGCTGTCGCCCTCGACCCACGCGAAGTACACCACGCCGGAGTCTGCTGCCACCAGCAGGGCGGCATCACCTGACTCGCTCGCAGCCACCAGCGGCGTGTCGACTACCTCGGCCTCGAGGTCGCGCGAACCGTGGAACACAGTCCACACGCTCAACCCCACCACCCCCAGCGAGATGGCCACGGCAAGTAGCGCCGGCGTTGCCCGGCGCGCCTGCGACGTCACTGGTTCCAGCGTCATTGTGTCCCCTTCCTCACTGTCCGAAACGATATTGGGCGCCCACGAACACCTGCCGCGGCGTGCCGGGCCGGAACCGCTCTCCCTGCTGCGC
>DASTUF010000017.1:0-3768 GCA_035759745.1 Gemmatimonadales bacterium
CCCGGGCGGGGGCTCCAGCGCCTCGCGCCCCCATGCCCCTTCAGCTGTCCGACTCTGACCTGAAAGCCCTCACCGCGACCATGCGGGTGCTGGTCGCGCCCACCAGTTTCGGCGACCTCGCAGCCTGGAGGAAAGCGAGCGCTGAGGCGGTGATGCGCCTGACAGGCGCTGATGGAGCTGGTTTCACCCTGCCGGTACCGGGGACTGTCGGAATCGTTGGGGCTGGATGCTTCGAAGAGCCGGCGCGCGATCGGCTGCTGGCCACGTACCAGCAGTCCTATCATCAGCGCAGCCTCGTCGAGCTGAGGCGCCTCGCCCTGCGACGCTCGCTGTGGGTTCGCCGTGCCCTGACCGGCAGGCGTGAGCTCGAGGCCACGCAGTACTTCCAGGAATGGTGCCGGCCAACCGAGACCCTCGACTCCGCCGGCATGGCTACGCCCGCGCCCGCCGTAGTTGGCGGCGAGGTGCTCCTCCACGTCACGGCGCTGCGCCCGAACCGCTTCGATCCCGGCGGTCGCGCGGAAGCCCTGCTCGGCCTGCTCCAGCCTGCCTTCGAGGCTGGAGTGCGAGCTGCCTTGCTGATGCATCGCTGGATGGGCGAGTTCGAGTCCTCGCTCGACCTGATTCCCGAGGCACTGATCCTTGCTTCGGACTCCGGTCAGGTTCTGCACGCCAACCCGCCGGCCGTGCGCGTGCTGCAGGCATCCGGAGGTACCGGAGATCTCGCTCGATCGGTCGAGGCCCTGGCAGTTTCACTGACCAGCCCGCGCTCGCTGCCCTACCCGGTGCGCGAGATCCGCCTGCCAGACGGAACTGCCGTGCTTCGCGCCTCTCTTATCGAGGCTGAATCGCTGCCTTCAGGCCACGTCGTTCTTATCTCGATCGGCCGCGCTGCGGGACCGCTTGCAGACAATCCGGCGGTACTGGCGGCCACGTTCGGACTCACGCGCCGCGAGGCCCAGGTCGCGATCCGACTCTCCGCTGGCGACCGCAACAGCGAGATCGCGGCGGCACTCGGCGTTACCGAGTACACCGCCCGACGTCACACCGAGGCCGTTCTTCGCAAGCTGGGCGTGCGCTCGCGCTCGGCGGTGGCTTCGGCCATCGGCCGGTCACGCCGGGCCAATGGCGGCGGCGCTCCGCAGCGATCGTGACCTTTCTCCTCCTGCACGGACATTACCTGGGCGCGTGGTGCTGGGATCTCGTCCGGCCATCGCTGGAAGCGGCGGGCCACGCGGTTGTTGCGCCCCAGCTGCATGGCATGGGAGAGCTGTTTGGCGCGCTCGACGAATCTTCCGGGCTGGAGCGTCACTGCCGTGATGTTACCGACCTGATCCTGCAACTCGACCTTCGGGACCTCGTGTTGGTCGGCCACAGCTACTCAGGACTGGTGGCCTGCGGCGTAGCCCACACCAGTCGCAGCCGGATTCGACGCGTGGTATTCCTCGATGGCGCCGTCGCCTCGCACGGGCAGCGGCTGTTCGACCTGATCCCCGGCGCTGAGCAGTCGATGCGTGAGGCGGCCGACGCCAACGGCGGACTGGCGGTGCCACTGGCGGAGCCACTGGCGCTGACACTGGCGGCGGCGGGCCTGGAATCGGCCGAGAGTCAGGCCCGCTGGGGCAGCCGCATGACCGCAGTACCGCTTCGGACCCTGACGGACCGGCTCGAGGCGCCGGGGGATCCGGTCAATCTCTGCGCGCCGCATTACATCCGGTGCACCCGCTTCCCAATGAGCGCGGAAACGGCCGCGCGCTGTCGTGCGCGCCCTGGCTGGACCTGCGACGAGTTGCCGACCGGGCACCTGCCGATGCTTACCGACCCGGAGCTGACGGCGGCGGCGCTGCTGCGCGCCGCGGAGACTTCCCGCTGACCGGCATTCGGGGTGGGCGGTGGGGCTGACGTGCAAGTGACGGCGCGGCCAAGAGTTTTCGACCCGTGCCGCGACGTTTCGGTATTCGGGTGGCTCGCCAGGCGATACCGTGGCTGGATGTCTGGTTGCGTTCCTCCTGCGCCGAGCCGAGGGTTGTGGGCATGTCACACGGGGACGAGGGCTCTTCAGGGGAGCGGTAGGCGGCACTGCGACTTCAACGTCGCTGCGGAATCGCACCCCTTCCCGCGTTGGAACGATGACGGCGGACCCGGCATCCGGTCACAACTTGTGCTGTGTCCAGATGCCGTTGCGGTCGCCGCCCCGGGAGCCACATACTATGGGTATGGCTGTCCCTCTCTTCTACACCGCCGAGATGGTGCGGGCGCTGCCGGACGACGGCAAGCGCTACGAGACCGTGCACGGGGAATTGCTGGTGAGCCCGGCGCCGCGGCCCCTGCACCAGGAGGTCATCAGTCGGCTCCAGTACGCCCTCACCGGCTACCTGCGCCAGCATCCGGCCGGGCATCTCTTCGCCTCGCCGGCCGACATCTCCTGGGGCCCCGATGTCCTGGTCCAGCCCGACCTTTTCGTGGTGAATCTCGACCAGGCCAGGACTCTCGACTGGGCCAGCATGCAGGACCTGCTACTGGCCATCGAGGTGCTCTCACCGTCAAGTGTGCGCGCTGATCGCTTCACCAAGCGGCGGCTCTACCAGGAAGTGGGAATTCCCTGCTACTGGGTGATCGATGCCGACGCGCAGGCAGCAGAAGTGTGGACCCCTGATGCGATCTTCCCTGCTGCTGTCACTGGCGAGCTGCGTTGGGCGCCCACCGGCCACCCTCCGTTTGTCATTTCGCTCGAGGAGCTCTTCCGGCCGTTGTAGGCGAGGGTCGCGTCACTCACCATCCCCATCACCATCATCAGCCGGACGGCCGGGCGGCTCGCTCCAACGCGAGTCCTCCGTCCTCGGCACCCGCCGCCGGTCGGGCGCCACCCGCTGCGCCGCGCCCGGGCTCCGGCTGCGTCGGAGCACCTCGTCCACGGTTCCCTCCTCGAGGCCACGCGCTCCCCGAATCCAGTCCGTGGTGTAGAACTCGTACGCCGTGCCGTCGGTGAACAGCAGGTACAGCTGGATCCGGCCGTTCACATGCTCCGAGATCACCGCCTGCGAGATGGTCCTTCCCACCAGCTTGGGCAGGTGCTCAATGAGCTTGGTGGAGTCGAAGTCCCTGTGGGGTTGGGTCATTCCCTGCCTCCTGGTCGCCCGCCTCGCGATTTTCGGCCGGCGGCTAAGAGCCGCCGCTCACGCCCTACTGCCGCTGAAGCGTCCCGATCCTCTCCCATGACGCATCGGGCTCGAGCACCACGGTCAGCAGCAGGTGGTCATCGCTCTCGAACATGGTGAGCCCCTTGGCGGCCAGGGTGGCATTCACCGTTTCCGGCTTGAGCTTGTACATCCCGCCGGTGATCGCATCCACCGCCAGGCCGGGAATCCCGCCGAACACGATATTGCCCCAGACCCATCCGCTGGTCGCGCGAGAGAGCGGGAGCTCGAACGGCTCGTAGCCCTCCATCTCGATCCGGATGATGTGCTTGTCCTTCCGCTTCAGGCTGGCGACGTGAGGGGTGGTCCCGGCCACGGCGCCGTCCAGGTACACGGTCGCTCCGGTCGCTCCACATTCGGTGCTCCTCGTTGGGGTAGCGTCGGCCTGATTCAGCCGACCTCCCAAGTCTGGAGTGGGGGTGTGACAGGCCGACGGCCGAAGCCGCCTCTCGGCTCTGCCGCTGAAGCGTCCCGATCCTCTCCCATGACGCATCGGGCTCGAGCACCACGGTCAGCAGCAGGTGGTCATCGCTCTCGAACATGGTGAGCCCCTTGGCGGCCAGGGTGGCAT
>DASTUF010000018.1:0-3237 GCA_035759745.1 Gemmatimonadales bacterium
GCGCTGCTGCTGCTGCTCAACCGGGCAGGCGTCTACCGGGTGCTGCCGTACGTGATATGCGGCATGGTGCTGTGGCTCTTCCTGCACGAGGCGGGGCTGCACGCGACGCTGTCAGGGGTAATCCTCGCGGTGCTCATGCCGACCCGGCCGCCGGCGCACCTCAATGCGCTGATGGCACAGGCGGCCACGGTGATCAGCCTGGAGGAGCGGCATCTCGGTGAAGCGATGCACCCGGGTCCATCGGAGCCGGCACTCAAGGCGCTGGATGCGATCCATGCCCAGGTGTCGTCGCCGGCCGACCGGCTGTTGCGATCGGTCGAGCCGTGGTCGAGCTACGTCGTGCTGCCGCTCTTCGCGCTGGCGAACGCGGGGGTGCTGTGGTCGGCGGAAGCGTTTCGGGGGCAGGGCCGGCTGATGGCGGCGATCATCCTGGGACTGGTGGTGGGCAAGTCGGTCGGCCTGGTGACGGCGGCGTGGCTGGCAGTGCGGACCGGCATCGCGACCAAGCCCGAGGCGTATTCGTGGCGTCAGCTGGTCGGGGCAGGTGCGCTGGGCGGGATCGGCTTCACCATGTCGCTGTTCATCGCGGGGCAGGCGTTCCCCGTCGCCGCCAACTTTGCCGCCGCCAAGATCGGGATCTTCATTGCGTCAATGGTGGCGGCGTCGCTGGGGGTGGCCATTCTGTACCCGAGACCACGTGAGACATGAGAGTGGGGAGTGGGAAGTGGGAAGTGGGATGATGGCGGCCTGTGGCCGCCCGGCGACTCACCGAATCTGACGTTGCTCTGATTGTCGGCCGGGCAGCTTGCTCCCGCGCTCTGCCCGTCGAGCCAGGGCGAGTGAGCCGGCGGCGGAGGCCGCTCCCGACAAGGCGAACAGGGGGCCCAGGAACAGGAACCCCTCGAGCATACCCGCCACGACGACGAAGAGTCCGGCGAAGAGCACCCCCCCGACGGCACCCCAGGCGGCAAAGCGTGGAAGCGACATCTGCTCAAAGGTCCGGCGGCCCTCCATCGCGCCGAGGACCAGGGCGAAGGTGACGCCGGCGAGAAAGCCGAGCAGGCCGAAGCCGAGGGGGAAGGGGACATCGGCGGCGCCGAAGCCGACCACGAGCAGGAGGAGCATGCCCGCGGCGAACCAGGCGGCCGCCCAGGCGAGGCCGATGCCGATTGCGCCGCGGATGCGTCTGAGCCAGTTGGGCATGGTGACCCCGGGGTGAAGTGATTCGAAGTACTTTATGATACAAAGTACATGATCACAGGGCAAGGTGGCGGTTCGGCGGACTGTTGTCATGCCGGCGATCGGGGCCAACTCTGCTGGCGCCGGGGCTGGGGCAACTTTATCAGCGTCGCTATGAGCCTGCGGCTCACTTTCTGATTCACTTAACGATACTCATGTGGGTGTTCGTCATGGCGCCATCGCTGCGCGTGGCGGCGTGGCTGGCACTGCTGGGGCTCGCGGCATGGTCGGTGGTGGATGCAGTGCGAGCAGGAACGGTGGCGAGCAGGGAGCTTCTTGCTGTGAGATAGCTTGAAGCAGTAGCCTTCGATCTGCAGCTTGCCGAGTGCCCCACGCTATAGCGTTGGGCACTCTTTCAGACCGCGCCTGTACAACCGCCGCACCGATGCAGATATTCGCCCCATGCAGACATCCTCCTCCGCGTCCTTTCCCCTCGACGCCGCCCGGCTCGCCGCCGCGATGCTCCGGTTCCAGGAGCCGCTGGCGCCTCTGATGGAGGGCACCACACCCGCCGGCCACCCGGTGGTCGGAGTGGATGCCTACTCCTTCGTTCCATTCCCGAAACGGGTGCTGCGCGAGGACGTTCCCGGGTTCCTCGCCGCGCTGCCGTGCCCCGCCATGCTGGCGCCCACCATCAGCCGCGGAATCGTGTCGGTGACGCTGTTGGACGAACTGTCGTCCGAACGCCGCGCCGCGATGCAACATGAGCTGGACAATCAGCTGGGTTTCTTCCGGGACGACAGGTTCGCCACCGCCAGCGACACCGACCGGGTGCTGCTCGAGTTCGACGACGAATCGCTCGAGTTCCCGTTCGGGGCTGTACGGCTCTGGGCCGGGCGCTATGGTATTCTCGTTGGCTGGAACCTGGGGCCGTGCGAGGACCATGTCCGCGCCGAGTGGCGGATCAAGCTCATCGCTGGCGACGGAAATCGGTACTCGAAAGGCGGACGCGAGGGGCTCCGCTGAAGGGGAGCTTCGAGATTCGAGCTCCGAGGTCGCTTGCGGGATCTGGTACCGCGCTGCATGGTGCATCGTTCCCATCAGCTCGGAGGAACACCATGTGGAAGCGGACCGGTATCGTCGGTATTGTGCTCTGCCTAATCGGCGGTACGGCTCCCTCGGCAGCAGCGCAGACACCGGAGAAGGTGGCCGGTGCGGGTGGAGTCAACCTCGCGGTATACGAGTACGGCAATCCGAATGGCCCGCCGATCGTCCTGATCCACGGCTTCCTCGGCACCCACCTGGTCTGGTCGAGCCAGTTCTCCGGCGCGCTGGCTGACAGCTTCAGGCTCATCACCTACGACCTTCGTGGCCACGGCGCCTCGGACAAGCCGCCCGATCCCGCCAGCTACAGCAGTTCCGAGGCGTGGGCCAACGATCTCGCAGCGGTTATCAGCGCGAAGGGGCTGGTACGACCGGTGTTGGTGGGCTGGAGCTACGGCGGCTACATCATCGCCGATTACCTGCGACTGCACGGCTCGGACAGCGTGGGTGGCGTGGTGTTCGTGGCCGCCGTGACCGACGCCGGCACGCCGGAGGCGATGGTAGCGATAAGCGCCGAGGTGCAGCAGCTGTTCCCGGGGTTGCTGTCGGACGATGTGCTGCAATCGGTCAGCGCCACCCGAAACTTCCTGCCGCTGCTCTCGGCACAACCGCTGGATCGGGATGCGCGGGAGCTTACGCTGGCGGGCGCGATGATGGTGTCACCCAAGGCACGTCAGGGGATGTGGGCGCGCCAACTCGACAACGACGACGTGCTGGCGGCGATCACGGTGCCGACGCTGGTGGTACACGGCGATGCGGACGCGGTGGTGCTGACGGCTGCCGCAGAATACATAGCCGCCACGGTGCCAGGGGCGAAGCTGCTGCTCTATGACGGGGTGGGACACGCCGTGGCGCTGGAGGCGCCGGAGCGGTTCAACCGGGATCTGATGAAGTTCGTGAGGCAGCGATAGCGGCTCGGCGGATCGGCACCATTGGCCGCTCGTGCCGACGTCT
>DASTUF010000019.1:0-21921 GCA_035759745.1 Gemmatimonadales bacterium
AGGGTGATGGCGCTGAGCAACGTGAGCTGGGTGGGCTGGAGGCCCAACGGCCGAAGGGCATCGTCGTACATCCGGGTGATGAGCCGGGCGGTGCGCCGGGCCCGGAAGCAGAGGCACTGATCGGCGATGGTGCGGGCGACATCAAGGTGGCTGGGCATGAAAACATGTATATGCAACTATCTCTAAAGTAGCAAGTGGGGAGTGGGGAGTGGGAAGTGGGGAGTGGGAAGAGGGAAGAGGAGCGTGCGGTCCAGCTTGCAACCTCCGGAGCGTTGACGTAGCGTTGTGCGTTCCCCGGACAATTGGCTGGGCCACCCCTGACCCGTCGGGTCGCCATGTCGCTGCCTCCCAGCGCGCTGGTTTTCGCATTGGCAGACCGTTACCGGGTCGAGCGCGAACTCGGCGCGGGTGGGATGGCGACGGTGTACCTCGCCGAGGATCTCAAGCACCACCGCCAGGTGGCGATCAAGGTGCTCAAGCCGGAACTGGCGGCGGTGATCGGGGCCGCGCGGTTTCTGCAGGAGATCCGCACCATTGCCACGCTGCAGCATCCCCACATCCTGGGCCTGATCGACTCGGGCGACGTCCAGGGCACTGCCTACTACGTGATGCCGTATGTCGAAGGCGAGTCGCTGCGCGACCGGCTGAACCGGGAGAAGCAGCTTCCGGTGGCGGTCGCGGTGCGGCTGGCGACCGAGGTGGCCAGCGCGCTGGACTACGCCCACCGCCACGGAGTGATTCACCGCGACATCAAGCCCGAGAACGTGCTGCTCCACGACGGGCAGGCGCTGGTGGCGGACTTCGGGATCGCGCTGGCGGTGTCCGCCGCCGCCGGCAGCCGGATGACCGAGACCGGCTTAAGCCTGGGGACGCCCCACTACATGAGTCCCGAACAGGCGATGGGGGAGCGGGACATCACGCCCCGTTCAGACGTGTATGCGCTGGGCGCGATGACCTACGAAATGCTGAGCGGGGACCCGCCATTCACCGGGAGCACCGCGCAGGCGATCGTGGCGAAGGTGATGAGCGAAGAACCGGTGCCGCTCCGTCGCTACCGCAAGGCGGTGCCCGAAGCGGTGGATGCGGCGGTGCACACCGCGCTGGAGAAGCTGCCGGCCGACCGGTTCGGGACGGCGGCCGAGTTTTCGGCGGCCTTGACGGGTCCCGGCACGGCGCGGGCGGACCGCCGTCCGCTCCTGACACGGCTTGCTCCAGCAGCTTCGCTCGGGGCGGTCCTGCTGCTGCTGGGCGGAGTGGTGGGGTGGCTGCTTGCCGTGCGACGGGCGACGCTCGACACCGGCGGGCTGCCGCCGTCGCGGCTGGCGCTGCTGTCGGCGGGGCTCGGTGGCACCGGCATCGCGTCCCAGTATCGCCAGGTGGCGCTCACCCCGGATGGCGAGGCAGCGGTATTCGTGACGCTCAGCCCCGAAAGCCGAAACGTCCTGGCCATTCAGCGCCTGGATGCGGCCGAGCCAACCATCATCGAGGGGAGCGGTGGCATGCTGAGTCCCCGCGTGACCCCCGATGGCCGCTCGGTGATCGGCTGGTCGGCGGGCCTCTTCAGCGGTGAGCAGGAGCATGCGCTCCGCATTCCCATTGGCGGTGGCGCGGCCGAAATGGTGGCCGGCGACCCGCAAACCAACAACATGGACTGGGGCGCGGACGGTACGCTCTGGTTCACACCCTACCTGGCGCCCGGTGTCCAGCGGATAGGGCCGGACGGCAGCCTGGGCGCCGCACCGGGTGATGCGACGCGCCGGTTGCGCTTACAGCAGGTGCTCCCGGACGGGCAGCGCGCCCTCGCACTGCAGGCCTCGACCGGCGTCGCGTTCGGCCCGCTTGTGCTGCTGGATCTCCGGTCCGGAGCTGTCATGCCGGTGACGGATCTCCCAGTGGTGGAGGCCCGCATCGTCGGGGGCGAGTTGCTGTATGTGCGCCCCGATGGCACCATGTGGGGCGCTCCCTTCGACGAGGACGCGGACAGGATTGCCGGAGATGCGGTGCAGGTAGCCGGTGATGTGGACGTGAGCGCGCTCTCCCTCGCCCAATGGGCGGTCGCGCCCACGGGCACCGTGGCCTACGTCCCGGCAACTCCGCTCTCGCTCATGCTGGTGAACCGGGATGGATCTCGCCGCACCGCGGCTCCCGACCGCAGCAGCTATCACTTTCCCCAGTTCTCTCCCGACGGCCGCCAGCTCACGGTGGACCTGACGTCGGCGGAGGCCCGCGAGGTCTGGCTGCTGTCCCTGTCCCAGCGCACCCTCACCCGTGTCACTTTCACCGGCGACGGGCACGACGCGACCTGGACGCCGGATGGCCGGGCCATCACGTTCACCTCGTTCGATAGCAGCACGACGGCTATCTGGCAGGTCCGGCCCGGTGACGGGGTGGCCGCCGAGTCGCTGTTCGCCTCGCCCAAGCTCTCTTTCACCGGCTTCTGGAAGCCGGACGGTAGCGGACTGATCACTGTCGCAACCGAGCTGGCCCCGGGCTCGGGTGTGGATCTCGCCGTCGTGGAGGGCGCGGGACGGGGCCCGATGAAACCGGTGATCGTGAATGCCTTCGAGACCCAGTACCCGGCGCTGTCGCCCGACGGCCACTGGCTGGCATATGTGTCGCAGCAGTCGGGGGTCCAACAGGTCTACGTGCGGGCGCTCGAGGGCGGCGCGGAGACCCAGGTTTCTCGTGAAGGCGGGACCGAACCGGTCTGGCGGGACAACGGCCGGGAACTCTTCTTCATCGCGCCGTCGGAGGGGGGCAAGGTGATGATGGCGGCGTCGGTGCGCACCGAACCCGACTTCGAGGTGCTGGGGCGGCAAGTCCTGTTCGACGCGACGGGGTTCCTGGGGGCCAATCCTCATGCGAACTACGATGTTACGCCCGACGGGCAGACCTTCGCCATGGTGCATCGCAACCCGGCCAACCGGATCGTGATCCTGCAGAACGTGCCGGAGCTGGTAAGGCGGATACGGGAAAGGTGATGGGTGGGCAGCCATGCTGGCCGCGCCTCCGGGAAGACCAGCCATGATCGACGGCAAGAGAGAAGTGAGATCAGGGGCGGCCTGGCGGCCGCCCGTCCTTGCGATGTAACACACAACGACTACATTGTAACACATGAAGGACAGCCACCTCACCATCCGGATTCCGCGCGAGCTGGCGCAGACGCTTGCCCGTATGGCGCGCGTGCGGGGCGTGTCGCGCTCGCACCTGGCCCGCGAAGCCGTTGCCAGGTACGTCGGCAGGGCACCCAATGACGCGCCGGCGACACCGGCGAAGACGATCAGCGCGAAGGAACTGGGACAGCTGTGGTCCAGCCTGCCCCGGCTGAACCCGGACGAGGCTGACGACCTGGAGCGCGACATCGCCCAGGCCCGGTCGGCGATCGGACAGCCGGCGGAGCCATGGCACTGATCCTGGATTCGTCGGTGCTTGTCGCGGGAGAGCGCGGCAGCCTGGACCTTGCTGCATTACTCGACCACGCCGGCGCCGAGGCGGTGGCCATGGCTGCCATTACTGCCTCGGAGCTGTTGCTCGGCTATCACCGTGCGACCACGCCGGGAATGCGCGCCCGCCGAGGCGCCTTTGTGGAAGCCCTGCTCGCGTCGATCCCGGTGCTGCCGTTCGGCGTCCCGGAAGCTCGGCGACACGCGGAGCTCTGGGCGGGCCTGTTGCAAGCGGGGACGATGATCGGCCCGCACGACCTGCTCATCGCCGCCACGGCGTTGGCGCGAGGTGATGGCGTCGCGACCCTGAACCGGTCCGAGTTCGGGCGGATCGCCGGGCTGCGGCTAGTCGAACTGGGCCGGTTCATGAAATAAGCAGTGAGATCAGGGGCGGCCTGACGGCCGCCCGAGTGAAAAGGGAAAAGTGAACAGTGAAATGGAAGGCTTATGAATCGCACACTTACGCTGGTACTCTCGGCGCTGCTGGCGGCGTGCAATTCGGCAACCCATGATGTTCAGGCGCAGGGGCCCGCGCAAAGGTCGCCCACGCCCGCGCCAGTGAACGGAGTGGTCTCGACCGAAGTGATCGCTTCGGAGCTGGAGCATCCATGGGGCTTTGCGCTCCTGCCCGACGGCCGTTTCCTGGTGACCGAGCGCCCCGGCCGGCTCCGGATCGTGGGCGCGGACGGCACGGTCTCGGCACCGCTCACCGGCGTGCCCGAGGTGCTGGCCCGAGGCCAGGGCGGGCTGCTGGACGTGACGCTCGATCCCGAGTTCGCCGAGAACCACGTGCTGTATCTCTCGTTCTCGGATCCGGGAAGCAACGGCACCGCGGGCACGGCGGTCGCGCGAGCCAGGCTGGCGGGCGCCGGGCTGGAGGACGTCACCGTGATCTATCGGCAGGAGCCCAAGGTCCGCAGCAACGGACACTATGGGTCGCGGGTAGTAGTCCGGGCGGACGGCACGCTGTTCATTACCCAGGGCGACCGGATGAACCAGCGGCCGCTGGTGCAGGATCTGTCGACCGGCATCGGCAAGGTCATGCGGATCAACGCCGACGGCGCTGCGCCGGGCGACAATCCGTTCGTGGACCGCGCGGGCGCGAAGCCGGAGATCTGGTCCTACGGCCATCGCAACGTCCAGGCGGCGGCGCTCGATCCGGCCACCGGCGAATTATGGACGGTGGAGCATGGCGCGCGGGGCGGCGACGAACTCAACCATCCCGAAGCGGGCAAGAACTACGGCTGGCCGGTGATCACCTATGGCATCGACTACTCGGGCGTCAGGATCGGTGAAGGCACCGCAAAGGAGGGGATGGAGCAGCCGGTATACTACTGGGACCCGGTCATCGCGCCGTCAGGAATGACATTCTATGAGGGAGACGCTTTTCCCGAATGGAAGGGGAGCATCCTGATCGGGTCGCTAGGTACCGGCTCACTGGTGCGGCTCGCCATGGCGGAGGGCAAGGTGACATCAGAGGAGCGCTACGAGATCCTGGGCGGGGATCGCGTGCGCGACGTGCAGGTTGGCCCGGATGGCCTGGTGTATCTCGTGACTGACGAGGATGACGGGGCGCTGGTCCGGGTGAGACCTGCGGAGTGAGAAGTGAGAAGTGAGAAGTGGAATTCAGGAGTGGGACAGTGGCTGGTTGCGGCCTCCGAGGAGCTGATAGCAGATAAGCAGCAACACGGCCGCGGTTCCCGCCACCACCATGCCTGATGCCGGCATGGCGAGCCAGCTGAGCGATTCCTTGGCGGCGCCGGTGCCGCCAAGGCCCGGTGCGCGGAAGCCGGCCCAGAGCCAGAAGACAGCATACCCCAGCGAGCCCAGACCCAGCGCCAGGCTCAGTAGCGCGGTGGTGCGGGCAGGCGTGCCGAGCGCTATCAGCACCAGCGTGAGCGCGATGGCCGCCGTGCCCAGGGCGCCAGCATGCAAGTGGGCGCGCTGCATGTAGCTCCACGCCTTGTCCACCACAGCCTTCGCCGCCGCTGCATCTCCCTGGTAGACGGTCGTGGTCACGACGGCGGCGTCGGCGGCCAGTCGATCCTTGATGATGTCCTCATTCAGGCCGAACACGATGCCGAGGCCGAAGCCGAAGAGCAACGTGCCCGCGGCGAAGAGCAGTCCGGGCAAGGCCGGCCGCAGGGTTTCGGGCGAGGTTGTCATGTAATGAAGCTGCGGGGGCGTGCATGAAGGGAAGCTGAAGCCGGGAGGAATCCCGCCTCAACTCCTGAGCAACAGGGTCAGGCCGTCACCAATCGGCGTGACGCTGGCCGTGACGCGCGAATCCCCGGCCACCATCGCGTTGAATTCGCGAATTGCCGCTGTATCGGCGTCAGTCACTGACGGGTCCGCCACCTTGCCGGACCATAGGGTGTTGTCCACCGCAATCACGCCACCTTTCCGCACCAGCTCGAGGCAGCGTTCGTAGTAGGCGGCATAGTTCGGTTTGTCTGCATCGATGAACGCGAAGTCGAACGTGGCGCCTTCGGCCCCTAGCTGGTCGAGGGTGGCGAGTGCCGGGCCGAGCCGCAGATCGATGCGTGCGTCGACACCCGCCTTCCTCCAGTATCGCCGGGCGATCGTGGTCCACTCCTCACTGACATCGCAGCAGACCAGCCGGGCACTGTCACCGGCGGCCAGCGCCATGGTGAGCGCGCTGTAACCGGTGAAGGTGCCTACCTCGAGGATCCTGCTCGCGCCCAGCGCCCGGACCAGGAAGGCCATGAAGTGGCCCTGCTCCGGGGAGATCTGCATGTTGCGCTGCTCGAGCCTTGATGTTTCCTCCCGCAGCTCGGCCAGCACCGGATGCTCCGGTGGCGACACCGAAATCAGGTACCGGTGCAGCTCGGCGCTGAGCCCGATCGACTCCCTGCTCATCGGGAGTTGGGACGCTCCACCTCGTAGCCCGCCGGGGGCGTGGCGCCCAGGAGGTTCTCCACGAAGTAGTCCCAGCGGCGGCGAATCATGTAGGGTTCACTGCCGAAGCCGTGCCGCCGGTTGGGGAAGATGATCAGGTCGAAGTCCTTGTTTTCCTTGATCAGCTCGTTGACCACCAGCAGCGTGCTGTAGAAGGGCACGTTGTTGTCAGTGGAGCCGTGGGCCAGCAGCAGCTTGCCCTTGAGGTTCTTGGCGAAGTTCTGGTTGGCCTGGGCGTCGTAGCTGGTCGAGTCACGCCCGTAATGCGTCAGCAGCCCCTGCCACTTCTCGGCCCAGTCGTCCTCGTACACCCGATTGTCGTGGTTGCCGGCCTGCGACACACCCACCTTGAAGAAGTCGGGATAATGGAACAGCGCGCCGCTGGTGGCGTAGCCGCCGCCGGAGTGGCCGTAGATCCCGGCGCGGTCGATGTCGATCCAGGAAAACCGCTCGGCCAGCTGCTTCATGCCAGTGACCTGATCGGGGAGGCCGTTGTCACCCATGTTGCCGTAGTAGGCGTCGTGGAACGACTTCGATCGGCCGGGCGTCCCCATCGCGTCGAGCTGCACCACGATGAAGCCCAGTTCCGCCAGCGCCTGGGCATCACTGCGCGCCGGCGAGAACGAGCGCCCGCCCACGCTGCCGGTCTGGGGACCGGGATAGATGTTGTTGACGATGGGATACTTCCTGGTCGAGTCGAAGTCCACCGGGCGGAAGAGCAATCCGTAGAGGTCGGTCTTGCCATCGCGCGCCTTGACCGTGAACGGCATGGGCGGCTTCCAGCCGGTGGCGAGCAGCGCCGAGATGTAGGCCTTCTCGATGGTAGCGCGAAGTCCACCGCGGGCGTCGCGCACCACGGTCACCTGGGGCTCGGTTGGGGTGGAGTAGCTGTCGACGAAGTACTTGCCCGAGGGCGAGAAGGTGATGGAATGATTGGCGTTCTCTGGAGTCAGCAGCCGCTCGTTGCGACCGTTGAGGCCGACACTGTACAGGTGCTCGAAGTAAGGATCGCGCCCCTCCTCGCGCCCGCCCCCGGTGAACCAGACCGTTCCAGCATCCTCGTCCACCTGCACCACCTCGAGCACGGTGCCTGGCCCCTGCGTAAGCTGGCGCTCGAGCTCGCCCGAATCGAGATCGTAGAGGTAGAGGTTGCCCCAGTCGTCGCGCTGGGAGAACCAGAGGACCTTGCCCCGGTCCCAGAGCACCCGCCAGCTGATGCTTTCGACGCCGCTCTCGAACCAGGTGTCCTGGTGCTCGCTGAACAGGGTGCGGACCTCGCCGGTTTCGGCGTCTGCCACGCGCAGGGTGGCATCCTTGTGGTCGCGGGAACTGGAGACGAACGCCAGCTGCGAGGCGTCCGGGCTCCAGTACACATCGGACCAGCCGGATCCACCGCAGACGACATGGTCGCAAATGGTGGAGCGATGGGCGTCGGGCGGCATGTCGAGTCGCACCATCCCGGAGCCGTCAGCGTTGAGGACGACGCGCTCGATCATGAAGATCGCGCTGTCTCCGGGCAGGGGATACTTCCAGGCCTCGAGCTTCGGATGGCCCACTTCGGTGCGGACGACGTACATGTCTCCGGTCGGCCGAGAGTCGTGCCGGAAGGTTGCGATCTTCTTCGAGTCCGGCGACCAGAGCAGAACCGGACGGTCGCTCCGGGTCCACCCGGCGTTGTTGGTGGCGTAGCCGTAGTCCTCGGCGCCGTCGGTGGTGAGCTGAGTTTCCTGTCCGGACTCCACGTTACGGACCCAGAGATTGTTCTCCCGGGTGAAGGCGACCATCGATCCGTCGGGCGATTCGATCTCGTTGCGGCTGGTGCGACGCGCTTGCGCAGTGGAGTCGGCCGGATGGCATTCGGTGCCGTCGGCGGTGCAGGTCCAGTTCTGGCGGCCGATGGGGAAGGTGATGGAGCGGCCGTCCTCGGTATACTCGAAGCTGGTGAACGGGAGCGAGTCGGCGTCGTAGCTGGTGTCCGCGGCCGCCGAGAGCGCGGCAGCGAGGGCGGAGCGATCGAACGCCTCGGTCCGGGTGCGCCTGGCGGGGTCGACCAGAACAAAATCGGTGCCCGTCTCGGTGCGAACCCGGTACCAGAAGCGGTCGTTGCTGATCCAGGTGGGCCGAACGCCGCTGTTGTAGACCAGCGGTGCGGTGTTCCAGGCCAGGAAGCGCTCGGCCTGCTCGTAGTCCCCGGCGGTGAGGCTGTCGGGGGAGAAGGGCTCCTGAGCGGTGAGCGGCAGGGCAGGCAGGAGCAGCAGGGCGACCAGGAACAAGCGGGCGGGCACTCCGGGCATCATCACTCTCCGATGGCTCTTGAAGTTGGGGGACGTGGCAAGTTGTGGCGACAGGCTGGTTTGGGGAAGGGGACGGCTCGGCGGCTCGCACGCGGCTAAGAGCCGCTGCTCGGCACGTGTCGCCTTCGGCGACATCCTCCACGCGCCGCCGCGCCGAGCCTTGGAAGCACTGACTGCCGTTGCCTTCTTGACATATCAATAAACATTGATTTATTATCGTCTCATGGCAACCACGCCCAAACCCGCCGAGACCGCCCGGCTGTTCCAGGCGCTCTCGGACCCGACCCGGCTGGATATCCTGGCTCGGCTTCGGGGTGGGGAACGGTGTGTGTGCGACCTGCAGGATGACCTCGATGCCGCCCAGTCGCGCCTGAGCTTTCACCTCCGGGTGCTGCGGGATGCAGGGCTGGTGACCGACCGCAAGGAAGGGCGCTGGGTGTATTACACCGCGGTCCCCGAGCGGATCGAAGAGCTGGAGCAGACGCTGGCTCGGCTCAAGCCGAGGCAACGGCAGTTGCCGGTGATGGCGGGGTGCTAACTAGTGGGAAGTGGGAAGTGGGAAGTGGGAAGTGGGAAGTCATGGGCAGAGGCGCAGTATATATCAACCATTATTGTTATGAGGAGGATCGGATGAGTACCGAGACCATGAGTGCCGACGCGCTGCGGGAGCAGGTGCGGCAGAAGTACGGCGAGGCGGCGATTTCCGTGATGCGCGGCGGCCAGGCGAGTTGCGGCGGCTCGGCCGGCGGCTGCTGCGGTGGCAATGCCGCGAACACCGACCCGGTCACCCGCGATCTCTACGACGCGACCCAGGCGTCGACGCTGCCCGAGACCGCGGTGCTGGCGTCGCTCGGCTGCGGCAACCCGACGGCGCTGGCCACGCTTTCCGAGGGTGATGTCGTGCTCGACCTCGGCTCGGGCGGCGGCATCGACGTGCTGCTGTCGGCGCAGCGGGTGGGCCCGACCGGCAAGGCGTTCGGCCTGGACATGACCGACGAGATGCTGGAGCTGGCGCGGAGCAATGCCGCCAAGGCGGGTGCGACCAACGTCGAGTTTCTCAAGGGCACCATCGAGCAGATTCCGCTGCCGGACAATTCGGTGGACGTGATCATCTCGAACTGCGTCATCAACCTGTCGGCCGACAAGGGCGAGGTTCTGCGCGAGGCGTTCCGGGTGCTCAAGCCGGGTGGCCGCTTCGCGGTGTCGGACGTGGTGGTGCGGGGCGAATTGCCGGACGCCGTGCGGCGGAACATGGAGCTGTGGATCGGCTGTGTGGCCGGAGCGCTGGAGGAAGGCGAGTTCAAGGCGCTGCTGGGTGAGGCCGGCTTCGTGGATGCCGACATCGAGCCAACCCGGATCTACGAGTTCGAGGACGCGAAGGCGATCATCGCGGAGTCGGAGGAGGACCGCGAGGTGCTGGCGCGGCAGCTGGACGGCTGCATCATGGGTGCGTTCGTGCGGGCCACGAAGCCGCAGAACTGACCGTATATTCCGGCCTCATGGCCAATCTCGAACCTGCTGGCGCGCGCCGAGGACTCCTCCGAGTTCTCGGTGCTTCCTTTGCGTTGGCGGTGGGGATCGGTGCGACCATCGGCGCCGGCATCCTGCGTACGCCGGGAGAGGTGGCGGCGCACCTGCCGAACGCGGTGCTGTTCATGGCGGCATGGGTGCTGGGTGGCGTCAATGCGCTGATGGGTGCCACGGCCTATTCCGAGCTGGCCGCGATGATGCCGCAGTCGGGCGGGCCGTACGTGTACGTGCGCCGCGCGCTGGGTCCCCTGCCTGGTTTCTTCGCGGGTTACTCCGACTGGATCAACCAGTGCGCGACGCTGGCGGCGGTCGGCTTGCTGGTGGGCGAATACCTTCCGGTCCTGGTTCCGTTGCTCTCGGGTCATGCGGTGATGACCGCAGTGGCGGTGCTCGGCGGGCTGGCGGTGCTGCAGTGGGTGGGGGTGCGATCGGCGGGCTGGCTGCAGGAGGTCACGACGGTGGTGAAGGCGCTCGCGCTCCTGGCGGTGGCCGCGGCGGCGTTCTTCGTGGCGCCGGCAGCACCAAGCGGCGTCGTGGAGTCGAGAGAAACCAGCCTGGTGCTGGCATTCGCGCTGGCGATGCAAGGGGTGGTGTTTACGTATGACAGCTACTACTGGATGGTGTACTACGGCGAGGACCTGACCGCACCGGAGCGCGACATTCCGCGCTCGATGTTCCGGGGCCTGGCGGTGATCATCGTAGTGTACCTGCTGCTCAACGTGGCCTTTCTCCGGCTGCTTCCGATGGACCAGCTGGCGGGCGAAAGCTTCGCCGGCGGCGCGCTGGCGGCCGTGATCTTCGGTCAGCACGGTGACGCGGTGATACGCGGCATCATGATCGTGTCGCTGCTGGGCGCCTTGAATGCACAGCTGCTCGCGGCGCCGCGCATTCTCTACGCCATGGCGGGTGACCGGCTCTTCCCGTCGCGCGGGCTCGTGGTGAGCGCGCGGGGCACGCCTTCGATTGGCCTCGTGGTCACGCTGGTGGTGACGGCGCTCTTCCTGCTGTCGGGCACGTTTACGGCGGTTCTTGCTGCCATCTCGGTCATCATCGTCGTGAACTATGTGCTGATCTACGCGTCGCTCTTCATGCTGCGCCGGCGGGAGCCGGATGCGCCGCGCCCCTACCGTGCGTGGGGGTACCCCTGGGTGCAGTCGGTCGCGTTCGGCATCGCACTGGCGTTCCTGGTCGGGGTGGCGGTGGGTGACCCGCGCGGAACGTTGCTGGGGGCGGGCGTGCTGGCGGCCGCGGTGCCGGTCTACCTGCTGGTCGCGCGGTTCTCGCGCTAGCGAACTGCGCAACTGCAACTGCAACTGCAACAATGTTATCTTAGCACTAAGCTATGCCTTCTTCTCCCGCCGCTCCCGACAGCGATGCGCTCAAGCTCTGGG
The DNA here is from genome assembly GCA_035759745.1 of Gemmatimonadales bacterium. Lineage (GTDB taxonomy): Bacteria > Gemmatimonadota > Gemmatimonadetes > Gemmatimonadales > GWC2-71-9 > CAMLHP01. The sequence continues at coordinate 11,578 of DASTUF010000019.1, forward strand.
TGGTGCTGTCGCGCGCGTACCAGGCGCTGCTGCAGCATGCCAAGTCGGACATCGGCCGATCGGAACTGACGGTGGCGGAGTTCGGGGCGCTGGAGGCGCTGCATCACAAGGGGCCGCTGCTGCTGGGAGACCTGCAACGCAAGCTGCTGGTCTCGAGTGGTGGAGTCACCTGGCTGGTGGACCGGCTGGCAAAGCAGGGGCTGGTGGTTCGGCGGCCGTCGCCCGACGACCGGCGCGCGAGCTTCGTCGAACTCACCCGGAAGGGTGAAAGACTCATCGCCAGGCTCTTTCCCGAGCACATCGACGCGATGTCCCGGGCACTGGCCGGCCTCAGCCCGACGGAGCAGGCGGAAGCGGTCCGGCTACTGCGGAAGCTGGGCCGGGCAGCGGCGCAGGCTTCCGCAACCGCAGCCAGAACTGCAACCGCAGATGACGCAGATTACGATTGATTGTCCGAGCGCGGAACCGGCTCCGAGCCGCGGGCATCGTTCGAGCGCTTGTTGTTGTGGGAGCGCCTCGGAGATCAGCGTACCCAGCTCGATTGCGGGGTTCACTGGAGCCAGCAGCGCGCCCACAAACAACACTGCGAGCCACGCGAAGTCGGATGACGCCAGGTCGGCGGACATTCGATCGATTGAAATCTGCGTCATCTGCGGTTGCAGTTGTAGTTGCAGTCTTGGTTGCAGCTGGTTTTCGGTTGCGGTTTGGTGTCACGCGGGTACAGTATCCCGTAGCCTGAATATTGAGGAGTGAAGATGGAACTGGGCATGGTAGGACTGGGCCGGATGGGCGCCAACATGACGACGCGGCTGGTGCGTGCCGGGCACCGCGTCGTTGCGACGGATATGAAGGCCGAGGCGGTGGCGGAGGCGGTCAAGGACGGTGCGGAAGGCGCCGGCTCGCTGGAGGAGCTGGTGCAGAAGCTCTCGGCGCCTCGCGCCGTCTGGGTGATGGTTCCGTCGGGCAAGCCGACCGAAAGCGTGGTGGACGGGCTCGCGGCGGTGCTCTCGCGAGGCGACACGGTGATCGACGGCGGGAACAGCAACTACAAGGATACGATCCGTCGAGGCGAGAAGCTGGCCGCCGCCGGCCTGCATTACGTCGACTGCGGAACCAGCGGCGGAGTCTGGGGCCTCGCCGAGGGATACAGCATGATGGTGGGCGGCGACAAGGCGGCGGTTGAGCGCCTCCGGCCGGTGTTCGAGGCGCTCGCTCCGGCGGCGGACCGCGGCTGGGGCCGAGTGGGTCCCTCCGGCTCGGGTCACTTCACCAAGATGATCCATAACGGCATCGAGTACGGGATGATGCAGGCCTTCGCCGAGGGCTTCGAGATCCTCGAGCGGAAGGAGGAGTTCGAGCTGGACCTGGCCCAGATCGGCCGCATCTGGCAGCATGGCAGCGTGGTGCGCTCATGGCTGCTGGACCTCACCGTCAACGCCCTGGATGAAAATCCGACGCTCGACGGCATCGCGCCTTGGGTATCCGACTCGGGTGAGGGGCGGTGGACGGTGCAGGAGGCGGTGGACCTCGACGTGCCGGCGCCGGTGATCACGCTCTCACTGATCGCGCGGCTGCGATCGCGGAGCGAGAAGGCTTTCGCCGACCGGCTGCTGGCCGCGATGCGCAATCAGTTCGGCGGGCACGCCATCAAGCAGGAGAGCTGACGTGGCCGCGCCGGGAGGGCATGCCGCGGTCTTCGTGCTGTTTGGGGGCACGGGCGACCTCGCCGGGCGAATGATCCTGCCGGCGCTGCAGCATCTGCACGCCACCGATGCGGCGACCCGGGTGCATGTCATCGGTGTGGCACGCGCCGACGAGGACGACGACAGCTTCCGCGCGATGGCAGTCGAGGCCCTGATGGAAACCGGGATCAAGGCGACCCCGGCGAAAGCCTGGGCCCGGAAGTTCCTCTCCTACCATCCCATCGGCGAGGGCAGGCCCGAAGAATACGCGTCGCTCAAGGCCGCCATCGAGGCCGTGGAAGCGGAGCACAACCTCCCGGGGAACCGGGTCTTCTACCTGGCGCTTCCGCCGGCGGTGTTTGGGCCGACGGCCAAGGGTCTCGCAGCGGCTGGACTGGCGAGCGGGCAGGGCTACTCGCGGCTGGTGGTGGAGAAGCCGTTCGGACGCGACCTCGCGTCGGCGCGGGCGCTCAACCAGGTGCTGCATGAGGGCTGGACGGAGGAGCAGATCTACCGAATCGATCATTACCTGGGCAAGGAAACGGTCCAGAACCTGATGGTCTTCCGTTTCGCCAATGCGATGTTCGAGGCGGTGTGGAGCCGGGATCACGTGTCCAGCGTGCAGATCACGGTGGCGGAGTCGCTGGGAATCGAGGATCGCGCCGGATACTACGACAAGGCGGGCGTGGTCCGCGACATGATCCAGAACCACCTGACGCAGCTGGTGACGCTGGTGGCGATGGAGCCGCCATCGTCGATCTCGGCGTCGGCCATCCGACAGGAGAAGGTCAAGGCGCTGCAGTCCATCGCATCGATCGATGCGGACGAGGTGGTGCGGGGGCAGTACGCCGCGGGCAAGCTGGACGGCAAGAAGGTGAAAGGCTACCTCGACGAGCAGGACGTGCCCAATCGGTCCCGGACCGCGACCTTCGCAGCACTTCGGCTGGACGTCGATACCTGGCGGTGGAAGGGAGTGCCGTTCCTGCTGCGCACCGGCAAGCGGATGGCACGGCGGCTGACCGAGATCGTGCTCACCTTCCGCGAGCCGCCGGTGAGCCTGTTCCAGCCGTACGACGCGTGCCACCTCACTTCCGACACGCTGGTGCTGCGACTGCAGCCGGACGAAGGGTTTTCCCTGTACTTCGACGTCAAGACGCCGGGTCCCTCGTTTGCGCTGTCCCGGGAACCGCTTCGCTTCAACTACAAGGATGCCTTCGGACCACTGCCCAAGGCCTACGAAACGCTGCTGCTCGACGTGCTCGAGGGTGACCAGACTCTGTTCGTCCACGCGGACGAAGTGGAGGCGTCGTGGGAATTGTACACGCCACTGCTGGAACTGGACACACCGGTGCGGCGCTACCCGGCGGGGAGCTGGGGGCCGGAGGAAGCCAACGCTCTCGCCGGCATGGGTGCACTCGGCTGGCGCAATCCGTGACACCTGACATCTCAGTTCTGCCGGACCTGGAGGCGATCAGCCACGAGGCCGCTCGCTGGGTGGTGGTGGGCGCCAGGGAAGCCGCGTTGTTCACGGGGCGCTGCACCATCGCCTTGTCAGGCGGGAGCACTCCCAGGCGACTGTATGAACTGCTGGCGTCGGACGAGTACCGCGACGTGGTGCCGTGGGACGTGATCGAGTGGTACTGGGGCGATGAGCGCTGCGTGCCGCCGGACCACGAGGCCAGCAACTACCGGATGGCGTGGGACGTCATGCTGGGCAGGGCACCGGTGCCGGAAAGCAGCGTGTTCCGCATGCCGGGCGAGGCGCGGGATCACGTCCGGGCAGCACGACGCTACGAAAACCTGCTGCGGGACCGGCTGCCCGACCTGGCGTTTGATTTGGTGCTGCTGGGTATCGGCTCCGACGGCCACACCGCGTCGCTCTTCCCTCACAGCGCAGCCCTGAGCGAGCGCGAGCGACTGGTGCTCCACACCAAGGCGCCCAAGGGCAGCGAGTCGCCCAATCGGCTGTCGGTCACGCTCCCGCTGCTGGCGCACGCCCGGAACATTCTGGTGCTGGCGGCAGGCCGGGCGAAGCGGCCGATCGTCGAGGCGGTGGTGTCCAGCCCCGAGGCGGCGGCGGCGCGATATCCGATAGCCCGGGTGAGGACATCGGGACATCTGACCTGGTTGGTGGACGAAGCTGCAGGGGCGTAGGGCGTGGGGGCGTGGGGCGTGGGGCAAGTGCCTTACGCCTCACGCCCTACGCCTTGAGATCGGGCCGCAGCGTAGCGGCTTCACGCAGATAGACCGGCACCGGCGTCCAGTCCCTCCGGGGCCGGGCATGCAGCAGCACCCTAATGCACCTCCCCTGGGCCCCCTCCACATCCATCTCGCTGGCACACAGCAGCGGCACCCTGGTCCAGCCGGCATCACGCGCGGCGAGGGCAGGAAACGCACTTCGAATGTCGGGTGTGACCGTGAAGATGGCGCTGACGACGTCAGCGGTCTCGATGCCATTGGCGGCAAGGAGTGCGTCGAGCAGTTCTCGAGTGGCCTCTGCCACGGCGTCGGCCGAGTCGTCCGGAATCGTTGTGGCACCGCGCACGGCACGGATGGCATCGGGCCGCTCGAGGTGGAGGTGGGTGTGCCGGTCGAAGCGCTCGCTGGCGCCGCCGCCGCCGAGCCGACGGCGGGAGAGCAGCCAGAAGCGGGTGACGTTGTCGCGCCGGTCCTGGATGTCCTCGCTCAGCAGCGCCAGCCCGTAGAGCTCGGCGGCTTCCCGGCTCACCACCACGCCCTCGGTCGCGAGGCGGCGTTCGGCCAGGAGCCGAGCGGCTCCTGCGGTGTCAAACTCGGCGTGGGCCTTGAGGTGAGGGTGGTGCTTGAGGAAGCGGGTGCACTGGTCGAGCGCGATCGGATGCGAGCGAATCACCGTCAGGTCGGCGATGCGGGTGCCGGGAAGCGCGGCGAGCACCAGGCGGATGGGCATCTCATGCTCACCATCCACCCGCACTTCCCGCGCGGCGATGGCGGCGAGGCTGGGTGACACCACGCCGGCCAGGGTGTTGTGCACCGGAAGGAGGAGCTTGTCCACGTCGCCCCGTTCGAGGGCATCGAGCGCGGCGTCGAAGGAATCGTACCAGCAGGGCTGCGCGTCGCCGGCCAACATGCCGACAAGTGCGGCGTGGCTGAAGGAGCCGGCCTCGCCCTGAACTCCGACGCGCAACTGCCCGGTGGCGGCCACCGCCAGAGGTCCCGCGGTGCTCACGCGACCGCCGCCTGTGGCTGGCGCGCCGACGGAATGGGGAGGGGCTGGGCGAGTTCGCGGCCAGCCGCGGCGGCGAAGGGCTCCAGGCCGCGCATCAGCCGTGCGAACGCTTCGAGGGTCAGCGACTGATCGCCATCGGAAAGCGCCGACTCGGGGCTGGGGTGGACTTCGATGATGAGTCCATCAGCTCCTACCGCCACCGCCGCGGCGGCCAGGGGCGCCACCAGCGACGCGCGTCCACCGGCGTGGCTGGGGTCCACGATGACCGGCAGGTGGGTCTCCTCCTTGAGCACGGGAATCGCGGCCACATCGAGTGTGTTGCGGGTCGCGGTCTCGAAGGTCCGGATTCCTCGCTCGCACAGCACCACCTGATCGTTGCCGTGGGCCATGACATACTCGGCCGCCATGAGCAGTTCCTTGATGGTGGCGGCGAGCCCCCGCTTCAGCAGTACCGGCTTGCCGGCTCGCCCCACTTCCGCCAGCAACGCGAAGTTCTGCATGTTGCGGGCGCCGATCTGGAGCATGTCGGCGTGCTCGGCGACGAGATCGACCTGCCGGGTGTCCATGACCTCGGTGACGGCGCCGAGCCCGGTTGCGCGGCGGGCGTCAGCGAGGATCTCGAGCCCGTTGGCGCCGATGCCCTGGAAGGCGTAGGGCGAGGTCCGGGGCTTGAATGCGCCACCGCGAAGGAGCACGGCGCCACTATCGCGCACTGAGTGCGCGGTCTCCAGCAGCATCTCGCGGCTCTCCACCGAGCAGGGCCCGGCTATCACGGCGATTCCCTTGCCTCCGATCGTGGCATTGCCGACCCTCACGGTGGTGCGATGGCCCGCCGCTCCCTCCGCCGACGCGAGCTTGTAGGGCCGGAGCACGGGGGTGACCGACTCGATGCCCGGCAGCGCGAGGAGCGGGATCTCCGCCAGGCGGGTGTCATCCCCGACGCAGGCGACGACGGTGCGCTGGGTGCCCCGGAGGACCCGGGCGGAGAGTCCGAGCGATTCCACCCGTCGGCACAGGTGTTCCAGCTCGGACTCGGCGATGCCGGGGCGGGTGATGATGATCATGGACCGACCTTGTGATATCCGGAGCGTGTAAACAACAAAGCCCCCGGTTCCGGAACCGGGGGCTTCGCGAGTGTCGTGGGCGTCAGCTCAGCTGCGCACGCCTGATCGACCTCGGCCCCCGGAGGTGCCAAAGTAGAACGCAAACGTAAAGAGCGCGGCTGAGGTGTGACGCATGGGCTCCAATCTGAGCATTCCGGGGTAGCGGCGCAAGGGCGGGCCCTTACGTCATTGCGAGACCGCGTAGCGGACGAAGCAATCTGGCTGCCTCGCGCCGTCCCGCTGGCTGTTCCTTCGCCCACACGCGGTTGGCTGAGCATGCCGGAGGGAGTTGTCATTCCCGACCGCCCAACCGACGTGGGCTCCGGAACACCCAGCGCTCCGGCGCTTCAGGCCTCTACCGCCTATTTTCCAATCCATGCCAACATCCCCAGCTTATTCGCAGCTCACGCCGCCGTCGGCGGGCGAGACCATCACGATGTCCGGCGGGGCGCTGCAGGTGCCCGAGCAGCCGATCATCCCATTCATCGAGGGCGACGGGACCGGGCCGGACATCTGGCGTGCGTCGCAGCTGGTATTCGACGCCGCCGTCAAGAAGGCGTACGGCGGGAAGCGCCGCATCGAGTGGTTCGAGGTGCTGGCCGGTGAGAAAGCGAACAAGCAGGTGAAGAGCTGGCTGCCCGATGATACGCTCACGGCCATTCGGCATCACCTCGTGGCCATCAAGGGCCCGCTTACGACGCCGGTAGGCGGTGGCATCCGCTCACTCAATGTGGCCCTGCGGCAGCAGCTGGACCTCTATGCCTGCGTCCGCCCGGTCCGATGGTTCGAGGGAGTGCCGTCACCGGTGAAGCGGCCGGGCGAAGTGGACATGGTGGTGTTCCGGGAGAACACCGAGGACATCTACGCCGGCATCGAGTACCAGGCAGGCACCGCCGAGGCCAGAAAGGTGGTGGACTTCCTTACGAAGGAGATGGGTGCGAAGAGCATCCGGTTTCCCGGCACGAGCTCGATCGGGATCAAGCCGGTGTCCGAGGAAGGGTCGAAGCGGCTGGTCCGGGCCGCGCTCGAGTTTGCGGTGCGGGAGAAGCGGCCCAGCGTGACGCTGGTCCACAAGGGCAACATCATGAAGTTCACCGAGGGCGGATTCCGCGACTGGGGCTACCAGCTGGCCAGGGAGGAGTTCGGCGGGGTGGAGCTGGACGGCGGGCCGTGGCTCAAGCTACCGGGCGGATGCGTGGTGAAGGACGTGATCGCGGACGCGTTCCTGCAGCAGATCCTGACTCGGCCGGCGGAGTACAGCGTGGTGGCCACGCTCAACCTCAATGGCGATTACATCTCCGACGCGCTGGCGGCACAGGTGGGCGGCATCGGCATCGCGCCCGGCGCCAACATCAACTACGTCACTGGGCACGCCATCTTCGAAGCGACCCATGGTACTGCCCCGAAGTATGCCGGCCAGGACAAGGTGAACCCGGGCTCGGTGATCCTTTCGGGCGAGATGATGCTCCGCTATCTGGGGTGGCACGAAGCGGCGGACCTGATCGTCGGCGGGCTGGAAAAGACGATTGGCCAGAAGCGGGTGACCTACGACTTCGAGCGGCTGATGACGGGAGCTACGCTCTTGAAGTGTGGGGCGTTCGGACAGGCCGTGGCGGAAAACATGTGAGTGGGAAGTGGGGAGTGGGAAGTGGGAAGGCCCTACTCCTCCCTTCCCCTTAGACGGCGAAGGTCGCGGCGATCCTTCTTGCTGGGCCGGCCGCGTTCGTAGTCCGCGACGACGCTGGCGTTCTTGAGTTGCCAGGCCAGCTTCTCTCGCGCGTCCCGGCTGGCTTCCGTTTCCTTATAGAGCAGCCGCGCCTCGGTGGCGGGGCCGCGGCGGGCGCTGAGGGCCTGGACACCCACTATGTGCTCGAACGGGGGCATGCGGACCCGCACTTCGTCTCCCACGCGCAGGATCCGGGAGCGCTTGACCCGCTCGCCGTTGACCGCGATTCGTCCTCCGTCCACCGCTTCCGCCGCAAGGGCACGCGTCTTGTAGAATCGGGCTGCCCAGAGCCACTGATCCACGCGTACGCGCTTCTCCTGCCCATCCGGGTGCGCCCGGTTGTCCTCGCCTCGTGACATGCGTTGATTCTATCATGATGCTGTTCTCCCTGTCGCTGCACGTTCTCTGCCCGCTGCCGGCGCCCAGCATGATGCCGGCGCTTCCCGCTCCCATGACGGTGGTGGAGGCGGACTCGCTGCTGGACGCCGCGCGGGCCGCACTGGCGCGGGGCCAGGCGTGGCGCGCTACATGGATGCTGGCGCCGGTCGTGTCCTCGCCGGAGCGGCGGACGCCGGAGGCGGTGTTGCTTTCCGCGACGGCCGCGTCGCAATGGTCGGGATGGGACGAGGTGCACCGGCTGCTGGAACCGGCGGCGTGGCTGGACGACGAGTTCGGCGGCAGGGGACGGGCACTGCTGGCGCGGGCAGCGCTGGAGCGGAATGCCGATACCATCGCCGCGAGCCACGCGGCCCGGGCAGTCGATCGCGCGCGCAACGACCACGAACGGGGCGAGCGGCTGGTGATCCGGGCACGCGCCCTCGACCGGATCGACTCGCTGGCGCCGGCGGCCGATGCGTATGGCCGAGCGGCGGACGACCTTCCGTTGATCGGCGACTGGCTGCGCTACCGCCAGGCGATCGTCACCACCGATGCGTCGAAGCGAAACCGCCTGCTCGACTCCATCCGGCTGCCAGCCGCGCTGCCACGACTCGCCGCGGCGCGGGCGGATGGATGGCTGCGCGCGGCAGACACGGCGCGGGCGATCGCGGCGTACGATTCTCTGGGCAGTTCGGCGACGGTCAACCGGCTGCGGCTGGCGCAGGCCCCGGAGGGAAGCGAGGCACGCCGGGCGCTCCGCGCGGACCTGATGCGAGTGGTCGAAACCCGTCGCGGCAGCGGGGCGGCGCGGTCGGCCGTGGCCACGCTGGACGAAGCGTTCCCGTCGCTGACCGCAACGGAAGAACTGGCGATCGCGCGGGCGCTCGCGACCGGCGGCCCCGCGAGTCGTGCGGCTCAGGCATTCGCGCGGGCATTCCGCGCCGGGCTGGGCAACGACCGCGACCGCTTCGATCATGGGCGGCAGCTGGCGGCGATGGGGGACTATGAAGAGGCAGCGGCGCAGTTTGCACGGGTGCGAGCGCCCGGGGAACTCGCGGCGCAGGCGGCGTACCAGCGAGGGCGCGCGCTGGTGCGCGCCGGCAGGGTGAGTGACGGCAGGACCGTGCTGCGCGCGCTGCTGCGAAACCATCCCCGCGAAACCGACCCGGTTGCGACCGCGCTGTTCCTGCTGGGGGACCTCGCCACCGACGAGGGGCGCGATGCAGCCGCGCGCGATGCCTTTCGGTCGGTGGTCACCAATCATCCCAAGGCGCGGCTGGCGCCGGCCAGCGGATTCCGGGCCGCGATCATCGCCTTCACGGACGGACAGTATCGCACCGCCGCGCGGGAGCTGGATTCGACTGCCTCCCGTTATCCCTCCTCGGCGGAAGCGCACGCGTCGCGCTACTGGGCGGGGCGGGCGTGGGCCGCGGCCGGCGATTCCGCGACCGCGCGGGAGCGGTGGCGCGCGGCGGCGGAGCGGGACCGCGATGGCTACTACGGCTCGCTCGCGAGTGCCAGGCTGGGCCAGGATCCGTGGATTCCGCCACCGGCGGAGGACCGGTTCATGGGGGTGCCGGCGGTGGACAGCGCCATCGCCCGTGCGGAGCTGCTCACCCAGCTGGGGATGGACCGCGAGGCCCGGTGGGAACTCGACGCGGTCTCCTCCATCGATGATTCCTCTGCCGAGCGGCTCCTGGCAGTGGCCAATGCGCTGCGGTCCGGCGGGCACGCGTCGCGCGGCATCCGGATGGCGAGCCGGGCGCGGGCGCGGGGTGCAGCATCCGATGCGCGAACCTGGCGGTTGCTCTACCCGGTGGTGCTGGAGCCGACGCTCGCGGCCGAGGCCTGGGCGCACGACGTCGATCCTGCGTTTGCCGCCGGGCTCATCCGGCAGGAATCGATGTTCACACCTACCGCCACCAGCGGCGCCGGTGCGCGAGGGCTGATGCAGGTGATGCCCTCGCTGGGCCGCACCCTGGCGCGGGCGCGCGGGTTTCCAGTGTGGGACCCGGTGCTGCTGTATCAGCCCGACGTGAACCTGCAGCTAGGGATGATCCACCTCGAGGACCTGCTCGAGCGGCACGAGCATCCGGCGCACGTCCTCGCCGCATACAACGCGGGCGCCAGCCGGGTCATCCGGTGGAAGGACAAGGGCGGGGCCGAGGACCCGGAGATCTTCACCGAGCGGATTCCCTACGTCGAGACCCGCGATTACGTGCGGATCGTGCTGCGGAACGCGGAACT
>DASTUF010000020.1:0-2854 GCA_035759745.1 Gemmatimonadales bacterium
AGCCCGACCGACGCCGTGACCCGTTCCACCAGCGAGCCGCGCGGCGGCAGCCACGAGTAGTTGGGCGTGAAATTGAGGCGTACGACGCCGGTTCGGTTGATGAACCCGCTCTGGGCCCGGAACTCGTCGCCGATCCCGGAAAAGAAGCTGCGCCAGCCGAAGCGCTCGCCGTTGCGGTCGAAGCGCAGGTTCCACAGCGGGTCGGTGACCGTCACGTCATTGGTGCGGGTCCGGCTGAGCGCGCCCTGCGCCAGCACGGCATACACTCCGCCAAACACCCATCGGCCATCCACGCTGCCGACGCGGTTGTAATTGTCCCCATCCATTTTGTCGGTGTAGGCCAGCCCGACGCGAGATCCGCCGCCCAACCCGCGCTGAGCCCGGAGGATGTTGTACACCGGATGACTGCCGGTGGCGGAAGTGCCGTCGTCATCCACGGCGGACATGAACGCGATGTCGTTCCCAAATCCCTTGCCGGTAAGCTTCACCGCGGCCAGCGGCTGCACGATACGCCGAGTGTAGATCAGGTTGCTGGGCGTGTTGAACTGCTCGATACCGTCGAGGAAGAAGGGGCGCTTCTCGGAGAAGAAGAGCGACTGCCGCGGATCGAAGGACAGCTGGCCTGCATCGCTCTCGACCTGGCTGAAGTCGGGATTCACTGCCGCGTTGAGCGTCAGATTGTTGGTGACGCCCCAGCGGAGGCTCCCGCCAACATCGGGCTCGACGTCACCATAGGCGTAGGCATCGCCGGTGCGGGCGCCGTTGTATGCCGCAGTCACTTCCGGATTGATATCCACCACCAGCCCGCGCCGGAGCTCGGTGAGTCCGGTGAGCCGCCCGGCCTGCTGCAGGAACGACGCCCGCGACCGGTCGGCCGGAGCCCAGGTGTCCTCGTAGCCCGAGTGCTGCACCCGGCGGCTCACGTGGAGCCCCCAGGTCTGCGACGGCGACGGCTGGAACCGGAGGCTCTTGAAGGGAATCCGCACTTCGATCACGAATCCCCCGGGAACCAGCGCGCCCCGCGAGTCCCAGGTGTAGTCAGGGCTGAGGTCGGCCCGGTCCCGAACCGCACCCTGCGACCCGAAGCCGCCGCTCGACTGTCCCACCTCCACCAGCGCGCCGTCCGCCTGCACCCCCAGCGGATTGACCCCGAACATCGTGGCCGTGCGCCCGTCATTGAAGGTGCCCAGCAGGATCTCGATCCAGTCGTCGGCAAAGATCCGGTCGCGCTCGGCGAGGGTGGCCTGCGGCACCCCGTGCGCCTCGAATCCGCGAATGCCGAGATGGAGAGCGGTAGGCGAGTACCACACCAGTACCTCGGTCGAGTCGTGAGCGGGCACGCCGTCCTGGGGCAGGAACTGGGAGAAGTCCCGGAGCCGGGCCGCCTGCTGCCACGCCGGCTCGGACAGCACGCCGTCCACTTCGATCGATGCCTCGATCCGGGGCGGGGTCACGTCCAGCTGGCCCGCCCGCCCGCTGAAGACCGGGCCATCGGGCACCTGAGTGGAAACCGCCACAGCACTCTGCAGGAGCGCGAGCAGAACCGAAGTCATGGCGTACCAGGCTGGTTGTGGAGAGAGAACCCCTCCAAAGCGCTACGGAGCCCGCCGGGCGCCGGTTTCGGAGGTCTGGACGGTGCAGTCCCGGACTGTAGATTGCTTGCCCGTGGATCAACACACCGGCCATTGTCAGCTCGACCCCCATACCCTCAGGAGTTGCCGCATGCGTCGCCTCATTGCAGCCGCCTTGGTACTGGCCGCCTGTGCCCCCCGTCCCGACGCCGAGCCGGAGGCCGCGACCACGACTGCGGCGGCCACCGTCGCTCCCAACGTGGTGCACATCAAGACCACGGATTTCGCGTTCGATGCCCCGGACACCATCCCCGCCGGCCTCACCACCTTCCATCTGATGAACGAGGGCCCCGACTGGCACCACGCCAGCCTGATCCGGATCGAAGAAGGCCACACGATGGACGAGGCAATGGAAGCGTTTGCCGCCCAGGAAGCGCCGGCCTCGGATCACGCCCAGGAAGCGCCGGCCTGGATTCACGCCGTAGGCGGGCCCAATGCGCCGTTCGCCGGCGGCACCTCGGAAGTGACCTTGGACCTTGAGGCCGGAAACTACGTGCTGGTCTGCTTCGTTCCCGGACCCGACGAGGTGCCGCACGTGGCCAAGGGCATGGTCCGGCCGCTCACGGTTGTGCCGAGTGACGCGCCTACCGGCCCGCTGCCGGAAGCGGACCTGGCCGTCACCATGACCGACTACGACTGGACCATGTCGGCACCGATCACCGCCGGCAAACAGGTGATCCGGTTCGAGAACACAGCCTCCCAGCCGCATGAGCTCTGGTTCGCCAAGCTCGCGCCGGGCACCACCGCCGAGCAGCTCATGGCCTGGTTCCAGAAGCCCGAGGGCCCGCCGCCCTTCACCGAGAGCGGTGGCATCGGCGCTCTCGAAGCTGGCCAGGTGCAGCTCATGACCCATGACTTCGCACCGGGAGATTATGCCCTGATCTGCTGGATCGGCGACGCGACCGACAACCGTCCGCACTTCATGCACGGGATGATGAAGCAGATCACGGTCGCGGCCTCGTGAGGTGGGGGCGCGGGGCGCTCGCGCTGGCGCTGTTGCTCGCCGGCTGCGCGCCCCGCGCTCCTGTGCCTCCCGAACCGGCGGCGCGCCGGGATACTCAGCTGGAGGCCCGGCTCCGCGAACTGGCAGGGCGGGTCGATGGCGATGTAGGCATCTACGTGCACCACCTCCGGTCGGGGCGCAGCGCCGAGCTCAACGCCGACGAGCTCTTCCCCACCGCCAGCATGATCAAGGTGCCCATCATGCTCGCCACCTACCAGGC
>DASTUF010000021.1:0-6984 GCA_035759745.1 Gemmatimonadales bacterium
GGTGGCAGCGACAACATCACCATCATCTCCGCGCGGGCGCCGCTGCCGAAGAGTTGAACAGCGGAATCACCACGGCTTCAGGACCTCATCGCCACCTGAAAATCCACAGCGCCGTGACGAACGGCAGCACCAGCCACACCGTCAGCAGCGCCAGTTCCCCGCCGAGCGTGGCAAGTGGCGTTCCCCGAAGCATGATTCCACGCAGTGCGTCCACGGTGGCCGTGAGCGGCAGCGCCTGAACGAAGGGCTGCAGTGCCTTGGGGAAATTCGCGGCGGAGAAGAACACGCCCGAGAAGATCCACATCGGCAGCATCGCCAGGTTGGCCAGCCCCGAGACGGCTTCCACCGTCCGGGCGCGCGAGGAGACCAGCAGTCCCATTGCGCTGAACGCGAGCGCCGCCACCAGGCAGACGACGGCCAGCGTCACCCACGAGCCCCGCATCGGGACGTCGAAGACCAGGGCGCCGAACGCCACCAGCACCCCCACTTCCAGCACCAGGAACACCAGACGCGACAGCAGGAACGACCCCAGGTACTGCGCCCGTGACATCGGCGTGGCCACCAGGCGCTTCAGCAGCTTCTGCTTGCGGGCGGTCACGATGGCAAAGGCAATGGACCAGATGCCGCTCCCCATGAGGTTGAGTCCCAGCAATCCCGGAATGAAGAAGTCGATGTAGCGCGCGCCGCGTTCGCTGACCGTCGCCTCCTCGACCGGCACCGGGTCGCTGCGCCCGGCCCCGACCTGGATGGCGCGATCGGCCAGGAGCCGGGCATTGCGCGCGTCGGGCCTCGACGGATCGAAGCGATAGGTCACGCCGCTGGACGATGGTGAGACGACCAGTGCGACATCGGCTGTGCGAAGTGCCTGCGCCGCTGCGCTGTCGTCCTCCATCTGCACCACGGCCAGTCCCTCGGCGGCTTCGAGCGCCGTCACCATCCCGGCCGGGGCGGACTGCACCACGCCGATGCGGACGGACTCGGGCGGGCGATTGCGGAAGGCGATGCCGAGGCCCATGGCCAGCAGCAGGGGAAACACGAAGACCCAGAACAGCGCCTCGGGCTCCCGGATGAACTCCCTCACTCGCACCAGCGTCAGCTCGACCAGCGCCGGCCGCACGGGAGTGATGTTGCGGCTTGGCTCAGGCGTCACGCAGCGCCCTCCCTGTCAGCGACACGAATACGTCTTCCAGTGTCGGCGAGTGGGTGCGCAGCTCGGACAGCGGCATGTCATGCGTCTTGAGCGCGGAGAGCAGCGCGGGAATCGCCACATGGGGTGCGTCCACACCGAGTTCCCACCCGCTGTCGGTGGCGCGCGGCGCGCGGCCAACCGCGTCGGTGATGGTCTGACGCACATCATCCCCGAAGCGATCGCCGGCTTCCTGCTCGATGGCAAAAAAGACTATCTGCTCGGCGCCAAGTCCGGCGATCAGCTGCCGCGGCGTGCCCAGGGCGATCACCTTGCCGTGATCCACGATGGCCACCCGGTCGCACAGGCGTTCGGCCTCTTCCATGTAGTGGGTGGTCAGCAGGATGGTGCGGCCGGTGGCCTTGAGCTGTTCCACCAGCTCCCAGACCTGGCGCCGGGCCTGCGGGTCGAGGCCGGTGGTGGGTTCATCGAGGAAGACCAGCTCGGGATCGCCCACCAGGGCGCAGCCGAGGGCGAGTCGCTGCTTCTGGCCGCCGGAGAGGGTCCCCACGCGCGCCTGGCGCTTCTCTTCCAGCTGGACCAGGGCGATGACGTCCTCGACCTCGCGGCCACGGGCATAGAAGCTGCGGAACAGCCGCAACGTTTCGTGCACAGAGAGCTTCTCGGCCAGCTGGGTTTCCTGCAGCTGGATGCCGAGCCGCTCGCGCAGGTGCTGCGCATTGCTGCCCCAATGGCGGCCGAGCAACTCGACCTCGCCGCTGTCGGGGGCAGTCAGGCCCTCGCAGATCTCGATAGTCGTGGTCTTGCCGGCGCCGTTGGGTCCCAGCAGGCCAAAGCATTCTCCGGGCAGGACCTCGAGGTCGAGTCCGTCCACGGCGATGACGTCATCGTAGCGCTTGCGGAGATCGCGTATGCGCAGGGGGGTAGGGGGGTGCGACATCACCGAAAATAGCAGCCTCGGTTTCGGGGAGCGGCAGTGGCGCCTGGCGCTCACGTGCCTGCTGGCCGTGTATGGCGTGTGGTGCGGGCTGACGCCGTCGCGCTTCCACCTGCCCGATGCCCTGAACCTCGCGATCCACGAGACCGGCCATCTGGTATTCGGGTGGGGCGGGGAGGTCCTTACCGCGCTCGGTGGGACATTGTTTCAGCTGATCCTGCCGCTGGCATTCGTGGTGTCGTTCTGGCGGAACCAGGATCGGCACGCGGCGAGCGTGGCGCTCTGGTGGGTGGGGCAGAACTTCTGGAACATCGCCCGCTACGTCGCCGACGCCCGGGCCCAGGAGCTACCGCTGGTAGGGGGAGGCGAGCACGACTGGACTTTCCTGCTGGCGACCTGGGGGAAGCTGGACCAGGACCTGACGCTGGCCCGGGACGCGCGGTTCGTGGCGTGGGTGATTGTTGGAACGTCGATCTGGATGGGACTGCGTGAGTTACGAGTCAAGAGTCGAGAGTCGAGAGAGCCCACTCTGGACTCTTGACTCTCAACTCTCGACTCCTCAGGGACTGGCGCGAAACGGTACCGGGTTGCAGCTTAGGGGCGTTCCGAAACAGTTGATGGTCCCCCTGTATGAGGCGCATCGTGTCCCCCTGGTCGGCCGCGCCGCTCTTCGCAGCACTGGCGAGCTCCTCGCTTGTCGAGGTGGCGCGCGGCCAGCTGGCGTCCGCCGCTGCCCCGGCTCCGGCTACCGCTCGCAGTGTCGAACTTTCCCTCTCTGCATCCCCCGCCCGGTTGATCCTCAAGGCCGGGGTCCCCACGCCGGTTTTCAGCTACAATGGCACCGTGCCCGGCCCCACGCTGGACCTGCGTGAGGGAGACAACGTCACCATTCGCTTCCGCAATGAGCTTCCGGTAGCGACCACGGTGCACTGGCACGGATTTCACCTTCCGTTCGAGTCCGACGGGAGTCCCTTTCATCCGGTGGCGCCGGGTGAGACCTACGAATACCGCTTCACGGTTCCGCCCGGCACCGCCGGCACCTACTGGTATCACCCCCACCCGGATCACAGCACCGGGGCGCAGGTGGCGCGGGGCCTCTACGGCGCCATCATCGTGCGCGCCGCCGACGATCCACTGGCCGCACTTCCCGAGCAGGTGCTGATCCTCTCCGACAACCGGCTGACACCCGAGGGCGAGATCGACTTCCCCGATCCGCACTCGATGCATGGCCGGCGCGACCGCGAAAACGGGCGCGAGGGTGAGTTGCTGCTGGTCAATGGGAAGGTGTTGCCGACGCTCACGATCCGGAGCGGCGAAGTCCAGCGCTGGCGGGTGATCAATGCCTCGGCCGGCCGCAGCTACCGGCTGGCGCTGGCGGGCCAGACGCTGCTGCACGTGGGCAGCGATGGCGGACTGTTCGAGCGGCCGGTGGAAGTATCGGAGCTGCTGGTGTCGCCATCGGAGCGGGTCGAGTTCCTGGTGCGGGGCAGCGGTGCGCCCGGCAGCAGCACCGCGCTGCAGGCGCTGCCCTACGACCGCTATGTCCCGCAGACCCGGCCGGAGAACTGGAACGAGGTTCGCAACCTCGCCACGCTCGAGTACACGTCCGAGCCCCCGATGACACCGCCGCCGCTTCCCGCGACGCTCCGGAAGGTGGAGCCGATTGACACCACGCTGGCGACGGCGACCCGGGTGATCGTGCTGGGGCAGGGTCTCATCAACGGCAAGGTGATGGACATGTCGCGGGTGGATGTCAGCACCACGGTCGGCGCCACCGAGATCTGGCAGGTAGAGAATGTGGTGGGAATGGACCACCCATTCCACCTGCACGGGTTCCGTTTCCAGGTGCTCGATCGCAACGGGGTTCCCGAGCCATTCCTCAGCTGGAAAGACATGGTGAACGTCCCGAAGCACGAGACAGTGCGGTTCATCGTGACCTATGACGACTTCCCCGGCAAGTGGATGTTCCACTGCCACATCCTGGACCATGAAGACCATGGGATGATGGGGGTGCTTGAAATCAGGGGCGACCCGCAGGTCGCCCGCTGACACATCGACCTCTACCAGAAACCGGAGCGAAGCGTATGGGAACTACCAGGTGGCTTGGCGCTGTGGCCGGTGTGGGTCTGCTGGGAACTGTCGTCGCGTTGGTCTCCCGGCCGCTCGAGGGGCGGCCCGTGGGCGAAGTTGAAGCCGCAGTGGATTCGCAGGTGCTCCTGGGCCGGCAGCTGGTGATCAGTCACGCCTGCGGAGATTGCCATGGCGGCATGAACAACCCCGAGGCCACGGGGTGGCTGGCTGGGCTCACGGACACGCTGCAGCAGTTCCGGGTCGGCCCGTTCATCACCCGGCCTCGCAACCTGACACCCGATAACACTACCGGGCTGGGCCGGTTCAGCGAGCGGCAGATCTTCAACGCGCTGCGCTACGGGCTGCGGCCGGGCGAGACGCCGGATGTCGAGATCACCGGCACAGCGCCGGGCGTAGGCAACTTCCCCGAGATCCCGAAGTACCTTGCCGTGCCGATGCCCTGGCCCTCCTGGCGCCACATGTCGGACGAGGAACTGCGGGCGATCGCGGCCTACCTCAAGCGCGGGCTCAAGCCCGTGGTCAACAAGGTAGAGGACAGCGACGGCCCGCCCGACTTCTGGGCCAGCGAGTACACGGAGGAGAAGATCGGGAAGTACCCGGCGGCACCGTATCCGACGGCGAACGAGCAGTAGCTAGTGGGAAGTGGGAAGTGGGAAGTGGGCGGACTTCCCACTCCCCACTCCCCACTCCCCACTAGTTAGAACCCCCCGCCCCCTCCACCGCCTCCCCCACCCCCCGAGAAGCCGCCGCCGCTGAAGCCGGAGCCGCTGGAACTGCGCGGTGACGAGCTCATGGCGGTAGCGGCTGTGGTGGACATGCTCGACAGGCTGCGCGAGAACGTGGTGGCATTGAAGAGGTGCATGTTGCTGCCGACGTACCAGGTTGGCGGCTCCATGTACATGTCCTTGAACGCCTTGGCCCACTGCTGCTCGACTCCCAGCGCCATGGCATAGGGCAGGAAGCGCTCGAACATCTCGGGCGTCCGCTTGACGTTCTCGTACTTGTCCTTGTCCACCCGCTCGAGGAACTCGCTGAAGCCGAGCACCCGCTCCAGCATGCGGGTCCCGTCCACCGTCCGTGCCGGCATGTTCCACCCGATCACCACGACGATGATGGCGCTCACTATGCCGGCCACGACAAACGGCACCGGACTGAGCTGCTGATTCAGCACGGACGAGAGGATGCCCCCGCCAAACATCACGAGCACCAGGCCCAGGAACCCGCCGCCGAGCCACCAGGCGCGCACATGGTCGGGACGACTGCGATAGAGCTGCTTGAGCGTGAGCTGGTTCATCACGCCGTTCTTGATGCCGCTCAGCTCGGTGTAGAACTCGTCCTTGAGATCCGACAGCGCGACCACGCTGCCATCCTTGAAGATGCCCTTCAGCACATTGCGCTCGTGGGGCGCCAGCGCCGCCCAGTCGGACTCGGGGCGCAGCCGGTGGAAGGTGAATTCCTTCTTCGTCGAGAGTCCGAAGAGCACCTCTTCTTCGGTCTCCTCGATCCGCAGAAATCCGCGCACCGCGAGGTCCACCATGGTGGCGGTGATATCGCGCATGTCCACCCGCTCGTCGGTGAGCGTTCCCGCCTCGGCCGGGGTGAAGTCTTCCGGCGGCTCGTACTGCACCGCTACCGGCCGCTTCCTGGGATCACGCCCGATCCGGGACCAGAGCGCGAGCATCGCCGCAAGGACCACGAAGGGAATGCCCAACGGCCAGTTGGAGGTGAGGAAGCCCAGCACCTTGTCCATGGCTGTCGGTTCCGGGACCAGTCCCTTGTCCCAGCCCACCACCACCGTCATGCCCTCGAGGTACTCGAGCGGCCTTGGCATCGTGAACCTGATGCTCGACCCCTCCTCGACTATCTCTGCTTCGCGCAGGGTGGATCCCACGGCTCCGTTGAATGAGGTGGTGCGGATCCCGGTAGCGCCGGTGGGGAGCTCGACTTCGGCGGACACCATGCCGAGGGGCACGTCCCACTCGTCGCCGGTGGCGTTCCAGTAGAGCTCGTCGTGATCCTCGAAGAAGCGGAGCGCGTTGTGCGCCTTGTAGTGGAGCACGATGGTGCGCTCGGCGTCCTGGGCGCCGGGCACCCAGATCTTGTACTTGATGTAGTGGCGTTCGCGGGACGACTCGGCGCGGAGCTCGCGGCCCTGGTCGTCCGTGGCCGAGATGAGGTCGATCTTGATGGTCCAGTTGAAGCCCTGGGGTGTGCGGTACTTCACCGGCACGGTGCGGTAGATGCCGTTCCATGAGCCGTTGAAGCGGGCGGTGAAGGTCTCGGTGACGTCGATGGTGCCGTCCTCTTCCACCACGACGCGGGAGTGGAAGCGGGGGATTTCGATGGACCGCTGTGCGAGCGCCGGCGCAGGCAGGAACAGCAGCGCGGGCAGAAGCCATGGCAGAGCGCGTGCGATCATAGTGACACCTGCGGCACGGCGGCCTGGGATTTGTCGTCCAACCCGAAGAACTCCTCCTCGCGGAAGCCCAGTGGCCCTGCCACCAGGCTGGCGGGAAACTTCTGGATGCTGGTGTTGAGGTCGCGGACCACGGCGTTGTAGTACCGGCGGGCGTTCTGGATGTGATCCTCGATTTCGACCAGCGAGCGCTGCAGATCGAGGAAGCTCGCACCGGCCTTGAGATCGGGGTAGGCTTCGGCGATCGCGAACAGTTGGCGCACCTGGGTGGTGAGGGTCTGCTCGGCAGCGCCGGCGGCGGCTGGTCCGGGGGCAGCCTGGGCCCGCTGACGGGCATCGACCACGGCCTCCAGCGTGCCGCGCTCGTACCCGGCGTGGCCCTGGACGGTGGCC
>DASTUF010000022.1:0-12487 GCA_035759745.1 Gemmatimonadales bacterium
GCACCAGTTGCGTGTAGGGGAACATCGCCACCAGCTGGCTCCACTCGGTCGGCTCAAACGGCTCCCATTCCGCCCCGCTTCCGAAGGGCCAGGTCCCGTTCCGGAATCCCGCCGTGTGCGACAGCAGCATCCGTATGGTGATGCGCTCGATCTCCCCGCTGTCGGCGTGAATGCGGCGAAGCTCGGGCACGTACTGCACCACCGGATCGTCCAGCGATATCAGCCCGTGCTCCTCGAGCTGCATCACCCCGATCGCCGTCAACGTCTTGGTGATCGACGCCCAGTGATGGATCGTCTCGGCGCCTTCATGCTGTCCTCGCTCCCGGTCCGCGAACCCCTCGTACCGCTCAGCCACCACCTTCCCGTCGCGCACCAGCACCAGCGCCGAACCCACGACGCTGTCCGCCTGCGCCTCGGCGAAGAACGCCTCGGTGGCCGCACGCCACCCGGCCTCCTGCGCCAGCAGCAGGGACGGCAACGCGACAAGACCAAACAGTGTCAGACTGAGCTTCGTCATCGGGGCCTCGTCTGGGAGTTAACTGCAACCGCAATTGAAACTGCAACCGCAGATTACGCAGATTTGAACTGCTGATTGTTCGTCGAGTTGGTTGCCTGCTTCTACTTGGCCGGAATCGGTCTGTTGTTGTTGTGGGCGCGCCACGACCTCGGGCGTGCTCCCACAAAAACAGGAACTCGAACTCCGCCTGGTGCGTGGAACCCTGTTGCCACTCGGGCAATCAGCAGTTCAAATCTGCATAATCTGCGGTTGCAGTTGCAGTTGCAGTTGCAGTCACAGTTGCACATCACTCCCGGAAAGTCGCGACCCACCCGATAGTCAGCACCCCCAGCAGCACCGCCGACACCACGAACGCCACCGTCGCCCCCCGCGCGTCGGTCAGTATTCCGAATCCCAATGCGGCCGGCAGTGAGGCCAGCCCCACCAGGCCGTGAAACGACCCGAATCCTCGCCCGCGCCTCGCCGGATCAAGTTGCGCCACCAGCGATCGCTCGGCCGGCTCCGCCACCGCCGCCACCAGCCCGAAGAGCAGCAGCAGCCCCACCGCCGCCGGCGCGCTCTCGATCACCCCGAACCCCACCATGATCGCCGCGGCAAACAACCCCGCCAGTGCGATGAGGCGACGGGGGCCCACCCGGTCGCTCCACTCTCCTGCCGGGTAGCTCGCCGCACTCCGCACCACATGCAACCCCGCCCACGCCAGCGGCACCAGTGCCACCGACAGCCCCACCTGCTGCAGCCGGAGCAGGATCAGCGTTTCCGGCATCCGCAGCGCACTGAACAGCGCCAATGCGACCATGGGCCGGTATGAGGGAGCGATGGACGACCGCAACGACGCCGACCTGTCATTGGGCCCGACGCCCCTCCCCCGCGAGCCGCTCCCGGTTCCTCGCAGTGCCACGAGCAGCACCGCGATCGCCACCAGCCCCGGCAGCAGGCTCCACCGGATCACATCGGGGACGTCCGCTCCCTGCGCCAGCAGCAGCCACGCAACCACCGAGCCGAGCACCGCGCCCAGATGGTCCGCCGCGCGATGCAGCCCGAAGGAGCGGCCTTCGCTTCCCTCTGGCGTGACGTCGGCGATCAGCGCGTCGCGCGGCGCGGTGCGCAGCCCCTTGCCGACCCGGTCGAGCACCCGGAACCCCACCACCTGCCACGCCGCCGAGGCGACCGAGATGAGCGGTCGCACCAGCACCGCCGTGCCATAGCCCGCGAGGATCAGCGGCTTCCGGAGTCCGGGCCGGTCCGACAGCCGTCCGCTGACCCACTTGAGTATGGCCGACGTGAACTCCGCCGCTCCGTCCAGCAGCCCCAGCATTGCTGCGCTGCCGCCAATACGCGTCACGAACGCCGGCAGCAGCGGATACACCATCTCGCTCGCGACGTCGTTGAACAGCGACACCGCCGCGAGTCCCTTCACGGGAGTGGGTACGGGCTGGGTCATGCACCGCTGCCCCGGAACAGCAACCACAACGGCAGTTCTCCGTGTTCTCTGTGGCTCCGTGGTTCATCACGTGGGCCTGCGCGGTTCGTCGGTAGGCAGCCAGATTGCTTCGCACGCTACGCGTGCTCGCAATGACGTAAAGGGCCTCGCCCTTATATTCCGTCCATGACGTCCAGCCCGTCCTTCCACGAATCCAACCTCTGGTCCACCCCTATCCGCGACCTCGGCCTCACCATCAAGGGCACTCGGCTCGAGCCGCTCGTGGCCCAGGTCATGGACGAGCTGCGGGGCACCGGCATCATCCACCTCACCCCCCGATTCTACCTCTCCACCGAGTGGGGCGTGCCGTTCGAGACCATCGCCATCGCCATTCCGTTCTACCTCGCCAGCACCGAACTCGCCGAGGTCCACCGCGAGCGCGCCATGCTGGTCGAGGGCTTCGACCGGCAAGAGATCCTGAGCTACCTCCGCCACGAGCTGGGGCACGCTGTCAATTATGCGTGGCGGCTCTACGATCGCGAGGACTGGCTCAAGCACTTCGGCGCCATCACCCAGCCCTACGAGGACGACTACACCCCTGAGCCCTTCAGCCGCCGCCACGTCCGGCACCTCCCCGGCTGGTATGCCCAGAAGCATCCCGACGAGGACTGGTCCGAGACCTTCGCCGTCTGGCTCACCCCTGGCAGCAACTGGCGCAGCGAGTACGCCGGCTGGCCGGTCGCGCTCGCCAAGCTCCAGTTCTGCGATCGCATGATGCGGGAACTGGGCGCCACCATCCCGCCCGTCACCGACGACGAGCTCGATGAAGATGTGGCCGAGATGGACTATTCACTGGAGGAATTCTACGACGATGACGACGACATGGGCGACGACATCCCGCCCGGGCTCGACGGCGCGTTGCGCGCCATCTTCAGTGACCTCGGCCGCCGCACCGGCCAGGAACCGCCCCGCCCCGCCGCCGACCTCATGCGCCGCCTCGAGCGCGGACTCATGGCCAACGTCTTCCGCTGGACCGGCCACTTCCCCGAACGCACCCAGCTCCTGCTGCGCCACCTCGAGGAACGGGCCCAGACCCTCGGCCTCGGCTACGACCCGGCGCGGGAAGAGTCGGCCCGCCTCGCGATCACCACGTTCATCACCGCGCTCGCGATGAATCACATCCATCGCGGCAGCTATCTCCCGTAGCGCCGCTCCGCCGCCGCAACGATCTTCTCGATCAGCGCGGGATACTCGATCCCCGCCGCCTTCGCCGCCATCGCCAGCTCCGAGTCCTCTTCCAGGTAGCAGCTCGCGTTCACCTCGAGCACGTAGATCTCGCCCGTCTCGGTGAGCCGCAGGTCCACCCGGCCGTAGTCCCGCACCCGCAGCGCCCGGTACGCGTCGATCGACACCTTCTGCAGCTTCGCCCGCAGCTCATCGGGGATGTCGGCGATGACCGACCGGGTGCCCTTGTACTCCTTGCTCGCCTCGTTCCACTTGGCGCGGCTGTCGAGGATCTTCGGCTGGTCCTTGGGAAACCCGGTGAAGTCCACCTCCACCGGCGGCAGCGCTTGCGGCTTCACGTTCCCCACGATCGACACGAAGAACTCCCGTCCCTCGATGTACTCCTCGGCCAGGGCGGCGTCCTCCAGCTCTCGGTGGATCTTGTCCACCTGCTTCATCAGGGAACCGGTGTCGTGCACCAGCGACTTGGCGCCGATGCCGATGGAAGAGTCGGCCCGGAGCGGCTTGACGAAGAGCGGCATTCGCAGGTTGCCACCGGTCTCGAAGTCCGCCGCCCGCGAGAACACCGCGAATCGGGGATACAAGATCCCTTCGAACTCCAGCAGCTTCTTGCTGAGTCCCTTGTCCTGGCTCAGGTAGAGCTCGCCCGGTCCGCCGCCGGTGTAGCGATAGCCCTGGGACTCGAGGATCGCCGCCACCAGCATGTCGCCCATCACGCTGTCGCCGAAGGTCTCCGCCATGTTGAAGACCAGGTCGGGTTTCCGGCGCGACAGCCCGTCCAGCATCTTGCCCACGTCACTGTAAATGGCCAGCACCGACACCGAGTGCCCCAGCTTCTTGAGGGCACGCGACACCTGCCCCACCACGACGTCGAGATCGTCGTCGGATGGGTCAGGTGCTTCGACGGCGGTGAGGACCGTGATCTTCATTCGTCGAGCCCCATGCCCCACCGGGCCAGCGCTACCGGCAGGCCGCCATACTGCAACAGGGACGCGTGGAAGTCGCGCAGCGGAGCGTCTTCGCCCTCGCGCGCGCGCCAGGAGTCGCGCAGCGCCAGGATCTCGCGCCGGCCCACCGCGTACGACAACTGATAGGTCGGCATCGCGCAGTACCGGCGCACCTCGGACTCGGCGTCGTGCCGCTCCATCGGCATCGCCGCCACCAGCCGCTCCACCGCCTCGGCCGGCGCCATGCCCCGGGTGTGCAGGCCGACATCGAGCACCACGCGCGCCGCCCTCCACTGCAGGTTGACCAGCTGCATCAGGCGAGTCTCCGCCGTCTGGTAGAACCCGAACTCCGCCATCAGCGTCTCGGAATACAGCGCCCACCCTTCGACCATGATGGGCGTGCTGATCCGCCGCCGCACTTCGGAAGGCAATCGTTGTGCCAGCGAGCGCTGCAGGTGGTGTCCCGGATACGCTTCGTGCGAGGCGAGCGCCGGCAGATGCGCAAACCCCAGGGCTCCCCCGCTTGCGGGCGGGTTCTGGGGGGACACGAGCAACCTTCCCGGTCCTCCCAGTTCCAGGGGAGGCCGCATATATGCCGCAAACGGCACCAGTGGCACCAGGAACGGCGGGGTCGCCTCCACCACCAGCGGCACTTCGGTCTCCGGCACCAGGTCGTGCGCCGCGAGGAACTCCCGCGCCCGGTCAACTTCACTGGCGTACGCCGCGAGCAGGTCGAGCGCGCCCGCCTCGTGGCGCAGCCCGTCCACCACATCACGCCAGTGGCGGCGGGAATCGAGCACCCGCGCGGCCTGGGCCACCTGCGCTTCGGTCTCCTCCAGCAGCCGCAGCCCGTATCGCCAGAGCTCCGGCGCGCTGCCCCGGAGCGCGTGCTCGTGGTGCAGACGGCGTTCGAACTGCTCTTCGCCTACCGCATGAGCCAGCGCGTCCTGGCTGGGTGCGATCTCGCTCCCCAGCGCACGCCCGAACCGGGTCAGCGCCTCGAGCGTCGCGCGAGCCGCTGCCTCCATCTGTTCGGCAAGTCCGGGCACCGCCGACGCAAAATGCG
This sequence comes from Gemmatimonadales bacterium, assembly GCA_035759745.1. Taxonomy (GTDB): domain Bacteria; phylum Gemmatimonadota; class Gemmatimonadetes; order Gemmatimonadales; family GWC2-71-9; genus CAMLHP01. The sequence goes on from DASTUF010000022.1 coordinate 5,199, forward strand.
CGGCCGCCCGCGCAATCAGTTCGCCTCCGCCACCCAGCGACGACAGTGCGGCATCCACAAAGACGATTGGCGGCGCGCTGATGCTGGCTCGGGCCTCGTCGAGGAAAGCCGGCGCCGCCTTGAGTCGCTCCAGCACCGCCGGTGCCAGTTCCGGCGCCGGCTGGCGCCTTACCATCAGCGAATGAAGGCCGGTATACAGGTGATTGAGCCAGAACCCCGGCTGCCGCAGGTGCGGTTGCTCGTGCTCGAACCGGAACAGCAGCACCCGCACGTCGTCCAGCATTGCGGTGCGGTCGATCTCGCCGGCGAGGTCCTCCGGCTCCAGCTCCTCGATCGCGCCGGCCAGCGACCGGAAGGCCGCGAGGTGAGCCCGCATCGCCTCGGTGCCGAAGCTCCCCAGGCGGCCGTCAAACGCGGTGGCGCCTTCCTGGCTCGCACCGGCCGGATCGAAGTGGTATGTGAGGTCGCTGTACGAACGACAGAGGTCATCGACCCGCGACATGGGTCAGCCCTGCCGCAGTTCCGAGTGATCGCCCAGTGTCGCCGACCCGCTGAATCCTTCGACCGTGACGTCGGTGCCGAGCATGGAGTGGGTCAGGGAGGAATGACTGATGCGACCATTGGTGCCCACAAGGGTGTGCGCGAGTGTGCTGTCCGACACCCGCGTCCCTTCTTCGAGGGTCACGTTGGGACCGATGGTGCTGCGCTCGACGGTCACGTTGTCCTCGATCAGCACCGGGTCCACGATCGTGACGCCAGGAAAGTCGCGGCGCCGAGCGTAGCCCTTGGATAACAGCGTGGCGTTGGTCTCCAGCAGTGTGTCAAGCTTGCCTGCGTCGTACCACCCGCCCACCTCGGCGGTGAGGATGCGGCGGCCGTGTTCGATCATGTGCTGGAATGCGTCGGTGAGATAATACTCGCCCTTGTTGGGCGCGCGTGCCAGTACGTCGTCGATTCCGGCCCACAGCGCGTCCACGTCCCGGATGTAATAGAGCCCGATGTTGGCCAGCTTCGACACCGGTTCGCTCGGCTTCTCCACGATCCGGGTCATGTAGCCCTGGTCATCGGTGACCACCACCCCGAAGCGCTGGTAGTCCTCCACTTCCTTGGCCCAGATGATCCCGTCGGCATCGGCCCGGTTGATCAGCGTGAGGTCGGCTTCGAACACGGTATCGACGAACACCACCAGCATCGGGCCGTGGATGTGGGGACGAGCGAGGTTGACCGCGCCGGCAGTGCCGTCCTGCACCGTCTGCTCGATGAACCGCGAGGGCCAGCGGTACCGTTTCCTGGCATAGTCCTCCACCTGCTCCTTGAGGTGCCCGGTGATGAAGATCAGCTCCTCGATGTCGAGTCCTTCGAGCCGGTCCATCACCCAGTCCATAACCGGGCGTCCCGCCACCTTGAGCATCGGCTTGGGCGTCCGGTGGGTGTGGGGCCGAAGCCGGGTGCCCTTTCCCGCGAGAGGGATCACGACCTGCATCTCAGTTCCTCCCGTAGCGGTCTTCGAGCCGCACCAGGTCGTCGAGTTCCGGGGTCGAGGCCTCCAGTACATCGCTGTCCACCACCGCCTCGATCTGGTGCACCAGCTTGGGCGGAATGTGGGCGCTCTCCCCCGCGCGGAACGCGCGTGAGCGCAGCTCGTCCCCTTCCTTCGTGCGGAGGATCAGCTCCCCCGAGAGGACGTGCATCGTCTCGTCCTTGAAGTTGTGGTACTGGAGGCTCAGGATGTGCCCCGCCTTCACGTGAAGGATCTTCCCCACGTATCGATCGGAACGGGCCCACACCAGCTCATGGCCCCACGGCTTCTCAACCTTGTACGGCACGTCCGGCATTACCCCTCCGCCATGGTCAGTTCAAACGATGAGGGCGAGGTCACGCAGGCCCGCACGCAGATACCGCAGCCCACGCACCCTTCCGCCCGGATCACAGGATGTCCTTCCGTGTCCATTGCCAGCGCCTTGTCGCCCACCGGGCACGCGCCAGCGCAGACACTGCACGCCAGCCCCTGAAAGGTGATGCACCGCTCGGCGTGGAGCCGCAGCTCGCCCAGGCGATACCCTTCCCATCCCCGCTCCGGCACCAGCAACGCACCGCTGGGACACGCCGCCGCGCAGGGCATGTCGGCGCACACAGTGCATGGCTGGATCGACGGGTCGAGGTATGGCGTACCCGCTGCAAGACCACCATCCGGCCGCACCGTGAGGATCGCCTTCGGCGGGCACACCTCGGCGCACTTGCCGCACCGGGTGCACGCCGCCAGGAACCCGATCTCCGGCAGCGCCCCTGGCGGCCGGAAGTAGCGCTTCGATACCAGCCGCGCCTCGGCGTCGTCCACCAGGTGCTTGACCCAGCGGTCGAGGCCTGAGCGCAGCAGTGATCTACGGTCGTTGGGCACAGGCAAGGGTTTAGGGTTCAGGGGTTAGGGGTTAGGGGTTAGGGGTCAGGAGTTGGGGGTCAGGGGTTCCCTAATCCCTAATCCCTAATCCCTAACCCCTCCTAGAACGCCTCCTGGAACCCGAACACCCACCGGAACGCAAACCGATCGCTCGGATCCGCATCAGCCGCCAGCGACGGCTCTTCCACCCAGAGCGGGACGTCAAAGCGGGTGACGAACCGCGTGTCCCCGATCCGGTGCGCCATGCGGATACCGATCCCGGCATCGCCCGTCATCCCGAAGTCGCTATCGAACGATGCAAGACTGCCGTTGCCGGCCAGCACGTCGCCGAAGAGCGCGATCCCCACCCGGTTGAACAGCCCCGCCCGCGGCCGCGACAGCACCGTCTGGTCCAGCTCGAGGTTCAGCGCCACCAGGCTCGGCGCCGAAAGAAACGGATTCAGGCCCCGCGCGTTGCCGTCACCCGGCACGTGGTAGTACACATCTTCCCGCCGGAACAACGCCCCGCGAGAACGAGTGAAGGGATTCCAGATCTGGTCATAGGGCCCGGCACCTCCCAGGAACATCTGCCGCTGCCAGATGCCAAAACCTTCCGCCACCAGGATGCCACCGAACAGCCGGCTGCCGAAGCTCAGCGTGCGAGTCACCGGCCGCTTCGCCATAAACTCAACTGTGAAGCGCCCATACGGCGCCACACTGTAGTTCGGCGCCCTGATGGCCCCGACCGCCTTGTCCGCCCTGACCGCCCTGTCCGTCTCGCCCGCCGCAAACACGATGCTTGGCTCGTGATAATACGCCGCACCGCCCGCCATCGTGCCGCTGGCGCTCAGCGACCACCGGCCGCTGCGGGTAGAAACCCCCGAGTGATACTCGGCTTCTATAGTACCGCCGTCCTCGTAGCCCATGCCGATGGTGTAGGCATCGTCCACGACGCCGACCCACTGCAGTCCCAGGCCGCGCCGGAACACCGCGGGTGCACCGAGGCCCGCCGTTTTCGTCCAGTCGGCACCGATGCGCGCGCCGGCTCGGCCTTCCATGTAGAAGCCCTCGCCCGACGCCTCGAACCCGGGCGCGCGCAGCCACACCGGATTGCGGCCCCGCACGGCGAAGTTGAAGTCCTTCTCGTCGGCGAGGTCGCCGTTGAGGGCGCCGGTCGCGTAGCTGGCCCAGAGCTCCTTGCGCTCCAACTGGCCCAGATAGTTGGACCGCGAGCGCAACCCGAGCGTGAGCCCGCCGACATCGTTGTACCACGCGGTAGGCGCGAGCCCCAGCGCCAGCCGGTCACGGTGCGAGCGCTCGGCAAAGAACGGATCGGGGTACACATCCACCGGTGCCGCATAGCCGGTGAGCACCTTCGGCAGGCTCAACCCGAACTCATGCCGGTTGTTGAGCATGTTCCAGTCGTGGGTGCGGACCCGCGGATCCAGCATCACCTCGGCCGGCCGGAACGTGGTCGGCACCTCCACCCACTCCTTCGCCGCCAGCCCTTCGATCCGCACCACTGTCGTGTCCCCGTCGCCGATCACCGCGACGTCCACCGGGATGCGGCCTTCCTCATGCCGCTCCACCAGCACCCGCGTGATCCATCCGCCATCGGACTGCCGTTCGCGTTTCGCCTCGGCCACGGCGTAGTCGTAGAGCGGCACCCCGTGCAGGAACTGACCGAAGAAGGTGGACAGGTCCATGCCCGAGACTTCTTCCGCCACCGAGCGGAACGCCGCCTCGTTCACGTGCCGCAGCTTCCACCGGTCGTAGAACGTCCGCAGGATCTCGCGCATCACCTCGTCGCCCACGATGTAGCGCAGCTGGTGGAAGAACAGCTCGCCCCGGCTGTAGATGGAGATGTTGTAGGACGTGAAGTTGCTGTAGTCCTCGCTCCTGAGGCTCGTCGGCTCGGAGAGCCCCTGGAGGTCGAGCCCCAGGATGAACTCTTCCAGCCCGTGATACTCGTCGGGCGCGCCAAAGGTCTCACCGGCCCAGGTGGACTGGAAGCTGGTGAACCCCTCGTCCAGCCAGCCCTCGCGCCACTCGTTGTTGGCCAGGATGCCCATGGTGTAGTTGTGCCCCAGCTCGTGCAGGATCAGCCCCTGGCCGGCGGACCCGTCCATGATCATCATGGGAAACTCGGTGCCGCCGCCCTCGATCCGGTGCACATTGGTCAGCTGGGGCCACGCGAATGGCCCATACAGCGAATCGAGCCACGCCAGCGCAATCTCGGTGCGCTCCACGGCGACGCCGCCTCCCCATGACTGCTCGTCGCCCGGCTGGTAGAGCACATGCACCGCCACATCCCCATAGTGACCACCCTCGTACCGGTAGTCCGGGTTGAGCGACATGGCGAAGTGATGCACGTCCTCGGCGTACCACACGATCCGCTTGCGTCCCGCCGCCGCGCCGCCGCAATCGTCCTCCAGCGCCGCCGTGGCGCTGCCATACTCGTCCCGCCGGTACTCGATGGCGCGTCCCTGCTGCTGGCTGGCCCGCTCCCAGCCGGGGTCGCCGCACACAGGCACCCCGGTGGCGCCGATCACCTGGTCCTCCGGCACGTCCAGCCGCACGGTGTAGTCGCCGAACTCGCCGTAGAATTCCCCAGCCGGGTAGAGCGGCTGCTCGGCCCAGCCGTAGGTGTCGTACACCACCACCTTGGGATACCACTGCGCGAAATCGAACCGCCGGCCCCGCCGCCCCTGCCGCCGGGGCGTGGTCGACGGCCGCGCGTCCCACTCCATCTCGACCGTCATCTCCCCACCTGGCGCCAGCGGCCTCGGCAACTCGAACCGCACGATCGTGCTGTCGGGCGCGAACGGATACACTGGCGTCGCCGCCTGCCCCATGATCCGCACATTGCGGACGTGGTTGAAGGCGAAGTCGGGATCCTGGAGGTCGTTGAACCGGCGGCGCCCCTCCACCGAATCCCGGTCCGACCAGCGGGAGCCGGGCCGGAAGGCATTGAGGTGGAGATGCAGCGAAAAGCTGGTCAGCGTGTCAGGCGAGCGATTCTGGTAGGTGACCTGCTCGGTGCCGGAGAGAACCCCCGACGATTCATCCAGCGAGGCGGTGATGTCGTAGGTGACGTGCTGCTGCCACCCGAGCGACGGCTGCTGCTGCACCGCCGCGACCAGGAGAAGGAGATGTGGGATCATGCAGGAACATAAGGGCGTAAGACGTGAGGCGTAGGGCGTGAGGCTACACTCCCGAGCCTGCTTCACGCCCCACGCCCCACGCCCATCAGTCTACTGCAACAACGCCCGCCTCAGCCGCACCATCCTCCGCCGCACCGACCCGTCGTACACCCGCTCACCCACCCGGACGATCGCGCCGCCGAGTACGTTCGGGTCCACCGCGAAGCTGGGGATCACTTCCTTGCCCAGCGCCTTCGACAGCGACTCGGCCACGCTCTTCCGCAGCGCGTCGTTGGGCTCGCGCGCCACCGTCACCCGGGCGCGCACCCGGTTGAGCGACTGGTCGTGCAGCGCCTGGTACGCCGTCGCGATCTGCGGCAGCATTCCCTGCCGGCCCCGCTGCACCACCGCCTGCAGGAACCGCACGAACGGCACCGGCAGGTCACCCAGCGCGTTGGCGAACAGCTCGCTCTTCTTCGCCTTGGGTACCCGCGGCGACACCAGCACCTGCTGGATCTCGGGCGATGTGGTGATGGCCGACGCCACCGCGTCGATCAGGTCGCCGAACTCGACGTGCGCGTCCTGGGCAGAGGCCAGGTCGTAGAGCACCTCGGCGTAGTTGCGGGCGACCGCGAGCGCGCTCAATTCTGCGACTCCAGGCTGCCGAGGTAGTCCAGCACCAGCTTGCGATCGGCGTCGCCCTCGAGCCGCTGCCCGATCAGCCGGCCGGCCGCTGCCAGCGACAGGTCCACCGCTTCGCGCCGCAGGTCCGCAATGGCCCGGTCCCGCTCGGCGGCGAGGTCGCGCCGGGCGCGAGCCACCAGTTCTTCCTGCTCCTGCCGCGCCTTCTCCAGCACCAGCGCCCGTTCCCGCTCGCCCTGGGCCCCGGCCTCGGACACGATCGAGTGCGCCTGCGAGCGCGCGTCCTGCAACAACTGCTTCTGCTCCTCCAGTATCCGGGCCGACTCCTCCCGGTTCCGCGCCGCCTCGGCGATCTGCTTCTCCAGCGCCTGTTCCCGGGCCTCGACCGCGCCCAGGATCTGGGGCCAGGCGAACTTCCAGAGAATGAACAGCAGCGCGGCGAAGATGACGATGGTCCAGAACATCAGGCCGCCCTCGACCGTCAACGGCCCCCCCTGCGCATGCGCGGGGGTGGCAGAGAGGGCGAGCAGGCCTAGTGCGATCGCGGGCTTCATATAGGGCTTGGCGCCTGGGAATAAAGGATCATTGGGGACTAGGGCTTGTGGCGTGGGGCGCGGGGCGTGGGGCCTTACGCCCTATGCCCCACGCCCTACGCCTTAGAACGTCATCTTCCCCTGAATCAGGAACGCGATGACCGCCACGAACAGCGCGACGCCTTCGACCAGCGCGGCGGCGATGATCATGGCCACCTGGATCCGGGCGCTGTTCTCCGGCTGGCGGGCCATGCCCTCGACCGCCTGGCCGCCAATGCGGCCGATGCCGATGCCGGCACCCAGCACCGCGAGACCGCCGGCCAGGCCGGCACCGATGAGGCCCAGGCCCTTGTCGGCCCCGGCCGCAACCACGTCCTGCACCAGCGCGAGCATCTGCAACATGACAAGCTCCGAACGTAGAGGGAGATCAGTTGTTGTCCCGCCCGCCGTCCGGTGCGCCGACTCTCCCGATCGGCGTCCTCGCGGTCATCCGCCAGCGCCCCGAAGGGCAGCGGACCTCAGCCGCCACTCAGCGGCTTACAAGACCCTTCTCACTTCTCACTTCTCACTTCCCACTTCCCACTTCCCACTTCC
>DASTUF010000023.1:0-7661 GCA_035759745.1 Gemmatimonadales bacterium
GGCGGCGGGAAGGGCAGGATCCGGCGAAGTGAGAAGACCCGGGTGCTGCAGCTGGCCGCGGTGGCAGCGGACGATGGATCGGATACGATCGACTCCGGCGAGCTGCTGGCGCTGCTGACGGCGGTGCGGCGGGGCGACTTCACGGTGCGCATGCCGCAGAACCGGCTGGGGGTGCGGGGGAAGGTGGCCGACGCCCTCAACGACATCATCCAGATGAACCAGGACCTGGTGAGCGAGATCGACCGGGTGAGCCAGGTGGTGGGCAAGGAGGGTCGGATCACCCAGCGGGCGGCGCTCCGGGGCGCGGGTGGCTCGTGGGCCGAACCGCTCAACTCGGTCAACACGCTGATCGGCGACCTGGTGCAGCCGACCAGCGAGGTGGCCCGGGTGCTGGGCGCCGTTGCCAAGGGCGACCTGTCGCAGAGCATGTCGCTGGACATCGACGGCCGGCCGCTGATGGGTGAGTTCCTGCGGATCGGGCGGACGGTGAACGGGATGGTGGACCAGCTGAGCCTCTTCGCCTCGGAGGTCACGCGCGTCGCGCGTGAAGTCGGGACCGAAGGCAAGCTGGGCGGGCAGGCGCGGGTGAAGGGCGTGGCCGGCACCTGGAAGGACCTGACCGACAACGTGAACTCGATGGCGGGCAACCTGACGTCGCAGGTGCGGAACATCGCCGAAGTGACGACGGCGGTGGCCCGGGGCGAGCTCAACCGCAAGATCACGGTGGACGTGAAGGGCGAAATCGCCGAGTTGAAGGACACGATCAACACGATGGTGGACCAGCTCAACTCGTTCGCGTCGGAGGTCACGCGCGTCGCGCGCGAAGTCGGCACCGAAGGCAAGCTGGGCGGCCAGGCGCAGGTGAAGGGCGTGGGCGGTGTCTGGAAGGACCTGACCGACAACGTGAACTCGATGGCGGGCAACCTGACCTCCCAGGTGCGGAACATCGCCCAGGTCACCACCGCCGTGGCGAACGGCGACCTCTCCAAGAAGATCAGCGTCGATGCCCGGGGCGAAATCCTGGAACTCAAGGACACCGTCAACACGATGGTAGACCAGCTCAACTCGTTCGCGTCGGAAGTGACGCGGGTGGCGCGTGAGGTGGGCACCGAAGGCAAGCTGGGCGGCCAGGCCCAGGTGAAGGGCGTAGGCGGCACGTGGAAGGACCTGACCGACAACGTGAACTCGATGGCGGCGAACCTGACGGCGCAGGTGCGGAACATCGCCGACGTGACGACGGCGGTGGCGCGGGGCGAGCTGGACAAGAAGATCACGGTGGACGTGCGGGGCGAGATCCTGGAACTCAAGAACACCATCAACACGATGGTGGACCAGCTCAACTCGTTCGCGTCGGAAGTGACCCGCGTCGCGCGCGAAGTGGGCACCGAGGGCAAGCTGGGCGGGCAGGCCTACGTGAAGGGCGTGGGTGGTGTCTGGAAGGACCTGACCGACAACGTGAACTCGATGGCGGGCAACCTCACCGCGCAGGTTCGCGGCATCGCCAAGGTGGTGACGGCGGTCGCGAACGGCGATCTCAAGCAGCAGCTGGTGGTGGAAGTGAAGGGCGAGATCGCGACGCTGGCGGAGACGATCAACGGGATGATCGGGACACTGGCCACGTTCGCGGACCAGGTGACCAACGTGGCGCGCGAGGTGGGCATCGAGGGCAAGCTGGGCGGCCAGGCGCGGGTGCCGGGCACGGCGGGCATCTGGCGGGACCTGACTGCCAACGTGAACCAGCTGGCGGCCAACCTGACCACGCAGGTGCGCGCCATCGCCGAGGTGGCGACGGCGGTGACCAAGGGCGACCTGACGCGGTCGATCACGGTGGAGGCGCTGGGCGAGGTGGCGCAGCTGAAGGACAACATCAACGAGATGATCCGGAACCTGCGCGACACCACCCGGAAGAACACTGAACAGGACTGGCTAAAGACCAACCTGGCCAAGTTCAGCCGGATGCTGCAGGGCCAACGGGACCTCACGGCGGTGTCGGAACTGATCCTGTCGGACGTGGCGCCACTGGTGGCGGCGCACCACGGGGTGTTCTACCTCATGGAGGGCAGCGGCGCGGACGCGCGGCTGGAGCTGTTGGCGAGCTACGCCTACCGGGGCCGGGAGGAAGTGACGAGTTCGTTCCGGCTGGGCGAGGGGCTGGTGGGGCAGTGCGCGGCGGACCGCCGGATCATGATCATCAGCGAAATTCCCCAGGACTACATCCGGATCAGCTCGGGGCTGGGGGCGGCGGCGCCGAGAAACATCGTGGTGCTGCCGGTGCTGTTCGAGGGCAACGTCAAGGCGGTGCTGGAGCTGGCGACGTTCGAGCCGATGGACGAGATCCGGCTCAGCTTCCTGGAGCAGCTGGCGGAGTCGATCGGCATCGTGCTCAACACGATCATTGCCAACATGCGGACGGAAGAGCTGCTCAAGCAGTCCCAGGCGCTGACCGAGAGCCTGCAGTCCCAGCGCGAGGCGCTGACCGAGACCAACCAGCGGCTGGAGCAGCAGACCCGCTCGCTGCAGCAGTCGGAAGAGCTGCTCAAGAAGCAGCAGGACGAGCTGCAGCAGACCAACCTGGAGCTGGAGGACAAGGCCCGGCTGCTCTCGATGCAGAAGACCGAGGTGGAGCAGAAGAACCGGGAAGTGGAGCAGGCCAAGGTGGCGCTGGAGGAGAAGGCGGAACAGCTGGCGCTGACGTCGAAGTACAAGTCCGAGTTCCTGGCCAACATGTCGCACGAGCTGCGGACGCCGCTCAACAGCCTGCTGATCCTGTCGCAGATCCTGTCGGAGAACGCGGACGAGAACCTGACCGGCAAGCAGGTGGGCTACGCCCAGACGATCCACTCGTCGGGCTCCGACCTGCTGGACCTGATCAACGACATCCTGGACCTCTCGAAGATCGAGTCGGGCACGATGGCGGTGGACATCGGCAACGTGTCCTTCGGCGACGTGCAGCGCTTCGTGGAAGGCACCTTCGGGCAACTGGCCGAGGTGAAGCATCTCGATTTCAACGTGAACCTCGCCGACGGGTTGCCGGCCGCGGTGCAGACCGATGCCAAGCGGCTGCAACAGGTGCTCAAGAACCTGCTGTCCAATGCGTTCAAGTTCACCGAGCGGGGTTCGGTGTCACTCCGCGCCGGGGTGGCCAACGACGGCTGGAGCCCGGGACAGCCGGAGCTGGACTCGGCGGAGGCGGTGATCGCGTTCAGCGTGACCGATACCGGCATCGGGATCTCGCGCGACAAGCACGCGGTGATCTTCGAGGCGTTCCAGCAGGGCGACGGCACCACCAGCCGCAAGTACGGCGGCACCGGCCTGGGGCTGTCGATCAGCCGGCAGATCGCGCGGCTGCTGGGTGGCGAGATCCGGCTGGAGAGCGAGCCGGGCGAAGGCAGCACGTTCACGCTGTTCCTCCCGGCGGCGTTTCCGCTGGACCGGGACGAGCCGAGCAGCGGCGAACCGGCGCCGGCGGGGAGCGACGCACCGAAGGTGCCGCTGGCGAGCCGCTTCTCGATCCTGCCGACGGTGGAGCGCACCATCGCCGACGACCGCGCGGCGATCGTGCCGGGCGACCGGGCGCTGCTGATCGCCGAGGACGACCCGGCATTCGCGCAGATCCTGCTGGACCTGGCGCGGGAGCATGGGTACAAGGGGATCGTGGCGCAGCGTGCCGACCAGGCGCTGGCGCTGGTGCGGGAGTACATGCCCACCGCGGTAACGCTGGACCTGCGGCTGCCCGACGCCGACGGCTGGACGATCCTCGACCGGCTGAAGCACGACCCGGCCACGCGGCACATCCCGGTGCATGTGATCTCGGTGGAGGAGAACTGGCAGCGGGGGCTGCGGCTGGGTGCGATCGACTTCCTCACCAAGCCGGCCAGCCGGGACTCGATCGCCACGTCGCTGCGATCGCTAACCGATTTCGTGGATCGGCCGGTGAAGCGCCTGCTGGTGGTGGAGGACGACGAGGCGCAGCGGGACAGCATCACCACCTTGCTGGCGGGCGATGATATCGAGACCACGGCGGTGGGCACCGGCGCCGAGGCGCTGGATGCGCTGCAGGCCCGGCACTTCGACTGCATGGTGCTGGACCTGGGGCTGCCGGACATGACCGGCTTCCAGCTGGTGAAGCGGGTGAAGAGCGAAGTGGGACTCCGGCGGCTGCCGACAGTGGTGTACACCGGCAAGTCGCTGTCGCGCACCGAGGAGACCGAACTGCGGCGGCTGGCGGAATCGGTGGTGATCAAGGACGCGCGTTCACCGGAGCGGCTGCTGGACGACACGTCGCTGTTTCTGCACCGTGCGCCGGCGGGGCTGCCGCCGTCCCGGCGGCGGATGCTGGAGCAGCTGCGGCAGCGCGACCCGGCGCTGGCGGGCCGGAGCGTGCTGATCGTGGATGACGACGTGCGCAACATCTTCGCCCTGACCACGCTGCTGGAGCGGAACGGGATGCAGGTGGTGCACGCGGAGAGCGGCGCCGAGGGGCTGCAGCGGCTGGACGAGGTGCCGGGAATCGACATCGTGCTCATGGATGTCATGATGCCGGAGATGGACGGCTACGAGACCACCCGCGCGATCCGGGAGCAGCCGAAGTTCCGGCAGTTGCCGGTGATCGCGGTGACGGCGAAGGCGATGAAGGGCGACCGGGAGAAGAGCATCGAGGCGGGCGCGGTGGACTACATCGCCAAGCCGGTCGATACCGACCAGCTGTTGTCACTGCTCCGGGTGTGGCTGCATCGATGAGTGAAAGGGAGCGGGCGGCAGGCATGCCGCCCCTGATGCGGCTCGGTGGCTCGGCGGTGTTGATCGTCGATGACCAACCCGACATGCTGGTTGCGATGGAGGCGATGCTCGCCGACGTGGGCGCCGACGTGCTGACGGCGCGCTCGGGACGGGAGGCGCTGAAGCACCTGCTGGACCGGGACTTCGCGGTGATCCTGCTGGACGTGAAGATGCCGGAGATGGACGGGTTCGAGACCGCGGCGCTGATCCGGGAGCGGGAGCGGTCGCGGGGCACGCCCATCATCTTCCTCACCGGCGTGGACCGGAGCGCCACGATGGCGATGCGGGGCTACGCGGTCGGCGCGGTGGACTACCTGGTCAAGCCGATCGTTCCGGAGTTCGTGCGGTCGAAAGTGTCGGTGTTCGTGGACCTCGCGCGGAAGAACACGCAGCTGGTGCAGCAGGCGGAACGACTTCGGGTCCGGGAGGAGGAGGCGCGGGCGCTGGCCGCCGAGCAGCAGCTGCTGATCCGGGAGCTGGAGCACAAGAACCGGGAGCTGGAGAGCTTCAGCTATGCGGTGTCGCACGACCTGCGCGCGCCGCTCCGGCGAGTGGATGGCTTTGCCCGGGCGCTGACGGAGCGGGGCGGCACCGACCCGACGTCGGGGCGTTTCCTGGAGAACATCCGCGAGAGCATCCGGCAGATGGGGCAGCTGATCGACGACGTGCTGCACCTGAGCCGAGTGACGAGCGCGGAGATGCGAAGCCAGGAGGTGGACCTGAGCGCGCTGGCGGACCTGGCTATCACCCGGCTGCGGGAAGCAGAGCCGTCACGCCAGGTGACGGCGCGGGTCCGGCCCGGGGTGATGGTGCAGGGGGACGGCCGGCTGCTGCGGATCGCGCTGGAGAATCTGCTGCAGAACGCGTGGAAGTTCACGGGGACGCGGGCCGCGGGGCTGATCGAATTTGGCGCGGGGCAGCGGGACGGGGAGCTGGCGTACTACGTGAAGGACAACGGGGTCGGCTTCGACATGGGGTATGCCGGCCGGCTGTTCGGGCCGTTTCAGCGGTTGCATCGGGCGGCGGAGTTCCCGGGATCCGGGATCGGGCTGGCGACGGCGCAGCGGGTGATCCACCGGCACGGCGGGCGGATCTGGGCGGAGGCGCGGCCCGACGAAGGTGCGACATTTTTGTTCACTCTGGGCAACCGTCACCCTGAGCGCAGCGAAGGGGCCAAGCCCCAGTAGTTCACCACGTCAGGGCCGCTCGCACCGATGTCTCCTTTCGGCGGCTCGGCGGGCGGCGGACTTCGTCCGCCCTGGGCGATAGGCCCGCACGCCGCCTGCAGGAGACATCGGCGCTCGCGTCCACCGTACCGCAGTTCACCACGAAGGTTCTGGTTGCCTCAGGAAAGCGCGCGAGTGAGATCCGCGGCGAGGTCGTCGCCGTCCTCGATTCCCACCGAGATACGCAGCAGCGCATCCGTGATGCCGGCCTTGGCGCGGGCGGAATCGTCCATTGACGCGTGGGTCATCGTCGCCGGGTGGGCGATGAGGCTCTCGACCCCTCCCAGTGATTCCGCCAGCGAGAAGTGACGCAGCCGCTTCACCACCTGCTCCACCGCAGCAACTCCACCTTCCAGTTCAAAGCTGATCATGGCCCCGAAGCCGCTCTGCTGGCGGGCGGCGAGGTGGTGCCCCGGGTGTGACGTGAGCCCGGGGTAGTAGACACGTGATACGGCCGGGTGGCCTTCGAGCAGGCTGGCCAGCCGTTCCGCATTCTCGAGGTGGGTGCGCATGCGGACGGCGAGGGTGCGAAGGCCTCGCAGGGTCAGGTAGCTATCGAACGGCGCACCGGTGATACCGAGGCAGTTGGCCCACCAGGCGAGTTCCTCCTGCACCGCCGGGTCTGCCGCCACGACGGCACCGCCAACTACGTCGCTGTGGCCGTTGAGGTACTTGGTGGTGGAGTGGACGACTATGTCGGCGCCGAGCTCGATGGGGCGCTGGAGCGCGGGAGAGAGGAAGGTGTTGTCCACCACGACGAGGGCGTCTGCCTGGTGAGCGACGGTTGCCAGGCGCCGGATGTCGGTGATGCGCAGCAATGGGTTGCTGGGCGTCTCGATCCAGAGCAGCCGTGCCCCGCTGCCGCGAACGACGGCCTCGGCATCGGGTGCTGTGAGGTCGGCTATCTGCAGCGCGAACTGGCCCCGGCGAGCCAGCGCGGTCAGCACCCGATGGGTGCCGCCGTAGCAGTCGTGGGGCGCGAGTATGCGATCGCCCGGCCGAAGCAGCTGCAGCGCCAGGGTGACCGCCGACATGCCGGTGCTGGTGATGATGCCACCGACACCGCCTTCGAGCTGGGCCAGCGCCGCACCGAGATGATCGCGGGTCGGGTTGCCGGAGCGGGTGTAGTCGTACGCGCCCTTGCCGCCGAGTCCGTCGAACTCGAAGGTGGAGGAGAGGTGGATGGGCGGGACGACGGCGCGATGGTGGAGGTCGGTGCCGATTCCCGCGCGGACGGCGATGGTCGCGGGGCTCGGCGGCTCAGCGGGCTCGGAACGGACATCATCGCCCAGCGCCGCTCCTGTTTCCGCTCCCTCTGACGCGCCGCTGGGACTGCGGAGTCGCGGCGTGTGGACGCGGCTGAGAGCCGCTGCTCGGCCCGTCTCGCCTTCGGCGAGATTGCGCAGGGCATGGGACAAGAAGCGCTTCACCAGTGCCTCCTCCTTCAGGAATGCGTCGTGGCCGTAGGTGGACGTGATGACGGTCAGCTCGGCGGTCCCTGCCAGGCGATGTTGCAGCTCGCGCATCTGGCTGGGCGGGACGAGGGTGTCCCCGTCCACTGCCAGCAGGAAGCTGGGGGTCGTGATCTCTCCGGGGTCGACCTGGTGGAGATCGAGCGATTCCGAGAGGGCGTGGTAGCGGTCGGCGGTCCAGTCA
>DASTUF010000024.1:0-2148 GCA_035759745.1 Gemmatimonadales bacterium
CAGAGGCGCGCGGCTATGTTGACGGCGTCGCCCAGGACGGTGTACTCCAGCCTTCGGGCGCTGCCTATGTTGCCCGCGAACGCCTCTCCATGATTGATGCCGATGCCGACGCTGAGCGTGGGCCGCCCGGCCTCGCGCCACCTGCCATTGAGCATCTCGACGGCTTCCTGCATGGCCCTGGCGGCCGCCACAGCCTGGTCCACGTCGTCCGCATGGGCGATGGGTGCTCCCCACAGGGCCATGATGGCATCGCCGATGAACTTGTCGAGGGTGCCGCCGTGCTCGAAGATGAGTTCGACCATCACCGAGAAGTAGTCGCTCAGCAGGGTCGCGGTTTCCTCGGGTGACATCATCTCGGCGAGCGAGGTGAATCCGCGGATGTCGCTGAAGAGCACGGTGACGGGCCGGCGCTCGCCGCCGGGGCGCACCGAGGTGGACTGCTGGGAAATCTCCGCCGCCACGTTGGGCGCGAAGTAGCGCTCGAAGTTGGAGCGGACCATGGTCTCGCGGCGGAGCTGGTCGGCATAGCGGCTGTTGGCGATGGCCATGCCGGCGATGCCGCTGAACGCCACCAGGAACTGCAGGTCCTCATCCGAGAACGAGTGGACGGCGGTGAGGTTGTCCACATAGAGCAGGCCCACAGGCTTTTCGCCGGCACCGAGCAGGGGAGAGCACATGGCGCTCTGCACCCGCTGGAGCACGATGCTCTGGCCGGTGAAGCGCTCGTCGTCGGCGGCGTTGTGGGAAAGCACCGCGACGCGCTCCTCCATGACCTTGCGGGCGATGCTGCGGGGCACGTGCTGCATCGCGGCATCGGGGAGCCTGGCGCGGGTGAGGCGGGGTACCAGTTCGCCGGCGCTCTCGTGGGTGAGCAGTACCGAGACCCGATCCACGTTCATGACCTCGAACATGGTGTCGGCCACGGTGGCGAGCAGCTTGTCGAGGTCGAACTCGCCGGCGAGGCGCTGGGAGATCTCGAGCAGCAACGAGAGCTTGCGTTCGGTGCGCTCGCGATCGTCGCGGGCGGTGACTCTCAGCTGGCTGGCAGGGGCACGGCGGTCGACCAGGATAACTCCGGGGGCGACCGGGACCTCGCTGACTATGGTGCTTCGCGGAGTGGCGCTTCCGAGGCCTTCGGCCGGGGTGGCTCGGGACTGGGCGCCGGCGTCGGGCACTTCCTCCAGCTGGAAGACGACCTTGCCGAAGGTGATGGAGTCCCTCGGCAGCATCAGGCCGATGGCGATGCGGGCGCCATTGATGGCGGTGCCGTTGGAGCTGCCGAGGTCGCGCACCTGGACGCCATCGGGGATGGCGGTGAGTTCGGCGTGGCGGCGGCTGATGGTGGGGTCGTAGAGCGCTATGTCGCTGGCGATGCCGCGACCCACGATGACGCTGCGACCGTCGGGGAGATCGAAGGTCTGGCTGCCTTCGACGGCGGCGAGGCGATAGCTCGGCATGGGTGTAAAGTAGCGGAACTGCCGCGAACGCCGATGTCTCCTTTCGGCGGCTCGGCGGCGGCGGACTTCGTCCGCCCTGGGCGATAGGCCGCCACGCCGCCTCCAGGAGGCATCGGCGAGTCTCGCCGCAATTGTTGCGCGGTTATTCCACGACGTTGAGCAGCCGCGTCTGGGTGGCGGTGCGGCCGGTGTCCTCTTCGGTGACGGTGACGGTCACACGGTACTGGCCCGGGTCGAGGTTCTCCAGCGACACAGTGCGGCGGCTGACCAGGAGCGCGCCCTCGGCGAGGTCGTCGAAGCCGAGGCGGAGTTCACCCTCGGCGTCGCCATAGACGCCCTTGAGCTCGACGTCGGTGCGATAGTCGGTGTTGGGGCTGGCGCCGCTCACTTCGTAGTAGATCTCGACCTCGCCCTGTTGGGAGTAGGCGTCGAGCGGGCTCAGGTGGACCAGTCCATGGGGCCCGTTCCACTGGAGGCCGGTGCTGGCGCGGCCCAGGACCAAGTCGCTGATGGCGAGGGTGCCCTGGGCGGGGATGGTGACGCCCAGCCGGCCGATGGCGCCACCGGCGTCGGCATCGGGCTGGGTGACGAGGAGGCGCACGTCCCAGGTGCCAGCGGGGAGGGTGAGCTGCGACAATCCGAAGAGGAACTGGCCCTTCCCGAGCGAATCTGCCGAGCGGAAGTTGCGGAG
>DASTUF010000025.1:0-9608 GCA_035759745.1 Gemmatimonadales bacterium
GCGCTGCTCTGCGCTGCGCCGGCGATCGTGGGTGAGCTGGCGATCTTCTGGGGGCAGCCTGGTCCGGCTTGAGGCGGACTCGATAGGCAAATCCTACGGCCGGAACGTGGTGCTCCGGGTGGCCTCGCTCCGGGCGCGGGCGGGCGAGGTCACGGGATTCCTCGGCCGGAACGGCGCGGGCAAGACCACGCTGCTCGAGATCGCGGCCGGCTGGTGCTCGGCCGACACAGGGGTGGTGAAGTTCGAAGGCGCAGCCTATCTCCGTCCCCGGCTGCCGGTGCTGGCCCGCCGAGGACTCTTCTATCTCCCGTCTCGCGACATCCTCTCATCGGGGATGCCGCTCCGCCGGCAGCTGCAAGCGGTGGCTCGGCGGTTCGGCACTCTCGCACGCCTCGAACCCGCCATCGAAGTTCTCGATATCGCCTCACTGCTGCCGACACCACCGAGCCGATTCTCTGGCGGGGAGCTGCGCCGGGCGGAGTTCGCCCTGGCGCTCGTCCGCGGGCCGAGCTGCCTGCTGGCGGACGAGCCCTTCCGGGGCATCGCGCCGGTGGATGCCGAGCTGCTGTCGGAGGTGCTGCGCCAGCTCGCGAAGGAAGGCTGCGCGGTGGTTATCTCAGGCCATGAGGTGGAGACGGTGCTTGGCGCGAGCGACCGGGTGACGTGGTGCGGGAACGGGACGACGTATGAGTACGAGTCAGCGGACGCCGCCAGGCAGGACGAGCGGTTCCAGGCGGGGTACCTCGATTCACAGATTGCACGGATCTGAACTGCGGATTATGGGGATTCTGACTCGCAGATTTCGCAGATTTGGGAACTGCGATTTACACAGATGGGTTTGTTGACCGGTCAGGCTCCGCGTCAAAGGCAGCCTGAGGCACTGTTGTTTTTGTGGGAGCCCCTCAGGATCCCGTTAGCGGGGACCGGGCCACGGCGCGGTGCCATGCTCTGGCACCCACAAAAATACAAACGGGATGGCCGCCGGCCGCGACGTGCCGTTTCTGCACTGGATCCAATATCCCCCGAATCGCAGTTCGACAATCTGCGAAATCTGCGAGTCAGAATCCCCAGAATCTGAAGTTCAAATCTGCGTAATCTGCGGTTGCAGTTTTCCTGCGATTGCAGTTCACTGGGCCAAAGTAACGGTGAACCCCACGGTGTCGGTCCGCACCACCAGCGCTGCCGAGTCGGATGTCGCGAGGACTCGGCCCCAACCGGAGACCTGGAGCTCCCGAAGCAGCTGACCCTCGCGTCCCACTTCGTGGTACGTCTGCATCGTGTCCACCACATGCCGGCTTTTCTCCAGCCAAACGTGGCCAGCGGCACCGGTGAAGCCCTTCACGAACGCGGGCTTGACCGGGTTGTACTGGAGCTGCTGGGCACGGTCCTGCAGCTCGGGCGGGAACTGCTGGGCGAAGCGCTCGCGATCGACCCGGGTCACTTCCAGCACCCGGTCGGGCAGCCCGGGTCCGGCATGCCAGGTGCCACTCGTGTCCCGCCAGTCCACCCGGTTGTGATAATACCGCGCCACCCAGACGGTCCCGTCCGGCAGCACCCCCCACTCGTCGTCGCCACTGAAAATCCGCCGCTCGAAGCGCCGCCCCTGGCTGGTCTCGACCTGGGCCAGTTCGAGGGGGGTCAGCCGTGCCAGCGTGTCAGCCGTTTTGGCCCCCGGCGTCACCCTGACAACGGCAGCGCTGTCGCGGTTGCCGCTGCCATCGGGACCGGGGTTGGGGCTGACCTCGAAGTAGAGCGCGCCCTGGGCATCGACTGCCCGGGGCAGGGCGCCGCCCGCGAGGGGCGAGAGCGGGACCTCGCGAACCAGCGTGGTGCCTCCGGCCCAGGCGGTGACCCGTCGCCGGCCCCAGTCGCTCACGAACAGGGTGTCGGCCAGGCTGAAGAGATGCCCGGGATTCTGGATCTCCCGCGCCTCGGCGTCGAGCCGACTGACGGTGCCGTCGGCGAAGTCGAGTACGGCAATCCGGTTGTCGCCGGGGGAGAGCAGGGCGAAGCGGCTGCCGCCCAGCCAGGCACCTTCGGTGGCCTCGAGCAGGTCGGCGTGCAGTGGCGTTCCGACCGGGGCCAGCCACTGGGGCTGGACTTCGTTCGGCGTCTCGCAGGCGACGACCAGCAGGAGCAGGCCGCTAAGGGTGAGTGTGCGCATGCCCTGATTATAGAGCTTGCCGGTCCGGAGCGCGCAGCGCGGCGGCTCCCGGACCGGTTGACCGGGCGTTGATGCCCGGTCGCTATCATCGCCCGTCACCACGATCCAGGGAGTCAGCCATGCGTCACCTCCTCGTCAGTCTCATCCTCCTCGCTGCCTGTGCCACGGCACCCGACGAGCAGCGCCACACCATCTACGTCGGCTTCGATCGGGTTCCCACGGCGTCAGACGTTGCGGAACTCGAAGCGCTCGGCGCCTCGGTCCAGCACCGCATGGACCTGGCCCGTGCGGTCACGGTACGGAGCCAGCTGGCTGCCTCGGCGTTCACCAGCGCCAGCGGCGTGATCGCGACTCACGACCTGGGCGAGGACGAGGATCCGATCGTCTCAGTCTTCTTGCGGACCGGGACCACGCCCACCGAGGCCGACGCGCAGGACGTCCGGGACGCCGGAGCCCGCTCCGCGCACATCATCGGGCCGCCACAGGACCTCATCGCCGCCGCCATCCGCCTCTCCCGGGTGCCAAACCTCGACGAACTGGAGCAGTTCATCAGCCTCGAGGTCGACTTTGCCACGGCGATAATCCAGCCGGGCCTCTGACGTTCTGAAGTACTGACCGTCCTTCCAGTTCTCCACCCCATCCCAAGGGGAAAGCCATGCGTGTCTCCATCCTCGGCCTTTTGGCCGCGGCCGCCGCAGGCGCGTTCGCCATCGGCGCATGCACCACCGAACCGACGCCCACCGCCGATACCACTCCCACCACCTCCGCCTCAGCGCCCATTGCCGCCTCCCCGACTTCCATGCGGTCGCCGGGCGCGGGGGAGCAGCTCATCTCCGCGTTCCTGCACTATCGAGCTGATGCGCCGGCCAACCGGCGTGGCATGGTGCGCCGCCTCGGTGCTCACAGGGTGCATGATCTGGAGGACCTGCGGATCCTCGCCGCGGTGCTGCCGCCGGAGGCGGCCGGCGGATTGGCGGCGCTGCCATGGGTCGAAACCGTTGAGATTGATTCCTCGCCGCCGGCGCGGGTAGCCGGAGGGGCCGCCGGCGACCTGGTGACCTGGGGTGTCGACTCTATCGGCGCTCCAGCAGTGCATGCTGGGCTGGGCAACGAGGGTGCCGGTATTGTGGTGGGGGTGCTGGATACCCGGGTGCGATGCGACCACGCGGACCTGGCCGGCCGCATCGTCGGCGGCTACGACTTCGTCGACGACAAGAGCGAGGTGTGCCCATCGTTCTGGGATGCGGTCAGGTACCCGGTGCACGGGACCGCTGTCGCCGGCATCATCGCCGCAGCGCGCAATGGAGTCGGTGTACTCGGGGTCGCTCCGAAGGCATCGCTCTATATCGCCAGGGTCTGCGACGACAATGGCGACTGCGCCAGTGGCGATGTGCTCGCGGCGCTGTACCGCATGGCAAAGATCGGCGCCCAGGTAGTCAACCTGAGCCTCGGAACTCATTGCGGCCGCCCGGTAGGCTTCTTTACTTTGGCCGTTCTTCGCAACCTTTACGATCTCGGCGTATCGGTGGTTGCCGCCGCTGGCAACGGCGATGACGGTGGCTGCCAGCTGCCGGTTCCGGCCGGAGGCTATCCCGAGGGCGAGGGCGTCGTCACGGCATCGCACTGGCTGCCGGGTGACACGCAGCTTCCCTACTATTCATATGGCCCGCTGGTGGATATTGCCGCGCCGAGCCGGGTACCGACGGCCCATCCGACCGCTGGCATCAATTCCACGATGCACGACGGCACATCGTTCTCCGCGCCACATGTGAGCGGCACGCTGGCGTTGCTGCTGGCGGCAGGATTCTCCGGGCCCAATCACCTGGCGCGGCGGCTGTTCGAAAGCGCGACCGACCGGGGCGCGAGCGGGTGGGACGATCATTGGGGGTGGGGAACACTCGATGCCGAGAAGGCCGTGGCTCGCCGCCCGGTGGTAACATCACTCACCGGCCCGGACGCACCCATCAACCGTGCAGGCACTTACCGACTGACCGCAAGCGTTTCGTACGGTGCGCCGCCCATCGGCATTCGCTGGTCAGTGGCGTACAGTTCCCAGTCGGTCGCGCAGAACTACAGCGTGATCGGTGGCCTTTCGCACAGCCTGGATGTGCCCGAGGGCGAGTACGCCATCCAGGTGACGGCAACGCCGCTGGAGACGATCTATGGACGCACGGGGAGCATGCGGTCGCTGGCCTTGCCGGTGTGCACGTCGGGTGACGGTGGCGGCGGTGGCAATCCCTACGTGCTCAGCGGAAAAGGCGGCGGGCTCCGGCCCAGCAGGGTGGCGGGGTGCTGAGGATGCCTCGGCAGACAGCGGCTAAAGCCGCTTCTCGGCTCTGCCGCTGAAGCGGCGTGGCCACGACGCGGCGACGTTCCCGGTCGCTTTAGCGACAGAGCCGAGCGGCGGCTTCAGCCGTCGTCAATTCAACGCGTGAGCACTTCCTCGAAGAAGTCGATCGCGCGCGGGTCGCCGGTGCGGCCCAGAAAGAAGATGGCGTGGCGGCGAAGCTCCGGGTCGCGGTCGGTCCGGGCCACCCGGATCAGCACTGGAACCGACTGATCGGCGGGATGCCGGCTGAGCGCGAACACCGCCATCTGGCGCAGCTCGCGGTCCTCGGAGCTGTCCTCGACGAACTGCACCATCTCGCTGGTGACCCGCGCACCGGCCTCCTGGCCGACCCAGAACAGCGCTGCACCGCGAGGCTCGGTCGGCCGCGACCGGTCGCGCGCCAGCTCCAGCAGGTCGGGCCACACGAGGACGCTATCGGCAAGGGCCAGCGCCTGGATGGCATCGCGTGCCGGTTGCGCTTCCGCCGTGCGCGCGATGCCAAGCAGCGCACGTGCCGCTTCGGCGGCCGGCACCGCGCCGAGGGCTACATGCGACGTGGACCAGCCATTGCCGCCAACCTTGCTCTCCACGTCGGTCACCCGTCCACGCGCTAGCGTCAGGCGGACATGCACAGGGCCCCGCTGGCAGCCCCGCGGGCCGGGATCCTCTTCGTCCCCGTACATGCTGATATGCAGGCTGTTGCCATCGCCGCAGACTCCCTCCCGGGCGGCGTACCGCATGGTGAGCACGCCATCCGGTGCATCGGCTATGCGCTGGGCCACGCTCTGGGCCCCGGCCCGGGCCGGCAGCGCGATGGCCAGCGCCATCGCGCCCATTACGAAGCGCCCGCTCATTGTTCCAGCAGTTCTGCCAGGTACTGCGTCGCCCGCGGATCCTTCGACCGGCTCAGCAACATGACGGCGGCACGGCGCATATCCTCGTTCTTCGAGGAGCGGGCCAGCTCGAGCGCCTTGGCGATCACCGCAGGATCCTCGGCGTGCTGCATCATGATCATCATCATCATGCCGGTGGATTCCTCGTCGTCGACCGGGAAACTCTCCACGATTCGCATCAGCTCGCCCGCCGAGAGGTCGCTCCGGCTGAGTCGCAGGAGCGCCGCGCGCCGTAATTCCGAGTCCTCCGCCTTGTCGCTGGCGATGGCGGTGAGCCACTCGGTGTCGAGCTCCGTCTCGTTGTGCATCCCGAGCATGAGCACCATGGTCCTGGTCTCGACGTCCTTCGCCTGCTCGTAGAGCCGGCGGGCGAAGGCGGGATCACTGGCGCCCTTGGATCGCAACAGGTGAACGATCGCCGCTTGCCGTACTTCGGCCTCGATATCGCTTCGCAGGGCGTACGCCCGCAGCAGCGCGGTGCTCCTGGCGTCGTTCCGCCGGCCCAGCGCGAAGATCGCCGCCTGCTGCACTTCCTGGTCGGTGGCGGTGCGCAGGACTGAATCGAGGATCGCCACAGCCTGCGGGTCCTCCACCCGCGACAGCCAGAACACGGCGCTCTGCCGCACTTCAGGATCCGGATCGCTGCGCGCTGCCGAGAGCAGCAGGTCGGCGACGTCGGCGCCCTGCCGCGAGGCCACCACGAACAGCGCGTGACGGCGGAGGCACTTTGACGCCTCGTCGCGCCGGGCCATCACCTTGCGCAGGATTGGCAGGGCGCGGTCGGGATCGTTCTGCATCAGGGAATGCAGCGCCATGACCTGGACTTCGTCTTCATTCTCGCAATCGTTGATCCCCACACCGCCGGCCGGCGGTGAGGGTGGCGTCATCGGAGCGCGGGGCGCGACCGCAGAGGCCGGCGGCGGAGGCGCGGGAGGAACAGCGGCCTGCGCCGCGACTGCCGCCATCCGCGCTTCGGCAGCAACGTCGCCGATCCGGGCCAGCACGATGTTGATCCGGGCCTGCAGCGCCTCGGCGTCGCCCCGGGTCGCGGCCGTCGGATACCGTTCCTTCTGGACCGCGAGCTTCTCGGTCGCGGCGCGCAGGTTGTCGCGGGTGCCGAGCCGGTAGAGCGCAAATGCTTCCCAGTAGAGCGCATCGGGGGTGTAACCGGAGTCGGGATACTTCCGGCGCAGTTCCTGGAAGCGATTCAGCGCTTCACGGTAGCGGCCCCGATTGAGCGACTCGCGCGCCAGCCGGTAGAGCGAATCGGCCGGATCCTCGTCCAGCCATGGGGCGGGGGCGACGGTGGCAAAGTCGCCAGCAGCCAGCTCCTGCGCCTGGGCGGCAGGCAACGAAGCCGGCTCCTGCACCAGTGCGCCGGTGAACAGTGCGCCTGCGACCGCGAACATGAGGCGATACATCAGATCACTCCTTGCGGACGGGCCGCGGGACCGGGCGTGACTTCGGCCCGAATGCGGGTCAGCAGATTCACCGCATCGAGGCCATCAGTGATGAGCGACGTGTCGGCCCGCACACCCTCGGCGGGCAGCTGGGCGATCTGCACCAGCAGGAGCTCGACATCCTCCAGCAGGTTGCGGATCTGTGGATCCTCGGCGGCCGGTGACGAGAGCAGGAGCCGGTTGCTGACGAGCAGTTCACGGGCGGAGCCGGCCGCCGGCGACGTCTCGTCGCGAAGCGCGGCGTCGCGAAACTCGGCGAGGTAGGTCCCGGCGCTCCGCAGGTGGCGGGTGGCCGCTGCCCGATAGACCATCGATCCAGTCGCTGCGGAATCGTTCGCCAGGTTCACCATGGCGACAGCGCTGTCGTTGGCCGCAGTGTCGCCGCTGGCAGTCCAGCGGCCCATTGCAAACGCGAGGGCAAGGACGGCGGCCATCGGCAATGCCACCCGCGCAATCCGCCGGAACTCGATGGTCCGGGTCGGGCGCCGCCGCGCGGCTGCGATTCGCTGCCACATCTGGTCCCGCGGCGGCGGTGGAGGCTCGTGGTACTCTGCGGCCAGCCGGGTCAGCTCGGGATCCAGCGGTGTGTCATCCATGATCAGCTCTCCGGGGCGAACGCGCCGAGCGCGGAACGAAGCCGGGCACGGGCGCGCGACAGCTGAGCCTTCGAGGTGCCTGACGCGATGGACAGCGCCGCACCTATCTCTTCGTGGGTATAGCCCTCGACATCGTGCATCAGGAACACCGTGCGATATCCTTTCGGCAATGCATCGATCGCCGCATGGAGTTTCTGTTTCAGATCCGGATCACCGTTGCGGGGCTCCGCGCCCGACTCGGGTGCATCCTCGATGGACACCATGCGAGCCCCCCTGCGCTTGAGTGAGCGCACCGCATTGAGCGCGGTAGTGATCGCGATCGACCCAATCCAGGTGGCGAGCGAGGACTCGCCTCGGAAACTCGCCAGTCGACTGAATGCCCGGATGAACGTTTCCTGCACGCAGTCGGCGGCCTGATCGGCGTCGCCGACGATGCGGTACACCAGGCGCCACACGCGATCCACGTGCGCGTCGTACATCGAGCGCTCCGCCGCCGCGTCCCCGGCCAGTACTTGTGCAATCAGGTAGCTGTCAGTCACTCGGCTCCAGACGCTCCGGGGCGGGTGGCGGTTCCAAAACTTCTGACACCGGGTGGCGCGGGACGGTTGCGCGGAATGAGCGGGGCCTTCGGCAGCGGGCGCCTCGCGCAGCGGGACCTGCGGTCAGCGGCGCATCGCCAGGGGCAACCCTTTGGCGGCTGGGGGCATCTGAGTCGTTGAACCATGCAATCACGGAGTCGCACCATGTACCAGCAGATCCTCACTCCCAACCCGAGCACGACCGTGGTCCTCCGGGACTCGCGCGGGCAGCCGGTCGGCATCGTCGTCTCGCCCTGTCAGGGTCCGGACCTGGGTCCGGGAGGCAGGACGGTGCTCCTTTCCCGAACGGACCGCAGGCGGGACGAGCAGTAGCGCGAATAACGCTTGCCACTCGCGCCGCTGTCTCCTTTCGGCGGCTCGGCGGGCGGGCGGACTTCGTCCGCCCTTGGGCGATAGGCCCGCACGCCGCCTCCAGGAGACATCGGCGATCGCTGCTATCCTACCGCCGTACCGCCGCGACGCTGGTCACGGACCGGGCATCTTCTCTCCGACCCCAAGACCCGGAGCTGTCAGTGCGCCGTACGCCAGCAGTCTTCGCCACCCTTCTGATCATCATATCTCCCACAGCCGCAGCCCAATCGGTGCCGGTGGTCTCCCTGGGCCAGCCAACCGCGACCTTCGAGGAACCGTTTGACCAGGTGACCTCGCTCCGCGAGCTGTCGGACGGGCGGGTGCTGGTGGCCGACCTCCTGGCCCGAGCGGTGACGCTCGCGGATCTCGGCCGGGGCACCGGCACCGCGGTGGGACGCGAGGGGCAGGGGCCCAAGGAGTTCAGTTTTCCCCTCGGGCTGGTGGCGCTGCCGGGCGACTCAACGCTGCTGGTCGACCCGGCCCAGCGGCGGTTCCTGATGATAGGCCCCGACGGCGCGCCGATCACCACGATTCCCTTCCCGGAGGAGTTCTCGGGGCTGGTGCGCATCCGGGGCGCCGACCGGCAGGGGCGGGTCTATGCTCAGGGATCGCAGTTCCCCGGGGGGCCGGGGGCCTTTGACAACGGCGCGCCCACCATTCCGGACAGCGTCCCGCTGCTGCTCTGGGATCGGGCTTCCGGACGGGTGGATCGCCTCGGCAAGGTCAAAGTGCCGGAAGTGGCCATGGCGGTTGCGGGTGGGGCGAACACGCGGTCGGTCGCCGTTCGGCAGCAGCCATTGCCGGTGGCGGACGCCTGGGCGGTGACCCTGGCAGGCCGGATCGGGATTGCCCGGGTAGGCGACTACCACGTTGACTGGTGGGGTACGCCCCGGACCACCGGTCGCCCGGTGGGGTACCGCCCGGTCAAGGTGAGTGAGCGGGACAAGGAGATCGCTCGCGAGCGCACCAATGATCCGCGCGGAGTAACTCGCGTCACCGACGGTGGCCCGGCGCGCCCTGCCGGGGGAGACGCCGGCCCGGGTCCGAGGCCTCCGGACCTGCCCGAACCCGAGTGGCCCGAGTTCAAGCCCCCCTTCGTGGCCAACGGCGCGATGGCCACCCCGGACGGCCAGCTCTGGGTGGAGCGTTACCAGCCGGCCGATGCCGACCGGTTGTACGACGTGTTCGGCGCGGACGGCAACCTGTTGCGGCAGGT
>DASTUF010000026.1:0-46544 GCA_035759745.1 Gemmatimonadales bacterium
GAGCTGAGCGCCGGGGCGCCGGAGCCCAAGGTGACCCGCACCGGCCAGACCGACGAAGTGGCAGGGCGGAAGTGCGACATCGTCCTGATCGATGATGGCTCCGGCAACGCGGCCGAGCTCTGCGGCGCCCGCGGAATGGGCACGTTCGCCGGCGGTGCGTCGCAAAAGGGGATACCGGCGTGGGCCGAGGAACTGCAGGACTTCTTCACGCTGCGGATCCGGGACCCGAAGAGCGGCAGTGTGATCATGGAGGTCACGAAGATCACGCCGGGCGCGGTGGATGATGCGCAGTTCGTGGTCCCGGCGGATTACCAGTCGATGGACATGCCCTCGGCGCCGTAGCGGCCATCTCAACTGCACCGCAGATTGCGCCGATTTGGAATGGATTCAGGGGATTGCTGACCGGGGATTTCGCAGACCGGCGGGGCTCCCACAAAAAAACAACAACGCCTCCGGCTGCCTTGGACGCGGAAGAATCCCGTATTGACGACTCATCTGCGTCAATCGCAGTTACAAAATCTGCGAAATCTGCGAGTCAGAATCCCCTCAATCACTCCCTAATCCGTGTAATCTGGGGACTGACTATGGAACCAGTCACCAACGCTTCATATGAACTACCTGCCTGGGCCCACAACGAGGTGGACTGGGCGGCGAGGTATGCCAGCGACGCCGACCGGATGGCGCTGGCGGTCGAACTGTCCCGGCAGAACGTCGAACACCGCACCGGCGGGCCGTTCGGCGCGGCGATCTTCGAGCGGCAGGGCGGCAAGCTGGTGTCGGTCGGCGTCAACCTCGTGGTCCCGGCCCACGACTGCACCCTCCACGCCGAGATGGTGGCATTCTCGCTGGCGGGACGCCGGCTGGAATCGTTTACGCTCCACGCCACCGGGATGCCGGAGCACGAGCTGTTCACCTCCTGCGAGCCCTGCGCCATGTGCATGGGCGCGGCGCTGTGGAGCGGGGTGCGGCGGGTGAGCTTCGCCGCCCATGGCGCCGATGCCCGCGAGCTGGGCTTCGAGGAGGGCCCGGTTTCGCCGGAGGACCACCGCTACCTCGCTGCCCGCGGAGTGGTGTTCGAGCCGGGTCCGCTCCGGGCCGAGGCCAGGGCGGTCCTGGCGCTCTATAAGGAAAGGGAAGGGGTACTCTATAACGGGTGAGGGATCAGGGATCAGGGGTCAGGGGTTAATCCCTGGTCCCTGGTCCCTGGTCCCTGGTCCCTGGTCCCTGATCCCTAACCCCTGTGACGGCCGTCACGACACGAAACGTTGGCCGCACCTAGATTGGGCTCCAGCAGTAGAGAGAGGCGCGTTCGGCAGCCGGCTGGGGAGTCGGCCGGTCGGGCGCGTTGACCCGAGGGGGAACCCGTATATGCGCAAGTTTTTGGTTCTGGCCATGGTGGCCCTGGTGACGGTGGGCTGCGCTGACAAGAAGAAGCTCGACGCGGCTCTTGCCGAGAACACGCGTGTGGCAGCCGAGAAGGACAGCCTCTTGAATGAGGTGCTGTACAACGCGGAGATGGTGAGCTCGATCAACGCCGAGCTGGCGAAGGTCAAGGACCTGGGCGCCAACCCGGTCGCTGCGGGCGAGGGTGGCGCCAGCGCCAACGACCAGCGGACGGTCGTGCTGGGCAAGATTCGCGACGCGATCACCCGGCTCCAGGCCAGTGAAGATGCGCTCGAGGCGGCCAAGGAGCGGCTGGCCACCATTGAGCGGAAGGACTCGCGGCTGGTTGCGCAGATCGAGCGCTACCAGGGCACGATCAACGAGATGCAGGCGACGATCGAGAAGCAGCAGGCGGAGTACATCGCCCAGCTCGACAGCCAGAAGGTCCAGATCGTCGCGCTCCAGACCAACCTGGACACCGTGACCGCACAGAAGACGCTGGTCGAGACCGAGAAGCAGGCGCTGGTGGACACCATGAACACGGTGTACTACGCGGTCGGCACCGAGAAGGAGCTGATCGAGAAGGGCGTCGCCATCAAGGAGGGATCGAAGTTCCTGGTCTTCGGCGGCACCCGCCTGCTTCCGGCGCGTGAGCTGAACGGCACCGGCTTCCAGGTGCTGCACCGGATGAACGACACGGTGCTGACGCTCCCGGATCCGGCGAAGGAGTACAAGATCATCTCCCGGCAGAATTCCCAGTACCTCGCCAATGCGGTGCAGGACGGGAACAAGGTCGAGGGCCAGATCCACATCGCCGAGCCGGAGAACTTCTGGGCCGGGTCGCGATACCTGATCGTGGTGCAGGACTGAACTAGTGGGAAGTGGGAAGTGGGAAGTGGGGAGTGAGAAGTAAGAAGTAGCAAGTGCAAGGCGGCGGAGCAGCAGGACTGCGCTCCGCCGCCTTTCGTTGCGCCCTTGCAGTTCCTCACTTCCCGCCCCAGTTTCCCCGACCGGCCTCCCCCGGCCGTTCGGCCCCACCTCGACCCGCAACGGATGACTCTCCCGACCCTGTTCGCCCGCATTGGCGTGGCGGCGCTTTCAGCCGCGTTCCTCCCCCGACCCCTCCATGCTCAGTCCCCCGACGCCGGCTACCACGATGGCCGGGCGCTGCGGGCCGCTTTCGACGATCTCGCGCGGCAGCACCCGCGACTCGTGACCGTGAGCACGCTGGGCACCTCCGCGGGTGGTCGTCCCCTCACCCTGGTGCGGCTCGGCGCTGCCAGCGACGAGGAGCGGCCTGCGCTGCTCGTCATCGCCAATGCCCACGGCCCTCATGTGGTGGGCAGCGAGGTGGCGCTGCGGGTGACCCAGCGGCTCGCCGCCGCCTACCCCAGCGACAGCACGGTGCGCTCGGCGCTGGACCGCTCGGCCATCTACCTGGTGCCACGTGCCAATCCCGACGCAGCGGAGGCGATGTTCGTTCGGCCGCTGGTAGAGTCAATCCGCAACGACGAACGCGTGGATGACGACCATGACGGCGCGTTCGAGGAAGATGGCCCCGAGGATCTCGACGGTGATGGGGTGATCGCGATGATGCGGGTGGAGGATCCCGCTGGCGAGTGGCTCGCCGATTCGATCGACGCGCGCCTGATGCGCAAGGGCGACCGCAGCAAGGGCGACCGGGGCCGCTACCGGATGTTCACCGAGGGTCGCGACAACGATGGCGACGAGCAGTGGAATGAGGATCCCGCCGGTGGCGTCAACATAGGTGACAACTTCTCTTTCGACTATCCCGATTTTGGCGAGGCATCGGGGCCCCATACGATGTCAGCCGCCGAGACTCGCGCGATCGCCCAGCTGATGGTGGATCATCCGGGTATTGCAGCGATCTACGTGCTGGGCCCCGAGGACAACCTGATCAAGGCATGGGAGGGCAAGGCGCTCCCGACTGAAGGCACCCGCCCAGGCACATCCGCCGGCGGGCCGTTGCGCGCCATCCTCAAGGATGACGAACCATGGATGGCGGAGGTCGCCCGGCGCTTCCGGGACATCACGGGCATCGAGGCCGGCGCCGAGGTGCCTGCCTGGGGCGGCGATCCGCTGAGCTGGGCCTACTTCCATATGGGGAGGTGGGCGTTCGGGTCGTCGGTGTGGTCCGCGTCCGCAGATGAATCCGCAGATGACGCGGATGAAAAGCATGAAGACGCTGATAGTGCGAAGGCAGAACGGGCTGATTCGACCAGGGCGGACTCGGCGAAGGCGGACTCGGCAAAGGGTCGGCGAGGTGGTGGCGGTCGAGGTGGCGACAAGGCGAAGGATCCGCTCGAGGCGCAGCGGAAGGCGATCAAGTGGCTGGACGAGCACGCGCCCGAGTCGGTCATCGCCTGGCATCCGATCGACCATCCTGATTTCCCGGGGCAGGTAGTCGAGCTGGGCGGGATTCGCCCCTTCGCGCTGACCAACCCGCCGGCTGCGATGCTCGATACCATCTCGGCGGGGCAGGCAAAGTTTGTGCGAGAGCTGGTGTCGCTCCTTCCGGCGGTGTTAATCCGCAAGGTGCGGGTGGAGGCGCTGGGCGGCGGGCTGTTCCGAATCCGGGCCGAGATTGCCAATGACGGCTATCTGCCGAGCTCGACCGAGGTGGGAATCCGGCTGCGGATGCCGAGGCCGGTGCGGGTGCGGCTCGCTGTGCCGGACGGTGCCACGATCGTCGGCGGCAGGCGACAGGATCTGCTGGAGCCGTTGCCGGGAAGTGGTGCAGGCGTGGAACACACCTGGCTGGTGCGCGGGTCCGCCGGCTCGCGGGTAACGCTCACCGCCGAGAGCCCGGTCACGGGCCGCGCCACCCAGACCATCACGCTCCGTTGAGGGCCCCGACCATGCGCCGTTCATTCCCAGTCGCCGCGGCCTTCGCGCTCGCGTTCGTCTCCGCCACGGTCACTCCCGCAGCGCTCACCGCGCAGCAGGGATCGCTGGCCGCGCTGGGTGCGCCCGCCAATCCCAAGGTGGTGATCACCTGGGACCGGTACTACGACAACGCCACGCTGGGCGAGTTGGCGCGGAAACTACAGGCTGCGCATCCCGATCGCTGCCGGGTGAGCAGCATCGGCAAGAGCATCGAGGGGCGCGACCTCTGGCTGATCACCGTCACCGACTTCCGCACCGGCGAGGCCGACGCCAAGCCGGCGATGTACATCGACGGCAACATCCACTCGAACGAGGTGCAGGGGAGCGAGATCGCGCTCTACACCGCATGGTGGCTGTGCGAGATGGCGGGTCAGGTGCCGGGGGTGGACTCGTTGCTGGCGCACAAGACCTTCTACATCGTCCCGACGATCAACCCTGACGGGCGGGACAACTTCCTCAACGAGCCCAACAACCCGCATTCGCCGCGAAGTGGCCTGGGTGAGCGCGACAACGACAATGACGGGGACGTCAACGAGGACGGGTACGACGACCTCGACGGCGACGGCCACATCACCAGCATGCGCCGGCGCGATCCCAACGGGCGTTGGATCACGTCACCGGAGGATCCGCGCTACATGGTGCGCGCGCTGCCGGACCAGCCGGGCGAGTGGGAGATGCTCGGCGGCGAGGGCCGCGACAACGATGGCGACGGCCGGGTGAACGAGGATGGTGAGGGGTTCTACGACCCGAACCGGAACTGGCCGTGGCGCTGGCAGCCCCAGTACGTGCAGGGCGGCTCCGATGCGTACCCGCTCTCGCTGCCCGAGACCCGCGCGGTGGTGGACTTCGTGATGTCGCACGAGAACATCGCCGGTGCCCAGAGCTACCACAATTCGGGCGGCATGATCCTGCGTGGTCCCGGGATGCGGCAGGACGAGTACCGGCCCCAGGATGTGCGGGTGTTCGACCGGATCGGCGAGATCGGCGAGCAGATCCTGCCGGGATACCGCTACATGGTGGTCTGGAAGGACCTGTATACGGTGTGGGGCGGGGAGCTGGACTGGTTCTATGGATCCCGCGGCGTGGTCACGTTCAGCAATGAGCTGTGGAGCGACTTCGGGTACTTCCAGAAGGAGCAGCAGCGCGACCGCTACGATTCGGACGAGATGCGCTTCGACCGGCTGCTCCTGCTGGGTGAGGCATTCGTCCCGTGGACGACAGTGGATCACCCGGAGTACGGCCCGATCGAGGTCGGCGGCTACAAGAAGCAGTACACCCGTGCGATCCCCGCCTTCCTGCTGCCGGGCGAGGCGCACCGCAACATGGCCTTCACGCTCTATCACGCCGACCAGATGCCGCGGGTGGAAGTTGATTCAGTGTCGGTGCGTGCGCTGGGCAACGGGCTGTCGGAAGTGACCGCCATCATCGCCAATCGGCGGATCATTCCCACCCATACCCAGCAGGACCTGGAGCATCACATCACCCGTCCGGACTACGTGACGCTGACCGGTCGGCAGGTGCTGGCCGGGTTCCGGGTCACCGACCCGCTGCAGAACATCGCGGTGGAACAGCGGCGGAATCCGGAGCGGATCGAGGTGGAGAATGTTGCGGGGATGGGTACGGAGACGGTGCGGTGGATCGTCGAAGGCGGCGGTGCGATGACGATCAGTGTCGACTCAAGAAAGGGTGGGAGACACGAGTCGAGAGTCGAGAGTTGAGAGTCTAGAGTAGCGCGTTGCGGAATTGACGGATCTCGGCCGCGTCGGTCACCAGCCGGACGTCGCGGTCGAGCACCGGCTTGACCAGTGACACGGCATCGGGCCGCCACATCATGGGGCTGGGTACCGGCACCGCCCCGCGGGCGTGGACCTCGCGGACGCCGGTATCGGCCACTAGCCTCGCCAGGTGGTCGCTCTGAATGCCTCCGCCGGCGATGATGCCAATCCGCCCAGCGGCGTGCTCGACCAGCCGCCGGATCATGGGGCTGCCCTCGAGCGCAGTGGTTCCCTGGCCCGACGTCAGGATCCGGGCGACGCCCAGCTCCACCAGCGTCTCAAGTGCTTCCTCCGGCCGGCGGCAGGCATCGAACGCACGGTGAAACGTGACTGGCATCGGTGCCGCGGCTTCCACCAGCGCCCGGGTCCGGTCGCGGTCAACGGCAGCGTTGGGGGTGAGCGCGCCGGTGACGATGCCCAGCACGCCACACGCGCGCGCCACCTCGATGTCGCGCAGCATAACGGCCATCTCCAGCGACCCGTAGAGAAAATCGCCGCCGCGGGGACGGATGATGGCGAACACCGGTATCCGCAGCCGGGCCACGGTCTCCGCCATCATGCCGGCGCTAGGCGTGGTACCGCCTTCCACCAGGCTGTCGCAGAGTTCCACCCGGTCGGCGCCACCGGCCTCGGCGGTCTCTGCCGACTGGACGGTGTCAACGCAGGCCTCGAGGATGACACGGAGATCGCTCATGCGCGCAATATGGTTGATGCTGTTGCTCACTGGCAGTGCGCTGCTCGAGGCGCTAGCCACGAGTCTCGAAGCTCAGTCGGCACCGACCGCCGAGAACGTCGTGCTGATCATGATCGACGGGGTGCGATGGCAGGAGGTGTTCGGCGGCGCGGAGGCGATGCTGCTGGCAGGCGAGGACGGCGGCGTCGGCTCCTCTGACACGAGTTCGTTACGTCAGGAGTTCTGGCGTGATTCCGCCGCGGAGCGGCGGCGGGTACTCATGCCCTTCCTGTGGGGCACCGTCGCGAGCGAGGGCGCGATCTACGGCAATCCCGACCTGGGGAGCCACGCACGTGTGGAGAACCCTATGTGGTTCTCCTATCCCGGGTACAACGAGGCGCTGGCGGGCTTCCCCGATTCCACCATCACGTCCAACAATGCCCCGGCCAACGCCAACGTCACGGTCTTCGAGTGGCTCTCCCATCGGCCGGGCTTTGGTGGGCGGGTGGCAGCGTTCGGCACCTGGGATGCCTTCCCCCGGATTTTCAATCGGGAGCGCGCGGGCTTCCCGATCTTCGCCGCATGGGAGCCGCCCTTCGACTCCGCGACTGCCGCACCCGAGGAGCAGGTGATCAACGGCTTGTACCGCTCGATGTACCGGGAGTGGGATGACCTCGCGTGGGACGGGCTGATGCATCAGGCGGTGCTCACCTGGGTGCGGAGCCATCGCCCGAGGGCCTTGTTCGTGGGGTTCGGCGAGTCCGACGTCTGGGCTCACGGGAGGCACTACGATCGCTACCTGCGGAGCGTGCAAACCGCTGACGCCATGATCGCGGAGCTCTGGCACACCATGCAGTCCATGCCGGAGTACCGCGGCCGCACCACGTTCATCATTACCACCGACCACGGCCGAGGCTTCGGCAGCGACTGGACTGATCACGGCCGGGAAGTGGACGGCGCCGATCGCATCTGGCTGGCTATGCTGGGCCCGGGAGCCCCCGCCCGGGGCGAAGTGCGGGGCGGATCGGCGGTGACGCAGTCACAGATTGCATCAACTGTCGCGGCCCTGCTGGGCGAGGATTTCCGCGCCGCTGTTCCGCGCGCCCGGCCGTCGCTCCCGCCCGTGGTCGCGAGGCCCTAGCGGCCTCGGCACGCTGCGGCCAAGTTGCATCTAGCTCTCTCACCGAGGTCACATGCAGCGACGTGATATGATTCGCCTGCTGGGCTCGCTCGGTGCCACATCGGCGCTGGCATCGCTGCCGGGCGAAAGGCTCTGGGCCGTAGGCCTGGACGCGCACCGGCGTGCACCGGGCCGGGCGCTCCGGGTGCTGAGCCGTGAGGCCGCCGAAGCCATCGCCCGCATCGCCGACCTGGTACTGCCCCGCACCGACACTCCCGGCGCCCTCGACGTGGGGTGTGTCGAGTTGATCGACCTTCTCCTGGCCGAGTGGTTCACGCCGGCTGACCGCGACCTCCTGCTCAAGGGACTCGCCGCCATCGACACTACACCCGCAACGCTTCCCGCCACCGCACGCGCTCTCGAGGCCCAGACCAGAGGCGCCAAGGACACTGCATCCGGCGCCTGGTGGGAGTTCAAGTACCTGACGCTCTTCGGCTGGTTCACGTCCGAACGGGTCATGAAGGACGTGCTCAAGTACCAGATCTGGCCCGGCCGGTACGGCGGCTGCGAAGACATGACGCAATCCACTCCCAGCGCGAGGCCCGCCTGATGCGCCGGCGTGAGACGTACGACGCGATTGTCGTCGGTTCGGGCATCAGCGGAGGCTGGGCCGCCAAGGAGCTGTGCGAGAAGGGGCTCCGCACCATCGTGCTGGAGGCGGGGCGCGACATCGTTCCCAGCCGGGATTACGTGGAGCATGTGCAGCCGTGGCAGGTCAAGTTCCGGGGCCGGGGCGACCGGGCCCGGATGGAACGGGAACAGCCGGTGCAGCGCCGCTGCTACGCCTGCGACGAGTACGGCTCCAAGTTCTTCGTCAACGATCTCGAGAACCCCTACAGCACCGACGAGGGCAAGCCGTTCGACTGGCTGCGGGGCCGCCAGGTGGGCGGCCGCTCGATCATGTGGGGCCGGCAGGTGTATCGCTGGAGCGACCTCGACTTCGAGGCCAACCTCAAGGATGGCCACGGCGTGGATTGGCCCATCCGCTACGCCGATATCGCGCCCTGGTACGACCACGTGGAACGGTTCATTGGCATCACCGGAAATCCCGAGGGACTGCCGCAGCTGCCGGACGGCCAGTTTCTGCCGCCGATGGAACTCAACTGCGTCGAGCAGCATGTGCGCGACGCGCTGCAGCGGACCTGGGGCCGGGACCGGGTGCTCACCATCGGGCGGGCAGCGATCCTGACCCAGGTACACAACGGCCGTGCGGCGTGTCATTACTGTGGTCCCTGCGAGCGCGGCTGCATCACCCATTCCTATTTCAACAGCATCGGCAGCACCCTGCCGGCCGCAAAGAAGACCGGCCGCCTCACGGTGCGCCCTGACAGCGTGGTCGCCGAAGTGCTGCACGACCCCGCCACCAGGAGGGCGCGCGGGGTACGGGTGATCGACGGCAACACCATGGAGGAGTTCGAGGTCGAGGGCCGGCTGGTATTCCTCTGTGCGTCCACGCTCGAGAGCGCCCGGTTGCTGCTCAACTCCACCAGCAGCGATTATCCTGAGGGGTTGGCCAACTCGAGCGGCGAGCTGGGCCGGAACCTGATGGACCACACGATGGGTGGCGCTGCACGGGGCCGGATCGACGGCTTCCTCGACAAGACCACCTTCGGACGCCGGCCCAACGGGGTCTACGTGCCCCGGTTCCGCAACGTGAAGGATCAGCACAAGGACTTCCTCAGGGGCTACGGCTTTCAGGGCGGGGCGGGCCGCGACAGCTGGTGGAGCCGTGGAGCCGAGGCGGGCTTCGGCGCCGAGTTCAAGGAATCGCTCCTGGAGCCGGGCGGATGGAGCATGGGCCTCTATGGGTTTGGCGAATGCCTGCCCAACCCCGACAACCGGATCTCGATCGATCCCGCGCTCAAGGACAAGTGGGGAATTCCCGCGCTCCGCATCAGCTGCGCCTGGGGCCCGAACGAGAAGGCCCAGCTGCAGGACATGTCGGTCACCGCGGCCGAGATGCTGGAAGCCGCGGGCGCGAAGGACATCAACGCGTACGTGGACGACAATCCGCCCGGCAAGACCATCCACGAGATGGGCACGGCGCGCATGGGCCGCGACCCGAAGACCAGTGTGCTGAATGGCTGGAACCAGGCGTGGGACGTCGAGAATCTCTTCCTGACCGACGGTGCCTGCATGGCGTCATCCGGCAACCAGAATCCCTCTATCACCTACATGGCGCTGACTGCTCGTGCGGTGGACCATGCGGTGGAGCTGCTCAAGCGCAATGAACTTTGACCGGCGCCAGTTCGTGGTGCTCACCGGCGCCGGGCTCGCGTCGCTGGCGTTGCCGGCAGGCGTGCGTGGCTGTGGAAGTGAGGCGGCGTTGCTGGACCGCATCGGGGTGCAGCTGTATACCGTCCGCTCACTGCTGAAGGACGACTTCGAGGGCACCCTGGCCCGGGTTGCGGCGATCGGCTACACGGAAGTGGAGTTCGCGGGTTACTACGACCGCACCGCCGCCGACATCCGCCGGATACTCGACGCCAACGGGCTCGCCGCTCCCGCAGCGCACATCCCCATCGAGGCACTGCGCGACAATTGGGCCGCGACCCTGGATGACGCGGAGACGGCAGGACACCGCTACCTGCTGGTGGCGTGGCTGGCCGAAGCCGATCGCGGCAGCATCGCCGACTTGCAGCGCATTGCCGAGCTGTTCAGCCGGGCGGCGCTCGAGGCGCGCCAGCGCGGGATCACCTTCGCGTACCACAACCACGATTTCGAGTTTGCGCCTGTAGAGGGCCGCCTGCCGTACGATGTGCTGCTGGAGGCATGTGATCCCGCGGTCCAGTTCGAGATGGACCTCTACTGGATCACCAAGGGGGGGCAGGATCCGCTGAAGTACTTCCAGCGCTGGCCCGGGCGATTCCCGCTGGTGCACGTGAAGGACATGTCGAGCGACGGGAAGATGGTGGCGGTGGGAGAGGGCGCCATCGACTGGCCCCGGATCCTTGCGGCGCGGAATCAGGCCGGCATCAAGCACTACTTCGTGGAGCATGACGAGCCGGCGGATCCGCTGGAGAGTATTCGGGTGAGCTACGAGTATCTGAAAGGGCTTAGGGCGTGAGGCGTAAGGCGTAGGGCCCCACGCCCCGCGCCCTACGCCCTACGCCCTGTGGGCATGGATCGCCGCCGGGCTTTGACGACCCTCGCGGGCGCGGCTGCGACTGCGGGACTCGCACCCGCTGCCGCAGCGTGCGCGCCAGTGCCGGAGGCGCGCGCCACCGGATTCAAGCAGGCAGTCTGCTACTGGCCCTTCGCCGACGTGCCGCTGGACGAGTTCTGCGTGGCGGTGAAGGCGATCGGGCTGGTGGCGGTGGATCTGCTCCATGCCGAGCAGTGGCCGGTGGTGGCGCGGCATGGGCTGGCCTGCTCCATGGGGAATACCAGCAAGCGGCCCGACTACCTGACGCGGGGACTCTGCGACCGCTCGGTGCACGACGTGATGGTGGCGGAAGTCGAGACCGCACTCCCGCTCGCGGTGAAGGCGGGCGTGCCCAACCTTATCGTCCTCTTCGGCAACCGCGAGGGGCGGAGCGACGAGGAGGGCATCGCCAACGCGGTGGCCTGCTTCGATCGGATGAAGCGCAGCGCGGAGGACGCCGGGGTCACGCTCTGCGTGGAGATGCTCAACAGCAAGGTGGACCACAAGGACTACCAGGGCGACACTACCGCGTTCGGGGTGGCGGTCGCCGAGGCGGTCGCCTCACCGAGGGTGAAGCTGCTGTATGACATCTACCACATGCAGGTGATGGAGGGCGACGTCATCCGCACCATCCGGGATCAGCATCAGCACATCGCGCACTATCACACAGCCGGCAACCCGGGTCGTCACGAGCTGGATGAGAACCAGGAACTCCAGTACGGCGCCATTGCCCGCGCCATCACCGCGACCGGGTTCACTGGTTACCTGGCGCATGAGTTTATTCCGACGAGGGACTGGCAACGAAGTTTGCGGCAGGCGATTGCCGTGTGCAGGACGTAGGGCGTAGGTCGTGAGGCGGGAGGCCAATGGGTCAGGGCCCGCATGGCCTGCACCCCACGCCCCGCGTCCCACGCCCCAGGCCCATTACTCCAAACCCATCCTTCATGACCAAGCAGAGTGTTTACGACGTGTGCATCGTCGGTTCCGGCGCCGGAGGCGGCATGGCCGCCTACGCGCTGACCCAGGCCGGTGCCAACGTGGTCGTCCTCGAGGCCGGCGGCCCCTGGGACAACATGAGCACCGACTCGGCGATGCTGGCCTGGCCCTACGACTCGCCCAGGCGAGGCGCTTCGACCAGGGAGCGGCCTTTCGGCGAGTTCGACGCCTGCATCGGCGGGTGGGACATCGAGGGCGAGCCCTACACCAGGGCGCCGGGGTCCTCCTTCGACTGGTGGCGGGCCCGGATGGTGGGCGGCCGCACCAATCACTGGGGGCGGATCTCGCTCCGGTTCGGGCCGGATGACTTCCGGCGCAAGAGCCTCGACGGGCTGGGCGACAATTGGCCCATCACCTACGACGATGTGCGGCCGTACTACGACCGGGTGGATGACCTGGTGGGAATCTTCGGCAGCATCGAGAACCTGCCCAACGAGCCCGACGGGCATTTTCTGCCTGCGCCCAGGCCGCGCTGCTACGAGCTGCTGGTCAAGCAGGCGTGCGATGCACTGGATGTCACCTGCATCCCCGCCCGGCTGAGCATCATCACCCAGCCCCACAATGGCCGGGCCGCGTGCCACTACTGCGGCCAGTGCAACCGCGGCTGCCGCACCAACTCCAACTTCTCGTCCACCAACGTGCTTATCGGGCCGGCGCTCAAGACCGGCAAGCTCACGCTGCGCACCAACGCGATGGCGCGCGAAGTGACGCTGGGCAGCGACGGCCGGGCCAACGGCGTGTCGTACATCGACAAGACCACTGGTACCGACCAGCATGTGCAGGCTCGGGTGGTGGTGCTGGCGGCCAGCGCCTGCGAGTCTGCCCGCCTGCTGCTCAACTCGAAGTCGTCGAAGTTTCCCCAGGGACTGGCCAACTCCAGCGGTGTGGTGGGGAAGTACCTCACCGACACCACCGGCACCGACGTGGCCGGATTCATCCCGAAGCTGATGGACGGCTTTGCCCATAACGAGGACGGCGTGGGCGGCGGTCACCTCTATTGCCCCTGGTGGCTCGACAACCGTAAGCTCGACTTTCCGCGGGGCTACCACATCGAGGTCTGGGGCGGACGCGGAGTGCCGTCGTATGGCTTCATGGGCGGCATCGAGTCGTATCCCGACTTCGGTGGCCATGGCGTGGCGCTCAAGGATTCGTACCGGCGGCTCTACGGCACCACGATCGGCTTCTCCGGCCGGGGCGAGATGATTCCCAACGACAAGTCGTACTGCGAACTCGATCCGGAAGCGACCGACAAGTGGGGCATTCCGGTGCTGCGCTTCAATTGGGAGTGGAGCGACCACGAGCACCTGCAGGTGAAGCACATGCAGGAAACCTTCCGGGCGCTGATCGACCAGATGGGCGGCACCGTGTTCTCGTCGATGCCGACGCGGGAGTCGGGCTACGGCATCGCCACCGGCGGGCGGATCATCCACGAGATGGGCACCACCCGGATGGGTACGGATCCGTCCCGGTCGGTGGTGAGCCCCAAGGGCCAGGCGCACGACGTGGACAACCTGTTCATCGCCGATGGCGGCCCCTTCGTGTCGCAGGCGGACAAGAACCCCACGTGGACCATCATGGCCCTCGCATGGCGCACCGCCGATTACATAGTTGAACAGCGGAAGGCAGGCGCCCTGTGAGCGACATGAACCGGCGGCAGGCGCTGGGGATCCTGGGCCTGGCGACCACCGTGGGGCTGGTGGGATGCACCGCGGACGATGTCGAACGCGCGGCGAAGGCGGCCGAAGCGGCGAAGGACTACGTGCCGACCTTCTTCACGCCAGACGAGTGGCGCACGGTTGGTGTGCTGGCCGACATAGTGATCCCGAAGGACGATCGCTCCGGCAGCGCCACCGATGCCGGGGTGCCGGCGTTCATAGACTTCATGATGGGTGAGCGGACCGAGAACGGCGAGCGGCTCCGGGCCGGGCTGGCGTGGCTCGACGCCGAGTCGCGGAAGCGGTTCACCGCCGGGTTCGTGGCGCTGACTGCCGAACAGCAGCTGGCCATCGTGAACGACATCGCGTGGCCCAGGCAGGCGCCGGCGGGGATGGAAGAGGGGGTGGAGTTTTTCAACCGGTTCCGCAATCTCTGCGCGTCGGGCTTCTGGTCCAGCCGCACCGGGGTGGAGGACCTCGGCTACCGCGGGAACGTGGCCAACGCGTCGTGGGAAGGCTGCCCCGAGCCGCAGCTGCGCAAGCTTGGTGTGTCGTACAGCTGATTGGTGAACGGCGAGAGTTAACCACGAAGAGACGAAGGACACGAACGTCTCGTCACCCTGAGCGCAGCGAAGGGGCCGAGCTCTCATGTTTACCACAGAGACACAGAGGGCACAGAGAAATCGAGTTGGGGCTTTTTTGTGGGTGTGCCGCTGGCCCCGCCGCCTCGGAATGGCTCCCACAACAAAAGGCAGTTCTCCGTGAGTCTCTGTGGGCTCCGTGTCTCTGTGGTTTTCTTCGAGTTTTTCGTCTCTTCGTGGTGAATGACAGTTCTCCGGGAATCTGAGGAGCGTCGATATGCCAAGCAAGCGTCTGGGGATCGGATTCGTCGGCAGCGGGTTCAATGCCCAGTTCCACATCCGGTCCTGGGTGGGCGTGCGTGATGCCGACATCCTCGGCGTCTGGAGTCCCCACTACGAGAACGCCGCATCGACGGCGGCGATGGCGCGGAAGCTGGATGTGGGCCGGGCGAAGGCCTATCGCTCGATCGCCGAGATGGTGGCGGACCCTGCCATCGATGCCCTCTGGGTCTGCGGCCCCAACCAGGCGCGGGTGGAGAACTTCGAGGAGATAGTCGACACCATCGAGCGCGGACGGGGTGAACTCAAGGGCATCGCCTGCGAGAAGCCGCTGGGGCGCAACGTGGCCGAAGCAATGCAGGTCCGCGATCTGGCAGCTCGCGTCGGCCTCCCCACCGGCTACCTCGAGAACCAGCTGTTCGCGCCGCAGGTCGAGGTGGGCCGCAAGCTGATCTGGGCCCGCGGCGCCCGGCTCACCGGCCGCCCCTACCTCGCGCGCGCCTCCGAGGAACACAGCGGACCCCACATGCCGTGGTTCTGGCAGGGCAAGCTCCAGGGCGGCGGCGTCCTCAACGACATGATGTGCCACTCGGCGCTGGTGGTGCGCCATCTCCTCACCAAGCCGGGTGAGCCGCTCTCCACCGTGACGCCAAAGCAGATCTCGGCCCATATAGCCAGCCTCAAGTGGTCGCGGCCCAAGTACGCAAAGCAGCTGCGGCGCACCATGGGCAAGGCGGTGGACTATCTCAAGCGCCCTTCGGAGGACTTCGCCAGCCTTATCATCGAATTCGAGACCGACGACGGCGAAACTGTGATCGGCGAAGCGTCGACCTCCTGGAGCTTCGTCGGCGCCGGGCTACGGCTCTCGGCCGAGCTGCTGGGGCCCGAGTACTCGATGCAGTGGAACTCGCTCGACAGCGGGCTCAACCTCTTCTTCAGCCGGGAAGTGCAGGGTCGCGCGGGCGAGGACCTGGTCGAGAAACAGAACGCCGAGATGGGGCTGATGCCGGTGGTGGCGAATGAAGGGATGGCGTACGGGTACGAGGCGGAGGATCGCCACTTCGTTCGGGTCTTCCAGGGCAAGGAAGAGCCGCTGCTCACGTTCGACGATGGGCTCGAGGTGGTGAAGATCCTGATGACCGCGTACCAGAGCGCCGAGCAGGGCCGGACCATCGCGTTCCCACCCCGGGGCCTGACCAGGTTCGTGCCGGCGGTAGCCCAGGGGAAATGGCGGCCATAGGCCGCGGGGCGTAGGGCGTAGGGCGTAGGGCGTAAGGGCTGGTTGAAACCCTGCCCTGTAATGGCACGTCGGACTCAACACACACTTTGGTACACATCCTCCCAAGCATGGAGCAGCGGAAGATGCACTTTCTGTCACGTACTGGCGCGTTCGTCTCGGCGCTGGCGCTGGCTGCTGCCGTTCCGGCTGCCGCCCAGCAGTTCGGCTCGTCGGTGGCGGCGGGCGGCGGTCAGGCCTTCGTGGGCCAGCCGGCCAACAACTACGCGCCGGGCATGGTCTACGTTTACACCCGGAACGGCCAGAACTGGCAGCGCTCGCAGGTGCTGGCGGGGGCCGATTCCACCGCCAACGACGGCTTCGGCAGCGCTCTGGCGCTGGACGGGCAGTCGCTGCTGGTCGGTGCGGTCCGGGCCGACAGCGGGCGGGGCCGGGTCGGCATCTTCCAGAAGCGCGGCAATGAGTGGCGCCAGAGCGGCAAGCTGATGCCCGCCGCCGGCCCGGAGAAGATCGGGTTCGGCAGCGCGGTAACGGTGGGCGGCGACGTGGCGGTGGTCGCTGCCACGGAAGCCGACTCGAACACCGGCTCGGTGTACGTGTACCGCCGGAGCCAGAGCGGCTGGACCCAGGACACGATCCTGCGTCCCACCGGCCTCGGCCCCCGGTCCAACTTCGGCTCGGCGCTGGCTACCGACGGCACGTTGTTGGCCATCGGCGCCGCGGGTGCGGACTCCAACTCCGGCGCGGTGTACGTCTATCGCAACGGCCCCACTGGCTGGAGCCAGGAGACTCGGCTGGCGCTCACCGGCCCGCTCAAGACCCAGATGGCGGCCCGCTTCGGTTCTGCGGTGGCAATCCACAACGGCGCGGTGCTGGTGGGCATGCCGATGGCCTTCGGGCAGACCGGCGCGGTGATGGCCTACATGCGCGACTCGGCATCGGGGCGCTGGCGGACTCCGATGCGGCTGCAGGCATACGATGCAACTCCGGGCGGCCGTTTCGGTTCGGCGATCGCGTTTGCCGGCACTGAAGTGTGGATCGGGGCTCCGGGAGCCAACCGGTTCCAGGGTGCGATCTACCGGTTCCAGCACGACGGCGAGCACAACATCACCGGCATCAGCAAGCTGCTGCCCGATTCGATGGAAGGCGCAGGCTTCTTCGGCGCCACCATCGCGACCAGCGAGAGCGGCGCGGCGGTCGGCCTGCCGTTCTTCGAAGGCGGCTTTGGTGCGGCGCACCTCCCCACCCGCACCGGCAATGACTGGCGCGTGGGTGAGCGGGTGCTGGGTGACGAGCACGGCCTCGAGGCGATCACCGGCAGCCAGCGCAATTGCCGCGAAGGCAAGGTGGGCCTGTTCGAGTGCCGCGCGTCCGACCTGATGGCGTTCCTGCCGATCAAGGACATCGGCGGCAACCGGAGCAGCAACCTCAACGACATCTGGGGCTGGACCGACCCCGAGAGCAACAAGGAGTACGCGCTGGTGGGCCGCACCGACGGCACCTCCTTCGTGGACATTTCCAACCCGACCCGCCCGGTCTACCTGGGCGAACTGCCCAAGACCGAGGGCTCGCCCTCGGCGGCATGGCGCGACATCAAGGTGTACAAGAACCATGCGTACATCGTGGCGGATGCCTCGCAGGAGCACGGCATGCAGGTGTTCGACCTCACCCGCCTCCGCAATGCCAGCGGGAGCAATCCGCAGACGTTCACGCCCGACACCACGTACCACAACATCCACAGCGCCCACAACATCGTGATCAACGAGGAGTCGGGCTACGCCTACGCGGTGGGCTCCAGCTCGGGTGGCGAGACCTGCGGTGGCGGGTTGCACATGATCGACATCCGCGACCCGAAGGTGCCGAAGTTCGCCGGGTGCTTCTCGGACCCGGCCACCGGCAGCGCGGGCACCGGTTACTCGCACGACGCGCAGTGCGTGATGTATCACGGCCCCGACACCCGCTACACCGGGCGTGAAATCTGCCTCGGCTCCAACGAGACCGCGCTGAGCGTGGCCGACGTGACCGACAAGAGCAACCCCATCGCCGTCTCGCGGGCGTCGTATCCCAACGTGGGGTACACCCACCAGGGCTGGTTCGATGAGGAGCAGCGCTACTTCTACATGAACGACGAGGGCGACGAGAACTCGGGCAAGGTCGCCGGCACCCGGACCATCGTGTGGGACCTGCAGAAGCTGGATGACCCGGTGGTGGCGCACGAGTACATCGCCAAGGTCCGCGCGATCGACCACAACCTGTACGTGAAGGGCGACTTCGTCTACGAGTCGAACTACACCAGCGGGCTCCGGATCCTCGACATCCGGAACCGGGCCCAGCCGGTCGAAGTCGCCTTCTTCGACACGGTGCCGACCGGTGGCGACGAGCCGGTCTTCGCCGGGTCGTGGAGCAACTATCCCTACTTCAAGAGCGGCGTGATCGCGGTCACCAGTATCGAGGAAGGTCTCTTCCTGGTGAAGAAGCGCGA
This sequence comes from Gemmatimonadales bacterium, assembly GCA_035759745.1. Classification (GTDB taxonomy): domain Bacteria; phylum Gemmatimonadota; class Gemmatimonadetes; order Gemmatimonadales; family GWC2-71-9; genus CAMLHP01. The sequence continues at coordinate 18,294 of DASTUF010000026.1, forward strand.
CACCCAGCCGGTACCGTGACGCGAAAGTTCGAGTTGTCGCTTATCTGCCTGCTGCTGCTGGCCGCCGGGTGCGCGCCAACAGCAGCGGGCGTCGGCGCCGGCCCCGGAGTCTCGGGATCGGCGCTGATGGTGTACGTGCCCAACCAGTCGTCGGCCACGGTGTCGGTGATCGACACCCGGCTGGACAGCGTCGTCGCCACAGTGGACCTGCAGGCGCTGGGGTTCTCGGCCACCGCCAAGCCCCATCATATAGCGGTGGAACCCGATGGCAGCCACTGGTATGTCTCGCTGATCGGCGAGAACACCGTGGTCAAGTTCGACCGGGAGAACCGGATCGTGGGCCGGGCCCGGACCGAAATCCCCGGATTGCTGGCGCTGGATGCGGCGCACCACCGGCTGTTCGCCAGCCGGACGATGTCGGCGGTGAATGCGCCGTCGTCGATCGCGGCGATCAACACCGAAGACATGTCGGTGATCGAGGAAGTCGACGTGGTGCTGCCCCGGCCCCACGCCATCGCGGTGACGCCCGACGGCGGACGGGTGTTCATCGGCAGCATGAGTTCGAATCAGGTAGCGGTCTATCAGCCGGCGTCGGGTTCGACGTCGCTGTTCGAGATCGAGGGCCCCACCCACGCGATAGTTCAGTTCGCCATCTCGCCCGACGGCACCCGCCTGGTGGGCACCGGCCAGCTGACCAATCAGCTGCTGGTGTACGACATAAGTGGTGCCGGCACGCCGACCCGCATCGTGGCGACCGGTGTGCCAGCCTGGCCCTGGCTGGTGCAGTTCTCGAAGGATGGCGAGTTCGTGTGGATGGCCAACCAGCGCGGCAGCGGCGCCACCAAGGTGCGCACCAGCGACTGGACCGTGGCTGATACAATCACCAGCGACCGCTTCGCCGAACCCCATGGCGTGGCGGTGACCCCCGATGGCTCCAGGATCTACATCTCGGACCAGGGACAGGGCGCGGCGACCCCGATGGCGGGCCACGACATGGCGTCCATGCACGCCGACGCAGGCGACCGCTCGGCCGGTGGGCTCTTCGTCCTCGATGCCGCCAGCAGCAAGGTGATCAAGGTGATTCCGGTGGGGCGCTACGCGGCGGGCATCGGCATCGGGGGAGGCGGTTGATCGCGTGGTTGCTGGTGGCCGCTGCGCTCACGGCCGCCGATACGCAGTATGTCCGACGGGTGGACGGCATTCCGGTGCGGGACAGCGCCGGCGCCGCCTATCGCTTTCCCTTCCTGGGCGGGCTCGACCGGCCCCGCCCGCAGCTGATCGACATCGACGCTGACGGCGACCTCGATCTCTTCCTGCAGGAATACACCGGCTGGCTCCAGTTCTTCGAGCGGGACGACAGCGCCGGGCAGATGCGCTACATCTGGCGCACGGACCGGTACGCCGAGCTGCCGGTGGGCGAGTGGTCCCGCTTCGTGGATGCCGACGGCGACGGCGACCAGGACATGTTCTCCGAGGCGCCGTACAGCTTCATCCGCTGGTACCGCAACGACGGCAGCGCCGCCAGTGCGCAATGGGTGGTCGGGGCCGACTCGCTGCATGACCCGGCCGGCGAGCTGATCTTCGCCGACCGGCAGAACATTCCCCAGTTTGGCGATCTCGACTGCAACGGCCGGCTGGACCTGATGCTGGGACGGGTGGACGGCTCGATCACCCGCTACGAGATGCCGGCCGGTGCCGGCCCCGCGTCATTCAAGTTCCTCACTGACGCCTTCGAGAACATCAAGATCATCGGGCAGACGTTTGGCATGCCTGGGGCCTCGCCGGCCGGCAACTTCCCCAGCATGCACGGCGCCAACACCATGTCGATTGTGGACGTAGACGACGACGGCGACCAGGACATACTCTGGGGCGACTTCTTCGAGGCGGGGCTGCTCTGGATCGTGAATGACGGCACCTGCGAGCTGCCCCACATGCGGCAGGACTTCGTCCGCTTCCCGCCCCACGACTCGGTGATGACCAGCGGCTACAACGCACCCTACGCCGGCGATCTCGATGGCGACGGCGATCTCGATCTCCTGATGGGTGTGCTGGGTGGGGCATTCAACCCGGTGCAGACAGCGCGGGAGAATCTCTATCACTTCGAGCAGGTGGCGGCGGGGCAGTGGGAGCTCCGCACTCGCCGGCTGCTGGACGGGATCGACCTCGGAAGCGAGACGGTCACCGCGCTGAGCGATCTCGACAGCGATGGGGATCTCGACCTGGTCGTCGGCAGCAAGCTGGACTCGGGCAAGAAGGCCGGCTCACTCACCGTGTTCACTAACGAAGGCAGCACGACGGCGCCGAGCTTCAGGGAGACGGGGAAACTGGCGGTCGAGACGGGCTACCAGATGGCGCCCGCGTTCGGCGACCTCGACGGTGACGGCGATCCCGACCTGCTGCTGGGCAGCTGGCGCGACCAGGGCGCGTGGTATCGCAACGAGGGCGGGATGAAGTTCACCCTGGTGGACAGTGCCGCCTTCAAGCTGTCGCGCGGGAGCCATGCGTCTCCAACCCTGGGTGATCTCGACGGTGACGGCGACCTCGACGTAGTGGTGGGCGAGAACTCGGGTGAGGTGGGCTGGTTCCGGAATGTCGGGAGCCGAGCGGCGCCGAAGTTCGAGCTGGTGAGCGACACCATCGGGGGAGTGACGCCGCATCGGAGGAGCGCGCCGAGGCTGGTGGATATTGATGGGGACGGGGATCTTGATATTGTGACTGGTGACGAGACCGGGGAATTGGCGCTCTACCGGAATGTGGACTCGGCCACCGAGTTCCGGTTCCAGCGCGACAGCGCCTGGAGCGTGCGGGCGACGCCGTTCGCGGCGCCGGCGTTTGGCGACATCGATGGCGACGGGGACCTCGACATCCTCAGCGGCGGTGCCAGCGGGGGAGTGGTGTTTCATCAGGCTCGTTAAGTTGAGCAATGGATTCTGACCGGCTCGAAGGGCTAGTCGCGGAGCTCGAGGGCAGCGGCGACTACCGGGTGCTGCGGCGGTTCCGCCCGCGGGAGCGATACGCCGAGGACGATGGCTCGGCCAAGGTGTGGGGCGCGGTGGTGGACGTTGAGACGTCCGGCTTCGATTACCGCAGCGACGCGATCATCCAGTTCGCGATGGTGCCATTCGAGTTCGGCAAGGACACGGGCAGGGTCTACCGGGTAGGTGAGGCGCTCAGCTGGTTCGAGGATCCCGGCCGCCCCATCCCCGCCGACATCACCCGCCTCACCGGCATCACCGACAACGACGTGCGGGGCCAGCGGATCGATGACGCCGCCGTCGAGGCGGCGCTGGCGGAGATCAAGCTGGTGATCGCGCACAACGCCTCCTTTGATCGCCCTTTCATCGACAGACGGCTCGCTCCCTTCCGCAGCCACTATTGGGGCTGCTCCCAGGTCGAAGTCCCCTGGAAGGCCGCCTGGCACTATCCCTCCGCCGCGCTCGAGTCCCTCATGCTGCGCCCCGCAGGGATGTTCTTCGGTGCGCACCGCGCCCCCGACGATTGCCTGGCGGTGGTGCACCTGCTGGCGACGGTGGAACACGACGGACAGTCGGCAATGAGCCACCTGCTGCACTCTGCCCGCCAGAAGTCGCACCGCATCTGGGCCATCAACGCCCCCATCGACCGCAAGGACATCCTCAAGGCCCGGAAGTACCGCTGGAATCCCGGCAACGACGGCCGTCCCAAGGCGTGGCACACGCTGGTGCCGGCAAGCGACAAGAACGCCGAGCTCGAGTGGCTGCGGCAGAACATGTACGATGGTGTGCCGGGCACGCCATGGCGGGTGGAGGACTTCAACGGCAAGAATCGTTACGCAGAGGGTTGGTGAGGGCAGATTTCGAGTCCGATAGCGGCGTGCTGCCCCGGTTCTCCGCCGTAGATTGAACCCATGTTGAGTCCCGATATCTGTGCGCGCGCGCTTGACGCCCGTGACTCCCGGTTCGACGGGCTCTTTTTCGTTGGTATCACCTCCACCGGCATCTATTGCCGGCCGGTCTGTCCAGCCAGGGTTTCCTATCCGGAACGTCGTCGGTTCTTCGAGACGGCGGCCTCCGCCGAGCAGGCAGGGTTTCGGCCCTGCCTCAGGTGCCGACCGGAGCTGGCGCCGGGCCGGGCGCTGATGGACGCCGTGCCGAGGCTGGCACGGGTCGCAGCCCATCGGATCGAGGCGGGCGCGCTCAACGGCAGTGGCGTCGGCGCGCTGGCGGCCGAGCTGGGCGTGAGCGAGCGGCACCTGCGGCGGGCGCTCGAGCGCGAGCTGGGCGTCTCGCCCATCGAACTGGCGCAGACCCACCGACTGCTGCTGGCCAAGCGGCTCCTGGCCGACACGTCGCTCCCGGTGACCCGCATCGCGTTTGCCAGCGGCTTCCAGAGCCTCAGGCGGTTCAACGCCGTGTTCCGCGAGCGCTACCGGCTGAGCCCCACGGCGTTGCGCCGATCCCCCCGCCCCGCCCGCGAGCACCCCAGCGGCGAACTCATCCGGCTCACCCTCGGCTATCGCCCGCCGTTCCACTGGCAGGCGCTGCTGGAGTCGCTCGTTGAGACAGCGTTGCCAGGTGTCGAGCAGATTGCGGACGGCAGCTTCGCCAGGACGGTAAGGATCGACGGGCACACCGGCGTGGTGGTGGTGAACCATGCGCCGGAGCGGATCCAGCTGGACGTGGACATCTCGACCGGGCTGTTGCCGGCGCTGATGCCGCTGCTGGCGCGACTGCGGCAACTCTTCGATCTCGATGCTGATATGCTCGGCATCGAGTCGACGCTGGAGCAGCACGGGTTGGCCTCGCTCGTCCAGGAGCGACCCGGATTGCGGCTGCCGGGAGCGCTGGATGGGTTCGAGGCGGCGATGGCGGCATTGGTGCCGCCGGACCTGCGAGGGCGGCTGGTGGAGGAACTGGGCGAATCAGTCGAATCGCCGCTTTCCACGCCCACCTGGCTGAGTCCCGATGCGCACTCCATCGCCAGGGCGGGCACGACACGACTTGTCGACCTGGGACTGCCCTACGAGCGGGCCCGGGCGCTGGTGGACGTGGCCGGATCCGTCATCGACGGCTCGATTCGACTGGAGCCCGGCTCGGATGCGATGGCGACGCACTCGGCGCTGCTGGCAATCAGCGGCATCACGGACAAGTTGGCCACTTTAATCATTGCCCGGGCGCTGCACTGGCCCGATGCGTTTCCGCCGGCAGACAACAAACTGGAACAGCGCGCCGAGGCGTGGCGGCCGTGGCGCGCGTATGCGGCGCTGCATCTGGGGCTGCTCGGGTCTGAAGCGGCGGATGTTTGCACCGCGAGCCCTGATGCCTCCCCAAGGCGGCGTGTCTCGGCGGGCGCCCCCGACGTGCTCTCACCTGATCTGCGACGGTTGGGGGCAGCCCGCCGGACTTTGGCGCCGGAGGGAGGCACCGGGGCGAGCGGCCAACTGAGTCGAAACCAACCAGGGAGAGCGTCCATCCATGAACTTTGATTCCCTCAAGCTGCCCCGTCCGGCACATCAGCGCGCTGCCGCTCGCGTCGCGCCGGAGCCGGCGGAAGGCGTCCATGCCGTTCGAGACCTGAACCAGGGCTACATCGACGCGGCCAGGACCAGCGACGCAGCCTGGTTCGATCAGCACATGGCGGAGGATGTGCTGGTGATCCTGGGCAGCGGGCGCCGACTGCGCAAAGCCGAGTTCGTCGAGCTGGTCCGCAAGGAGCCGAAGGACTTTCGGTCGCTCACCGTGCACTCGGTGGAGCTCCGCACTTTCGGGAACATTGTGCAGGTGGATGCCGATGCGCCGTATGAACTGGGTGACGGCACGCGTGGTGTGTCGCGCTACATCGACACCTGGGCGTGGATCGGCGGCCGCTGGCAGGTGGTCTCGGCGCAGATTACGGCGATGGCTGACGCAGGGGTGGTGGGTGGGTGAGCTTGCGACGCAGCGTGCCTCGCGGCTGAAGCCGCTGCTCGGCACATGTTACGCGGCTGAGAGCCGCTGCTCGGCACGTGTCGCCTTCGGCGACATTGCGCTAACCCAATTTCTGATGAACCACAGGATGAACCGACTTGCGATTGTGGTGTTTGGTCTGCTGCTGGCAGGCAGCGTCCCGGCACACGCCCAGAGGGCGAACGACGTCCTCGCGGCTGAGGCAGCGGCGCTGGAGGCGTATCGCACCAATGACACGGCGGGGATCAACCGGTGGGTGGCGGACGACTATACCCTCACGGACAGCCGAGGGCGGATCGTCACCAAGGCCGAGGATCTGGCGGCGGCCCGCGACAAGGCGGTGGAGTTCTCGCAGTTCACCAACGTGGACCAGCGGGTGCGGTTCTATCTCGATGGGAAGGTCGCCGTCGTCACGGGTCGCACGCTCGTGGCAGGTGTGACCCGTGACGGCACCGCGTTCGATCAGGATCTTCCCTTTACCGACACCTGGATTTTCACCGACTCGGGCTGGCGGATCGTGGCGAGCCACGTATCGCCGCGGCCCGGCTGAGAGCCGCTGCTCGGCACGTGTCGCTTCGCGACATCTTCAGCAGCTAGTTAAGCGCGTGGCTGATCTCGACGTTCGCGCGACGCATTAGCAGTTCGCCGCGCTGGTTGACGACGCTCACCTCCACCACGTAGTGGCCGGGCCTCAGGCGGCGGGTGTCCAGCGTGCGCTGGAAGGCCTGTCGCTCGCGGCTGACCTCATCGGTGAACCGGAGTTCCACTGCGTGGGTGGTGTCGGTGCCGCGGTAGAATCGGACGGTGGTGCTCAGGGTGCCGCTGCGATCGAGGCCGGCGAGTTCATACCACAGTTCGATAGGCTCGCCTCTGGGCCACACCGACAGGGGGTTGAGTTGGAGGGTCCCGCCCGCTGCCTGGTAGCTCAGGCCGTGCTCCCGTCCCGGCACCAGATCACTCATCACGAAGTCCTCGCCCGCAGCCGAGACGATGATGCTGTCACGGCCTACTACGACGCCGCGGGGCGACATTCGCAGCGAGTCGGCGGCGCCTGGCGCCCGGGCGGACGATTCCTCGATGACGACACGGGCATTGTAGAGCCCGGCTGGCAGCGGCAGTTCCAGCGTGCCGGTGAGCCACGCATCGCCTTCCATAGATAACGGAGCAGTCAGCCAGCGGGTGGTATCCACCTCGAATCGCTCGGCGCCGGACGGCGGGTAGGCAATCACGCGAAAGTCGAGCGGGAAGGCGTTCCGGGTGGAATCGCTGCCTGCTGGTCGGGGTGTCAGATTGCCTGCCCGCACCGCGAAGACCACCAGTACCCGGCCGCGCTGTCCAGTTTCGCGATCGCCCAGCAGGGCGTGGAGGTTGACGATCGGTGAGAGCTGCTTTGCGAACTCCCGCGCATAGCTATCGGTGGTGAGTGCCGTGTCCAGCATCTCGGCCCACTCCTCCCACCAGCGCTTGCGCGGCTTGCCGCAGTATCGGGTTGAAAGGTCACAGACCCCGCCAAAGCGCTCGCCGCCTACCCTTATGATCAGGCTTCGGCCGCCCTCGTCGTACTCCCAGAAATCGCCCGCGAAATCGTTCGGCGGCCCCTGCCTGATCCACACTGCGCCCGGCAGTGTGTACCCATTGACCGCGAGCGGGTACCGCATCAGCAGCGTGCTGTCGAGCAGCCGGATCAGTGGAAGGTCAAATGAGTCAGGCGCCGCCAGCAAGCTGGGTCCCGCAGTGTTGTGGAAGTCGAGGTCAGGCCTGAGGCGGGTTGAATCACCTTTGGGCCGGAAGCTTCTCTCGGCCACTTCGAGGCGCCGGTAGTGCTCGGCGAGTCGCTCCCCATCCGAACGCCCAGCTGACGCATCGCGCCTGGCCCAGAAGTGATGGATCAATGCTCCGATCGAGTCGGTGGCGGCGGAATCAAAAGCCGCAAGCTCCTCGGCTTTACCCACCAGGATGAATGACTGACGGTAGAGCGCGATGGCTTGTTCGGAGGAAGCATGGGTGGCGCCGGCAAGGTAGGCTGAATGAGCGTCGTCCGCATCGCCCGAGTAGTAGAGCTCCCGCGCCAACTCGAGCCAGCCTACGCCAGAGTCGCCCCCCTGGCGGAGGTAGCGCCGCAGCAGCACCGCCGCCGAATCCCGCGTACCGCGGCGGCGTTCCAGCCGGGCGCGCACGAGCAGGAGCCAGGGCGGCTCGGAATCGATCGCGGCGCTCACCTTCCGCAGGCTTCGCGCGGCGTCATCTTCCTGGGGCCAGCCGCCCTGGAGTGTCAGAACGTCTACTAATCCCCTCGCAGCCGGCAGCAGCCTGGGGTCCAACTCGAGCGCCCGCATGTAAGCCCGGCCCGCTCCGTGGGCATTGTCGATCCCAATCGGCTGGAGCGGGCCCGGATGCGGGAGATCTCCGCGCTCGACCGCAGCCACGCGAGCGCTGGCAAGTTGCAGCCAGGCGCAGGCGTCCGTGTCGACATCCACTACGACTGCAGCAAGACTGTCGAGGGCATCCGGGCTCGATGTGCCAGCCGGGCATCCGCGTGTCGCGGCCTGGGCTCCGCCCACGCTGCACAGGCAGGCAGACAGCGCCAGCGCGATCGGCACTGCCCGGATGCTGCTGGCGGATCTGCGCGCTACAGCGTCCATCCCTCCCGATACACCGGCCGCAGCCACTCTTCCGGTAGCTGCTCGTTGGTGATGGCGCCGTTCGACGAGTCGATGCGAAGATCTCTCCCGGCCCGCACCGCGAGGCAGCCGAGCAGCACCATGCTGGTGAGTCCACCGGCGTGGCCATCGAACGCCGAGTGGGCTGCGGGGCCGCCCTTGGCAGCGTCGAGGAACTCGGCGTAGACGCCCTTGGAGCGCGGGTACTTCTCCTTGAGCGGGCTGGCCTTGAGCTCGGCCGCCTTCTTCGGATCGAGCGGCAGCGGATCCTCGGCGTACATCCCCGCCACGATGGCGCCGTCGTCGCCCACCCACAGCTGGCCACCGATCTCGGCGGGCGGCCAGTTCATGGATTCGGGCAGCTGCGGCGGGCGCGGCGGCCGGAAGTCGCCATCGCGCCAGTAGACGTTGACCGCGGGCCGATCGCCCTTGGCACCGAACCGGTACTCGACCCGCGACGCCTTTGGTCCGGTCTCGGGATAGAGTTCGGTCGATTCAGGAATGATCCGCTCGGGGAACCCGAGATCGAGGATCCAGTACGCCGCGTCCATGCCGTGGCACGCCATGTCACCCAGCGCGCCGGTGCCGAAGTCCCACCAGCCGCGCCAGCGGAAGGGCGCGTAGGCCGGATTGTACGGGCGCTCCGCCGCGGGCCCGAGCCAGAGGTTCCAGTCGATGTTGACCGGGTTGTGTGCCTCGGTAGGGCGGGTGATGCCCTGGGGCCAGATGGGGCGGTTGGTCCAGTAATGCACTTCGCGCACGGTGCCGATGACGCCGGCATCGATCATTTCGCGCAGCTTCCGCACGCCGTCCATCGCGTGGCCCTGGTTGCCCATCTGGGTGACGACCTTGCCCAGGCGGGCGGCGTCGGAGAGCGCCTTCACTTCGTGCAGTGTGCGGGCCAGCGGCTTCTGGCAGTACGTGGCCTTGCCCAGCTTGAGCGACATCATCGCCGCGGCGGCGTGGCTGTGGTCGGGAATCGAGACGGTCACGGCGTCGATGCCCGAACCTTCCTTGGCAAAAAGCTCGCGATAGTCGGTGTAGCGCCGAGCCTGGGGATACTTGCGCCGGGCCTCTTCGGCGTGGTTCCAGTCCACGTCGGCCATGGCGACTATCTGTTCGCCGGAGACGCCGTCCACATCGTTCTTTCCCATTCCGCCGACGCCTATACAGGCGATGTTGAGCTTGTCGCTGGGGGCGGTGTATCCCCGGCCGAGCACATGGCGGGGAACGATGGTGAATGCGCCGGCAGCGGCGGTGGACGTGCCGACGAACTCGCGACGTGAGACAGGCTTGCTCATCAGTTCTCCGGTTTCAGGTTGAGTTGGAGGTTCAGGCATTAACCACGGAGCCACGGAGGCCACGGAGACAAAACCACGAAGAAACGAAGGGCACGAAGGAACCGCTATGCGAAGAACGGCAAGTTGTTGTGGGTGCCATGCTGGAGGCACGGAGTCCCGGGCATGCCTCCCACAACTAATGGCAGTTCTCCGTGTGCTCCGTGGCTCCGTGGTTACGTCAAACCCTTCACGTCCTTCGTCTCTTCGTGGTGAACACCCTCTATGAGACAGTCTGCGAGGCGGGCCTGGCCCGGAACAGCAGCGCAAACAGCACCAGCACCACCAGCGCGCCGGCGGCCGGCACCAGCCAGATGGTCTTCCAGTCATGCACGATGGCGGTGCACTCGGCGAGCGCCACGCCCGCCTGTCGGCAGCTGGCGTACTTGTCCACCACCGCGCCCGAGACGAACGCGCCGATGAAATAGCCGACGCCGTTGGTGACGAAGTTGATGAACCCCTGCGCTGCGGCGCGGATGCGGGGACCCGCCTGCTGGTCGGTGTAGATCTGCCCGCTCACGAAGAAGAAGTCGTAGCAGATGCCATGCAGCAGGATGCCGCCGTAGATGAACGGCATGATCGGGCCCAGCGCGCCCTGACTGAAGAAGAAGTACCGGAGCGCCCAGGCACCCATCCCCACCAGCATGATCGTCTTGATCCCGAAGCGCCGGAGCGCGAACGGGAGCAGCAGCATGAAGACGATCTCCGACATCTGCCCGAAGGTCTGGATGAAGGCCGGGTCGGGTGCACCCACCTCATTGAGGTAGGCGTTGGCGAAGGTGTAGTAGAACTGGAGCGGGATGCAGAGCAGGAAGCTCCCCAGCACGAAGATCGCGAACGACCGGTTCTTGAGCAGCGACAGCGCGTCGAGGCCCAGCGCATCCCGGACGCTGAAGGGCTCTCCCGCCGCGCGGGGTGGCGTCTTCGGCAGGGTGAACGAGAACAGCCCCAGCACGATGCTCGCTCCCGCGGCCACCCGCATAGGGGTCGCCAGCGCGTCGGCGTGGAGCACCTTGCCGATGATGATGCCCGCCACGATCCAGCCGATGGTCCCCAGCACCCGGATGGCGGGAAACTCCTTCGCCGGATCCTGGATGTGGTGGAACGAGATCGAGTTGCTGAGCGACAGGGTGGGCATGTAGCAGAGCGCGTAGAGGATCAGCACCGGATAGAAGCTGCTGAACTCGGTCAGGGTGGAGACGTACCAGAGAATCACCCCGCCGAGCAGGTGGAGGATGCCAAGCAGCTTCTCCGAATGGAAGAAGCGGTCGGCCACCACCCCGATGAAAAAGGGCGACACCAGCGCCGCAATGGCGGTCGCCCCGTAGGCCAGCCCGATCTCACGGCCAGTGAAGTTGAGCGTCTGGCCGAGATACGTGCCCATGGTGACGAACCAGGCCCCCCAGACGAAGTACTGGAGGAACATCATGGCAGACAGGCTGAGCTTTGTCATAATCCTTTGAGGGGCGTAAGGCCTGTGGCGTAGGGCTTAGGGTAAAGGCTGGTCCATACGCCCCACGCCCCAGGCCCCACGCCATTCAGTCAAGCTTCCGAATCCGGATATTCCTGTACCACACCGGGTCTCCATGATCCTGCAGCGCTATGTGGCCCTCGGCGGCCATGCCGTAGCCGGGCCATTCCTTGAACTTGCTGGCGGCGACGAGGCCCTTCCATTCGTCGCTGTAGAGCCGGTAGTCGGCCATTTGCGTGCCGTTGAGCCATTGCTGGACGTGGGTGCCGTCCACCAGGAGCCGGACATGGTTCCACTCGCCCACCGGCTTCACCGCGCCCAGCGGGGCTGGATAGAGGCCATAGGCGGCGCCGGCGGAGGTGAGGCGGGAGCCGCCGTCGCTATGGCGTTCGTCGTCGAGCACCTGGATCTCGGGGCCGGTCTTGTAGCTCTGGTCCTCGGCCTCGGTGACCTTGAACATGATCCCGCTGTTGCCGCCCGGCTCCAGCTTCCACTCCAGCTCAAGCTCGAAGCTGCCGAACTGCTCGCGGGTGATCAGGTCTCCACCGCCTCCTACCCGTGCGAGGGTGCCGTCCTGGATCTGCCAGCCGGCCACGCTGTCCATGCGGTAACTGCGCCAGGCGTCCAGCGAGCTTCCATCGAACAGCGTGATCCACGCTGAGTCGCGAGTAGAGAGTTGAGAGTCGAGAGAGTCGGATGCCATGGCGGCGTCGCCAGGGGTGTCGGGGGTTTTGGAGGTGCAAGCGGCGGCAAGTAGGAGGACAAGGAGGCTGAATCGCATAGCTGGCCGGTTGGTGTGACTGCTTGACGGGGGTCCATGCGAAAGTACGGTACCAAGGGGTAAGGGGCTAGGGACCAGGGGCCAGGGGCCAGGGCTCCGCCTCCGAACCCCCTGATCCCGCACCCCCTGATCCCTGACCCCTGAACCCCGGTCCCTGATTATCTTTAGACGCTGGCCCGGCCCCCTCCACCAGGGGCCGTCTTTTCATCCCATCCCGGCCGTGTCATGACAGCACCGAATTCCCGCGAGAGAATCCTGCCGCGCCTCATCGAAGAGGAGATGCAGCAGTCGTTCATCAACTACTCGATGAGCGTGATCGTCTCCCGGGCTCTTCCCGACGTCCGGGACGGGCTCAAGCCGGTCCATCGACGGATTCTCTACGCCATGAACGAGCTCGGCCTGGTGCCGGGCCGGGGATACAAGAAGTCGGCGACGGTGGTGGGCGACGTGCTGGGCAAGTACCACCCCCACGGCGACAGCTCGGTGTACGACGCGCTGGTCCGGATGGTCCAGGACTTCTCGCTCCGCTATCCGCTGATCGACGGCCAGGGGAACTTCGGCTCGATCGACGGCGACCCCGCCGCCGCCTACCGCTACACCGAAGCCCGGCTCACCCGGATCGCGATGACGATGCTGGAGGACATCGACAAGAACACGGTCGATTTCCAGCCCAACTTCGATGACCGGCTGGAGGAGCCGACGGTGCTGCCGTCGCGGCTCCCCAACCTCCTGGTCAACGGCTCCAGCGGCATCGCGGTCGGCATGGCCACCAACATCCCGCCCCACAACCTCAAGGAAGTGGCGAAGGCGGTCGAGCTGGTGGTCGACAATCCCGAGGCCACCATCGCCGATCTCCGCAAGGTGATCAGTGGCCCGGACTTCCCCACCGGCGGGTTCATCTACGGCCGCCAGGGGATCAAGGACGCCTATGAGACCGGCCGAGGCCGGGTCATCATGCGGGCGCGGGCTCACATCGAGGAGAAGGAATCGAGCGGCAAGTCGCAGATCGTCATCAGCGAGATCCCCTACCAGGTCAACCGGGAGAACCTGGTGCGGGCCATCGCGGAGCTCGCCAGCGCCCGCAAGATCGAGGGCATCAGCGGGGTCAATGACGAATCCGACAAGGAAGGCATGCGGATCGTGGTGCAGCTCAAGCGCGACGCGATTCCCAACGTCGTGCTCAACCAGCTGTACAAGCACACGGCCATGCAGTCCACCTTCGGGGTGATCATGCTGGCGCTCGACAACGGCGCGCCGAAGGTCATGAACCTGAAGGAGCTGGTCGAGAAGTACGTGGCTCACCGCTACTCGGTGATCCGGCGGCGGACCCAGTTCGAGCTGGACGCGGCGCAGGCGCGGGAGCACATCCTCGAGGGGCTCAAGATCGCCGTCGACAACATCGACGAAGTGATCAAGATCATCCGCGGGTCGGACACCACCGAGGATGCCGACACCAGGCTGCGCAAGCGGTTCAAGCTCTCGGAGAAGCAGTCCGAAGCGATCCTCAACATGCGGCTGGCCAAGCTCACCGGGCTCGAGATCGAGAAGCTCGAGGCCGAGCTGGCCGAGGTCCGCGCGCTGATCGCGGAGTACAAGTCGATCCTGGCGTCGCCCGAGCGGCAGGCCGCGATCCTCAAGGAAGAGACCCGCGAGGTCGCCGACAAGTTCGGCGATGCGCGCCGCACCGAGATCCTGTCCGACCAGGGCGAGTTCACGGTGGAGGACCTGATCGCCGAGGAGGACATGGTGATCACCGTCTCGCACACCGGGTACATCAAGCGGATCCCGGTGTCGGCCTACCGCAAGCAGCGGCGGGGCGGGCGCGGCGTGATCGGCTCCGAGCTCAAGACCGACGACTGGGTGGAGCATCTCTTCGTGGCCAGTACCCACGACTACCTGATGTTCTTCACCAACATGGGGCAGGTGTACTGGCTCAAGGTGCACGAGATCCCGCAGGCATCGCGCGCGGCGCGAGGCAAGCCGGTGGTCAACTGCATCGCGATCCGTCCCAACGAGAGCATCGCGGCGATGGTGCCGGTGCGGGAGTTCCTGCCCGAGCAGTCGCTGGTGTTCGCCACCCGCGACGGCACCGTCAAGAAGAGCAGCCTGGCCGACTACGCCAACGTCCGCAGCAACGGCATCCGCGCCATCAACATCGAGGATGGCGACGAGCTGATCGACGTGCAGGTGTGCGAGGCCACCAGCGACATCGTGCTGGCCACCCGCGAGGGGATGAGCATCCGGTTCCACCAGGGCGACGCCCGGGTGATGGGCCGGGCCACCACCGGCGTCAAGGGCATCGAGCTGGCGAAGGGCGACCGGGTGATCGGCATGGTGGTGGTCCGGCGCGAGGCGACGCTGCTGGTGGTGAGCGAGAAGGGCTACGGCAAGCGGTCGCACCTCTCCGAGTACCGGGTGCAGAAGCGGGGTGGCAAGGGAATCATCACCTTCAAGGTGACCGAAAAGACCGGCCCGATCGTCGCGCTCAAGGAAGTGATTCCGGAGGACGAGCTGATGATGATCACCCACCTGGGCGTGATCATCCGGGTGCCGGTGGACGGGATCCGGGTCATCGGCCGCAACACCCAGGGCGTGCGGGTGATGAACCTCGACGACGGCGACAGCCTGCAGGCGGTGGCGCGGGTGGTGAAGGAAGACGAAACCGGGCAGGAAGCCTCCGCCGACGAGACGGTGCCGGCAGGAGACGACGCATCGGCCTGACGCTCGGGAACCTGCGCGAGGCCCAGGAAGGGCTGACCGGTGTGGCAGTACGCACCCGGCTGATCGAGGTGGCGCTGCCCGCAGGCGGAACGCCGGGCGCGTCAGCGTGGCTCAAGTGCGAGCTGGAGCAGCCGGTCGGTGCGTTCAAGCTGCGGGGCGCGTACACCGCACTGCGGCGGCTGGACGCCGCCGATCGCGCACGCGGGGTCGTCACCCACTCGAGCGGCAACCACGGCCGAGCGGTGGCGTGGGCGGCCAGGCAGTTCGGGATGCGGGCGGTGATCGTCATGCCGGCCGATGCGCCGGAGGTGAAGATCGCCGGGGTCCGCGCCGACGGCGGCGAGATTGTCTTCGTGCAGGACCGCAGCGAGCGGGTACCCACGGCCGAGCGGCTGGAACGGGAGCAGGGACTCATCAGCATTCCGCCCTACGAGCATCGCGATGTGGTCGCGGGGCAGGCCACCGTCGGGCTCGAGATCCTCGAACAACTGCCCGACGTGCAGGAGATCCTGGTGCCGGTGGGCGGCGGAGGTCTGCTGGCCGGCATCTGCGCCGCGGTGTCCGCGGTAGCTCCCACCGTGCTGGTGACCGGCGTGGAGCCGGAGGGCGCGGCCAAGCTGAGCGCGGCGATCGCCGCGAAGCGGCCGGTGCCGGTGGAGGCGCCGCACAGCATCGCCGATGGCCTGCTGCCGCCTCAGCTGGGTGCCATCCCGTGGAGCTGCGTCTCCGGCGTCGTCAGCCGGGCGGTCACGGTGTCGGATGAGGGCATCGGGGCCGCAGTGCGGTATCTTCACGAAGTGGCCGGCCTCAGGGTCGAGCCTTCCGGCGCCGCCACCGTGGCGGCGCTGCTGGCCGGTACCCCGGTGCGCACACCGGTGGTGGCTGTGCTGAGTGGTGGCAACGTGGACCCCGGACTCTTCCAACGCCTGGTGGCCTGAATGGCCCTCGCGCCCAAGATACTTGTCGCGGACGACGACCAGACGCTGTCGCGGACCCTCTCGTGGATCCTCCGTGAGAACGGCTACGATGTCGTCACCATCCCGGGTGGCGAACACCTCTTCGAGCACCTCTCCGCCGATCAGTTCGACCTGCTGCTGCTCGACATCATGATGCCCAAGGTCAACGGGCTGGAACTCCTCCAGCGAGTGCGGAACGACAGCCGCTGGCGCGACCTGCCGGTGCTGATGATCTCCTCGATGCCGCCGGAGGAAGCGACGGTCCGCTCGCTGGGACTGGGCGCGCAGGATTTCATCGCCAAGCCGTTCCGGGTGAAGGAGCTGCTGGCGCGGGTGAAGGCGCACCTCAGGATCGGGCGCGAACTCAACCAGGCGCGGGCGGTGGCGCGGTCGCGCTCGGAGATGGTGGACATCCTGCAGGAGGTGGCGTCGAGCCTCACGCCGGACGAAATCTTCCAGGTGCTCGTGCGGCGGGTGGCACAGGGGCTCCGGATCAGCCGCTGCTCGATCATTCTGGCGGAGCCGGGCGACGCGCACGGCACGGTGGTCGCGGCGTTCGAGAACCCCACGCTCCGGAACCAGCGGGTCGAGCTGGACAAGTATCCCGAGATCCGGCATGCGCTGGAGTCCGGCGAGCTGGTGCTGGCGCAGGATGTCTCGACTGATCCGATCTTCGAGGAAGTGCGCGCGGCGTGGCAGCAGGAGGGACGGCCGGTGCCGGTGAAGAGCGCCATTGCGATGCGCTTCTCGCTCAAGGACCACCCGGCCGGCGTCTTCTTCCTTCGCACCACTGAAGACGACGTCCCGCTCAACCAGCAGGATGTGCGCTTCGCCGAGCAGGTGATCACCGCCGCGGTGACCAGCCTGGAGCGGGCCTACGACCTCGAGCGGGCGGTGACCGGCCAGGAACAGCTGCGTCACCTCGCGGCCACCGATCCGCTCACCGGGGCGATGAACCGGCGGGCCCTGGGCGAGAAGCTGGAGCAGGAGATGGACCGGGCCGCGCGCTATGCGTCGCTGCTCACCTGCATGATGATCGATATCGACAACTTCAAGCTGATCAACGACACCTACGGCCACCTGACCGGTGACCGGATCCTCAAGCAGCTGGCCGCGCTGCTCAAGCGGGAACAGCGCTCCCCCGACGTGGTGGCGCGCTATGGCGGCGAGGAGTTCGTGGTGCTGCTGCCGGAGACCACGTCCGCCGAGAGCCGGAACTTCGCCGAGCGGGTGCTCAAGCGGGTGTCGGGGTTCGATTTCGGCGAGCCGGGGCGGCCGGTACGGGTCACCATCAGCATCGGGCTCGCCTCCTACCCGGACGAGCGGGTGACCGACGGGGAGTCGCTGCTCAAGCTGGCGGACCAGCACCTCTACCGGGCCAAGAGCGAAGGCCGCAACCGGGTGCGCGACTGACATGACCCGCCGGTGTCCGCGCTGCCGCGCGGAGTTCGATCCGCCCGCCCGCTTCTGTACCCGCTGCGGCGTACCGCTGGTAGAAATCTCCGATGGCGGACCTTCCCGAATCGTCACCCAGAAAACTCCCCGACTCCCCGATCCCGATGCGCCCCAGCTCGACGCGCGGGAAACCATGCGGCTCAGCTCGCTCTCGGGCGCGGTGCTGGACGGGAAGTACCTGATCGGGCGCAAGATCGGCGAAGGCGGGATGTCGTGGGTGTACCAGGCCGAGGAAGTCGGCAGCGGCCGCACGGTGGCCATCAAGGTGCTGCCGCCCCGGCTGGCGCGCGACCACGCCGCGGTGGAGCGACTCAGGCGCGAGGCCGAGATCGCCGGCAAGTTCAATCATCCGAATGTGTGCCCCATCTTCCGGTTCGGGCAGTCGGGCGACGGTCTGCTGTACGTGGTGATGCCGTACCTGCAGGGCGAGACGCTCAACGACTATGAAGGCACCGTCCGGCAGATTCCGGTCAACGAAGCGGTGTCGGTGCTGGTACAGGTGGCCAACGGGATGCAGCACGCCCACGATCTCGGCATCGTCCATCGCGACCTCAAGCCCGAGAACGTGATGCTGGTACAGGAGGGGATCGCCGCGGCGACTCGCCGCGCGGTGGTGATGGACTTCGGGCTGGCCAAGGAGCGGCGTGCGGGGCAGGATGTGCTCAAGCTGACCCAGACCGGGATCGTGCTGGGCACACCCGAGTTCATGAGCCCGGAACAGATCCGGGGCCGGCCACTGGACGGACGGAGCGACATCTACGCGCTGGGCGTACTGGCGTTCGAGTTGCTCACGGGAGAGCTTCCGTTCATCGGAGACAGCGCCCAGGAGACGATGGTGGCCCGGCTCAAGGGGCTGCCCCGCTCGATGCGCGAGATCCGGCCCGATGTCCCGGCGCGACTGGAGAGCGTGATCCGCAAGGCGCTGGCGCTGGCGCCGGACGACCGGTGGCAGACGATGACGGAGTTTGCGCAGGCGCTGGAGGGGGGAGCCATCGCCCGAATGTTTGGTTTGGGGCGAAGGTAGGAAGTGGGAAGTGGGGAGTGGGAAGTGGAGAGGCACCTCATCCCGAGCCGCAGGCGAGGGATCCAGCCCGGGAGGGAGCATGAACATGAATCGTCGCGGCGCCATTTCCACCAGCATCGTTTCGCTGCTGGCGCTGGCCTTCGGAATTGCCGGAGTCTACGCATTCATGCAGGCGAGCGAGCTGGGCCAGGACCCGGTGCACGCGGAATGGGTGTGGATCCCGTCGGGTGAGGATTCGCTGCGGGCCTATGTGGCGCTGCCGGACCGCGAGTCCGAGGCGCCGGGACTCATCATCATCCATGAGAACCGGGGGCTCACCGCGTGGGAGCCGACGGTGGCCAACCGACTGGCAGCATCAGGCTACGTCGCTGTGGCGGTGGATCTCCTCTCGCGTCCGTTCGGGATCACGCCGTCCAACCAGGACTCGGCGCGCATCCTGATTGGCCAGCTCGATCCCGATGGAGTCACCGCCGACCTCGACGCCACGTACAACTGGCTCTCGGCCCGGCCCGACGTGGAAGACGACGTGATCGGAGTGATCGGGTTCTGCTGGGGCGGCGGCCAGAGCTTCCGCTATGCCACCAACAACGAGAGGCTGCGCGCGGCGGTGGTGTGCTACGGCCCCGCACCCGACACGGCGGACCTGGCCCGGATCCGGGCGCCGGTCCTCGGGGTCTATGGCGAAGACGACAACCGGATCAACTCGCAGCTGCCGGGCGTGGAAGACCAGATGCGGCGGCTGGGCAAGCGCTTCGTGGCGGAGACCTACGACGGTACCGGCCACGGGTTCCTCAAGCCGGGCCGCCAGGGATCGGACGGGCCGGAGGTGGAGCAGGCGTGGACCAGGATCGTGAATTTCTATCGAGAGACGCTGGGGCGGTAGGAAGTGAGAAGTGAGAAGTGAGAAGTGAGAAGTGAGAAGTGTCACCCTGAGCGCAGCGAAGGGGCCATAACCTGAGAATGCTCACGCTGATTGCCGCGCTGCTGATGGGCTGCACTCTCCCTCCCCTTCGCGGCAAGGTCGAGATCGGCACTGACGCGTATGCCGTGGTCGCTGCCGACGGTGGCGGCGGGCGGGATCTCTTCATCGTTCGGGGCGACGACGGGACAGCCACCGCGATCACGTTCACGCCGACGGCGGAGTCGGGGGCCAGGCTGTCGCCGGATGGGGGAGCGGTGGTGTTTCTAAGGGATCAGGGATCAGGGATCGGGGATCAGGGCGGGCGGTTTGTCAATGTCTGGGTGATGAACCTGCTGTCCGGCGCCGAGCGGGAGTTGCCGCCGACCTCCACGCCCGTGCATGCGGTGGCGTGGTCGAAGGACGGGTCGCGGATCTACGGGCGTTCCAACGATGGATACTTCGCATGGCCGGCGCCGCCGCAGGTGGGCGAGCCGGCCTTCCTGTTCTCGTCCCCCGAGGCTGATTCGGCGTTTCAGGTGCTGCTCGGATCGCCGGCGTTCGCGCGCATCGCACCGTGCCCGGCCGACGAGGCATCGCTCTGCGCGGTGCGAGGCTCGGGCATCGGCCAGGTGCTGGCGCGCGGGGCCCACAGTCCGGCGCGCTGGGGCAGCGACTCCGTGGCGTGGATCCTGGGCGCAGAGATCGAGGCTCGGCCCCTGGGCGACGGCGTGGCGCGCCGGATCCAGCCGGAACCGGCGCTCACGGAGATGCGGGGATTGAGCTACTTCGCGGGGAAGTGAGCATCAGGGGCGGCCGGAAGGCCGCCCGCTAGCTCTCTTTCACCACCATCTCGAAATCGTTGGTGTAGATCTCGTCGGACGAATCGTCCGAGGAGACCAGTATGGCGATCCGCCAGGTGCCGAGCGGATGACCAGCGGGAAAGTAGTACGGGATATCCACCGATTCGCCAGCGAGCAGGTAGAACACTTCGTCCTCGCAGCCATGCGTCACCGGGATGCGCTCGTAACCGTCATCCGTCTTTCGGTCCCAGCGCGGTGTGCAAGTCACATACGAAATCCGGACATCCGAGGCATTCGTGAGAGTGACGACGATGTCGCTGTCCGATTGGTAGGTCACGAACCCGGTTTCGGCGCTGACGCTGTCGAGCGGTTCGGTGTTGCAGCCGACGGTGACAAGGGCAGCGACAGCAGTGATGGCTGCGGCGAAGCTGGCGGGGCGGGGCAAGTTCATGACAGTCAACTCCCGGTGATCACGTAGACTTCAAAGTCGTTGGTCGTCACCTCGTCTGTCAGTCCATCCAGGCCCACCGGCACCACTACGCGATAGAGGCCGAGCGGCTCGCCGTCGGGAAACGTGTACTCCACCCGCACCGACTGGCCGGCCGGCACCGAGGTGATGTTCCGGGTGCAGGACTGGAGCTCCTCCACCCGCTTATAGCCGTCCCCGTCCTTCCGGTCCCAGGTCTCGGGACAGGTCTGGTAGCGAATGGTCGCATCCGAGGTATTGGTGAGCACCACGCCGATCTCTTCGGCGGGGAGGTACTGCTGCAGCTCGGTTTCGGCGGCGATGCCCTCGACGGGCTCGGTGCCGCAACCGGCGGTGACAAGGGCGAAGGCAAGTCCGATTACGGGAAAGGCATTTGAGCGGGGCATCGATACATCTCCATGGGGTTCGGAGGGGAGACGATCAGTCCCCTCGCTGGCCCCACACTCTTCTCATCGCTACCCCGTCTGCGCCCGGAGCCGCTCCATCCGCTGTCGCGCCTCCCGCACCTGCGGCTGCAAGTTGGCGTCGGCGTTCTGCCACAGGCGCACGAACTCGCTGTACTGCTCCATCGCTTCCTGGCCACGACCCTTCGATTCGTACAATTCGCCCAGACGATGGTGGGCACGGGCGCGGAACACGCCATCGAGCCAGGGCTCGGGGTCGGGCGAATCGACGAAGCGCTGAAAGTAGGCAATCGCCGAATCGGGGCGACCGGCAGCGTCGTGGGCCAGGCCGGTCTGAACCCAGGCAGCGCGCGGGCGCATGCCGAACCTGAGCTCGGCCTCGCGGAGCAGCGGGATGGCATCGTCCCACCGGTGCTCGGCCATCGCCAGCTGCGCGGCGAAGAAGGCGTGCCTACCCGCCGAGTCAGGATCGGCGGCGGCGAGATCGCGCACGTATCCGGCGAGGGCGGTTCGGGCGACCGCGCCGTCGCCCACGAACGCGGCGAGGCGGGCAAGGTCTCCCCATTCACGTTCGACCGGCGGGATGGAGTCCATGGGATAGCGCGCCAGCGCGCGCGCAATGACGGCCCGCGCCTTGGCATGGTCGTCGTCAAATGCGGCCGTGTAATACGCGGTATCGAGGACAGCTGCCTGATGTGCCCCCGGCCCTGGCTGGATGCGGGACAGGGACTCCCGCCCGCGGGCGCTCCGGGTCAGGCCTTCGTGGGCTCGGCCGCCGAGACCGGCTAGTGCGGCGGCGGTGTTCGCCCCGAGGAGCGCCATCTGGGGATTGCTGGGCAGCGCGGCGGCAGCACTCGCGATGCTGTCGGCCTGGTCGAGGTCTCCCTTTGCCCAGGCGACCTGCCAGTCGGCGAGCCAGAGTTCGGCGCTCTTGGGATAGCGCTCGTGGAATGCGGCGCGGGTGGACTCCATGGCGGCGATGGGACGTCCGTTGAAGATCTGCATCCGCAACAGGTTGCTGAACGCGCCGCCGAAGGTGCGCTGGAGCCCCGTCACCCGACGGAAGAGCACTTCCGCCCGCTCGAACTCGTTCCGGCCCTGGAGGACGACGCCCGAATTGTTGAGCGCACTGGTGCTGTTGGAGTCGATCCGGAGTGCCTCCTCGTACGCCGCCAGGGCACGGTCCGAATCGGGGTCGGGGCCGTTGGTGTAGTAGTAGCCTTCGGTGAGCAGCCGCTCCATGTCGGTGAGACGGTCGCGGTGGCGGAAGGCGGTGCTGCTGGCCGCCAGCGCCCTGGTGCGCTGAACGTCGTCGTTGCCGAGCAGCACAGCGAGCTTGCGCCAGGCCATGGCGAAGGCGGTGTCGAGCTGCACCGCCTCCTCCAGCAGCGCGATGCCCCGCTCGGCGTCGCCCAGCTGCTCCGCGACCGTTGATCCTTCGACGTACTTGCGAAGCGCCGGCAGCGACGCGGTGGTGACCCGCTCAAGTTCGGTGCTGGAGCGGATGGAGCGCAGCGACTCACCGGCACGCTCGCGCACCGAGCGAGAGAAGGCACCGAGGGCGGTGATGAGTTCGTCCTCGTTGTCGGCGGTCTCGCGGAAGGTGGCCAATTCCTCGCCGTTGAGGGCCGACACCAGCCGGCCCGACACCACATAGCTCTGCCCCAGCCGGACGACCGCACCGTCGAGCACCGCCTTGGCACCTTCGCGGGTGGCGATCTCCCGCGCCACTTCGAAGGGCACGGCGCTCTCGGCCGGCCGGTCCATCAGCCGCAGGATCTCGCGCACCGACGCCCTTGTGAGGACGTTGAGCGACTTCGACTGCGCCAGGTCGGTGCGAAGCGCCTCGGCGATGGTGGGCCCGAGGGTCGAGTCGCCGGGAGGCGAGCGGAAGTCGGCCACCACGATGGTCTCGCTGTCGCCGAAGGCGCCGGTGCCGCGGAGCGACGCGGCGGGGCCGATGCCGAGTGCGCGGGTCACCATGAAGCCCAGTACCAGCGCGGTGAACGCGACCAGTGCGGCGGTGCCGCCCAGCCAGGTCCGGCGCCAGGACACGTGGGGACTGGCCTTGAGGGCGATGGTGGCGAGGGTACCCTGGGTGGCCGACGGCGTGCCGCCGGGGGTCAGTGTGGGCGTGGCGGTGAAGGCGCGATGGGCCGAGTGCTGCACGAAGGCGGTGAAGAGGATGACGGGAAGCCCGGCCAGCATCACGCCGATCGAGCCGGGCAGGACCCAGTCGGGGAGGCCGATCACTTCGGTGGCGGCCCATGCGGTCACGATCACGGCGGCTGCGGCTGCGGCCCAGATCAACAGTGCCTTGGCGAGGCGGACCTTGCCGCCCCGCAGGATCGCCGGCGCGGTGGCGAAGTCGCCGCTGCTGGTGACGGTCTCCAGCGCCCGGACGATGTCGCGCGCGCTCTGGGGCCGGTCACCGGGATTCTTGGCGAGGCAGGCCATCACTACATCGGCGAGCAGCGGATTGAGATCCGGGCGGAGGGTGCGGATGTCGGCGGGCGTCTCCATCATGTGCGCCGCCACCAGCCGGGCCGCCGACGCGGCCTGGAACGGCGGCTGGCCAGCGAGCATCTCGTACGCCATGGCGCCGAAGGAGTAGAGATCGGCGCGGTGATCGACCTCGTCACCGGCCGCCTGCTCCGGGGCCATGTAGGTGGGCGTGCCGATGGAGGTGCCCACCTGGGTCAGCGTCGCGTGGGCCTCGCCGGTGGTGCGGGCGGCGCTGATGGCCTTGGCGATGCCGAAATCGGTGACGGTGGCGCTGCCGGACGAGAGCAGCACGTTGTCGGGTTTGATGTCGCGGTGGACGATGCCGCGTTCGTGGGCGTGGCTCAGCGCCCGGGCCACGTCGCGCAGGATGCTGACGGCTTCGCCGGTGTCCAGGCGACCCTGGGCCAGGTGGTGGCGGAGGCTGTCGCCCTCGACGTACGGCATGGTGAACCAGGGCAGCCCGTCCACCTCACCGGTGGACAGCACCGGCACTATATGGGGATGCTGGAGCCGGGCGGCGGTCATTACTTCTCGCCGGAACCGCTCGACCGAGACGCCGGCCAGCAGTTCAGGGGCGAGCACCTTGACTACCACCTGGCGATTGAGGGCACGCTCGACGGCGAGGTAGGTACGGGACATGCCGCCGCCGCCCAGCTCGCGCTGGAACTCGTGGGTGGCAGCGAGAGCCTGCTCGATGCGGCTCCGCAGGTCGTCCATCGGTTGCCCTGTGGGAGAGGGCTTAAGTATGAAGTGGCGGGTGGAGAGTGGGAAGTGGGGGGCGCCGTCAGGCCGGCGCCCAAGGTTTCGCCAAGTGCACCCCCTACGCGTCCCCAGCCTCGACCTGCAGTGGGAAGAGGAACGGCGGCAGCAAGGCGTCGATGAACGCGGTCGGTGCTTCAAGCAGAAGGATCGCCCGCGCGAACAGCTGCTCCTCGGCGGCAGTCAGGACGATGCCGTCAGCGGCAGTGACTACCGGATCGGCCGCGGGCGCGAAGGAGATGGTGGCGTACTGCACCCCGTCGACCGACGCCTCGCCGAGGAACCCCTCGCCGTCGAAACTGCCTTCGAGCTCGACCGTCGCGCCGGGCGAGGTAATGGTGACACGGGTGTCATAGGTGACCACTGGTCCGCGGTCCACGCTGCTCTCGACTTCCGACGTCAGCCCGCCCACCTCGAATACCCCGGTGTAGCTGGATGCGGTGCCGGTCGCGGTCACTGTATTGTCGGCAATGATGTCGAAATCCACCCGGTTGTTGCCGGTGCCGATGTAGCCGTTGAGCCTGAGGGTGCCGTCCTGCAGGGTACCGGTGGCAATCACCTTGATGTCCGCCTGGGTCGCGCCATCGATCTCGGCCAGCATCCCCACGATCCCGTCCGGGCCCGAATCCTCGAGCTCGACGTAGCCCGCCTCCACCAGCGGCTGGGCGAATGCGGTCCCGCTCACTTCATAGGCGAGGAACCGGACGCCCGCGATCGGCGCGCCCGGCGCGGCGGTGTCGTCGTACTCGTCGGCGGCGGTGTCCCACTCGTACGTCAGGCCCTTGAGGAACTCGGGAAAGGCGCCGGTCGGTGTCGAGTGATCGGGGAGAGGGGGTTCGTCCCCGATGGGCACGGGAATGAGGATCCCGCCGAAGTAGTCAGCAATCTCGTCGGTGGTCTGGTTGAAGATGGCCAGCTCGGGAAGGTCGGTGCCGTCGAGGATGCGCGCCACCGGCGCCTGGAACGGAACCGGGTCGAACTCCTCGGGCGGGTCGGGTGGGTCGGTCGAGTCACCGCCGCAGGCCGAAGCGGCGAGGGCACAGGCGAGCAGCGTCAAATATGGAATGCGCACGATGGGACTCCCCGTAAGGTGGTGTCCCTGTACCTGCGCCATCCGGGGCGGGATGGTGACATGTCGAAGGCTCGCGCCGTCGCGCCCTGGCTCAGTGCTGCCCCTCGAAATCCGGCCACAACTCCTGCAGCGTGCGGTGGGGCTCGCGGCCGATCCAGATCGGCACGTCGCGCTCCTCGGGCACGCGCCATTCACCGGTGACGCGCTCGGCCAGCGTCACCGAATCGAATGACGTCTCCATGTCCTCCTGGTTCAGTCCGATGACGATCATCACCCTGCCCGGCAGCGGGCCCGGTCCCCAGTACCAGTAGCTCCCCACCGGGGCGATCGCGGGCGGCATGCCGAGCGCGGTGCCGAGATGGTCGTGCGCGCCGGCGCGGCCGTAGTTGGTGCCGAGGATGACGGCCTCCCGCTGCTCGGCGGGGGTGAGTGTGGCCCAGGCGCGGGCAGTGGCATCCACCTGGTCTTCCCAGCCCATCATGTCGGCGAAGTCCTGCGGTAACGAGATGACCTCGCCAGTGTTGGTGGTGGACGTCGCGCCGATGGCGCTGGTCCACGCGCTCAGCTGCTCGGGCGCCAGGATGGGCACGCCTATCGGGAACGCGATAACGCCGAACGCGAGGATCACAGCAATCGGCGCCCAGCGCAGGGCGACACGAGTGGACGTACTGAGCAGGCGCGCGGCCAGAAGTTCCACCGCTACCGCTCCGGCGGCAAAGAGCACAGGAAATATCGGCGCCACGTAGTAGGGCTTTCCCCGGAGCAGCATCACCAGCACGAAGGTGACGAGAGTGGCGAGCCCCACGGCGCGATCCCGGCCGCGGAGGATATGCGCCAGGCCCGCGAGGGCGAGCAGCAGCATCAGGTTGAAGTTGTCCCACTGGCCCAGCAGGAAGCCGAGCGGCGTGATCCGGTCGAGCTGCTCGGTCTGGAGGTCCTGCATCTGGCTCACAACCGGAAAGTCCAGGCGCCACTGGCCCACGACGCTGGGGCTGCCAATGGCGAGAGCGACGAGCAGCGCCAACCAGGGCCAGGGTGTGAGCAGCTGGCGACGAAGCGGCGTCAGCAGCACCGCGGCGGTGATGCCGACGCCGATGAATGCGATGCTGAACTTGGTGAGGAGACCGAGACCGAGCACGGCACCGAGGACGAGCCAGCCGCGCGAAGCCTCTCGGTCGGAGGGCTCCAGCCGGCCGAGGTGGAGCAGTGTCAGCAGCGCTGCGGTCCACCAGAGCTGATCGAACACGACCGGCTGGAAGAGGCTGCCGGAGCGGAGGAACACCGGGCTTAAGCCCACTGCGAGGCCGGCGGTGAGCTGGGCGAGGGTGCCGCCACCCAGACGGCGGGTGGCGAGGACGGTGAGCAACACGATGATTGCCGCCGCAACGGCGGGGAGGAAGCGCACGGCCACCAGCGAGCCGCCGAGCGACTCGAGCGTCGCGAGCCCGGCGAGGGCAATGAACGGGGGAAAGTCCATCGCCCAGAGGTCGAGGTGCCGGGCCATGGCGAGATAGAGGAATTCGTCGCGGTGGAAGCCGTACGGGGTGACGAAGTTGACGATGATGTGGAGCAGGAAGGCGAGGGCGGCGAGGGCGAGGGCTGGGCGCATGAGGGAAGGTAAGGAGGATCAGCTCCGATACACGTCTCGCCGATGCCCGATCTTCACCACCATCACACGCAGGATCTGGTGTTCAATCTCATAGAGAATCCGGTAGTCCCCCTGACGGATACGGTACCGTTCCTGTCCGGAGAGTTTTTCCGCGCCCGGTGGTCGCGGGTCATGCGCGAGGGCCTGGATGCGGGCAACGATGCGCCGCCGGTCTTTCAGCGGTACCTGCTCGAGTTCCCTGGCCGCTGACCGCTTGATCTCAAGGCTATAACTCGCCACGCCGCTTCAGATTCTTGAGGAAATCCTCGAAGGCAAGCGATGGCTCCTTCACGCGGCTGGCGAACGCCTCCAGGTCCTCGGCGTCCTCGGCCAGGCTGGCGCGGATGGCGTCATTGACCAGTTCGGAGATGCTGCGTTCAGTCGAGGCGGCCTTGATGCGAAGGGCCTGATGGAGGGCAGGATCGAAGTAGATGGTGGCGCGCTTGAGGCCGGTCATTCCGCATTGTAACGCTATGACGTCATAACGTCAAGGCGGCGCTTCCGAACCCTGGCCCTAACGGCCAGGTCGAAGCGTCTCGTGTTCGAATACGATGGCCAAGCCTGAGTCGTCCGCCGCGAGCAGGGCGGCATAGATGTAGGGCACGGTGTCCCGCTGCCCAGTGCTTTGCCACTTGAACCCACCGGTGACCAGCACCTCGCCAGGGCCGATGGAATCGAAGCGCAATTCGTCCCAGGTGAAATAGGCCGGCGGAGTCCAGGATTGCCCGTACCGGCTTCGCAGCTCGGCCTGGGTTTGCCGACGTGCCTTACCGTTGAAGACGATCAATGCTCCATCAGCGTGGTAGAACCCGGCGATCGCTTCACGGCGGGGCGTGGCCAGGGCCGACCCATAGGCCTCATAGAGGGCGGCTGCGCTGGCCCGCAGGTCGGCGCTACGCCTGGCCGGCATTGATTCCGGGGTCACGTGAGGGGCGCATGCCATGACGAGCAGGGCAAGAGTGGCGGCGGTCGCGGTGGATCGAGTAGTCAGCATAGTCACCCCATTCATGATTGACGCCAACATACGCCGTGCCGAGGCCATGTGACAGGCCTGCCGGCCGCCCTTACGCGACTCGCGCGGCGATGATCCAGGCGCGCGAATCGAACCACACTCCGCTGCTCGTGCGATGGGCAGCGACGAGTGCGCGCAGTCGGTCCAGCGCGCTTTCCCGATCGCTGCCGTCCAGTGCCGTGAGAGTTTCCTGCACAAACTGAAACTGCGACACGAACGCGAATGCGCTGTCGGTGTCGGCACCGTAGAACACGGGTTCGCGCACGTGAGTGCACGTCACACCACCGAAGCCGGCTGAGTGCAGGATCTGCTGCGCTGTACGCGCATCTCCCAG
>DASTUF010000027.1:0-20000 GCA_035759745.1 Gemmatimonadales bacterium
CCCGATGGACCAGCTGGATGCGGGCACTGTGATCCTGCCTCCGCTCGCGATGGTGTCGCACCTGCCGCAGCACCAGGTCGATGCCGACGGCGCCGTGGCGATCAGCCATGGGCGGCCAGTGGCGGCCGGCAACGACCTGCCGGCAGAGCAGCCGGTGGCGCTGGTGCAGGGCGGGCGACTGCTCGCCATCGCCGAGCGAGTCGATGACTGGCTTCGCCCACGGGTGGTCCTGGAGGACGCGTGACATCGGCGCTGGGGCTCGATCGTGGCAGCGTCGTCACCATCGGGACCTTCGATGGCGTGCACATCGGGCATCGCGCGGTGCTGGCGGAGATTACCCGGCGGGCGGCGGGTTCGGGCCGCGCCAGCGCGGTGGTGACGTTCGAGCCGCATCCGCTCGAAGTGGTCAACCCTTCGGCGGCACCGCCGCTCCTGTCGCCCGGCGACGAACGGCTGGAAGCACTGGCCGAAACCAGTGTGGACCACGTGCTGGTGCTGCGCTTCACCCCGGCGCTCGCGGCGCTGACTCCGGACGAGTTCGTGAACCGGGTGCTGCTTCGGCAGCTGGGCATGCGTGAGCTGGTGATCGGGCACGACCACGGATTCGGCCGCAATCGAAGTGGCGATGTCGGAACCCTGCGGGCGCTGGGCGCCCAGCTCGGCTTCGACGTGGACGTGGTGGAAGCGGTCGGCGCCGGCGATCTGCAGGTGTCCAGCTCGCGGATCCGTCGCGCGATCGCGGGTGGCGACCTCGCCACCGCGGCGCTGATGCTGGGCCGGCGCTACGCCGTGAGTGGCACGGTGTCCCACGGAGCCGGACGCGGCGGGAGCCTGGGTGTCCCGACCGCCAACCTGGCCGGAATCCCCACCCGGAAGCTGCTGCCGCCGGACGGGGTGTACGCGGTGGTGGTGGAGACTCGGCACGGGGCGTACGGCGGGATGCTCAATCAGGGTGGCCGGCCGACCTTCGCCGAGCAGGGTCGCACACTGGAAGCGCACCTGTTCGGCTTCCATGGCTCGCTCTACGGCGAGCGGGTGCGCTTGTCATGGGTGGTGCGCTTGCGTGACACCCGGGCGTTTGCCAGCCGGGAAGACCTGATTTCGCAGTTGGCCCGCGACCGGGCCAACGCGCTTGCGGCGCTGGATGCTGCGGGCGTCCAGGGCCTGAACTCGTTTGCGGAAGACGACTGAATCATCATGCTGGATTCCCTTCGAACCCGACTCATCGTCATCGCCGTGGTGCTGGTCGGCTGCGTGGTGGCGCTGTTCCCGCGAGAGCTCACCACCCGGATCACGGGTGCCGACGGCGTCATGCGGGACACGGTCGTCCGCGAGATTCCGATCAAGCGCGGCCTCGACCTCCAGGGCGGTATGCACCTCGAGCTGGAGCTCGACCAGTCGAAGCAGGTGTCGGCGGATCCGAAGCGCGACATCGGGCTGGCGCTTCAGGTGCTCCGCAAGCGGATTGACGAGTTCGGGGTGACCGAGCCGCTGATCCAGCTGCACGGAGATGACAAGATCGTGGTCGAGCTGGCAGGGATCAGCGATCCGCAGCGCGCCAAGGACATCGTGCAGCAGAGCGCCTTCCTCGAGTTCCGGATCACCGACGAGACCGGCGCCCTGGAGAAGGCGTTGCCGGCCATGGACCGCGCGCTCCGCGCCCTGGGCGTCACCGGCGCTGCCGGGGCTCCCTCCGGCCGGAGCGCCGTGGCCGACCTGCTCGGCGCCGGCGCCGATACAACGACCGACTCGGCCGGCACCGACAGCGCCGCTGTGGCCGATTCACTGCTGGGCGGCGGTGCGATCCTGTCTTCCCTGATCCTGCCGTCGGGCGGAGTGCCCGGGGAGTACTTCGTTCCCGAGACCGCCGTGGCGCGGGTGGACAGCCTGGTCAACCTGCCGGCCGTGCAGCGGGTGCTGCCACGCGGGTTGGTGCTTCGGTGGGGCGCGGCCCCGGTCAGCGTCGGTGCCCAGATGGTACGCCCACTCTACGTGCTGAGCGACCGGCCGATCGTCACCGGCGACCGGCTGGAGAGCGCCACGGCGCAGTTGGACCCGATCACCAACGGTCCGGTCGTAGGCTTCGTGCTCGACCGCGAAGGCGGCCGGACCTTCGGGGCCGAGACCGCCAGGCACGTGGGTGACTTCATGGCGATCATCCTGGACGGTGATGTACAGGGAACTCCGCCCCGGATCCAGGAGCGGATCGGGCGCAACGGCCAGATCTCGCTCTACGGCAAGTCGATGGCTGACGCCCAGGACCTCGCGCTCACGCTCAGCGCTGGCGCCCTGCCGGTGCCGCTCCAGATCGTGAAGGAGCGGCAGGTGGGCGCCAGCCTTGGCGCCGACGCCATCAGCGCGGGCATGATCGCCGGCATCATCGGCATCGTGTTCGTGGTGGCGGTGATGGTGCTCTACTACAAAGTATCGGGGGCGCTTTCGATCGTGGCCCTGCTGGTCTACGTGCTCATCACGCTCGGCGCACTGGCCGGGCTCGGCGCCACGCTGACGCTGCCCGGACTCGCCGGCCTGGTGCTCTCCATCGGCATCGCGGTGGACGGCAACGTGCTGATCTTCGAGCGAATCCGCGAAGAGCTGGCGCTGGGCAAGTCCGTGCGGCTCTCGGTGGACGAGGGGTTCAAGCATGCCATGAGCGCCATCGTCGATTCCAACGTCACCACCGCGCTGACGGCGCTCTTCCTCTTCCAGTTCGGCACCGGCCCCGTCCAGGGATTTGCCGTCACCCTGATCATCGGCATCGCCGCATCGCTCTTCACCGCCGTCTTCGTGACCCGGACGCTGTTCATGATCTGGCTCGACCGGCGGCCGGCGATGTCCACCTTGAGCATCTGATCCCATGCGCCTTTTCGCGAACGCGAACTACGACTTCCTCGCCCGACGGAAGCTCGCCTACATCCTGACGGCAATCTTCGTGGTGGCGGGCATCGTTGCGATGCTGCTGCAGGGGATCAACTACAGCGTGGAGTTCACCGGCGGCATCCAGATGGAGATCGAGACGGAGCTGCCGGCCGACATCGCGCAGCTCCGCGCGGGGCTCGCCGAGCGCGGTATGGAAGGCGCCGAGATTCTGACCTTCGGCTCGGACCGGGAGGTCGCTATCCGGGCTGAAGCGGTGGTGGACAGCCTCAACCCCGACAACACCCAGGCAGGCCGAGCGGCGATGACCCGCGCGCTCGATGAGGTGCTCGGAGCGGGGACCTACCGGGTCGTGAGCGCCGAGACGGTCTCGCCGCGCGTTGGCGGCCAGCTCCAGGCGCAGGCCTTCCTCGCCATACTGTTGTCGTTCGGCGCGGTGCTCGG
Source organism: Gemmatimonadales bacterium (assembly GCA_035759745.1). Classification (GTDB taxonomy): domain Bacteria; phylum Gemmatimonadota; class Gemmatimonadetes; order Gemmatimonadales; family GWC2-71-9; genus CAMLHP01. The sequence continues at coordinate 3,322 of DASTUF010000027.1, forward strand.
ATACCTGGCGGTCCGGTTCGAGTGGCGGTTCGGGCTGGCGGCGGTCGCGGCCACGGCGCACGACATCCTGGCCACGCTCGCGTTCATCGCGCTGCTGAAGATCGAGGTCAGCCTCTTCGTCGTGGCGGCGCTGCTGTCCATCGTGGGCTACTCGCTCAATGACACCATCGTGATCTTCGACCGGGTCCGCGAGAACCTGCACAAGGCCAGGCAGGAAGGGTTCGCGTCGATCCTCAACCGCTCGGTCAACGAAACCCTGCCGCGCACGGTGCTGACCGGCGGCACCGCCATCGGCACACTGCTGGCGATGGCTGTGCTGGGTGGCACGGTGCTGCGTCCCTTTGCGCTGATCATGCTGTTCGGCGTGGTCATCGGCACGTTCTCGTCGATCTTCATCGCCTCCCCGATCCTGCTCGCGATCGAGGAGCGCTGGCCCGGTCCGCACGCGCGAGGGCTGCGCCAGAAGGAGAAGGGCGCGGCTTCGCCGTCGCGGAAGGCCCAGCCGGTCGCCTGACCCGTGCTGGTAGACACCCACTGCCATCTCGGCGATCCGGCGTACGATCCGGACCGTGCCGAGGTGGCAGTGCGCGCTTGGGGAGCCGGCGTGGGAGCAGTCGTGATCGTCGGCGAATCGCGGGCGGCGTCCGACCGGGCACTCGCGCTCGCCGCCACTGATCCGCGCCTCTCCGCGACTGCCGGCGTCCACCCGCACGACGCCTCGGCCTGGTCGTCCGACTCGGCGGCCTGGCTGGCGGAGCGCCTGCGTGATCCAGTGGTGGTCGCCGCCGGCGAGATGGGGCTGGACTATCATTACGATCACTCGCCGCGCCCGGTGCAGCGGGTCGCGTTCGATGCCCAGCTGGGGCTGGCGGCCGAGGCGGGAAAGCCCGCGGTGGTGCACGCCCGCGAGGCCGACGGTGACGTGGCCGCGGCGCTGACAGCCCACCCGGCAACGACGTGCGTCCTGCACTCGTTCAGCAGCGGGCTTCCCCTGCTGCGCCGGGCCGTGGCACAGGGCCACTATGTGTCGTTCAGCGGGATGATCACGTTTCGCAGCTGGCAGGCGGACGACGCGATCCGGGAAACGCCGATCGACCGCCTGCTGGTAGAAACCGACGGGCCTTACCTGGCCCCGGTGCCGCACCGGGGACGCCGCAACGAGCCCATGTTCGTCGTCGCCGTGGCGGCGCGGCTGGCCGAAGTGCTGGAACTCGACCTGGACGAAGTCATTGCGCGGACCGGCGCCAACGCCCGGCGACTTTTTGGGTCGCGCATTCCTGCCACCCTGAGCTGACGGGAGATTCCGTGGCCGGCTTTCCGACCGACATCGCCATCGCGCAGGCCGCCAGGCTGCGCCCCATCGCCGACGTGGCAGCAGAACTCGGCCTCAGCCCCGACGAGGTCCTTCCGTTCGGCCGCCACAAGGCCAAGATCGCGGTCAGCCCCGATCGTGATATCACGCCGCGCGGCCGGCTGGTGCTGGTCACCGGCATCAACCCGACTCCGGCCGGCGAGGGCAAGAGCACCGTGACCGTCGGCCTGGCCCAGGCGCTTCGCCGCATGGGCCAGAAGGTGCTCGTGTGCATTCGCGAGCCTTCGCTCGGGCCGGTGTTTGGGGTGAAGGGCGGCGCCGCAGGCGGCGGCTATGCGCAGGTCGTGCCGATGGACGAGATCAACCTGCATTTCACGGGCGACTTCCACGCCATCACGTCGGCGCACAACCTGCTGTCGGCGCTGCTCGACAACCACATCCATCAGGGCAATGCGCTGGGGATCGACAGCCGCCGGATCACCTGGCCCCGGACCATCGACATGAACGACCGCGCGCTGCGCTCGATCGTGGTGGGCCTGGGCGGGATGAATGGCGGGCCGACGCGGGAAGACCGGTTCGTGATTGTGCCGGGCAGCGAGGTGATGGCCATCCTGTGCCTCGCGACCGACCTGAGCGACCTCGAGACCCGGCTCGGCCGCATCATTGTCGGTCTCACCCACGACCGGAAGCCGGTGACCGCGGGCGACCTGCAGGCCGCCGGTGCCATGACGCTCCTGCTCAAGGACGCGCTGCTGCCCAACCTGGTGCAGACGCTCGAGGGTGGCCCCGCGCTGGTGCACGGCGGACCGTTCGGCAACATCGCCCATGGCTGCAACTCGGTCGCGGCCACGCGCCTGGGCCTCTCGCTGGCCGACATCGTCCTCACGGAGGCTGGATTCGGTGCCGACCTCGGCGCCGAGAAGTTCTTCGACATCAAGTGCCGCTTCGGCGGATTGAAGCCGGAGGTGGCGGTGGTGGTGGCGACGGTGCGCGCGCTGAAGATGAACGGCGGCGTGAAGAAGGACGCCCTGGCCACGCCTGACGTGGCCGCGCTGGGGCGGGGAATGGTCAACCTCGAGGCCCACGTCGCGAACGTGCGCAAGTTCGGGGTGCCGGTCATCGTGGCACTCAACCGCTTTGCCACCGACAGTGACGAGGAACTGGCGCTGGTACTCGAGTCGGCGCGACAGTGGGGCGCCCGCGCGGCGCTCAGTGATGTGTTCGCCAGGGGCGGCGAGGGCGGGGAGGCCGTCGGCACTGAGGTGCTCGCGGCGCTTGCCGCTGGCGGCTCCGGGTTCAAGCCGCTCTACGACACCACCCTGCCGATCAAGCAGAAGATCGAGACCATCGCCCGCGAGATTTACGGCGCCGAGGGCGTGAACTACGCGCCAGCGGCGGAGCGGGCGATCAAGCAGTGCGAGGCGATGGGCCTGGGCGAGACTCCTGTGTGCATGGCCAAAACCCAGTATTCCTTCAGTGACGATCCCACGCTGCTGGGGAGGCCGTCCGGCTTCCGCATCACCGTGCGCGACGTCTATCCCTCCGCCGGCGCCGGGTTCGTCGTGGCGCTGGCGGGCGACATCATGACCATGCCCGGCCTCTCCAAGGCCCCTGCCGCGACCGGCATGCGGGTCCTGAGCGACGGCACCATCGAAGGGTTGTCCTGAGCATGAACTTCGTTGCGACCAATGACGCCCCCAAGGCGATCGGCCCCTATAGCCAGGGCGTGGTGCAGAATGGCGTCCTGTACACGGCGGGGCAGATCGCCCTGGATCCGGCAACCATGGAGCTGGTACCGGGCGACGTGAGCGCCCAGACCGAGCGGGTGTTCACCAACCTGCGCGCCGTGCTCGCGGCTGGCGGAAGCTCGCTCGACCGGGTCCTCAAGACCACGGTGTACCTGGCCGACATGGCGGACTTCCAGGCGATGAACGCGGTGTACGCCCGGCAGTTCGGCGACCACCGGCCGGCACGCAGCACCGTCGCAGCGGCCGGCCTTCCCAAGGGTGCCCGGGTGGAAATTGACGCCATCGCACTGGCGGGCGGGTGAGTTTCGGGCCGCGCGCGGCCCCGACAGGAGCTGGGGGCGCATCGGGTCTGGTGGCCCGGCCGGTCTTCAAAACCGCGTCGGAGGCGCCTCGCGCGTCTCTGGTGGGTTCGATTCCCACACGCTCTCGCCACCTGTCAGCACTGCTGCTGCTGGCGCTTCTCGCCGGCCTCGCACCGGCGTCGGCGCTCGCGCAGGACTCGCTTGCCGTGGATTCCGTGCCGCCTGCTCCCGCTGCCGAGAGTGTCGACGACAGCCTGCGCCAGGGGCCGAGTCCCACTGGCGCGCTGCTCAAGTCACTGGTGCTTCCGGGCCTGGGCCAGATGTCGCTTGGACGCGAACTCACTGCCGGCGTGTTCATCGCGATCGAGGCCGGCACGCTCGCCATGGTCGTCAAGTCGCAGCGCGACCTCAACACCGCCAACGAGCTCGGTGACCAGGTTGCGATCGACGATGCGAAGCGCAAGCGGGAGGACTGGCTGGTGCTGATGGGGCTGAACCACGCCCTCAGCGCGCTCGAGGCGTACATCTCGGCGCACTTCTGGGACTTCCCGGCGGACCTCGACCTGCGCGCCGCGCCCGGCGGGGGATTCTCGGCCGGCGCGACTGTGCCGTTCAGGCTGCGATGAACGCGCAGCCCGTCGGCATCTTCGACAGCGGCATCGGTGGGCTCACCGTGGCGCGGGAGATATTCCACCGGCTTCCGGCGGAGAGTACGCTCTACTTCGGCGACACTGCCCGTGTGCCCTATGGGCCCAAGTCGCCGGAAACCGTGCGCCGCTACAGCCTGGAGATCCTCGAGTGGCTCCTCGGGCAAGGCGTCAAGGCGGTGGTCGTTGCGTGCAACACCAGCACGGCGCATGCACTGGAGGCACTGACCGCGGCGTCGCCGGTGCCGGTGCTGGGTGTCATCGAGCCCGGCGCGCGGGCCGCGATCCGGGCGGCGGAAGGCGGCTCGATTGGCGTAATCGGCACGGCCGGGACGGTGGCGAGCGGCGCCTATCGCCGGGCCATCCTCCAGCGCGCGCCCGAGGCGACGGTGCTGCAGCAGGCTTGTCCGCTCTTCGTGCCGTTCGTCGAGGAGGGCTGGTTCGAGCATCCTGCGGTGGAACTGGTGGCGGCGGATTACCTGGCGCCGCTGGCGGGAGTGAGGGCCATGGTGCTGGGCTGCACCCACTACCCCCTGCTCAAGCCGATGCTGGCCCGCCAGCTTGGACCGGACGTTGCGCTGATCGACTCGGCCGAGGAGACTGCGCGGGTGCTGGGTGAGATCCTCCAACGGAACGGGCTCGAGGCGGACGTGTCCGCCATCGCCACCCATCGGTTCGTCGTGAGTGACGACGAAGCGCGATTCCGCGCGGTGGGCTCTCGCTTCATCGGGGAGCGACTCCGCTCGGCCGAAGTGGTGCCGCTGGGGTAAAGCGGTGGAGTTCGGCGAAGCCGGCGTCGATCAGCGCATAGCGGCCGCCATCGAGCCACGCCCCGGGATTGAGGTAGACCCGGCGCACCTCGTGTTGCTGCACCACAGGCACATGCGAATGTGCCATCACCAGCACGTCCACGTCGGGGTTGGCGGTGAGGTGCTCGTGGGCCCACGTCGCCTGGCGCGACGCACTCGCCGCCATTGCCTCCCGGTTGTTGCGCCCGTCGCCCAGCCGCGGGCCGATGCGATCCACCAGGGGAAGCCCCAGGTCGGGATGCAGCAGACCGAACAGGAAGGACGTCACCGGGTGGCCCACCAGCCGGTGCACCAGGTTCACCTTGCCGCCGCGCTCGGCGAGCCCGTCGCCATGGATCGCGCGCACCTTGCGGCCCGCCACATCGAGATCCAGGCTTCTCGGAGCGAAGGTGATCCCGACTTCCTCGGCCCAGAAAGGCGTTCCCCAGCGATCGTGATTGCCCCCGACCAGGTGGACCGGCACCCGGCGCGAGAGCGCCGAGAGCCCGGCGGCGATCCTGAAGCCATGGCGGGGAATGGCCCGCCGATAGCCGAACCAGAAGTCGAACAGGTCGCCCACGACCAGCAGCCCGTCGCCCTGGTCGGGGACTGCGTCGAGGAACTCCAGCAGCGATTGCTCGGCGGAAAGCGTGGTGGGCCCGATATGGGCATCCGCGAGAACCAGCAGGCGAGTCACGGGCACGGCGCAAGGTAATGGCCGCCGATTCCGGCTGGCAAATGCGCGTGCTTGTGGCATATCCCTTCCTCCAATCGTCACCACGATGACCCAGCCCGGCGTTTCGGAAGTGCAAGTGCGGGTGAACTACTCGGAAGTGGACGCCATGGGCGTGGCCTACCACGCGCGCTACCTCGTCTGGCTCGACATCGCGCGTACCGACCACCTGCGCCAGGCCGGCATGAGTTACAAGGAACTGGAAGCGGCCGGGTATCGGCTGGTGGTCGGCGACCTGCGGATTCGCTACCGCCAGCCCGCGCACTACGACGATCCGGTGCGGTTGCGTTGCTGGGTGCGGGACGTCGCCTCGAGGCGGGTGGCGTTCGGCTATGCCGTGGAGCACGCGGCGGACGGGCGGCTGCTGGCCACCGCCTCGACCGACTTGCTGGTACTGGACGCCGACATGAAGCTGACCCGCCTGCCGGATGCGGTCGCCGGCTTGCTGCATTCCATTCCCGATCCCGTTCGCCTGTGACCTCGATGCCGGGAGCGCGCTTGCGTCATCTGCTGCAGTGCCTGGCCGTGTGCTGCTCCCTGGTCCTTCCTCGCGCGGCAGCGGCGCAGGAGAGCGCGATCGTCGAGCAGCTGGCGCCGATGCTCCAGGCCGAGGACTCCCGGGCCTACAACGAGGCGCTCTTCCAGCGCGTATCCACCTCGCCCGACTCGCAGGTGCGCCAGTTTGCCGCGCGCAGCATCGGCCGGATAGGGGATCCGCGCGGCCTCGCGGTGCTGCGGCAGCTCCTGGTCGATCCCGATACGCTGGTGCGGCTGGAGGCGGCCTTCGCGGTCGGACTTGTCGGGGATACCGCGGGCATCTCGATCCTCATGGAGCGCTTCCAGAGCGAGCCGTACCTGGACGCCGCCAGTGCACTCGAAGCCATCACCTCGCTGGCCCGTATTGGCGGGCCGGTGGTTGGAGACTTCTTCCGGACCGTGCTGGATGGGCGCTTCCCGCCGGGCGTAACCGATCCGGCGGCGCTGCGGGATCGGGTGGCGTTCGAGTCGTGGCGGCTGGGGGACGATGCCCCGATCCGCTCGCTACTCCCGCTGGCGGCGGACCAGGAATCGAACCTGCGGTGGCATGCGGTCTACAGCCTCGCGCGCCTGCGCGTGCCGGCCGCCGCGGGACAGCTGTCGCTGGCACTTCGCGACGAAGTCTCGATCATCAGGGCGGCCGCAGTCCGTGGGATGGTGCCGGCGGTGGTCGATTCGGTGGAACTCGGGCGCGACGGCGCGGCGTCCCTCGTGGTGGGCCTGCTCGATGACGCCGACGCGATGACCCGGATCAATGCGCTGCGCACGCTGGGCGACCTGGAAGCGCGCCAGTTCACGGATCGCGTCATCGATCGGCTGGGCGATGCGATACCGAACGTGCGGGTGCAGGCCGCGGCCACGCTGGGACTGCTGGGGGGGCAGGAGGCGGTGGCGGCGTTGCAGGTCGAGGCCGCCGACCGAAGCCTGGTTGCGGTGGCGGCCGAAGCATTGCTCGGACTGGCACGACAGGACAGCGCCGCGTTCTTCGAGGCAGGCGAGACCTGGCGGAGCAGCCAGGACTGGACCCGTCGCATGGTGTACGCCCGGGGGGCTGCGCGCGCAGGGCGTCCCGGCGAGCTGCTGGACGATTCCGACGGGCGCGTAGCCGCCGCGGCGCTCGATGCGTGGGCATCGCTGCCGGGACGCCCCGGTGACGAACTGCTCGGCGCAGCACGCAGCCGCCTCGGCCACGCGGATCCCGTGGTGCGGACCATCGCAGCCGGCGTGCTCGCGCGCCGGCCCAACGTCGCGGACCTGTCCGCTCTCGCCGCCGCCTGGTCGCGCGCACAGCGCGATCCGATTCCCGATGCGGCACTCGCGACGCTGGACGCGTTGCGCGCGATCTCCGGGGCGTCAGCCGAGGGGCGCTCGGCGGTACAGTTGCGCTTCGTGCCGGGAGCGACGCGGCCATCAAGCCCGATCGTCCGGCGATGGGCCAGTGCCAACTGGCCCGACCTGGCTGGACGCTGGGGCACGAGTGGCGCCGTGGAAACCGGGCGCACCCTGCAGGACTACCGCGAGATCGTGCGCCGGTTCGTGCTGGCACCGGACTCGATTGCGCGGCCCCACGTGGTGGTGGAGACCGATGGTCCGGGCACGCTCGAGATCGAGATGCTGGGTCCTGAGGCGCCGCTCACGGTGGCGCACTTCCTGACTCTGGTGGACCGCCGGTACTTCGACGGCATGCGGTGGCACCGGGTGGTGCCGGGCTTCGTCGCGCAGACAGGCGACCCGCGCGGCGACGGGTGGGGCGGACCCGGCGTGGCCATCAGGGATGAGATCAACCGGCGCCGCTACGACAACCCCATGGTCGGGATGGCGCTCTCCGGTCCCGACACCGGCGGCAGCCAGTGGTTCATCAACGTGGCGCCGCAGCCGCACCTCGACGGCACGTTCACCATCTTTGGCCGCGTGGTCGGCAGCTATGCGCCGCTCGCCCGGCTCACCCAGGGGGACATCATCCGCACGGTGCGGCGGTAATGCGGGCTCGGCGGTGGGGACTCGCCCTGGCGCTGGCGGCCGGCTCGCTGTCCCTGGGCGACGCCGGCCCGCTGCAGGCGCAGTTCTTCGAGTTCGGCACCAACAAGATCCAGTACCGCCGCTTCGACTGGCAGGTGCTGCGAGGGCCGCACGTCGACCTCTACTACTACCCGGCCGAAGCCGAGCTGGCGCGATCCGCGCTGGCCTGGGCCGAAGCGTCGTACGACTCCCTTTCCCTCGAGTTCGGCCACGTCGTCGCCGCACGCGTGCCACTCATCGTCTACGCCTCGCACGTGGATTTCGAGCAGACCAACGTGCTGCCATTCGTGCCGCCCGAGGGCCTGCTCGGCGCCACGGACTTCCTCAAGCGCCGCGTCACGATGCCGTTCCGCGGCAACTTCAGCGAGTTCCGCCATACCCTGCGCCATGAGCTGGTGCACGTGTTCCAGCTGGACCTGATGGCCAGGGCGTACCACGAGGCGCCGCGGATGCAGCAACTGAGCCTGCCGCTCTGGTGGACCGAGGGCCTGGCGGAGTACTGGTCCGGGGGACAGGAAGCGCGCGACGAGATGATCCTGCGGGACCTCACCCTGTCCGGCCGCCTGCCGACGCTGGAGCAGCTGCAGCACTACGGTGGGTTCCTGGTCTATCCGGTCGGCGGGAGCATCCACGCCTGGCTTGCCGACACCTATGGGGACTGGCGAGTCATGCAGGTGTATCGCGAGCTCAATCGTCACTTCAGCTTCGATGACGCTTTGCACGCCATCTACGGCCGGTCGCAGGAGGAGCTCAGCGAGGAGTGGGTGCACGCCATGCGGCAGCGCTACTACCCGGAGGTGACCCGGCAGTCGCCGCCGTCGCTGCTGGGTACCGAAGTGGCGCGCCTCGCGATCAAGCCGGCGCTGCGCGGCGGGTCGTTGGCCAATGACAGCGTCGGCGAAGCGCTCTTTGTCTCGCCCGACATGGGCTACATGGCGATCTACCGGCGGCGCCTGGACGGCCGCCGTGCACGGCGCGAGGTACTGTCAGCGGGCAAGTCGGAGAGCCTGGAATCCATGCATCCGTTCGATTCCCGGATGGATGCCTCTCGGCCGGGACTGCTGTTGTTCAGCGCCCGGCACGGCGAGCGCGACGCGCTGGTGATCTGGGATCTCGACGAGGACGAGATGGTGGGTCGGTACCAGTTCCCTGAGCTGGTGTCGATCCTCTCTCCGGCGTGGCTGGCGGACAACTCGTCGATCGTGTTCAGCGGCCTGGCCGAGAACGGCATCTCCGACCTCTACCAGCTGGACCTGCCCGGCGGGGAACTCACGCGCCTTACTGACGACCTGTACCAGGATCTCGATCCAGCGCCGTCGGCTGATGGCCGGCTGATCGCGTTCGCGTCCGACCGCGCGCCGGGTGGCGACCGGGGCGCCATCAACCTGATGCTGCTGGATCGGAGCAGCGGCCGCATCCGTGCGCTGACCAGTGGGCCCTGGCGCGACGAATCACCGATCTTCGGGCCCGATGGCCGGATCTACCACGGCTCATCGCGCAGCGGGACACTCAACATCTGGTCGGTCGACACGGCCGGCGCCGGACGGCGCGAGACCTCCACCTGGTCCGCCGCATTCGACCCGGTTCCACTGCCGGACGGGTCACTCCTGGCCAGCTCATTCCAGAACGGCTCCTACAACATCTACCGGCTGGCGCAGGACACCGCTGCCCACGCCGACCGCTTCACCCTGGCCGCGGCCACTCCACTCGCCGCGTGGCGCTGGATGGCCGACACCACGGCACCGCCGCTCGACTCGGTTACCGATCCCTACCAGCGCCGCTTCACGCTCGACTTCGCCGCCGGCGGCGTCGCCGTGACTCCGGGGCAGGGAGGCGTACAAGGGGGCGCGTTCCTGATGTCGGACCTGCTGGGCGACCATACGCTGATTGGCACCATCGGGTCGTTCCAGGATCGCAACTTCCGCGGCAACTTCTTCAGCAACCTCAGCGGGAGCCTTACGTACATCAATCGCCAGCGCCGGGTGAACTGGGGCGTGGGCGCGTTCCGCTTCGTGGGCCAGGTGTTCCAGGGAGACCGGTTTGCCTCGTACGAGGAGCGCGCCACCGGAGCCACGGCGCTGCTCCGCTATCCGCTGTCGCGCTACAACCGGGTCGAGGGCAGCCTCACCATCGCGCGCTCCGACCGCTTCGACTTCGACTTGCCGGTGGCGGAGCCCCAGCGGGTCGGCTGGATCGCGTCGAACTACGTGTCGTTCATTCGGGACAATTCGCTCTGGGTTGCTTCGGGGCCCATTGATGGATTCCGGCTCGGGCTCACCGCGGGTGTCGCGAGCGACTTCACCAATTCGCGCTTCGACAACTACGTGCTCAGCGCCGATATCAGGCGGTACTTCCGGCTGGGACGGCGGTCGGCCTACGCCACCCGGCTCTTCGGTCTCTGGGGCGCCGGTGACCGACCCCCGATGCGCAACATCGGCGGCACAACTGGCCTCCGCGGCTATCCCACCTTCGGGCACATCATCGGTACCAAGGCGTGGATGGTGAACCAGGAGGTGCGCTTTCCGCTCTTCAACCGACTGGTGCTGGGAACGCCCCTGGGCGATCTCGTGTTTCCCGAATTTCAGGGCGCGTTCTTTGTCGATTACGGGCGGGCGTGGGTGGGCGAGAATTCCAGCCGCCGGCCGCTGGGGAGCGTGGGCGGTAGCGTCCGGCTCGCACTCGCCCCCCTGGCCGTGGTACGATTCGACGCCGGCATGCGGTTCGGCGCCAACGACCGGCAGGGGTACGGCCTCGACGACAAGCAACGCGACGGGGGATTCTTCACTTTCTTCTTCGGCTATAACTACTGATGCCACAAGGGTTTCCTGTTGACCGAGCGAGACTGGCTCCCTATCTTGGACTGCTGCTGGCCGCTTGTACACCGGCCCAGCCCGGCTCAATCGTCCCGGTGGAGGCACAGCCGGTTTCCCGAGGCGATGTCCAATCCTGGGTAGAGGCCAGTGCCCCGACCGGCCACATGGCGCACCGGTTCCGTTGGCAGGTTCAGGACGATCGTGGCTCTGCAGGGGGCCGCGGCACGGCGCGCGTTGCCACGCCGGACTCGCTCCGGCTCGATGTGGTGGGACCGCTGGGATCAGGCCGAGGGGCGGGGGTCGTGGTGGGGGATTCGGCGCAGTGGGCCGAACCACCTGACGTGCTTGAGCGGCTGATCGTCAACTATCCGCTGATGTGGGCCATGCTCGGCGTCATGCGCGAGCCGCCCGCAGGCGCGGTACTCCGAGGTGCGCGCGACGGCGGTACGGTGCGCTGGGAATGGGCACTTGGAGCCGACACGGTGGCCTATCGTTGGGACAGCGCCGCCGGCCAGCTCGCAGCCCAGGCACGATCCGCCGGAGTGCTGGTAGGCCGGGTCGAGACCAGCATCAATGCCGAGGGCCTGCTGACGTCGAGCCGGCTGACCGTTCCGAGTCCTGCGACAAGAATCAGCCTGACTTTCACGGAGACCACGCCTGCAGCATCGTTCTCGCCGGATCTCTGGGCTCCTCCCGCTCCTTAGCGCGCTCGCGCTCGGGGGCTGCTACGGCTTCGCCGGCGGTGGGTTTCCGCCCGAGGTCCGCACCGTCGCGGTGCTCCCCTTCGACAATCGCACGCCCGAACCGACCCTGACCCAGGAGATCAACGCCGCGGTGCGTGATGCGGTCGAGGGTCGGCTGGGCCTGCGCGCCGCGGGAGAGGAAACCGCTGACGCCATTGTCCGCGGCACCATCACCCGCTATGAGCCCGACGTCCCGGTGGCATACCGCGGCAGTGACACCGAAAGCCGGGTCAACGTCACCCGCCGGCTGGTGCAGATCACCGTGTCGGTCGAGATCATCGACCAGCAGCGCAATCGCACCCTCTGGCAGCGTTCGGGACTGCTGGTGGAGGGTGACTACGAACCCGACAGTGAGACCGAGCGCCAGGCGCGGGACGAGGCGCTCGAGAAGCTCAAGGTCAACATCGTGGAAGGAGCACAGTCCCAATGGTGACGCGTGCGCGGCGCGGTGCGAGCAGTCTCGGCTGTCTGGTGTCCCTGCTGCTGTTCGTGGCGGCGCTCTACTACGGCATCAACATCGGTGAGGTGTACATCCGGTACTACCGCCTCCTGGACGAAATGCGAGCCCAGGCGCGCGTGGCCCCGAGCGTGACGGATGATGTCATCCGGCGCCGGGTGCTGGAGCGGGTGGAGGAACTGGAGCTTCCCGAAGCCGCGCAGAACGTGACGGTGCGCCGCACCCGGAGTCCGCTGTCGATCGTGATCGAGACGTACTACACGGAGACGGTCGAGCTGCCGTTCTTCAACCACACCTTCGAACTTCATCCTCGCGCCGAGGAACCGCTCTGAGACCCGACGAACGTGCCGCCGACGCGCTGCGGCCCCTGGTGCTGGAGCGCGGTGCCAACCCATACGCGGAAGGCTCGTGTTTGATCCGGATGGGCGGAACCCTGGTGCATTGCACCGCCAGTGTCGAGACCGGCGTTCCGCCATTCAAGAAGGGCAGTGGCACCGGCTGGGTCACCGCCGAGTACGCCATGCTGCCGCGCGCGACGACCGAGCGGACGCCCCGTGAGCGCCACGGGGCGGGGGGCCGCACCCAGGAGATCCAGCGGCTGATAGGCCGCTCGCTCCGCGCCGCGATGGGAACCATGGCGTTCGGTGAGTACACCATCCGGATCGACTGCGATGTGCTCCAGGCCGATGGCGGCACCCGGACCGCCGGCATCACCGGTGGCGCCGTCGCGCTGGCTGATGCGTGCCAGTGGCTGGCATCGCGGGCCGGCATCGAGTCGCCGTTCGGCAAGCTGGTCGCCGCCGTCAGCGTGGGCGTGGTCGAAGGTGAAGAGCGGCTCGACCTGATGTATCTCGAGGATCGTGACGCCGAAGTGGACCTCAACCTCGTGGCGCGGGAGCCGGCTGATTTCGTGGAAGTCCAGGGCACCGGTGAGCAGGGCACCTTCAGCCGGGCGCAGCTCGACCGGCTGATTGACCTGGGGCAGACCGGCCTCGAGCGGCTGTTCCAGGCCCAGCGCGCCGCCCTGGGCTGGTGAGGCTCTTCGCCGCCACCCGGAACGCCGGCAAGCAGCGTGAGATCCGCCGGGTGCTCGAGGCGGCCGGGCACGAGGTCCTGTTTCCCGACGAGGCGGGCCTCTACGAGGATGTCCAGGAATCGCTGCTGGAGAACGCAGATACCTTCGAGGGCAATGCCCGGCGGAAGGCGGAGTACTTCGTCAGGCGCAGCGGGCTGCCCACCTTCGCCGACGATTCGGGACTGGAAGTGCTCTCGCTGAATGGCGCGCCCGGCGTTCGCTCCCGCCGGTTTGCGGCGGTCGAGGGACCGGCGTCGCAGGTAGACGCCGCCAACAATCGCGAGCTGCTGCGGCGCCTGTTGGGTGCGCCGACGCCACGCCGGCGGGCGCGATTCCGGTGTGTCATCGCCCTGCAGCACCGGCCGGACGCTGTTCCCGAGATCTTCGAGGGCGCGGCCAACGGCACCATCCTCGAGGCGGCCCGGGGAAACAATGGCTTCGGCTACGACCCGCTCTTCCTGAGTGACGACCTCGGCGTCACCTTCGCCGAAGCGTCCGCGGATGACAAGGACAGGGTGAGTCACCGCGGCCGAGCGCTCGCCGCGCTGGTCGCGGCACTGGCACAGTTCTAGCCTCAGGCTCCAGCAGCTTCTATCAGGGCAGGATATGCGAGCACGGATGGTGGCAGGATTGATGTTCGGCCTGGCGCTCGGTGCGGCGCCGCTTCACGCGCAGGCGACCGCGGGATCCCCTCGCGCGGTGGCGCAGCGGGTGCTCGGGGCGCTGGCATCGCGAAACGCCGCCGGATTCGGGCGTGACATGCATCCGGAAGCGCTGGCCGCGTTCAAGAGCGGCGTCGTCCGCGGGCTCTCGCAGGTGACCGCGGCGGGGGACAAGGCCGAGGCGGAGAAGTTCTTCCAGGGTGACGAGACGTTTGACCAGTTGTCGTCGATGTCGGCAGCGCGGTTCTTCACGGCCTACATGGGTGGCGTGTTCCAGCGGATGCGGGACGAGGGCAACGTCCGGGTCGATTATGCCGTGCTGGGCGAAGTCCCCGAGGGCAACAACCTGGTGCACGTGGTCTATCGCGGGCGGATCACAGCGGGCGACCAGACCATGTCGGACGTGGACATCCTGACGCTGCGTCGCTCACCCGGCGGGTGGAAGGCGCTCCTGAGCGGCGAGCTTCGGGCACTGGCGGGCCCGGCCGCAATCACGGAATAATCGTTACGAGATTACATTCCGCGCCCGCGGGGTGTGGCGCAGTCCGGTAGCGCGCCTGCTTTGGGAGCAGGAGGTCCCGGGTTCGAATCCCGGCGCCCCGACATCAAGTGGGAAGTGGGGAGTAGGGAGTGGGAAGGTCAAAGACCCTCCACTTCCCACTTCCCACTTCCCACTTTCCACTCCCCACTTCAGTCCTCCACCCAGCCCGGCTCGGAGTACGCCGGCAGGAACAGGCTGTCTGGCAGCTCCACGTCGGCGCGCATGTCCGCGTATTCCTCCCGCAGCCGCTCCTCGCCGTTCACGATGAACACCACTTCCGGCGCGATCCAGCCACCACCGAGTGGGCGATAGTCATTGAACTGGGTCTCGATCCGGGAGGAGGTCTGGGTCGCGGCGTTCTGCGCCGGCTGGCGCCGCTCGATCAACCGGGTGAAAACCAGCCGCTCGGTGTCGATCCAGAACTGGGGCGTCAGGGTGTCGCCGGCCGCGGCACCCACCACGTAGGATGGTCGCCCCTGCCAGGTGTCCGTGTGCATCACCTCGAGATCGAGCCCCATGGCGCGCAGCTTTTCGACGGTCTCCGCCGGCGGATCGGCATAGACGTCGAAGCCGAGGACCATGAGCGGATGAACGAAGGCCCCGGAGCGCACCAGGTTGCCGCCGTCGAACGTGTAGAGGCTGTCGTTCCGGAAAAGCGACATCTTGCCCTGAGCGATCGGGGCGACATCGATCCGGAGTTTGCCCGGAACTGTCAGGGCCTCGTGCCAGGTCTCGACCCGGCCGTCGGCAAACTTCGTGGTCTGGACGAACGTAAGGGTCCGGTACCAGCGGCCGGCGTACGCCTCATGCATCCGCTCGATCAGCTCGGTGCCGGTCGTCGGTGCGGGACGCATCGCGCCGCCGGGGAGGGGAGCGGGCTCCGGGGTGCTGCCGCCGCACGCGGCGAGCAGAAGTATGGCAATGAGGGAGATACGCATCGTGATTCTCGGTGGGGGAGGCGATGACCGTCTCGAATATCAGTGACAATCTACGCCGTGAGGGCCCATTAGGTGCCAGGCGGACAGGGCGCTCCCCGCAGGCAGGTCACGTATCTGCCGGAGGGGAGCGCCCTGATCGCCGCCGCCGCAGCCCAACCCGCCCTGACTGCCGCAGGTGCGAGCGACGGAGTAGCTTGGAACGTCCGCGCCCGTAGCTCAGCTGGATAGAGCAGCAGCCTTCTAAGCTGTTGGTCGCAGGTTCGACTCCTGCCGGGCGCATCCTCATATCCGCGGATCCAGCACCATGACCCTGCCGGAGCGCTACACCGGCCCGTCCGACAAGTCGCGTACCATCGCGCTGGCCCTGTCGGCGATCCTGGGCGTGTTCGGTGCCCATCGCTTCTATGTGGGCAAGACCGAAACTGCCATCCTGATGCTCATCACCATGGGTGGGCTCGGCATCTGGTGGATGGTCGACCTGATCATCATTGCGGCCGGCGGCTTTCGCGACGCCGAAGGGCGGCTGGTGAAGGACTGGGATCCGTCGACGGCGCACCTCTATGAGCGCAACGATCTGGAGACCGCGTTCGAGGAGATCGAGCGGCTCCGGCTGGAGGTGGGCGAGCTGGCTGAACGGCTGGACTTCGCCGAGCGGATGCTGGCGAATCCCGAGCGAAAGGGCCCCACGCAATAGCGTGGGGCCCGTGTGGTTCGCTGATTATTTCGCTGCGGCCCGGGCGGAATTCCGGAGATCCCGCACGCGATCGTGGGTCTGCTGTACCTGCTTTGCCATCCGCTCGATGACGGTCCGGGCTTCGGCCGGCAGCGATTCCGTGAGGGCATCGGAGAACGCCTTCTTGGCGTAGTCCTCTCCCCGTTCGGCCTCTTCCAGGATGGCCTTGTCGTCGTTGCCGCTGACGGCAGTCTTGATGTTGATCCAGCCCCGGTGCATTGCGCCGGCGACGTGGCCGGTCTCGTGGGGCTCGCCGCCCAACGTCGACACCAGGCGGGAGAGTTCGGTGGCGAAGTTGGCCCGCTCGGTGGCGCTGTCGCTGAAAAAGCTTTTGAGTTCCGGGGACTTGGCGCCTTCGGCGGCGGTCTGGAAGCCGTTCTGGCCGTCGTGGGCGGTTTCGATCAGGCGGTTGAGGATGTCGATGGTCTGATCGGTGGATTTCTGGGTGGTATTCTGCATGTATGGGCCTCCCGAGTCTGGTCGGGTGGAAGGGAAGGTCCGGCGCCGCCGGAGGCGGGCCGGCCGGGGCGGCGGGCGGCCGGAACTGGGGGAAATCCGGGCGGCCATCCGTCGCTGGAAAGATGGCACCGGGGGCCGGGGAAGTTCGGTGGTGGGGGTCACCGACTGGTGG
>DASTUF010000028.1:0-2530 GCA_035759745.1 Gemmatimonadales bacterium
AGCTCGCGCATCTGGCTGGGCGGGACGAGGGTGTCCCCGTCCACTGCCAGCAGGAAGCTGGGGGTCGTGATCTCTCCGGGGTCGACCTGGTGGAGATCGAGCGATTCCGAGAGGGCGTGGTAGCGGTCGGCGGTCCAGTCAGCGGCGAACTTGCTGCCGCAGTGATCGAGGTAGTCCTCCACGGCGAAGCGGGGCGGGGTGCCGGCGCGCGGCGCCCCGGCAAAGCGCTGCTGAAACTCGTCGCGGGTGCGGTAAGTGGTAATGGCCAGGGAGCGCGCCAGGGCGAGGGCCTCACGGGCGTGGCCGTTGGCGCCACCGAGCGCGAGGATTCGGCGCTGGATGACGCGGTGGGCGGTCGCCATGGGGTGGCTCTGGTGCGCCGCGCTCAGGAGTACAAGGCGGTTCACCCGCTGGGGGAAGCGCTGGGCGAAGGCGAGGGCGACCATGCCACCGTAGGAGGCGCCGACGATGGCGTCGAGGCACTCTATGCGCTGGCGGTCCAGTTCCGCTGCGAGGGCGTCGGCTTGATCGACGGTGGTGGTTGGGCCTTTGGGATTCACGGTCCAGTCGAGACCGACGACATGGTGGCATTCGGTGTCGATGGTGAGGCCGGGCCCGACCTGGGCGGGCCACCATGCGGCGCAACCAGCGGACGCGGAGATGCCGCCTAGTACGGCTATTGCCTCCGCACCTGGTATCGCTCGCGCCGACGCGCCGCTACAGGATCGGACAGCCCGCTTTCGGGCTACCGCGGTCGCGTCTTCGCGAGCGATATCAGGCGCGTCGGCGCCACGTTCAGGCGAGTGTCGCATGAGCCCTCCCATTTCGCGCGGCGTGGATCTCTGCCTCGGCTTCCGGCGCTATCGCGTAGCACTGCTCGGGCCCGGGGAAGGTTCCCGCGCGGACGTCGGCGGCGTAGGTGTTGAGCGCCGAGGTGATGGTCTCGTCGAGATTCGCGTAGCGCTTGATGAAGCTGGGCCGGATGTCGCCCACGAAGCTGCCGAGTATGTCGTGAACGATGACGAGCTGGCCATCGAGGAGGGGGCCGGCGCCGATGCCATACACCGGGATGTCGAGGTGCTCGCGCACGAAGGCGGCGGCCTCGGCGGGCAGCGCCTCCAGCAGCAGGGCAAAGATCCCAGCCTCCTGCAAGGCGAGGGCATCCTGCAGCACGGCCTCGGCTGCGGCCAACGAGCGGCCCTGGACCTTGTAGCCGCCGAGCTGGCCGAGGCTCTGGGGCGTGAGCCCGAGGTGCCCCATGACGGCGATGCCGGCGTCGGTCATGGCGCGGACGCGCTGTGCAATGCGGCGGCCGCCCTCGCACTTCACTGCATCGCAGCCCGCGGCGATGAAGGCACCCGCGTTCCGCACGGCGTCCTGGTCGGACACCTGATAGGAGAGGAAGGGGAGGTCTCCCACCACGAACGCCCGCTTAGCGCCTCGTGCCACGGCCCTTGCAAACACGAGCATCTCGTCCATGGTGACGGCCACGGTGGTCGGGTGGCCGAGCATGGTCATCGCCGCCGAATCACCCACGAGGAGCATGTCGACGCCGGCACGATCGGCGAAGACAGCGGTGGGGTAGTCGTAGGCGGTGAGGAAGACCGCGCGCTTGTGGTTCCGGCGCAAGGCATTCAGGGACGACGTCGTGACTTTGGGCATCGCGATGAGGGGTCAGGGATCAGGGGTCAGGGATCAGGGTCGACAGGCGGGCTATCGCCGAGCCCACAGAGTTTGTCGATGCGGCGAAGGAGAGGCGCAGGTGGCCGGCGCCTTCGGAGCCGAAGGTGCTGCCGGCGAGGGTGGCGACGCCGGCTGTCTCCAGGAGCTGCAGCTGGAGTTGCACGTCGTCGCGATCGAAGCTGGGGAACGCATAGAATGCTCCCTGGGGCGTGGCGCATTCGACGCCGGGGAGCGCGTTGAGAGCGGCCACGAGGGTGTCGCGGCGGGCGCGCAGCTGGTTGACGTAGGTGGCTACTATCTCGTCACCCGCGGCGAGCGCTGCCACGCCGGCGTGCTGGACGAACCCGGGCACGCAGGAGTGGGCGTTGACGACTATGCGCTCGAAGGTGGTGCGCAGGCTCTGCGGGACCACGGCATGGCCCAGGCGCCAGCCGGTCATGCGCCAGGCCTTGGAAAAGCCGTCCACGATGATGCTGCGCTGCTGGAGTCCGGGGAGCTGGGCGATGCTGGGTGCGCGGTCGCCGCTGCCGAACCAGATGCGGGCGTAGATCTCGTCGGTGATGACGATGAGGTCATGCCGCTCGGCGAGGTCGGCTATCTCTATCAGCTCGGCGAGGCCCAGTGCCACACCGGTGGGGTTGGCGGGCGAGTTGAGGATGATGGCGCGGGTGCGGGGCGTGACCCGATCGGCGGCGCTGCCAGCGGGATACGCGACGGGGGTGGCACCAGCCAGGCGCACCTGGGAGGTGTACGGCGAGAAGCCGGGATCGGGGACGAGGACTTCGTCGCCGGGGCCCACGGTGGCGAGCAGGGCGTAGAGCAGCGCGGGCTTGGCGCCGGGGGTGAT
>DASTUF010000029.1:0-2886 GCA_035759745.1 Gemmatimonadales bacterium
CCGGCGCCCGGACAGCAGGCGACCGTCATGGCTCCAGTGGTCGATCCGATAGACCCCATCCATGGGAGCGGTCCACCATCCCAGTCCGCCGTCGCTAGTGGCCGTCATGTCAACGTCGATCAAACCGGAATCAGCTGACGAGAGCGAGCGCAAGTACTCGCCGTTGGCATTGTGCAGGTGCAGGCGTGCTCCCCGGCTGTCAGGCGTTTCCCTCCAGCCGAGCGCGAGCAGATTGCCTGCCGAGTCACTCCAGATTCGCTGCGGCTGCAGCGGGACGGTGGCAGCTCTCACCGGGGCAAGCCATGGGTCGAGCATACGAAGACTGCGTCGTGACGCCACGACAACGCTGTCCCCGCGAGTCAGCGCCGCCGCAAGCACGTCGCGATACTCGCCGGGTCCGTCACCGGTGGGGCCGAGGGAATCCGAGAAGGAACCGCCGGACTCGAAGATCAGGGGGTTGCCCCCGAACGGTCCCCCGGTAACCACCAGATACCGTCCATCGCCCAGGTGCACAACGCCCGCAGGTGGGCCCGACAGTTCACCGGGACCCGAGCTGGTCCGGAGTTGCACCACTGTATCGAGCGCGATGCCGGCGGTGCCGGCTGGGCGCAGACCACAGGCGACCAGCGCGACGACCGCGCCCACGAAGAGATATGGTGTGGGGTTCATCAAACTCAGTATACCACAAGATCCAGCACGAGCGACCCCGGAGCGAACCCGGCCTGTCGGTGCCGGTCACTCCGGGGTCCTCGCCAGCATGGCACCCGTACTGCTCCGCTTCGCTGACTGCTGAAGGCGCCACACTTTTCACTTCTCACTGCTCACTTCTCACTTCTCACTCCTCACTTGGTCTCTATAACCACCGTCCCGTTGGCCGCATCAGGGTCGTGGTTCTGGGGGTCGAACGGCAGCAGGACGCGAAGTTCGGTCACCTTGTCCAGCACCCGATCCTCCCGCGCCGGGCAGTCCCGCGCGATGGCGTGCACCCTACCCAGCGGTATCCCGTTCACCACCAGCAGCACGGGGTCCTTGTTCTGGTAACCTCGAGCGTCGGGATTGGCTGCGAGCCGGGCCAGCATCCGGTTCGCCAGGCAGCCATACTCCCGCTGCGAGGCGCTGTCGGGCGCCCCTGCAACCGTCACCGGTGTGACGCCGCTGCGGACACCTTCCGGCGCGCAGGCGCTGCCCAGTACCAAGGTCGCTCCGACGACCACTACCGCCGCTCGATGGGTCATGTCAGCTCTCCGTGATCGGTTGCCAAGCGCAGGCGTCGTCCTCCACCAGCAGCTTGCGAATCACCGTCACCACCGGTTCCGACTGCGTCAGCTGCTCCAGTACCAGCAGGGTGTCTCCCCGAAAGGCGATCACCGGCTGAGTCTCGCCAACCAGCGCAACCGGTGCATCGACACAGGCCCTGGTCCGGTCCGCCGACAGCAGGCTCGCGAATACTTCGGACTCGATGGCGTTGCCGTCGAGAACCTGGTCGAAGTGCACCGCCATGATGCTGCCGTCCGAACGGCGGTGCAGGCCAAAGAGTGCGCTGATGGCGGAGAACATCTCCGGGAATGGCGTTGCCGGATTGGCCATCTTCTGCAGCGCTTCACGGGTCACTCCCTTGCGCCGGACGGCAGGAACCGTCACCGCAGCGACCGGCACACCGTCGGGGCCGGCCAGCATGATTTCGCTTGTGCCGCTGAAGGCGACCAGCAGGCTGTCGCCCCACGCATCCAGCTGTACTGCGTGGTGAATGCCGGCCAGAGGCGGAATCGCACGGTAGGTGTCGGGAATCGGCAACGACGAACGCAGGACCGTGTCGGCTGTCCACCTGGTCAGGCCGGTTGCGTCCGCCTGATTGGTGCCGGCAAGCCAGACGTCAGGGCCAATCAGTGCTGCATCGCGGACAATTGCGGCAGTCGAGACATCGAACATCAGCTCGTGCGTCGCGTCGAAGACGCTGATGCGGTCCAGCTCGGCGTCCGAGACGGCGATCGTGCCGTCCGGGCGTTCGATGACTGCGAACGGGCTGGCGAACTCACCCGGGCCCCTCCCCTTGTTACCGATCACCCCCACCAGTCGGCCGTCAGCGTCGAAGTGGACTACCCGGGCCTGCATGCCGTCGGTGACGAGGTACCCGCCACTCGACAAGGGTGCCAGGTACGCCGGATCGCCGAGGTAGAGCGAGTCGTTCTCCTCCAGCACGACGCTGTCGCTGACCACCACAGTTGGTGGCGCCCCCATCCCGACCCCGGTGCCGCCCGGCGCTCCGCCCCCGCTGCATGCGGCCGCCAGCACAACCAGCGCCGGCGGCCACAGCCAGGCTCGTCGCTTCACGGATTCATGTCCTCGTAGGTGTACCTGAAGCAGGGACACTCGTAGAAGGCTTTCCAGCAGTCGGCCGGGCAGCCGCCGCATGCGTCCCGCCAGAACCACTCACGTGGGGCGGGCACCGCCAGAGCCGGACGAGCCAGCATCGTCAGCATGACGCCAAGCAGCAGAGCAGAGATGATTCGGGACATTGGTGCCTCCTGTCGATGGCGACGGCCCCGATCAGACCGGGCCGAATGGAGTGAAGATCGGAATCTTGATGGCGCACGGGCAGCAGGAAAGCGGCCGCGCGTCACAGCGCGCCATGCAGCTGCCATTCGAGTCTCGCCAGAAGTAGAAGTCCATCGTCGCCTCCTCGGCCGAGGCCGGGCGGGCGGCGAAGGACGAGACCAACGCAAGCAGCAGGAACCCGGAAAATGTGCGGCGCATCAGATCACCTCGATGAGATAGGGAAAGCGGGAAACAGCGCGTCAGGTGCAGCCGTGCCGCTCCACTGCTCGCGCCCCGCCACCAGCAGGCTCACGCGATAGCCCTTCCCCCGGGTCAGTTCGCGGCCGCCCG
>DASTUF010000030.1:0-6128 GCA_035759745.1 Gemmatimonadales bacterium
GCGGCTCTTAGCCGCGTGGACTCGCTGGGGCGCCGGTTGAGCCGCCCCCCCGAACTGTCTAGATTTCCCGCCCTTGTGGACAGGTGTCCGAGTGGTTGAAGGAACCGGTCTCGAAAACCGGCATACCCGCAAGGGTATCGAGGGTTCGAATCCCTCCCTGTCCGTTATGCCATGGCCGCTTCCGAAGCGAACGCAACGCTGGCAGCTCGAGGGTACACCTGCGGCTGCTTCGCAGCCTCGGTGCCCTCCGGCCGCTGCGCGGCCTCCGGGTCGAATCCCTCCCTGTCCGTTGTGACACATCTCCTGCTGATCCTCCTCGCCCTTCAGGGCACGCCCGTCAATCCAGTTGGCGGGCTCAGCGACGTGGACAACTCGTACTGTCTCGAGACCGGTGCGTGCCGGGCGCCCAGCACCGGATTCGACCGGCCGGCGCCGGGGATCCTGTTCATGGCCCTGGGGCTGGTGGGGCTGGGGGTGGTGCTGTGGCGGGCCGACCGCCTGGGGCGGGCCGACCGGGGCGCCGAGCGGGCGCGTTGACGGAGGCTCCGGCGCCGCACTAAGTTGCCGCCCGGCTGCGACCTGCGGCCCCCCGGACAGGTGCTCGAGTGGTTGAAGAGGCGCGCCTGGAAAGCGCGTAAGCGGTTTACGCCGTTTCGAGGGTTCGAATCCCTCCCTGTCCGCTGCCCCGTGGCCGCCATCGAAGCAATCTCGAGGCTGGCAGCTCGAGGGTACACCTGCGGCTGCTTCGCAGCCTCGGTGCCCTCCGGCAGCTACACTGCCTCCGGGTCGAATCCCTCCCTGTCCGCTACGAGTTAAGAGTTGAGAGTTAAGAGTCAAGAGTTGGCGGGCCGGCGGAACCTGCGCCGGCCCGCCAGCGTATTATCCGGAGGTAGCGCTCGGCGCTCGCAACTCTCAACTCTTAACTCTCGACTCGAATCATGCTCATTCGCCGCCCTCCCGACCTCCTCGCCCGCGAAATCACCGACGAATCCGCCTACTTCGGCCGGCGGGAGTTCCTCCGGGCCATGGGGTACGGGGCCGGCGCTGTGGCGGTGAGTGCTGCGGCGCCGGCGGCGCTGATGGCATGCGCACCCGGAAAGGTTGATCCCGACGACAAGCTGACGCCGTGGGAGGCGGTGACGGGCTACAACAACTACTACGAGTTCGGCACCGCGAAGGACGATCCGGCGAAGAATGCCCACACCCTGAGGCCCCGCCCATGGAAGGTGCGGGTCGAGGGTGAAGTAGCTCGAGCGGCGGATTACGATCTCGACGACCTGATCAAGCCGTTCACCATGCAGGAGCGGGTCTATCGCCACCGCTGCGTCGAGGCGTGGTCGATGGTGGTGCCGTGGTTCGGATTCCCGCTCAGGGACCTCATCGCCCGGCTGGAACCCACCAGCAAGGCGAAGTTCGTGGAGTTCACCACTCTCGCCGACCGCCAGCAGATGCCGCTCATCCGCCGACCCATCCTCGACTGGCCCTACATCGAGGCGCTGCGGATGGACGAGGCGATGCACCCACTGACCCTCATGGTGACTGGCGTGTACGGGAAGGCACTGCCCAACCAGAACGGCGCGCCGCTCCGGCTGATCGTCCCATGGAAGTACGGCTTCAAGGGTGGCAAGTCGATCGTGCGGATTCGCTTTCTCGAGCAGCAGCCGAGGAACACCTGGAACATCGCGGCGCCCAACGAGTACGGCTTCTACGCCAACGTGAATCCGGCGGTGGACCACCCGCGCTGGAGCCAGAAGCGCGAGCGCCGCATCGGTGAACTTTTCCGCCGTGAGACGCTGCCGTTCAACGGCTACGCCGACCAGGTGGCGCCGCTGTACGCCGGCATGGACCTGCGTGCCAACTTCTGAGCGCCCGCGTGGGCGCCCGCGCAGTTGGCGGCAGCGCGCCGTCCGCCCGCTGCAGGTGGTGGTGTTCCTGCTGGCACTCATCCCCGCGCTGAAGCTCGCGCGCGGCGTTGCCATCGGTTATCTCGGCATCGATCCGGTCGAGACCCTGGCCATCAAGACCGGTACCGCCGCCATCACGCTGCTGCTCTGCAGCCTGGCAGTCACGCCAATTCGCCGCCTCACCGGGTGGAATGAGCTGATCCGCTTCCGGCGGCTGCTGGGGCTGATGGCGTTCTTCTACGCGGTGCTGCACGTCGCCACCTACGTGGTGTTCGACCAGGAAGGATCGCTCAGCCTCATTGCAGCGGACGTCTGGGAGCATCCGTGGGTGCTCTTCGGCATGACGGCGTTCCTGATGCTCATCCCGCTGGCGCTCACCTCCACCAGGGGCTGGATCCGCCGGCTGGGCGGCAAGCGCTGGAACCGGTTGCATCGCCTGGTCTATCCCGCCGCGATCTTCGCTGTTCTGCACTTCCTGCTGGCGGTGAAGCTGGACGTCAGGAAGCCGGTGCTCTACATCGTGGTGCTGGCGGTGCTGCTGGGTGCCCGGGTGGTCTGGGCCCGGCAGCGCGCTGCGACGCAGGCGCCTGCGGGCCGCCCGGGCCCAACCCCGCTTACCGCTGCCGAACCGGGCAACTAGATTCCCCGCATGCTGAGCCGCTTGCGCCATCTGCGTCTTCTGACGCTCCTGCTCCTGATCGGGACTCCCGGTCTGGCAGGAACGGCGCTGAGTGCCATCCATCCCTGCGCCGCGGACATGCCGTGGACGGCAACACCGGCCGACCATGGCTCGCACCACGGCTCGCACGACAGCGTCCCCTCGGACGACGGCGCACCCGCGCCGTGCCAGTGCATTGGCGCCGTCCAGGGTGCGGCACCGATGGCGGCCGCGGGGGCTGCCGAGCTGGCCATCACACCCGTGGCGGCACTGGTTCCTGTCTCGCTGCTGGCCCCGTCGTACGAGTTGCCGGCAGTCCCCCCCCACTTGCTCCCCCCCAAGACCGCCCCACCAACCCTCGGCTGAGGAGCGCGTCGCGCTCCGAAGGTGATCACGCCGGCCTGGGCCATCGCCCTGCCGGCCCGTATCGCGTGCCAATCCGAGGGAAGGACAAATGAGGATCCCCTGCAGGTCGTTGCGCTTGCCAGCGCTGTTTGCACTGGCGGCACTGACGTTGTTCGGTCCGGAGACTGCCCGGGCCCAGTTCCGTGGCGTGGTCGAGGGCACCGTAACATCCGAAGCCGGTGCGCCGGTGGTGGGAGCGAGCGTCGCACTGGGCGCACCAGCTCGGCTCGCCCGCACCGACTCGCTGGGCCGCTACACCTTTGAGCGGGTGCCGCTGGGTGACCAGCGGATCGAGTTTCGTGCCCTGGGCTTCAAGCCCGCGGCCCGACTGGCCGAAGTGCGGACGACCGATCCGCTCCGGGTGGACGTCGTGCTCGAGGCGTCGGTGGTCACGCTGCCGGACGTGGTGGTCAGCACCACCCGCGATGCCCGGCTCGCTTCACGCACCGCGATGAGTATCGAGGTAATCGGCACCCAGGAGATCGCCGAGACGCGAGCGCACCACCCGGCGGACATCGTCAACCGGGCGCCGGGGGTCTACGTGAGCAACGCGGGTGGCGAGGGGCACTTCACCGCCATTCGCCAGCCGATCTCGACCAAGGCACTGTATGCGTACCTGGAGGACGGCGTGCCCACGCGGTCCACCGGGTTCTTCAACCACAACGCGCTCTACGAGATCAATCTCCCGCAGGCCGGCCGGATCGAAGTGATCAAGGGTCCGGGCAGCGCCATCTACGGCAGTGACGCGGTGGGCGGCGTGGTGAACTCCTTCACCCGCGCACCCAGCGCCACGCCAGAGGCGGAGCTGTTCGTCGAGGGGGGCAGCGCCACGTACCTGCGCGCGCTGGGCACCGCGAGCGGCCAGATCGGCGCCAGCGGCCTTCGGGCGGACGCCAACTTCACGACGTCCGACGGCTGGCGTGACGGCGCGCCGTACGACCGCCAGAGCGGCACCCTGCGCTGGGACCTCGCGCTGGGGTCGGCAACCCGGCTCAAGACTGTCGCCAGCGTGTCGCACATCGACCAGCCTGGCGATGGCGGCAGCGACCTGGCGCTGGACGACTTCGAGAACCAGCCGACCCGGGTGTATACCCCGATCGCATTTCGCCGAGTGGTGGCGGCGCGACTCTCGTCGGAATTGCAGGCGCATCGGGGCGCGTCGACGTTCGGCGCCACGATATACACCCGGTACAACACGCTCGACCTGATGCCGTCGTGGCAGCTGAGCTTCGATCCGCAAGTCTGGGAGAGCGCCCATCGCTCGATCGGATTGCTGGCGCGTTACCAGCGCGAGGTCGCCCAGCTCAACACCAGCATCAGCACCGGCGTCGACCTCGAGTACAGCCCCGGCAGCCGGCTGGAGACGGCGATCACCCCGACGAGCGACGGGCCGGTCTTCACCAGCTATACCACCGGCGAAGTCCAGTACGACTACGACGTGGCGTTCTGGCAAGTATCGCCATACGCCCAGGCGGACATCGCGCTGCTTCCCTCGGTCCAGCTCGACGCGGGGCTGCGGTTCGACAACCTCGGCTACGCCTACGAGAACAACCTCGAGCCATTGGCCACCGGCCGCCACCGTCGCCCCGCGTCCACTGACGTGAGTTTTGCGCGGCTCAGCCCCAAGATTGGCGTGTCGTGGGAGGTCAGGCCGTCGGTGAGCGTCTTCGGCTCGTTCCGCACCGCCTTCCGGTCGCCGTCAGAGAGTCAGCTGTTCCGGCAGGGATCGGCCGAGAGCACGCTCGACCTCGAGCCGGTGAAGGCCGAGAGCTACGAGGCGGGCGTGCGAGCGCTGATCGGAGGCGTGGCGACGGTCGAGGCCACGGCCTACGCGATGAAGCTGCACGACGACATCCTCACCTTCTTCAACCCGGCTGACGGGCTGCGGCTCACCCAGAACGCGGGCTCCACGACCCATCGGGGCATCGAGGTGGGTGTTGGCGTATCGCCGGTGCGGGAAGTGCGGCTCGACGCGGCGGTCTCATACGCGCGGCATCGCTATGACACCTGGCAGCCGAGCGTGGCGGAGGACTACAGCGGCAACGAGATGGAGCTGGCCCCCCGGGTGATGACCAACGCGCGGGTCACGTGGCGTCCGACGGCGATGCGCGGTGGGCTCCTGGCGCTGGAGTGGGTTCGGCTCGGTTCCTACTACATGGACCCGGCCAACACCCACAAGTACGACGGCCACAACCTGTTCAACGTCCAGGCCAACGTTCCGGTGATGGACCATCTGGAGCTGACGGGGCGGGTGACCAACCTGGCCAACGTGCGCTACGCCGAGACATCATCGTTCAATGCGCAGCAGGGAGAGCGGTTCCGGCCCGGCACGCCGCGGCAGGTGTTCGTGGGTGGCCAGTATCGTTTCGGACAGTGAGGAAGGGGACACAATGACGATGGAACCAGGGACGTCGCAGGCTCGCCGGGCAAGGCCGGCGCTGCTTGCCGTGGCCATCTCGCTGGGGGTGGTGGGGTTGAGCGTGTGGACTGTCTTCCACGGCTCGGGTGACCTCGAGGCCGAGGTAGTCGACACGCCGCCGGTGGCGGCGAGCGAGTCGGGGGACGCGGCACTGGTGGTGGCACCCGATTCCGGCGTGGTGTACTTCGCGTGGGTCGAGGGCGACAGCGGTGGGCGCCGGGTGCAGTTCGCTCGGTCCAGCGATGGCGGCGCGTCGTGGAGCCAGCCGGTGACGGTGAGTGCGGGGCCCGACGATGTCGGGCCGGCGCACGGCGAGGCATCGCCTCGGCTGGTGACCGGCGGCGCGGGGCAAGTGGCGCTGGTGTGGAGCCGGAGCGTGGTGGTGCCGGGGCGCCAGTGGCCCGCCAGCATGATCCGGTTTTCGCGGTCGGTGGATGGCGGAGCCAGCTGGAGTACGCCGGTCACACTCAACGACGACAGTACGTCAGCGCCAGGAACCCACACCTTCCACGGGGTCGGCTGGAGTGAACAGGCCGGACTGGTGGCGGCGTGGCTGGACGAGCGGGGCGGGGAGGGCTTCCCGGGGCATCACCACACCGTGGGCGATCCCGTGGCTGCGGTCTCGATCGAATCGGACGCGCGGATCTACATGACGTCGTCCGCGGACTTTGGTGGCAGCTGGACCGCCAACCAGGCGGTGTGGGGCGGGGTGTGCCCCTGTTGCCGAGTGGCGCTTGCCCCG
>DASTUF010000031.1:0-3506 GCA_035759745.1 Gemmatimonadales bacterium
TGCGATTTTGGGGAGGGCCCCTGGGAGGGGCTCCCTCCGCGTGCCAAGCTAGCCAAGGTGTTGTTGCTTTTGTGGGAGAACCGCCGGGTCCCGGAGCGTGGAGCTGACCAAGGGTGCGGGACCAAAGGTTCGCTCCCACAAAAACACAAACGCGATGATCGCTGGAGACGACGTGGGTAGCTAGTGCTCGATCTCTATCCCCAAAATCGCAGTACCCAAATCTGCGAAATCTGCGCGTCAGTAATCCCCCTAATCGCAGTTCCGAAATCTGCGCGTCAGAATCCC
Source organism: Gemmatimonadales bacterium (assembly GCA_035759745.1). Classification (GTDB taxonomy): domain Bacteria; phylum Gemmatimonadota; class Gemmatimonadetes; order Gemmatimonadales; family GWC2-71-9; genus CAMLHP01. Next base: position 286 of record DASTUF010000031.1, read on the forward strand.
CTTAATCCAGCACCTCAACCGGATGCCGCACGTCGATCGGCAAACCCGCGGCACGGAGTCCGGCGCCGATCTGCATCAGGCACCCAGGGTTGCCGGTGAGGACCACATCGGGTCTCGGCTCCAGCGCCGCAAGCTCCGCGATCTTGGCCGCAAGCACCTCCCGCGACAGCCCCGGCTCCACCAGAGAGTAGATCCCTGCGCTCCCGCAGCACTGGCTCGACCCCGGCGGCACCAGCAACGTCAGTCCCGGCACCGACCTCAGCATCGCCAGCGGCTGGTCGTGGATTCGCTGGGCATGCTGCAGGTGGCACGGCGCATCGTAGACGGCAGTGAGTTGAGAGTTGAGAGTTGAGAGTTGAGAGAGGTGAGTTTGCAGGAGCTCGCTCACGTCCCTGACTCGCGCCGAGAAATCGGTGGCGTCGTCCACCAGGTGGGCGTACTCCTTGAGCATTGCGCCGCAGCCGGCGCTGTTGACCACGATCAGCCCTGCGACGTCGCGGAAAGCGCGGAGGTTCTCCCGGGCCAGCGCCCTGGCACCGGCCTCGTCGCCGGCATGCAGGTGCAGCGCGCCGCAGCAGCCCTGGCCCCGCACCTCGCGGACGTCATAGCCCGCGTGCTCCAGCGCCCGCCGGGTGGCGTCGTGGACGTGGGAGAAAAGACCGTCCATGACGCAGCCTGTGAACATGGCAGCGGGAAGGGGCGCACCCGCGTGCGCCCCGCTCGGCGTGGACCGCCGTCCGTCGTAAGCCGCGCGGGGCGCCGTGCTGGCCACCATCCCCATCATGAACCCCAGCCGCCCGTCCCCGGCCAGCCGCGCCGGAATGCCGGTCTCACGCAGCATCCGCATCAGCGCCATGATCGGCTTCCATAGCCACTTCCGCCGGAACACGCCTAGTACCATACGGGCCAGGAAGGGAATGCCTCGCCGCTGGGCCAGCATCGCCCGCGCGGCTTCGAGTCCCTTCCCGTACTCCACCCCCGAGGGGCATACCGGCTCACAGCCTCGGCAGCCAAGGCAGGCGTCGAGATGCTGGGCCACAGCGTCGTCGTCGGGGGTGAGAGTGCCGGCCGAGAGGCCCCGCATCAGGACGATGCGGCCGCGGGGCGAGTCGGCTTCGTCGGAGGTGGCGAGGTAGGTGGGGCAGGAGGGCAGGCAGAAGCCGCAGTGGACGCAGCTGGCGAGCGCCTGGTCCATCTGCCGGGCCAGTTGCTCGCTGTGGCTCACGTCTCTGCCTCCAGGGCGACACTCAGCTGCTTCCCCGGGTCAAACACTTCGCGCAGCTTGCTGACCAGTGCACCGACTCCTTCGCGGTACGCGCCGAAATGTCCCACTTCCCGGCGCAGGTCCCAGGGGCCGCGCTCGAGGGTCAGCGGAATCTCGCGAGCGGCCAGCATCCGCCGCATGGTGCGCAACCGGTCGGCATCGATCTCGCCCGACCACCGGAGCCCACCGCCGGCGGGACCGGCGGAGACCAGGCCTTCGTCGAGATCGCGGGTCACGGCATCGAGCATCTCGTCGACCCCCTCAGGCAACACGCCGAGGCGGAGGGTGACAGGTGGCCCCACCGGTCCCCGCGCTATCAGCGCCCACAGCGCGGCACTCCGCTCGGACGAGAGCGCGGTCCAGTCGCGAGCGGCCACCGCCGCTATCCGCCGGGCGTCGGCCTCCACCGCGCCGTCGGTGCCGGTGAGCCGAGCGGCCAGCATCCACTCCGGTTCGGCGGCGAGCGTGGGCGACACCAGCTCCAGCGAGGCGCAGCCGATGCCGGCGTCGTGGATGTCACGCGCAGCGGCAGAGAGGTCGTCGCGCGCACCACTCGCCACCAGGGTGAGGTCGGCGCGGGGCACCGCACGGAGGCGGAGGTTGACCTCGGTGATGATGCCGAAGCCGCCAAAGCCGCCGATCTCCAGTTTGGCCAGGTCATAGCCAGCCACGTTCTTGACCACCCGGCCCCCGGCAGTGACGACCTGGCCGTCGCCCGTGACCACCGTGAGCCCCACCACCTGGTCCCGGATGAAACCGAAGCCCAGCCGCAGCGGCCCGGCGGTGGCAGTGGCCAGCACCGATCCCAAAGTGCGCTCGGGGCGGCCGGGAGGATCTATCGGCAGCCACATGCCGGCCTCGCCGAGATGACGCCGGAGGACGTCGAGCGGGACGCCGGCCTGGGCCGTGGCGACGAGGTCTTCCGGGCTCACCGAGATCACCCGGTTGAGCGCCCGGGTGCTCAGCGCCAGCTGGGCCGGTGCGTCCGGCCCCAGCCAGGTGGCCTGGCCCTCGACCCGGACCTTCCACCCCTCGGCATGGGCCAGCTGCATCACCTCGGCGACGTCCTCGGTACTCTCGGGCATCGCACGCGGGGTCCCGTCGACGCCGGCGGCGACGCCGGCATCACCCAGCAGCGCCCGGAGACGGGCCAGGACTGGCTCACTCATGCGACTCCTCCGGCCCGCCATTCGCGGCAGGCGTTCACCGGCAGCACCTTGCCGGGGTTGGCACGCTCCAGCGGATCCCAGACCCGCCGCACTCGACACATGGCATCCAGCGACGCGGCACTGAATACCAGCGGCATGTAGTCGCGCTTGTCGGCGCCGACCCCGTGCTCGCCGGTGATGGTGCCGCCCTGGGCCACGCAGATTTCCATGATCTCCGACAGCGCCGCATGCACCTGGGCGGTGCGGCCCTGGTCGCGCCGGTCGAAGCTGATGTTGGGATGCAGGTTGCCATCGCCGGCGTGGAACACATTGCTCACCACCAGGTCGTGCCGCTCTCCCACCACCGTGATCCGGTCCAGCACATCGGGCAGCACCGAGCGGGGCACCACCGCGTCCTGTACTGCCAGGTCCGGCGCGATGCGCCCCATCGCACCAAACGCCTTCTTGCGTCCCTGCCAGAGCCGGCCGCGTTCGGCCGGGTCGTCGGCCACCCGCAGCTGGCGGGCGCCATGGGCAGCGAGCAGCGGCGCCACCACTTCCGCATCGGCGGCGACACCCTCGCTGCTGCCGTCGAGTTCCACGATCAGCACCGCGGCGGCGTCGATGGGATAGCCCGCGGCATAGATCGAAGCTTCCACCGCGCGCACGCAGGCCTGGTCCATCATCTCCAGCGCGGCGGGGATCACACCGGTCGCCACGATGGCCGATACCGACTCGCTCGCCGCGCGGACCGACCCGAAGTCTGCAAGATAGGTGCGCACCGCCTCCGGCACCGGCACCAGCCGGAG
>DASTUF010000032.1:0-53600 GCA_035759745.1 Gemmatimonadales bacterium
TGGCGGTGCTGGTCGGCCTCACCGCCGGGGTCACGGTGCTCTCCCTCGTGGCCTATCGCGAGTTGACCGCCGTGCGGCTGGACGCCGGCGCACCCGAGCGTCCCATGGCGGCGATCATAGCGATGTTCGCGGTTGCCGGCGCGGTATTTTCGCTGGTGGTGTTGCTGTATGGAGCAGGCCGGATGATGTAGCCGAAGGGCGACACAAAGCGAAGGACGAAGTAGCGGCCCGGACGGCAAGCCGCTACTCTACCCCATCGTCTCCGAGGGCCGGGTGCCCCGGCGAGCGGTCCGTCATCACTCTTCTGGAGCATGTCATGGCAACTCGTCTCGAAAAGACCATCAAGCGCGAGCTCGAGCTCGACGGCAATCTCTACACCGTGGCGATCGGTCCGGAAGGGATCAAGATGACGCCCAAGGGCGGCCGCAAGGGCACTGAGCTGACCTGGCGCCAGGTGCTGGGCAGCGGCGCCTCGCCCGAGTCCGCCGGCTTCTAGGTCGCTCGAGGTTGCGCCGGCCGGGAGGAGCCCGTCGGGTTCCCTTCCCGGCCGGCGTGCTCACATGAAGCAGGTCTATATCGCCTCGGGGCCGGCGGACGCTGAGTTCGTCCGGGCCCTGCTCCGCGCCGAAGGGATCGGCGCGGTAGTGCAGGGCGACAGCGCGCTGCCATCCGCCCCACTCCCGTCCGTCTGGGTGCCGGACGAAGACGAACCGCTGGCCCGCGAACTGCTCGACGATTCCGCGTGACGCAGGTCGCACCATGTCCGCCCTCCTGGCCCTGAGTCACGACCCCATCCTGCTCTACGACGGCACCTGCGGCTTCTGCGCCAGCAGTGTCCAGTTCGTCCTCCGCCACGAGCGCAGCCACGTCCTCCGCTTTGCGCCACTCGACGGAGCTGTCGGGCGCGACGTGCGCGCCGCCTGGCCTGAGGCGGCCGCAGCCGACACCATGATCCTGCTGGACGGCGGCGCACGCGGTCCCCGTCTTCGCTCCGATGCCGCGCTCGCCGTCGCATCGCTGATGGGCGGTCCGTGGCGGCTGGCGGCCATCGTTCGCATCTTGCCCCGCCGCCTCCGCGATGCAGCCTATGATCTGGTGGCGCGCCATCGGCACCGGCTGGCGGGTGCTCCCGCGTGCCTGGTGCCTCCAGCCGAGGCGGCACACCGTTTCCTCGACCAGTCCGCAAGCACAAGCCCGCGCCACCCCTCACCCTGACCACAGAGGACCCCATGCGCGCCCCTGCCTGCCGAGTCGCCGCCAGCACCGTGTCACTGCTGTTGCTGGCCGGGTGCAGTCCCGGTGCCGATCGCGGCGCCACCACCGACTCGCTCCCGGCGGTCGCCGAGACGGTGGATTCTCTTGCGTGGGTGGCGCGCGCCGATGGCATTGGACCCATCCGCGCCGGCATGAGCATCGCCGAAGTGTCAGCCGCCATTGGCGAGTCACTCCACGTGGGCTACTTGGACTTTGAGACCTGTGACTACGTCACGCCGTCCATCCTGCCGGAAGGCGTGTCGCTCATGGTCATCAGGGATACGGTCGAGCGGGTGGATGTCGTGGATCCGAGCGAGGTGCGGACCGCGGCGGGCGCCGGCATCGGGGACCCGGAAGCGTCAGTGGTGACGCGCTACGGGTCAGCCGCGACCGTCATGCCGCACAAGTACACCGGACCGGAAGGACACTATGTGGTAGTGACGCCGCCCGGTGACTCGCTGCATCGCATTGTGTTTGAAACCGACGGCGTCACGGTGACCATGTACCGAGTGGGCCGGACGCCGGCGGTGGGCTATGTGGAGGGCTGTGCCTGACTATTCGTCCCGGCTGGCGCTGCGCTTGCGGCGGCGCCGGCGAGCGGCAGCGGCCTTCAACTGGCGCGCCTCGCTCGGCTTGACGTAGTAGCGCTTCTTGCGGAGCTCCTGCAGCAGTCCCGACCGCTGCACCTTCCGCTTGAACAGGCGGAGCGCCTGCTCGATACGCTCGTCGTCACGCAGACGGACTTCAATCATTCGAATTCACCCTGCCCTTGTGGTGCTGGGAGTGGAGAGGCAAGAACCGGCCGGCCCCATGCTGCGAGCCGGCCGGTTCATTGTGGTCAGTCCTGATACCTCAGGCGCCGAGCCGAACCACGTTCTCGGCCGCGGGGCCCTTCTGGCCCTGAACGACGTCGAACTCCACCCGCTCACCCTCGGTGAGCGACTTGAAGCCCTGGGCCTGGATGGCCGAGTGGTGCACGAAGCAATCCTTCTGACCGTCCTCCGGCGTGATGAAGCCGAAGCCCTTCGCGTCGTTGAACCACTTGACCGTTCCGGTTGTACGCATGTCCTGTTTTCCTGTTTCCTTGCGGTCTGAGACCGCTTGTGAATCGTGACAGCCTCACGAAGGCTCCGACGGTGGGCCGCAGAATTGCGGCCGGCCCGCGCGATTCACAGTCAACAGAAAAGGGCCGGCACGAAGGCTGGCCCCAAGTGACACTCGGAACTGGTCCGCATCAACTGAATGCGGGAATCGCTAGCCCCGATAATAGCCATTTATTCCCGATTCCGCAATATCTCCCCTCCACCGTTCCCTTCCCGGCCCCACGCCTCCACCTTCCGGGTAACCCCCGTCGGTGCCATTCCCGGCGGGCTCAAGCGAGGGCCGTATGCGATTTCGCAACTTGTTTCCATTATTGATTTTGAGTGCCGGATGCGCCACCGCCGTTCCCCGCCTCGAGCCGGGCCCCGTGGTGTTCGAGCGCAGCATGGCGGTAGGCGAGTACAGTGTGGTTCGGCTGGAAGAGGGCAAGACCTATGTCCTGGAAGTGCGATCTGGCCGGATTTCGGTCCACGTCACGCCCGACAGGCCTGGCACCCTGCCGCCACTGATCAGCTCCAATGTGGTCGGCATCCGGATCCAGCCATCCGCCACGGCAGAGTACCGCATCCTCGCCACCGGCGGGCCGGCAGCCACCGGGCTGGTCCAGCTCCGCGAGCTGGTCCCTCCCCAAACCCCTCCCCAAGCTGAGCCCGATGGCGACTGAACCGGAATCCCCATCCCCCCGGGAGCAGCCCGAGGCGCCCGCTGCCGAGCCGCCGAAAGGCGGGGCCGGCAGGTTCCTGCTGGTGGTCGGCACCCTCCTGGCACTCCTGGCCGTCGCCGCAATCGTGGGCGCGTTCGGGGTGACCAGCCTGGTGCGCCGGATGCTGGGCGACGACCGCACCCGCATCACCCAGTCGGTCATCGTGGAACGAACCCGGGCAGTCGCCCGTCTGGTGACCAGCGAAACCCAGGTCCGCGATGTAGTCACTTACGAGAACCGGCGCCTCGGCTCCACCAAGCGTGCCATCGTCGTGGTCACGGGACGGGTCATGGCCGGGGTTGACCTGGAGCAGAATCCGGTGGTCGCGATCGACGAGGAAGCGAAGCGCATCAATATCACGTTGCCGCCCGCCCGCGTCCTCGGCGTCGAGGTCACCACTCTCAGCACCTATGATGAAGACCGCGGCCTCTGGAACCCGTTCCGGCCGGCCGACCGCGACAGCATCTTCATGCTGGCGCGGGAACAACTCGAAGCCAGCGCCGGCGAGCTGGGCGTCGCTCGCCACGCCGAGGAGAGCGCCGAACGCATTCTCGAGGGCCTCCTGGGCGTCGATGGCTACACGGTCGAGGTTACTTTCCGGGGCCGCGCCGCGACATCGCCCGAGATCATCGAAGCGCCCCGCGATTAGCGGCTGCAGGCCTGCGCCCTCTCACCTTTCACATATCACCTATTACGGACATGAAGACAGCGATTCTGGAGACATCCCGCGGCACCATTACCGCCGATCTGTTCGACGAAGAGGTGCCCGGCACGGTGGCCAATTTTGAGAAGCTCGCCAACGACGGCTTCTACGACGGCACCCGCTTCCACCGGGTCATCGACAATTTCATGATCCAGGGTGGTGACCCCTGGTCCAGGGACCCGGGTGACCGGCGTGCCGGGACCGGTGGCCCTGGCTACACCATCAAGTGCGAAACCCGCAAGAACACCCATCGCCACGAGGCCGGTACGCTCTCGATGGCCCACGCAGGCAAGGACACTGGCGGCAGCCAGTTCTTCATCTGCCACGCACCCCAGCCGCATCTTGACGGCCAGCACACCGTGTTTGGCCAGGTGACGAAGGGGCTCGACGTCGTCAACGCCATTCGGAAGAACGACCAGGTTACGTCGATCCGGGTGAGCTGACCTGCAAGTCGACTTTGCGGTCCTCGCCGACTACGCGCTCATCGACCAGCACGGCAAGTTGAGCGTGCTGGGCATCTTCCAGCATGTCTGGGTCGAAAGCTTCCCGGCCGTGCATCCGCGCACCCACCTGGTGATCCGGGTGCGGGGTCGCCGAACCGAGATCGGCTCCCATGAGCTCGGCATCCGTTTCGTGGACGAGGAAGGCACCGAGTTGATGGGTGGCTCCGGCACCGTGCAGTTCGGCGAGCCGGCCGCCGGCGTGGTGGATGTCGAAGCCAGCGCGGTACTGGTGTTCGACATCCCGCTGCCGCATCCCGGGCCGTATTCGTTCGAGATTTCTCTCGATCAGGGAACGGCGCTGCAGGTGCCGCTCACCGTGAGCGACCGGGCGGAGTAGGGTACTGTCAGCGGGCGGCCGTCCGGCCGCCCCTGATCCACTTCTCACTTCTCACTTATGACCCTGGCTCGGCCCGACGCTCTCCTATTGATGCATGAGTACACCGCATCCGAGCCGCTCCGCCGTCATATGTACGCGGTCGAGTTCGCGATGCGCGCGATGGCCGAACGGGCCGGCGAAGACCCGGACGCCTGGGGCCTCGTCGGACTGCTGCACGACTTCGACTACGAGCGCCATCCCAACGACGCCCACTCCCCGACCGAGGAGCATCCCGCCGAGGGCGTGCGTCTTCTCGCCGCACGAGGGCTGCCGGAGGAAATGCAGCAGGCCATCCTGGGTCACGCCAGCTACACTGGCGTTCCTCGCAAGAGCGCCATGGCCCGCACGTTGTTCGCGGTGGATGAGCTCTGTGGATTCCTGGTGGCCTGCGCGCTGGTTCGTCCCAGCCGCAGCCTGATGGACCTGGAAGTGTCCAGCGTGAAGAAGAAACTCAAGGACAAGGGCTTCGCCAGGGGAGTCTCCCGCGAGGATGTCACCGCCGGCGCGGCCGAGCTCGGCGTGCCACTCGATCAGCTCATCGGTCACGTCCTCGAGGCGCTCCGTCCCCACGAGGCGGCACTGGGACTTGGCACTGCCTGATGCGGCCCGCGCTGGGGCAGGTGATCTCTGCTGCGCGAACGGCGATGGACCGGGCGTCGGGAGCACGGGCCGTGCCCGGCAACCGGGTCGAACTGCTGGTAGACGGGCCCGAGGCGTATCAGGCCATGCTCGACATCATCGCCGACGCCCGGGAATGGATCCATTTCGAGAACTACATCATTCGAAGCGACCAGGAAGGCTGGCGCTTCGCTGAGCTGCTGGCCCGTCGCGCCCGGGAGGGCGTCCGGGTGCGGGTCCTCTACGACTGGTTCGGCTCCTTCAGTACCCGGCGCAAGTACTGGAAATTCCTGCGCGACGCCGGATGCGAGGTGCGCGCCTTCCATCCCTTCAGCCTGCTCGACCTTGCCCGCACCGTCTCCCGCAATCACCGGAAGCTGGTCGTCACCGACGGCCGCCGCGCCGTCATCGGCGGCCTGTGCATCGGGGTGGAGTGGACCGGCGCCGAGTCGGCCGACGGCCAGCCCTGGCGCGACACCGCTGTCAGCGTTGACGGCCCGGCTGCTGCGGTGCTGGACCAGTCCTTCGCCCGCACCTGGGCCGTCGCCGGCGGAAGCATCCCGCCGAACGACGTCGCCGCCGAAGTGCCGGCGGCCGGTGATGCCGACGTCAGGGTGATCGTGGGCGAACCCGGGCGGGCCCGCGCCTTTCGCACCATGGAGATCCTCACCATGGCCGCCACCCAGCGGCTCTGGATCACCGATGCCTACATGATGGCGCCGGCCCGGCTCTTCAACGCCTTCCGCGATGCCGCTCGCGATGGCGTGGACGTCCGGCTGCTCGTCCCCGGCACCAGCGACCTTCCACTGGTGCGAAACCTCACCCGCATCGGCTACCGCAACCTGTTGCGGTCCGGCGTCCGGATCTTCGAATGGGACGGCCCCATGCTCCACGCCAAGAGCCTCGCCTCCGATGGCCGGTGGGCGCGAATCGGGTCCACCAACCTCAACACGGCGAGCCTGGTCGGAAACTACGAACTGGACGTCCTGGTCGAGGATCCTCGCCTGGCCGAAGCCCTCGATCAGCAATTCCGGCTCGACATCTCCCGTTCGCGGGAAGTGACCCGCCGCCCGGTTCGAATGCCGCGCCGCCTGGGCGAACGCCTGAGCCAGCGGTTGCCGGTAGCGCTGGAGCACATCGATCCCGAGCAGCCGGTGGACCATGAAGTCGGGCTGCGCGAACGCCGGGAGCGCGCCGTGCTGGCGCTCCGAAGCGTCATGGCCAACGCCCAGCGGTCGGTCTACCTCCCATTGATGGCGCTCTTCGTCCTGCTCGGCGCCCTCCTGTTCCTGCTTCCCCGCTTCACTTCCTACTTCCTTGGCGTGATCAGCATCTGGGTCGCGGTTACCGTTGGCCGGGAGGCCTTCCGCCGCCGCATCGATCGCTGAGCCGCCGAGCCGCCGAGTGCCCCCTCGTCCAACGTTTCCGCGACGCCATGCGTATGGCTGACGTGACCGACGCCGAATTGGCCGCCCGGGCGGCGCACGGCGACGACAACGCATTCGGGCAGCTGGTGGATCGGTACGCTCCGGCGGCACGGCGGGTGGCCCGAGCGCTGCTCGGCAGCGATGCCGACGCCGATGATGCGGCCCAGGAGGGCTTTCTCTCCGCCTGGAAGGCCATCAGCCGCTTCGATCAGTCCCGCCCGTTCCGGCCCTGGTTGATGCGCATCGTGCTCAACGCGGCACGGGACGCCGGGCGGCGCCGCGGCGTTCGTGAAACCGACGCCCTGTCACCCGACGCCGCCGACCGGCGTGCCGGCCCGGACGTCGACGCCGGGAGGGCACTGTTGCGCGACCGGCTGAGGGAAGTGCTGGCGACGCTGCCCGAACGGCAGCGGATGGCCATCACGATGTTCGACGCCGAGGGATACGCCCACGCGGAGATCGCGGAGGTGCTCGGCGTCCCGGAGGGGACCGTTCGGTCCGATGTATTCCATGCGAGGCGCGCGCTGCGCGCGGACCTCGCGCCGTTCCTGGAGGATGTGCGATGACGCACGATCATGACCACCTGCCCGACGAGCAGCTCGGCCGGCTCCTGCGCGAGTCGCTCGAGCCCGACTGGCACGGCGCCTTTGTGGGCCGGGTCAGCGTCGCGATGCGGGCCGACGCCGAGAGCGCGCGCTGGTCGGTGCTCGCCGCCTGGCTCCGGCCGGGCCTGGTTGCGGCCACCGGCATCGCTGCCATGACCGCCCTCGGCTTCGCGCTGCTGCAGGGCCCCGCTGAGCAGGCCAGCTTCGCCGACGTAGTCGTGGCGGAGGGCGTGCCGGCGGCCATGCTCGCCGGCGAGCCCGGCCCCAGCAACGATTTGATGCTCTCGGCCGTCATGGAGGGACGCTGATGCGACCCGAAAAGCGCAGTGCGGCGTTCCTGCTGGTCGCGATGGCGCTGCTGGGCCTGATCGTCGGCGTCGGCGGCACACTGGTGGCGGCCCATGAAGGCGTCGGCCGGTTGCACTACCACGCGGACCGGCCCCAGCGCGGCCCCAACGAATACCTGGACAAGTTGACCCGGGACCTCGAACTCACGGCGGCGCAGCGCGACAGCGTCAGCGGAATCCTCGAGCGCCAGCGTGGCGACATCGATGCGATCTGGCGCGAGGTGCGCCCGCGGTTCGACTCCTTGCGTACCAACGTGCGCGCGGAGATGCGCGCACTACTGACCCCGGACCAGCAAGTGCGGTTCGACGAGATTTCACGACGGAATGATCAGAGGCGGAATCGTGGCAATTCGCGTTAGTCCCCTGTTGTTGCTGCTCGCCGGCGTGGCGCTTCCGTGCGCCGCGCAGGATACCATCCCGGCGCCGTCCCGCACCGTGTCGCTGACCGAAGCGATCGAGCGCGCCGAATCAGTGCAGCCCAACGTCGTCCAGGCCGAAGGGGCCGTGGCCAACGCCGAAGCACGCATGCGCCAGGCCGGGTTGGGCGCGTGGTTGCCGTCGCTCACCTTCAGCAGCTCGATGAACCAGTCATACTCCGGCGTGCCGGCGCGGGTGGATCCCAATACCGGCCTGCAGGTGGGCAGTTCGTCCGGCAGCGTCAACGCCCGGCTCAGCTCCAGCGTGGACCTCTTCACCGGATTTCGCCGGGGTGCCGAATCTCGCGCGGCCCGGGCCGATCGCGACGCCGCTGATGCGTCACTGGTGGACACCCGGTTTCAGCAGCGGCTGACGACCACCAACCAGTTCTTCGATGCCCTCGCGGCACGCCAGCTCCTGGCCGTGCGCCAGGCCAGCGTCCGCCGCGCCGAAGAGCAGCTCAAGGTGTCGATCAACAAGCTCAACGCGGGTTCGGCCACCCGGTCGGACTCGCTCCGCTCCCGGGTAACGCTGGGCACCGCCCAGCTGGCGCTGATCCAGGCCCAGGCCGATCTGGCCACCGCCGAGGCCGAGCTGGGCCGCCTTATCGGTGAGAGCGGTCGGATCGCGGCACAGGATGACTCGTCCTTCTATCAGGTACGCGGGCCGGGTGCCGACACCAGCGCGCTCAGGATGGAAGCCGAATCCCGCTCACCCCGGGTCCAGGCGGCCCGCGCCGACGCCGACGCCGCGCAGGCGTCGCTCTCCGCCTCCAAGTCAGACTACTGGCCATCGCTCTCGCTGTCGGCCAACACCGGCTACTCCGGCAGCAGCTCGCGCGACTACAGCCTCTACGGCAACCGGGGCCTGGGCCTCTCGCTGTCCTGGCCCCTGTTCAACGGGTTCCAGCGCGAGACCAGCATCGAAGTGCAGCGCAACGCCGCCGAGGTGGCGCAGGCACAGGCCGCCGAGGCCGGCCGGAGCGTGGCATCGGATGTCACGGCGCAGCTGGCCAACCTCGAGGCGTCGGTCGCCCGCATTCGCATCACCCAGGTGAGCGTGCTGGCGGCGCAGGAAGACATGCGGGTCCAGCAGGAGCGGTACCGGCTCGGGGCGTCGACCATCGTCGATGTGCTGACGTCGCAGGAAGCTCTCGACCAGGCAGAAGTGGAGGCCGTCAACGCGCGCTTCGACTACCTCCGCGCCAAGGCCCAAATGGAAGCGCTGATCGGACGGACACTGTGAGCGCACTTGCCAGCACCGCCGAACGCATGGCCCAGCTCCCCGCCGACATCCCCCGGGATGCCGTCATCGTCGTGCGGAATCTCCACCGCGAGTATGACATGGGCGGCGAGATCGTGCGCGCCCTCCGGGGCGTGGACCTCGTGATCCGGAAGAACGAGTACGTCGCGATCATGGGGCCGTCCGGCTCGGGCAAGTCCACGCTCATGAACATGATCGGATGCCTGGACAGCCCGACCGATGGCGAGTACTGGCTCAACGGCCACCGGGTCTCGGAACTGGGCGACGATCAGCTGGCCCGGATCCGGAACAAGGAAATCGGGTTCGTGTTCCAGACCTTCAACCTGCTGCCCCGTGCCTCGGCGCTCCACAACGTGGAGCTGCCGCTGGTCTACGCCGGCATCGCCAGCAAGGAGCGGGTGGAGATGGCCCGTTCGGCGCTGACGCGGGTGGGCCTGGGCGACCGGATGCACCATCGGCCCAACGAACTCTCGGGCGGCCAGCGCCAGCGCGTGGCCGTGGCCCGGGCCCTGGTCAACCAGCCCAGCATCCTGCTGGCCGACGAGCCGACCGGCAACCTCGACAGTGCCACCAGCACCGAAATCATGGGGCTGTTCAGTGAATTGCATGCGCAGGGACAAACCATCGTGCTGGTGACTCACGAGCACGACATCGCCGAACACGCCGACCGTCAGGTCCACCTCAAGGATGGCCAGGTCGAGCAGGACTTTCAGACTGAGGGGACTCACTGATGCGGAAGCGTTCCATCGTGGTGGCGGGACTCGTGGTACTCGCCGCCACCGGCTGCAAGGACGAGGAGCAGGCCGTCGTTTATCAGGCGATCCCGGTCGTCCAGCGGGACATCATCGTCTCGGCCCAGGCCTCCGGCACCGTGCAGCCCGATACCATCGTCGAGGTCAAGTCGAAGGCCTCGGGTGAGATCCTCAACATCCATGTGGAGACTGGCCAGGAAGTCGAGCGGGGCACCCTGCTGGTGGAAGTGGACCAGCGGATCCCGCGCAACAACCTGGCGCAGGCCCAGGCCGACCTCGAGGTGGCGCGCGCCCGGCTGGCCAACGCCCAGTCGAAGAAGCGGCGGGCCGACGAGCTGTTCAAGACCCAGTCGATCACCCAGGAGGAGCAGGAGCAGGCGGCCCTCGATGAAGCCAGCGCCCGCGCCGACGTGGTGCGCTCCCAGGTCGCCATCGAGAATGCCCGGGACCAGCTCTCCGACACCCGCGTCACCGCGCCGATCTCGGGCATGATCATCACCAAGCCGGTGGAGCGCGGCGCGGTGATCTCGTCGCCCACCAGCAGCGTCGGCGAAGGCACCATCCTGCTGACCATGGCCGACCTCAACCTGGTGCAGGTGCGGACCCTCGTGGACGAGACCGACATCGGCAAGATCCAGGCGGGGATGGCGGCGACGGTGGTAGTGGACGCGTATCCCAACCGGCCATTCCAGGGCGAGGTCCTCAAGATCGAGCCCATGGCCGAAGTCCAGCAGAACGTGACCATGTTCCCCGTGCTGGTGCGCATCGCCAATCGCGACAAGCTGCTCAAGCCCGGCATGAACGCCGAGGTCGAGATTCACATAGGCAACCGGGAGGGCGTCCTGGCCGTGACCAACGCCGCCCTCCGTACTGAGCGCGATGTCGCCTCGGCCGCGGAAGTGCTCGGCCTCAATCCGGACGACGTCCAGAAGCAGCTCGCGGAGGCTGCCGAGCGGCCTGCGAGGGCCGGCGACAGCAACGGCACCGCCTCGCTCGGTGGCACGGCTGCCGGCCCGGGCGGTGATTCCACCGCCGCAGGCGAGAAGTTCACCCTGCCCAACGGCAGCGTCGTGCCGCTGCCGGCCGGCGTCACGTCGGCCCAGATCGGCGCGATCATGCAGAAGCGCCGCAGCGGCGAACAGCCGACCGCGGAGGAGCGCGCCCTGATGCAGAAGGTGTTCGCCGGCATGCGTGGCGGCTCCGGCCGCCGGGCCGGCGGCGCGCAGCAGTCGAGCACCACCGGCCTGTTTGGCGGCAGCTACATCGTGTTCGTGAAGCGGGGAGACACCCCGGTGCCGGTGCGGGTCCAGACCGGACTCACCGACCTCGACTACAGCGAGGTCGTCAGCGGACTGGCGGCGGGCGACTCGGTGCTGGTCCTGCCCAGCGCGGGGCTGGTGCAGTCCCAGCAGGAAATGCAGGAGCGACTCCAGCGCATGAACGGCGGCGGTGTGCCCGGCATGCGCCAGTCGCGCTAGGCGAAGGAGAAATCACATGCTGCTCGGCGAAACCCTCGCGGTGGCGTTCCAGTCCATCCGCGCCAACAAGCTCCGCTCCGCGCTGACCATGCTGGGCATCATCATCGGCGTGGGCGCGGTGATCACCATGGTGGCCCTCGGCAGTGGCGCCCAGAAGGCGGTCGAGGAGCAGATCGCCTCGCTCGGCGCCAACACCTTTACCATCTACCCGGGCCAGTCCTTCCGGGGCGGCGTGGCCCAGGGCGACCGGGTCAACCTCACTACCGACGACTACCTCGCCATCAAGCGCGAGGCCCGGCTCATCAAGGAAGTGGTGCCGGAACTCCAGTCGAACCAGCAAGTCACGTACGGCGGCCAGAACGTGAACACCCAGGTCCTCGGGACCACCGCCAACTTCCTCGACGTGCTGAACTACAGCGTCCAGTACGGGCACTCTTTCACCGATGGAGACGACGAGTCCCGCCGGCGGTATGTGTTGCTCGGGTCGGAAGTGCCCGAGCAGCTGGGCCAGAACGCCCAGGCCATGATCGGCCAGTCGCTCAGCATCCGCGGCATCTCGTTCGAGATCATCGGCGTGCTGGCGGCCAAGGGATCGCAGGGCGGCTGGAACAACCCCGACGAGCAGATTGTCATTCCGCTGCAGACCGCGCAGTACCGCGTGTTCGGCAGCGACCGCATCCGCTCGATGTCGCTCCAGGTGGCCGACAACGTGCCGCTGGAGCAGGGCATGGTGGACCTCGAGCGGGTCCTCCGGCGGGAGCACAAGATTCGCCCCGGAGAGGAAAACGACTTCCGGGTGCGCAATCGCCAGGAGATCCTGGCCACCCAGCAGGAAGCCACCCGGGTGTTCACCCTGCTGCTCGCCAGCATCGCGGCGGTCAGCCTCGTGGTGGGCGGCATCGGCATCATGAACATCATGCTGGTGTCGGTCACCGAGCGGACCCGCGAAATCGGCGTGCGCAAGGCACTGGGCGCCACCAAGGCGAACATCATGCTGCAGTTCCTGATCGAGGCGCTGGTGCTCTGCCTCACCGGCGGCATCCTGGGCATCCTGTTCGGCAGCGGCGCGGCATTGCTGCTCTCGAAGTTCGCCCAGTGGAACACGTTGATCTCGCCTGCCGCCGTGATGGTGGCGTTCGGGTTCAGCGCGCTGATCGGGCTCTTCTTCGGGATCTGGCCCGCCAAGCGCGCGGCATCGCTCGATCCGATCCAGGCACTACGATACGAGTAGACGGAAGACCGGAGGGTCGTCGGTCGGGGCGCTCCCCGCAGGCAGGTCACGTATCTGCCGGAGGGGAGCGCCCTGACCTATGACCTTTGCCGCCTTGCCGCCTTACCGCCTTTCCACCCTGCCGTTATAATCGCCCATGCTTTCAATCCTGTTCTCGCTCGTCGCGCTCCAGGACACCTCTTCGGTCCGAGCGCCGGCCCCCACTGCGTCGATCCCCCGCATCGATACCGTTGTGGTGGTTGATGGCCGGCTGGACGAACCGGTCTGGGGCCAGGCCGCACGCCTCAGTGGCTTTCGCCAGTTCCGGCCGGTGGATGGCCGGCCCGCGGAACAGCGCACTGACGTGCTGGTGTGGTATGCGCCCGACGCGATCCACTTCGGCATCGTCGCCCACGACCGCGATCCCGGCAGCATCCGGGCGACCCAGGCCGACCGCGACAACCTCGGCAACGAGGACCGCGTCACCCTGCTGCTCGACACGTTCAACGATCAGCGGCGTGCGTTCATGTTCGCGGTCAACCCGCTGGGCAGCCAGGCCGATGGCGTCCGCAGCGAAGGCCAGTTCACTCCCGGCAACCTGTTCAGTGGCAGCGAGGACCTGAGTCCCGATTACACCTGGGACTCGAAGGGCATGACCACCGACTCCGGTTACGTGGTCGAAGTGCGCATACCCTTCAAGAGCCTGCGGGTCCCGTCCACCGGCGCCCAGACGTGGGGCCTCAACATCGTCCGCATTACCCAGCGCAACGGCTACGAGGACACCTGGGCCGACACCCGCCGGGCCAGCTCCAGCTTCCTGGCTCAGAGCGGGACCATCACCGGACTCGAGGACCTCGAGCGCGGCATCGTGGTCGAGCTCCAGCCTTACGCCACCGCCACACTCACCGGTGCACGCGACCCCGTGTCCGGCAGCTTCGAGCGGGACGACATCGAACCCGATGCCGGCGGCAACCTGCGCCTGGGTTTCACCAACTTTGCCATTGACGCCACCATCAACCCCGACTTCAGCACCGTCGAGGCCGATGAGGGCCAGGTCACCGTCAACGAGCGGTTCGCGCTCTTCTTCGAGGAGAAGCGCCCCTTCTTCCTCGAGGGCATCGAGCTCTTTGCCACCCCCAACCAGCTGGTCTATACCCGCCAGATCGGCAATCCGATCGCCGGCGGCAAGTTCACCGGCAAGTTCGGCAAGTTCACCGGCGCCTATCTCGCCGCGGTGGATGACGCCCCCGACGGCAATGCGGTGTTCAACGTGGGCCGGCTCCGGTATGATCTCGGCTCCGCGTCCACCACCGGCATCACGGTCACCGATCGCGAACGGGGCAGCGACTACAACCGGGTTGTCTCGGCCGACGCCCACGTGGTGTTTGCCAGACTCTACTTCGTGGAGGCGCAACTGGCCCAGAGCTGGACCGAGGACGGTGGCGTTGCGCGAAGCGGGCCGGTCTGGAAGGCCGAATTCGACCGCACCGGCCGGAGCTGGGGGTTCAACTACAACCTGAACGCCATTTCTGACGACTTCGTGACCCGCACCGGTTTCGTCAACCGCACCGGAATCGTCACTGGTCGCGCCTTCAACCGGCTCTCGTTCTATGGGCCCCGGGGAGCGCTGATCGAGAACTTCACCACCTTCTTCGGGTTCAACCGCTTGTGGGACTACTCGGACTTCGAGCTGGGGGGGGCAGTCGAGGGATCGGAGGAGGTCAACTTCGACTTCTCGATGCGGGGCGGATGGCAGGCCGAGGCGGGGCTGCATCGCGACTTCGTGCGGTTCGACCCAGCCGACTTCGCCGACTACGCCGTGGTGGGTGGCGGTGGCCCGGTGCCCTACGCCCCGGTCGATGAGCTCGATAACATGGTCAGCGTCAGCACCGGAATCGAGACCCCGACGTACCAGAGCTTCGGCGCCGACTTCAGCGCCAGCGTCGGCAAGGCGGCCATCTTCGACGAGGCGGCGCTGGGCTATGGCTATGAGCTGGAGGCCGGGCTCAACCTCCGGCCGGCCACCTCATTGCGGGTGGAACTCGAGGCCGAGTTCGTGCGCATCTTCCGTGACAGTGATGATTCCGAGTTTGCCCGAGCATTCATTCCGCGACTCAAGGTCGAGTACCAGCCGACGCGGGCATTGTTTTTCCGGATGATCACCGAGTACCAGGCCGAGCGGCGGGCGCCGCTGCAGGACCCCGAAACCGGGCTGCCGATCGCGGTGGCTGGCACCATCGACAGCGGCGACGACGCCAACGGCTTCCGCACCGACCTGCTGGCGGCCTATGAACCCACGCCCGGCACCGCGGTCTTCCTGGGCTACGGTACCACCATGCGCGACACCGGCGCCTTCCGGTTCCGGAACTTGCAGCGGGAGAGCGATGGACTCTTCTTGAAGGTGAGCTATCTCATACGAAAGTAGAAAGTGGGAAGTGGGAAGTGGGAAGTGGGAAGTGGATTGACTCTTCCACCCACTTCCCACTCCCCACTCACTACTCACCACTCGCGGTTAGGGCCACATCCACCCCAGCACCCCCGCCGTCAGCAATGCGTAGAGCAGTCCGTCGGTCATCGACTTGAGCGTGGTGGTCCACTGCTTCTTGAACCAGATGGACTGCTGCACCAGCGCCAGCGAATAGCCGGCGAAGGCGGTGGCGCCGGCCAGCTGGAACACCCGCAGGTACTCCGCCCCCGGGCCCAGGGCCCGGCCCGCCACGTACGCCGCAAACAGGCTGACGACGATACAGTAGAAGAACCACTGGATCAGGCTGCCGGTCATAGAAAAGTTGCCGCCAGGAAGGACGGTCATCACCGCCACTGGCCCCTGCCGGTGCTTCTCCAGATACTCTGGCGACTTCATCTCGCCGGCATTGGCCGGCTTCGGCATGAGGTAGTCGCCGGGTGGTATGGCGAATGGCCGCAGCGCCGCCATCACGCCGTCCTGGTTGGGGACCGCCTTGAAGTCACTGTGGTGCCAGGGCATCACCGTATGCACGATGGCGCTGACGACGAAGATCAGGACTGCGGAAAGCAGAATCGGCAGCCAGAGAGCGACGAGCGAGACCATGTCGGACTCCTTCAAGAGGGGCGGAATGCGCGGGGGGCGCCACGCCCACCAATCTGCGGCCAAATTCCGGGATCGGCTATCTTTCCAGCATTCCTGGCACGGGAGGCGTCATGGAGTCCGCAGCGCGCGGCGTGAAGCGCCACCACGGGATCGTGCGCCTCACCCACTGGCTCAACGCCGCCCTGCTGGGCGGCATGATCGCCAGTGGACTCCAGATCTACCTCGCCTTTCCCCACGTCGGCATGAAGGGCGACGTGTGGCGTGTGCCCAACCCGTTCGACATGTACGCCTTCCCCGAGTGGGCGCGGCTGGGCGGCTGGCTGGCCGGCGGAATCAACTGGCACTTCGCGCTCGCCTGGCCCTTCGTGATCTGCGGCTTGCTGTATCTGGCCTTCCTGGTAGCCAGTGGCGAGGGGCGGTTACTGCTGTTTCGCCCCCGCGACATCCGGCCGGCGTTCGAGATGCAGAAGTACTACCTGCGGCTCCGAAAGTCCCCGCCACCCCAGGGCAAGCACAACGCGCTCCAGAAGCTGGCCTACACCGGGGTACTGCTGCTCGCGACGATAGCGGTGCTGTCAGGGTTTGCCATCTACAAACCGGTGCAGCTCAGCTGGCTGACGGCGATGTTCGGAGGCTACGAGCTGAGTCGGTATTGGCATTTCATCACCGTATGGCTCTTCCTGGCTTTTCTGGTCGTCCATGTCCTGGCCGTGTTCATTTCGGATCCGGCATCGCTCCGCGCCATCATCACCGGCCGTTACCGCGGGAGGCATCCGTCCAATGGCTGATCCCACCGGCAAGCCTGGCGTCGCCCGCCGGGACTTCGTCCAGCTCGGCCTCGCCGCTGGCGCGGCCTCGCTCGCGACGGCGTGCGGCTGGGACGGCGGATCGCTGCTGCGGCCGTCACTGGCCCGCATATCCCGCGTGAACGACTGGGTGGGCGAGCATGTGCTGCACAGCAACGCCCGTCTCGCGCCGATCTATGACGCCGCCGAGCGCAGTGGGGTGATGCCGGCGTACCATGTGGGACGCACGCTGCCCGAACTTGTGCCGGAGCCCTGGTCGCTGCAGGTGGACGGACTGGTGCGGAAGCCTGGCAGGTTCACCATGCAGATGCTGCACGCCCTCCCGAGGATGGCCTACACCGTCAAGCATCACTGCGTGGAAGGCTGGACTGCGGTGGCGTCATGGGCCGGCGTGCCTTTCAGCGCCTTCGCCGCCCAGGTCGAGCCGCTGCCCGAAGCCAGGTTCGCGCTGTTCAGTTCCTTCGACGTGGATCCACGCGGCGTCCGTTACACCAACGGCTGGGACATGGAGAGCCTGATGCATCCGCAGACCATCCTGGCCTACGCCTTCAACGACCGACCGCTCATGGTCGATCATGGCGCCCCGCTCCGGCTCTACGCGCCCATAAAGCTTGGCTACAAGCTGACCAAGTACCTGACCGCCATCACCTTCACCAGCGAGCGCCCGGGCGGATACTGGGAAGACCAGGGCTATCCCTGGCTCGCGGGACTCTGATGCCCTCCTCCACCATCCTCGGCACCGGCATGGCCGTGCCGGAGCGGATCGTGACCAACGATGAGTTGAGCACGATCATGGACACCAGCGACGAATGGATCCGGACCCGCACCGGCATCGAGCAGCGCCACTGGGTCAGCCCCGGTGAGACCGGCGCATCGCTGGCGCTCACCGCCAGCAAGCGCGCGCTCCATGCGGCCGGGCTCACCCCGGACGACATCGACGCCATCGTCTATGCCACCTCGACTCCCGATCACTTCGCACCCGGCAATGGCGTCTACCTGCAGCAGCAGCTGGTGGGCCGCCCCATTCCCGCGCTCGATGTCCGGGCCCAGTGCAGCGGCTTCATCTATGGCCTGTCGGTGGCGGACGCCTGGATCCGTGCCGGCCAATACCGCCGGATCCTGCTGGTGGGATGCGAAGTGCAGAGCACCGGAATGGACGTTTCCACCGCTGGCCGCGACACCGCCGTCATTTTTGCCGACGGCGCCGGAGCAGTGGTGCTGGCCGCGTCGAACAGGGCCGATCGTGGCGTGCTTGGCTTCGACCTCCACTCCGACGGGAGCCAGGCCGAGCGCCTCTGGGTTGATGCGCCCGGCTCGATGTACCATCCGCGGATCTCCCAGGAAATGGTGGCCGAAGGCAGGCACTTCCTGTCGATGGAGGGCCGGGAGGTTTTCCGGAACGCCGTGGTCAGGATGCCGGAGTCGGTCAAGGCACTGCTGACCACGCTCAAGCGCTCCCCGGCCGACATTGCATTACTGATTCCCCACCAGGCCAACCTCCGCATCTCGGAGATGGTGCAGAAGTCACTCGGCCTCGCGCCGGGCCAGGTCTACAACAACATTCAACGGTATGGGAACACTACCGCCGCCACCATTCCCATCGCCCTCGACGAGTGCGTCCGGGCCGGGCGGCTCAAGGACGGCGATCTCGTTGTCATGACTGCGTTTGGATCCGGGTTCATGTGGGGGTCTTGCGGACTCGTTTGGGGTTGAAACCCTGCGGTGTCTTGTTGCGTATTGCAACAAGCTCCGCACCCGGATTGAGAGAGGGGTTCATCCATGGATACGATCTACGGCCTGATCTACTTCGGCGTGCTCGCCGTGGTTGGCGTTGCCGGCTACTTCATCAGCAAGAACTTCGTGCGTCGGCGGCTTCGCTTTGTGGACGCGATCCAGTCGCCGATCGCTCCCATTCTGGCGGGCGTGCTGGCCTTCGCCATCATGTGGCCGCTCAGCTTCCTGCCGTTCGTCACCACCACCACAGCTGTCCTGGCCGGCTTCGCCACTGCCTTCGGCACCGCGAGCGGGGTCAGGGCGCTGCGCCGAGGTGACTACATCGACCGGCAGCTGACGCCGTAACGACTCGGCCAATGTTGCTCCGCCGCGAGCCGCGATGCCTCCCGCAGGTGGCGTGGGAAGGGAGGCAGCGCGGCGAGCGGCGAAGGTATTGACAACTCCGATCTACTCCTGTAAATCTACAACTGTAGAACAACAGGAGCACCGCCCGATGCCGGCTGTCCACGAACTCACCGCCCTCCAGATCTCCCTCCTCCGCCTCCTGTGGGACCGGGGAGAAGCCTCCGTAGCCGAAGTCTGGGAGGCGCTCTATCCCGAACGACGACTCGCCCAGACCACTATCGCGACACTGCTCTCACGGCTCGAACGCCGGGGGGTTGTGACCCGTCGGGCAGCTGAGCGGCAGTATCTGTATCGCGCGCTGGTCACCGAGGACGAGGTCAAGGAGTCGATGGTGAGTGAACTCACCGAGCGGCTCTTCGACGGCGACGTGACAGCGCTGGTGAACCATCTGCTTGCATCCCAGGAAGTCGCTCCCGGCGACCTTGCGCGCCTCCGCGCGATGATCGACGAGATCGAGGAACGCGGCGAGGAGGACGTATGAGTGCCTGGTTGCTGACGTATGCAGTGCATTCGTCGGTGCTGCTCGGTGCGGCGTGGCTGGTACTGCGGTTCAGCTCGGCGAGTCCTGCCGCGCGTGCAGTAATCTGGAGGGCGGCGATGCTGGGCGGACTGGTGACCGCCACCATCCAGGCGTCGTTCGACATCCGTCCCGCTGGCACGATTGTGCTCGACGTCGTGGTCTCCGACGAAGGCGGCGCGAACTCACCTTCGCGACCCGCCCCTGCGGGAGCAGCCGAGCCGACGGCATTCCAGCAGGAGGCTATCGAAGACATCCCTGCCTACGAATCCGCGCCACAACAGTCCGCAGTTTCTGTGGCAACGATGTTGACGCTCGGTTGGCTGGTGCTGGCGCTGCTGCTGGTGCTGTGGTATGCCGGCAGGCATCTCGTGCTGGTCGGACGATTGGGCGACCGGCGTGCCGTGACCGACCCCGACTGGACTGCGATGCTCGCCACGCTGCGCAGCGAGGCGGGCCTCCAGCGACAGGTCCGGCTGACAGCGTCACAGGCCATCTCCAGCCCGGTAGCGCTCGGCAGCAGCGAGATCTGCCTTCCGCTCGCCGCGCTCGATGAGCTCGAGCCGGCGCAACGGCGCGCCATGCTGGCCCACGAGCTGGCGCACCTGGTGCGCAGGGACCCTCAGTGGCTGGTGCTCGCCTGCGTGCTCGAGCGACTCTTCTTCTTTCAGCCGCTCAATCGCCTGGCCCGGCGCGGTATCCAGGAGTCGGCCGAGTACCTGGCCGATGAGTGGGCCGCGCGCCGCAGCGGCGGCGTGCCGCTCGCCCGCTGCCTGGTGAAAGTGGCCGAGTGGATCGAGGCATCACCACTCGGCGTGCCGGTGGCAGGTATGGCCGAGCAGCGCTCACAATTGAGCGCGCGAGTGGCGCACCTGCTGGAGCGCGGCGACGCCCCGCCTTCGCGCGGACGGGTGGCCGTTGTCTGTTCGGTGCTGGGCCTGGTGGCCACTGCCCTCTTCGCCCCGGGGGTCGCCGGGCTACCGCACTCGGGCGCGAATGTACCTGGTGAAACAGCAGGCGCCGGCCTCGTCGCCGCGCCGGGTGACACCGCCGTGGTCCGGGCGCTGATGGCCCGGCTACGTGACGAGAACGCCGAAGTCCGACAGGCGGCGGCCGATGCGCTGGGCCGCATCGGCGATCCGCTCGCCATCCCCGCGCTGGTCGCATCGCTCGACGACCCGGAAGCAGAGGTGCGCAGCTCGGCACTCGATGCGCTGTCACAGTTCGAGCGCGGCGTGCCCGCGGAGCCAATTCGCGCGCTGCTCGCGTTCGGCGACCCCGAAATCCGCGCGCGCGCCGCCAGCATGCTGGGCCAGATGCGCGACCGCTCATCGGTCGGTGGCATCGGGCGGCTGGTGCAGGATGCCGACGCGGACGTGCGCCGGGAAGCGATTCAGGCGCTGGCGGAGATTCGGGATCCTGCCGGCGCGCCTGCGGTGGCTGCGGCATTGCAGGACCGCGATGTCGATGTCCGGAGGCAGGCGGTCCAGGCAATGAACGAGCTTGGCGGCTCCATCCCGGACGCCACGCTTGCCGGGCTGCTGCAGGACCGGAGCGCCGAGGTCCGACAGGAGGCCGTCATGCATGTGTCCGAGCGGCAGGTGGTCAGCATGGCGCCGCAGCTCATCCGGATGCTCGATGATCCCTCTCCCGACGTCCGGGAGGAAGTCGCCGAGGCGCTGACCGAAATTCGCACCACGGAGAGCCATGCCGCCCTCCGGCGCGCGCTGGAGCACAAGGACCCGGATGTGCGCCGGATCGCGGTCGAGTACTTCGGTGAGCAGGAGGAGGACCAGTGATGAAAACCGCCATGCTGCTTGTTGCGGTGCTGGGTGCCGGCAGCGCCGCTGCGGCGACTACCCTGCTGACCAGCGCCCCGCACGCGCCCCAGGTGACATTCTCGTCTGCTGACTGGGATGACGAAGGCCCGGGACCGGACTCATCCCGGGTCGCGCTGCTGCTCCAAGGCATGGGCCGCGCCGACCCGGTCGCGTGCGAGATGCTCAGCGCGCAGATAGGCAACGGCTGGTGGAACCGCAGCGATGAGCTTGGCGTGGGCCGCCTGGCCGACGCCCGCGTGGCCGCCGACGCCGCGCGGGATTCGATCTCGGGCCCGGTGCGCGATCAGGGCGCCATCCGGCTGCTCACTGCCCACCTCGCCGACGACGATCCCTGCGTTCGCCATGCCGCAGCGCGGATGCTGGGCCATTCGGCAATGCCGGATCAGCAGCTGGCGGCGCTGCTCGACGGCTCATCTTCCCGCGTGCGTGAGGCCGCCCTGCTCGCGATCGGCTCTCACGACCGGTCCGCGCTGCGCCAGCGGGTCGAGGAACAGCTTCGCTCTCCCGACGCGCCGACGGCCGCCATGGCAGCCTGGGCCCTGGGTGAGCTCGAGGACCGGGAGTCCGTCGGCGCGCTCGAGCGCGTAATCGGACATGACGAGGCCGCCGTGCGGACCGCAGCGGCGTGGGCGCTGGGCCAGATCGAGAGCGTGGACGCCGCCGCCTCGCTCGAGCGCATGGCGGAGCGCGATGACAACCGGCTGGCCCGGCTGGCAGCTGTCCAGGCGCTGGGCGACATCGAGGCTGGGCGCTCCGCGCCGGTGCTCGCGCGCGTGGTGGGCGGCCAGGACGAGCGACTCGCCGTCGCAGCGGCCGAGGCGATCGCAAACCTGGATGACCTGGAGACGGCGCCGCCGGAGCTGCTCCGCGCGGTTGCATCAGGCAGCCCGCCGTTGCGCCACGCTGCGGTCGAAGCGCTCGCCAGCATCGAGGACCCGGCCAGCGCCGGGGCCCTGCTGCCGCTGATCTCCGATCCGGACCCCGACACGCGGCGCATGGTGATCGAGGCCCTCGGCAACATGGGCGCCGTGCAGGCCAGGGTTCCCATCACCGCCGCGCTGGAAGACCGTGATCCGGAAGTGCGGCGAACCGCGGTGGAGGCACTGGCTGAGCTGGAGGACGACGACTAGAAGGCGATTATCTTTGGCCCATGCCGAACATCACATGCGTGCGCTGCGGGCAGACCCGCGACCAGATGAGCTTTCAGCCGTTCCAGAACGACCGTGGCAAGCGGCTGTTCAACGAGATCTGCGCCGTCTGCTGGGGCCAGTGGCTCGGCCAGCAGCAGGCGCTCATCAATCACTACGCGCTCAACCTGCGGGACCCGAAGGCGAAGGAATTCCTGGTCCAGCAGATGCAGGAGTTTCTCTTCGCGCCTGCACCCTGACGCAGTTCCCGTTCACGCAGTTGCGGTTCCCGTTCACGCTGTTGCCGTTCCGCGGTCCTACCATCCCCCGCTCACGACAAGGGTGAGGTCCACGCCCAGGTCGGTCGGCGCTATGTCTTCAGTGAAACCGAGCCGCCACTCCCTCCCTCCCGCCGTCCGGTAGATCCACCCGAAATCCGCCGTGAGCATGTCGTTGTCGAGCGAGGGAATCGAGGTGTCGTGGTAGAAGGGTGAGTGGTAGAAGAAGTAACCGTAGATCGAATGCCTGCCGAAGAGCTGGAGCCGCACCCCCGTCGTCCCCATTCCGAAAAGCGAATGCTGCCACTCCTGCAGTGATCCACTGCGGGGAGTGGCTCCGACCCCGCCGGAGATCTCCCAGAACAGCGGCTCGAGGGCCCCGATACGGAGGCTGTGGTTGAGCGCCACGCCGGGCTGGGAACGGGCCAGGCTTCCGCCCTTGCCGAGTGGCAACACCACGCTCAGCGCCGTCTGCTGGTCCGCCCCGTGCCGCATGCCGAGGGTGAAACGGGCCTCGCCCAGCGTCAGTCCGTCCGGCTCGGGTGCGTATTGAACTCCACCCGGCAGATCCACCGCGAACCCGTAGGTGTTCCGTGGCCGGGCATCTCGCTCGGGCTGGTTGTATCCGATGATGCCGTGATACCACTCGAAGAACCGATCCGCGAACCCCGCACTACTGCCCACCACGCTCATGCTGCCACTGGTCCAGAACGTCGGCGACAACTCCCTCGTACCGCTCCACGTCACCCGGTACAGTTCGGCATCGAGCAGGTACGAGGCGGTGGAGGAGAAGCTGAAGTCGATCGCGTTGGCGTACTCGACCGTCACCTGGCTCCGTGAGCCAGTCGGGTCGAAGTCCACCATCGGCTGGTAGGCCAGCGGACTGCGGGTGGAAGCGAGCGGATTGATCGGACGGTGTGGCGGAGGCGACTGTGCGGCGAGCGGGGTCGCCAGCAACAGGAAGAGCAGAAGAATCCGATTCACAACGGGTGAAGCTAGGGCCAACCCTTGCTGCGCTCAACCCATGTCCTTCTGCTCACTTCCCACTTCCCACTCCCCACTAGCGGTCCGGCATCCTCCCATTCACAGTCATGGGCTTCTTGTCCCGCATGATCTCGAAGCGGAAGGGCTCCCCCGGCTGGTAGCTCTGCAGAATGCGCATCAGGTGCAGCGGGTTCTCGGGTGGCCTGCCGTCCACCAGGCGGATCACGTCACCCCCCTGGAGCCGGAGCGGTGTGTCGCCCGGGACGCTCAGCACCAGCACCCCTTCGCTGGTCCCGAAGTAGCGGCCCAGCTCGGCGTTGAGCGGCGAGAGATGGAGATCTCCTACCAGCGATCCGACGGTGACCCGCACCCCCGTCACTTCGATGTCCGGCCTGGTGCTGAGCTGCTGCCGAAGCACGTACTCCGCAGTCAGCGGGTCCGGTGCGAGCCGCACCACGTGACGGTCCGAGCCGCGGACATATTCCACCATCGCCGTGTCGTTCATCCCCTGGTCGGACGCCAGCACGATGAGCCGGAAGCCCGGGGGTTCGCTGCCCCGCAGCAGCGGGGTCCGCACCCGCACCCGGGACGAAAGTGGCTGCCCATCATAACGGGTGAGTACGTCGCCCGCCCGAAGCCCTGCACGCGCGGCCGGGCTCCCCGGCGTCACCGCGCGGATCAGTACGCCCAGCGTATCCATCGGCCCCGGCGCGCCTGAAACGGAGATCCCCAGTGCCGGCCGGCGCGTTGGCAGGAAGAAGGTCGAGGCCCCCGCCGGCACCTCCCGGGTGACCCGGTCGGTCACCCGGATCTGCGCGGCGAGTGGCTCCGCCCGGGTAGCCAGTGCCACCAGCGCAACGGCGCCAACCCACAGGGAGCCGAAAGTCCTAGAGCCCGACATCGCTCGCGCTCGTCAGGTGGACGTCCATCAGCGCATCCATCAGCCCCACTCGCTGCTGCCAGAGATCCAGCCGCTCGGTGTCTGCCGCATTCCGGGCCGGCGCCAGCTCCACCACCTGGATCCGCTGGTCCAGCTCGGCGATGCGGTCCTCCAGTCCCTGCGCCACCCGGGCGGTCTGGCCGTCGATCGGACGAGCTGCAGGATCGAACACGTCAATCGCCTGCTCCAGCTGCGCCGACCGCTGCTGGGCTTCGGCGATCGCCGCCGCCGTAAGGCCGCCATCAGGTGGCTCCGGCTGCAGCATCGGCCCGACGACCAGCACGCCCGAGACCGACGCGGCCGCGGCCAGCGTCGCCCAGGCACCCCGCCGGAGCCTGCGCTCGAGCTGCTCGTGCCGGCGCTGGGCCGCCACCGCCGTCCAGTGATTCCGCGCCGGCCGCAGCGTGGGCAGCGCCCGCAGCCGCGCCACCCGCTGGTGCAGGCGATCCAGCTCGGCGGAACACGCGTCGCACTGGGACAGGTGCGCCCGGGCCTCGGCCAGCCCCGGTTCGCTTCCGCCGTCCCGCAGTTCGATGAGTTGATCAAGTGTGCAGTGAATCATGCCGGCACCTCCTCGCCCAGCCAGCGGCGAAGACGGGCGTGCGCCCGGGCCAGCTGGGACTTCGAGAAGCTCGGGGTCTTGCCCATCATCGACCCGATCTCCTCGTGGGTATAGCCTTCCACATCATGCAGCCACACCACCGCTCGCGACGTTTCACTCAGCCGCTCCAGCGCCGCCTCCAGGTCCATCCTGAGTGCCGTGTCGTCCTTCTTCGCGGGAGCGAAATCCTCGAACAGCTCGTCGGTGTCGCGATACTTGTTCCGCCGAAGCCGCATCAGCGCCTTGCTGGCGGTGATGCTCCGGACCCAGCCCCAGAGGCTCCCGTCGCCCCGGTATCGGTGGATGCTCCGGCAGACCTCGAAGAAGGTCTCCTGCATCACGTCCTCGGCGTCCTCGGTGGTACGGCAGATCCGCCGGGCCAGGTTGTAGACCGGAGTCTCGAAGGCGCGGTACAACGCCTCGAGGGCCGAAGCATCCCCCGACCGCGCGCGGGCGAGGACAGCGTCAGCCACCGGCTGTGAATCCATGAAGAGCGCTCGGGCCATGGTAACGGGAAAGATGCCGAAACCCCCTCCAAGGTCGCAAACCCCACCCCCTGATCCCTAACCCCTGACCCCTGACCCCTTAAGTTCCGGCATGACTCCCAAGCCCGACTTCGAGAGTTGGCTCCACCACCTCACCGATGAGGCTGACGCCGCGTTCCTGTACCGCGAGCTGGCCGGCATAGAGCGCGACCAGGAGCGGGCCCGCCTCTACCGCAAGCTGGCGGAGGTCGAAGACCGGCATGTCGCCCTGTGGCGGAAGCTGCTGGCTGAGCAGGGCCGGGAAGTCGGCGTCCCCACACCCTCGCTGGGTGCCCGGTTCCGAGCCTGGACCGCCCGTCGGTTGGGTCCCGGCGTCCTGCTTCCGGTGCTGCTCCAGGAGGAGGGCCGCGAGGTCAAGGGCTACCTCCAGCTCTACAAGGACTCACCCGACGGGCCGTCGGGCCCGACCGCCCTGCGGCTGGCCCGCGAATCCAAGGAGCACGCCGAGACCCTTGGACGGATGGCCGGCCGGGAGGGCGAACCGTGGCACCGGACCGGCGCCGGCGGGTTTCTTCGCAATGTGGTCTACGGCTTCAACGACGGCCTGACCGCCAACTTCGGGCTCGTGGCCGGCATGATCGGCGCCCAGCAGAGCATGGCCGCTGCCGAGCACGCGGTGCTGGTGGCGGGCCTGGCGGGCACGATGGCGGATGCGCTGTCGATGGGTGCGTCGGGCTACCTCGCGGCCAAGAGCGAGCGCGAGGTCTTCGAGCACGAGATCGCGATGGAGCGCGAAGAGATACGGCTGATGCCGGAGCTCGAGCGCGAGGAACTGAGCCTGATCTACCAGGCCAAGGGCATCCCCGAGGAGCAGGCCGGACATCTGGCCGCGAAGGTGATGGAAGATCCCGAGCGCGCGCTCGCGGAGAAGGTGCGCGAGGAGCTCAAGATCGGCGACGCCACCAGCACCCCGATGCGCGAGGCCTGGATCACCGGCATCGCCACCGCGCTCGGAGCGATCATTCCGGTGGCGCCATTCCTGTTCTCCACTGGCCGCACCGCCATCTGGGTGGCGTTCACCCTCGCCATGCTGTCGCACTTCGCCGTGGGCGCCATGCGCAGCGTGTTCACCGGCCGCAGTGTCATTCGGAGCGGCATGGACATGTTCCTGGTGGGACTCGGGGTCGCAGTGATCGGCTACTTCGTCGGGGAATGGCTTGTCGGGATACTGTAAGGCGGTGAGCCGGAAGAAGACTCGGCGCGAGCGGTGGTCGGGAAAGTCACGGCGCTACCGCGTGAAACACGAGCCCATCTTCTCTTTCTACAGTGCCCCGTAACGTGTACTCGTTCTCGAACAGGATCAGCGGAGCCTCGCGGGAGTCGAACACCAGCTTCTTGCCGTAGCCGTCGCCCACTCGGCGGATCTCGTCCGCATTTCCCACTACCCAGCGCGCCAGCGAGAACGGCAGCCGGTCGAGCTTCGCCGGCACCCCGTACTCGTTCTCCAGCCGGTGCAGCAGCACGTCGAACTGCAGCGCGCCCACCGCGCCCACGATCGGGCTCGGGCCTATGTTGGTGTCCTCGTAGAACACCTGCGCCGCGCCTTCCTCGCTCAGCTGCCGCAGTCCGGTGTCGAGCTGCTTTCGCCGCATCGGGTCGGCCAGCCGCACCCGCGCGAAGTGCTCGGGTGAGAATCGGGGAATGTTGCCGAACTCGAGCGCCGGCCCGGTGACGATCGTATCGCCGACCCTGAGCGTGCCCCGGTCGTGCAACCCGATCACGTCACCCGGCCACGCCTCCTCCACCAGCTTCCGCTCCCGCGCCATGAACTGCTGCGGCGCCGCGAGCCGCATCGGCTTCCCGCTCCGGACGTGGAGCGCGCCCATGCCCGCGATGAACCGCCCCGACACCAGCCGCACGAACGCGATCCGGTCGCGGTGCTTGGGGTCCATGTTCGCCTGGATCTTGAACACGAAGCCGGTGAGTTCGGGATGCTCCGGGGTGATCATCCCGGCCGAGCTCTCGCGCGGCAGCGGCGCCGGCGCCAGCGGGAGGAACGCCTTGAGAAACGGCTCCACTCCGAAGTTGGTGAGCGCGCTGCCGAAGAACACCGGTGTCAGCGTGCCGTCGGCCACCGCGTCGGCGTCGAATTCCTCGCCCGCAGCGTCGAGCAAGTCCAGTTCGTCGCGCAGTGCCGCTACCACCCCGTCGCCCAGCCGCTGAACTACCGCCGCGTCATCCAGCGATCCCGCCGCCTCGGCCGCGCGGCCGGAGCCGTGGTCCTCGCCCTTCTCGAACAGCCGCACCAGTCCGGTGGACCGCTCGTACACACCGAGAAAGGTGTGGCCGTCAAAGATGGGCCATGTCACCGGATAGCAGCGGATGCCGAGGTCGGCTTCGACATCGCTGATCAGCTGCAGCGGCGGCGCGCCCACCCGGTCGCACTTGTTCACGAACGTGAAGATCGGAGTCCGCCGCATCCGGCAGACCTCGAACAGCTGGCGGGTGCGCTCCTCGACCCCGCGCCGGTTGTCCAGCAGCATCACCGCGCTGTCGGCCGCCACCAGCGTGCGGTAGGTGTCTTCCGAGAAGTCCTGGTGTCCGGGGGTATCCAGCAGGTTGATCTCGAAACCGGAGTACTGGAACTGCATCACGCTCGACGTCACCGAGATGCCCCGCTCCTGCTCCAGCGCCATCCAGTCGCTGGTGGCGTGCCGGGTGGCCCGCCGCGCCTTGACGGCGCCGGCCATGTGGATCGCGCCACCGTAGAGCAGCAGCTTCTCCGTCAGCGTGGTCTTGCCCGCGTCCGGGTGGCTGATGATCGCGAACGTGCGGCGCCGGGCGATGGCCTCGGCGACTCTCAACTCTCGACCCTCGACTCTCGACTTGCCCGGGTCAGACAACGATGTTGACAAGGCGATTGGGCACGTGGATCACCTTCCGCACCGGCTGGTCGCCCACGTAGCGGCGAGTGCCGACGTCCGCCAGCGCGGCGGCGGTCACATCCTCCTGGCTGCTGTCCCGGCGCACCACCACCTTCGACCGGGTCTTGCCATTGATCTGCACCGCGATCTCGACGCTGTCCTCGACCGTCAGCGCCTCATCCCAGTCGGGCCAGCGCTGGTCGAACACCGAGTCGCCATGGCCCAGCCGCTCCCAGCATTCCTCCGCGAAGTGGGGCACGAACGGCGCCAGCATCACCACCAGGTCCTCGACCAGCCGCCGGTCGGCGTTCTCGGCGTCGCGCATCGCGTTGACCAGCTCCATGTACGCCGCGATCGCGGAGTTGTAGCGCAATTCCTCGAGCGCCTCATGCGCCTTCTTCAGCGTCTGGTGCCACTTCACCTCGAGGTGGCGCGGGATGTCGTCGATGGTGGCCGCGCGGGTCGCGTCGCCCACCAGCGACCACACCTTGTCGAGGAACCGCCGCGGCCCGCTGATGCCCTCGTCCCGGAAGTCGCCGCCCTCCTGGAACGGCCCCAGGAACATCAGGTACATCCGGAAGGTGTCCGCGCCCCACTTCGCTATGTACTCGTCGGGGATGACGACGTTGCCCTTCGACTTCGACATCTTGGCCCCGTCCTTCACGATCAGCCCGTGGGCCCGGAACTGCGCGAACGGTTCCTCGAAGTCCACCTGGCCCAGCTCCTTCAGCACCATCGCGATGAACCGCGAGTACAGCAGGTGCAGCACCGCGTGCTCGTTGCCGCCGATGTACGACGCCACCGGGCACCAGCGCCTGGTGCGCTCGGCGTCGAACGGCCGGTCGTCGAACTCGGTGCTGGGATAGCGCAGGTAGTACCACGCCGAGTCGAGGAAGGTGTCGGAGACATCGGTCTCGCGCCGGGCCTTGGCGCCGCACGAGGGGCAGTCGACGAAGTACCAGTCGGCGTGCCGAGCCAGCGGCGACGTACCGCTGTCGTCCGGACGGAAGTCCTCCAGCTCCGGCAGCACCACCGGCAGGTCGGCCTCCGGCACCGGGACCACACCGCACGCATCGCAGTAGATGATGGGAATCGGCGGGCCCCAGTAGCGCTGGCGGGAAATGCACCAGTCGTGCAGCCGGTACTGGACCACGCCCCGCCCCGCGCCGTTGGCCTCCAGCCAGCGGGTGACGGCGATCTTCCCCTCGTCTGCGGGCAAGCCCGAGAATTCGCCCGAGTCCTGCAGGATCCCACCCTCGGTCAGCACCTCCAGCACCGGCAGCTGGTACTTCTGCGCAAACTCGAGATCGCGCTCGTCGTGACCCGGCACCGCCATGATGGCACCGGTGCCGTACTCCATCAGCACGTAATCGGCGATCCACACCGGGATCATGCGCCCGGTGGCGGGATTCCTGGCGAAACTGCCGGTGAACACGCCGTTCTTCTCTCGATCACCCACCTTGCGCGAGATGAGGTCGCGCGATGCCACCGCGTCGCGATAGGCGTTGACCGACTCCCGCTGGGATGCGGTGGTGAGCTCGGGCACCATGGGATGCTCCGGTGCCAGCACCATGAACGTGGCGCCGAACAGCGTGTCGGGCCGGGTGGTGAAGACCCGGATCTTGCCAGTGTTGCCGGCGGGAAACTCGATCTCGGCGCCATCCGAGCGCCCGATCCAGTTGCGCTGCGCCGTGACCGTCGTGTCCGACCAGTCCATCTGGTCGCGATCGTCGAGATTGGACAGCAGCCTGCCGGCGTAGTCGCTGATCCGGAAGAACCACTGTTCCAGCACCCGCTGCTCCACCGGCGTGTCGCACCGCTCGCACCGCCCGCCGATCACCTGCTCGTTGGCCAGCACGGTCTTGTCCTTGGGACACCAGTTGACCGGCGCCGACTTCTTGTACGCCTTGCCCGCCTTGTACAGCTGCAGGAACAGCCACTGGGTCCACTTGTAATACGCCGGGTCGGTAGTGGACAGCTCGTGGCGCCAGTCGAACATCCCGCCGATGCGCACCAGCTGCCGGCGGAAGTTCTCGATGTTGCGCGGGATCAGCTCGTTCGGGTGGGTGCCGACCTTGAGCGCGAAATTCTCGCTGTGGATGCCGAACGCGTCATAGCCGATCGGCTCGAACACGTCGTGGCCCTGCAGCCGCTTGAACCGGCCGAACACATCGGCGCCGGTGAACGCGAACATGTTCCCCACGTGCAGCCCCTCGGCCGAGGGGTAGGGGAACATCATGAGATTGAAAAAGGGCCGCTCGGCGCGGTCCAGGTCGGGTTCGTTGGTGTGCCGCTCGGCCCACCGCTGCTGCCACTTGGATTCTACCGCAGACGGCTCGTACACGTCTGACAGGGTGAACGTCTGATTCATTGCCCTTCGATGTGGGATTCCCGGACTCACGCCTCACGCCTCACGCCTCACGCCTCACGCCTCACGCCTCACGCCTCACGCCTCACGCCTCAAGAATAGCGTCCCGCCTCCCGCCTCGCCACGCGCTGCCGTACATTTCCAGCGCCCCGCCTGTCCTGCCATCGCAAGGAGCCCATGGCCGCCGAACATCGACGCCTGACACTCGCCCTCCATCGCACGGGCGCCCTGGTCGTGCTGAGCCTGACCGCGCTGGTGGCCGCCATCCTGTGGCTGGCACTGGAGCCGCTCGGAGCCGGCCGCCAGGACCCGTTCCTGAAGGGTACGCTGGTCTTCGTGATCGTCTGCAGCCTGCTCGAGCTCGCGACCGTCTGGTGGCTGAAGCGCGAGGTGGTCGAGCCGCTGGTCACCACCGAGCGCGTGGCGGCGCGGGTGGCACGGGGCGACCTCACCGTCAACGGGCTCAATCCTGACGGGGCCCGGGGTCAGGGCCGGGCGCTGCTGGTCAGCGTGTCGGCGATGGTCGATGCGCTTCGTACCCTCACCGGGGCCATCCAGACCGCCTCGGGCGATGCCGCCGCCATGTCCCAGCAGATCGCCGCCTCGACCCAGGAGATGAGTGCGTCGACCGAGGAAGTCGCCAGCACCACGGGAGACCTGACCGAGCGCGCCAGTCAGCAGGCGCTGATCGTGCGCGGGGCCGCGGAGGACGCCGGCCGGATCCTCGAGATCGCCGGGGGACTCGCCGGCGGCGCTATCGAAGCCGCCAACCGCAACGCGGCGCTCGCCGGCGTGGCCCGGGCCCACCAGCAGAAGCTGGAGGCCAGCACCTCGGACCTGGCTCGGCTGGCCGACGAGGTCGAGCGTGGGGCCGCCGAGGCCGATGCCCTGGCTTCCGCGTCGGCCGAGATCGAGAAGTTCGTGATCCAGACCAAGGCCATCGCCCGCCAGACTCACATGCTCGCGCTCAACGCCTCCATCGAGGCGGCCCGCGCCGGCGAGGAAGGCAAGGGATTCAGCGTCGTGGCGGAGGAAGTCCGCAAGCTCGCCGCCCAGGCGGCGCGGTCGGCGACGTCCACCAGCGAGATGGTACAGCAGGTGCAGGAGCGGGTGCAGACCGCTCGCGAGCGGCTGCTCCGGCTGGGCGAGGGTGGCCTCGCGGCCCGCAACACGGCTCATGCCGCCGCCGAGGGGCTCGCAGACGTCGCGCGCGACGCCGAGAGCAACGACGAGTGGACCCGCGGGATCTCGGCATCGGCCGATGAAGTGCGCAACCTGATCGAGGGCATCGCCGGCCGGATGCGGGAAGTGTCCGCCGGCACCGAGGACTACGCGGCGGCCGCCGAGGAGATCGCGGCCGCGGCGCAGGAACTCAATGCATCAACCGAGGAGATTTCTTCGTCCGCCGGCCACCTGGCCGACGCGGCCGAGAAGCTCACCGGTGCCGTGGGAGGGTTCAGGCTCAACTGAGGGTGACGCGCGCCTGCGCGCCAAGGGGGATTTGTGAGAGGAAAGGGACGCATCATCATCGCCCTGGTCATCGTGGCGATTTCGCTCTTCATGTACTACGGCAGGAGTTCGGAGAACCCGGTGACCGGCGAAACCCAGCACGTGGGCGACATCACCCATGAGCAGGAAGTGGCGCTCGGGTTGCAGGCGGCGCCGGAGATGGCGCAGCAGTTCGGCGGGTTGAGCCAGGACGCGCAGGCGACCCAGATCGTCAAGGATGTCTGTTCCCGGCTGCTGTCCCGCAGCCAGGCGCGTGCCGCCACCGAGTACTACCGCTTCGACTGCCACCTGCTGGCGGACCCCAACACCATCAACGCCTTCGCGCTGCCGGGCGGCCAGGTGTTCATCACCGAGGCCCTCATGAGCCGGCTCCAGACCACCGGCCAGCTGGCGGGCGTGCTGGGCCACGAGATTGGCCATGTGGTGGGCCGGCATGGCGCCGAGCATATAGCCAAGGCCCAGCTGACGCAGGGGCTCACCGGCGCGGCCGTGCTGGCGACCTACGACCCCAACAACCCGTCATCCCAGCGCAACGCCGCGGTGGTGGCGATGATCGGGCAGCTGGTCAACATGAAGTTCGGGCGGGACGACGAGCTCGAGTCCGACCGGCTGGGCGTGACCTTCACCGGCGAGGCGGGCTACGATCCCCGTTCGATGGTGGAAGTCATGCAGATCCTGCAGGAAGCCGGCGGTAGTGGGCGGCAGCCGGAGTTCTTCAGCACCCATCCCAATCCCGAGAACCGCGTCGCCCACATCGAGCAGGCGGTGGCGGAGCTGTATCCCAACGGGGTGCCAGCGGGGCTGGAGCGGTAGGGGTCAGGGGTTAGGGGTTGGGGGCCAGGGGTTAGGGCCCTAACCCCCAACCCCTAATCCCTAATCCCTTCCAGAGCCAGCGAGTCCACGTCCACCCGCACCTCCCCCGCCGCTTCGATCAGTTCATCCAGCGACACCGTCGCCGCGACCGACGCCCCTACTGGGCTGAGATTTCCGTCGTAATCCAGCCCGCCGCCGAAGTCTCCCAGGTCGTCCAAGACGTCGGTGTAGATGACGGCTGTGAGCAGCAGCGCCACCGCGCCCGCCGTGAGCCTGCGCGCGCGGGCACCCAGTGCGCCGGTCAGCGAGAGGTGGGAGTGGAACATGACGGTGAGCAACGCCGCGGTGGCCACGAACCCGAGCAGCGACCAGAGCGACGCGCCGGGCCACAGGAATCGGAAGAAGCCCATCACCGCGCCCGCCACCGACATCACCATCAGCGTGCCAACCGCCACCGCGAAGTGTGCTGCGAAGCGGGCGTGCCCCGTGAAGATCCGCGACGCAAACGCCCAGGCGCCGGCCCAGAGCGCCAGCAGCAGCATCGCCGCGACGACTCCGACCGCCAGGTCGCTGGCCCACTCGGCGCCCACGCTGCCCAGCCACCCACCGACCCCCATCACCAGCAACCCGGCCAGCACCACCGACCACGCCAGCCTCGGCCGGCGCAGCGCCAGCGCCAGGTTGCCGACTCGTGGTTCGCGCAGCGCCGCCGGGACAGGATGCCCCGGCTCGACCAGCCGAAGCCGGGTCTCGCCCAGCCGCACCACCATGCCCGATCGCACCGGAGCGCTGCCGATCGGATCGCCGGTGACGGCATCGCGAATTCCGTTGCGGCTGCCGACATCTTCGAGCACAATCGTGCCATCGTCCCGCAGCACCAACCGGGCGTGCACCGGGTCGACGTACCGGTCATCCAGCAGCACATCGTTCTCGTAGGCCCGGCCGATGGTCGCCGGGAACGCCGAGAGCCGGGTCCGGGCTGACGCCTGATGCCGCCGGTCGAGCACTTCCACGAAGATCACTCGCTCCACGAGATCCGCTCCAGGAAGTTGCGGGTCACCCGCGTCGCATTCTCCCACGTGACCCCCGAGAGCTGGAGCGAGGTGACCAGTCCTTCGCGTGGGGCCCCCAGCGCGGCGGCCCGCACCACCACGTCATACAACCCCGGCAGCTTCCGGAAGCCGCGGGCACAGATCGCCGTGCGCAGGCGCGTGCCTTCGCGCTCGAGATTGCGCGTGGTGCAGCGGAACTCGGTCACCTCGCTCTCACTGGCCCAGGTGGCCGGAGCCCCGTTGGCGAAGTTGGTCTCGTAGAGGGTGTAGAAACGGAACCGGTTGAGCTCGTCGGTCGAGAGCACCTCGTGGGTCAGCTCGACCACGCCGGTCCACTGACCTTCGGACAGATAGAGGTAGTCGTCGGTGCCGCAGTAGTGGGTGACCCGCTCGTACGGCTCATCCGGTTCCCGCGACGCATCGCCCCAGCACTTGAACCACGCCGCGGGACGCGTGGGAACCTGGTAGCGGCCGATGGTCACGATCGGCACATCCGGCTCGAATAGCCCGTTCAGGTACACGTCCTGGTAGGCGCGGATCTGGCTGGCGGCTTCGGTCAGCAGCGAGTCGGGCCGGACGTAGTCCTGTGCTGTGACCCGGTCCACCAGGGCGATGACCCGGTCCACCGGCACCAGGAAACTGATCTCGTTGCCTTCGGTGGAGACGTTGACCCCCACCACCCGTCCGTCGGGCAGGATCGCCGGCCCGCCGCTCACGCCCGGATTGAGCGAACCGGAGAAATGGATCTTGGGATAAAGCGTGTGGCGCAGCAGGCCGTTCCAGGTGCCCTCGACGATGCTCAAGCCGAGGTCACGCGGGTGGCCGAGCGAGAGCACCCGATCGCCCTGGTCAGGCTCGACGTTCGACAACTCGAACCACGACGGCGGCGTCCATCCAGCCCGCAACACCGCGAGGTCGTGCACCACGTCGATGCCCAGCAGTTCCGCGACCAGCGTGTCTCCTGCGGCGTTCACCACCCGGGGCGCGTAGCGTCCCGGCTCCCGCACTACCTCGGCCACCACGTGATAGTTGGTGACCAGCAGACCCTCGCCGTCCACGAAGAAGCCCGAACCGAGGCTCGCCTTGGCCGCGGCGCCATGCTCGGCGATCTCGACCTTGACCACCCGCTCGGCAAAGCGACGAAACGCCGCGGCGGTGGTACTGCTCTCCTGGGCGGCCAGGGGAACCGGGAGGAGCAGGGCGCACACGAGCAGGTGCGCCATGACGGGCGGCGTTCGGGCGGAGATCGGGAACCTCGCTGGGGATGAGCGCGAAAGTCTAATGCTATCTTTGCAGGATGGAATCCTCTCCCGGCGGAAGCCCAGGGATCCGGGCGCTTCGTTCCGCCTTCCGCACTGTAGGGCCCATCGCGCCCCGTACCGCAGCCCGCGTAGCCGAGCGGATCTTCTGCCGCCCTCCGAGACCGACGGTTCGGCCCCAGGAGGAGGCGTACCTCGAGACCGGCGAACGCTTCACCGTCCGGGCCAACGGCATCGAGCTGGCCTGCTGGAGCTGGGGCACCGGCCCGGTGGTGATGCTCACCCACGGCTGGGGCAGCCGCGCAGGGCGCTGGTCATCGCTCGTCCCGCTGCTGCTCGACGCCGGGCTTTCCGCGGTGGCGTTCGACGCCC
Organism: Gemmatimonadales bacterium; assembly: GCA_035759745.1. Taxonomy (GTDB): domain Bacteria; phylum Gemmatimonadota; class Gemmatimonadetes; order Gemmatimonadales; family GWC2-71-9; genus CAMLHP01. Next base: position 35,843 of record DASTUF010000032.1, read on the forward strand.
CGGCGCATGGCCGCTCTTCCGGCAACACTGCTTCCATGCCCGAGTTCGCCCGCGCGCTGCTCGCCGTTCGCGAGCACCTCGGTGTGGCCCCGCGTGCCGCCGTGGGCCACTCGCTGGGCGGTGCGGCCACCGCGCTGGCGCTGAGCATGGGCTTCGACGCCGGGCGCGTGGTGCTGATCGCGGCACCATCCAATGCCCGGGAATTCACCGATCGCTTCTCCGAAACACTCGGGCTTCCGGTATCGGTCCGCTCCAGGATGGAACGCAACCTCGAAGCCCGGCTGCAGTTCACCTTCGCCGACCTCCACATTCCCACGCTGGCCGCGAAGCTCAGCACGCCGGCGCTGCTGGTGCACGACACCGGCGATCGCGATGTGCCTTACTCCGGCGCCGAAGCGGTTGCGGCGGCATGGCCCGGTGCGCGGCTCATGGCTACCACCGGGCTGGGCCATCGCAAGGTGCTCCACGACCCGGCGGTGCTGCAGGAGACCCGGAACTTCATCCTGGCCGGCGCGTGATCGTGATCGACCGCGAGAACCTCCTCGCGCCCGGCTGGTCGCACGTCGTCTCCACCACCAACGACCTCGGCGAACTCGAGGCCTTCCGGCGCCGGATAGGTGCCCCGCTCGCCGCGCTCCAGCTCGACAACCCCAACTGGCCCCATCTCGACCTCAAGGGCCGCGTACGGCAGGAGGCGCTCGAACTTCCCGATGTGATTGTCGTGTCCACCACCCGCGACCTCATCCGTTACGTACGGAACCAGCGCACGGTAACTTCCTGACCATGCTGCATCTCCTGCTCAACGCGGACCTGTACACCCCGGAGCCGCAGGGCCACCGGCATGTGCTGATTGCGGGTGGCCGCATCGCCTGGATCGGCGCTGATCGCCCCGGTCTTCCCGCATCGCTCGGGGTCGAGACCACCGATCTCGAGGGCCGGAAGGTCATTCCGGGGCTGATCGACGGCCACGTCCACGTCACGGGCGGTGGCGGCGAGGCCGGCCACGATACCCGCGTCGCGCCCATCGCTCCCAGCCACTTCACCCGCAACGGTGTCACCACCGTGGTCGGACTGCTCGGCACCGACGACGTGATCCGCACTCCGGCGGACGTCGTTGCCACCACACTTGGGTTGCGGACGTCGGGGCTCTCGGCCTGGTGCTACACCGGCGGTTACCACCTGCCGCCCGCCACGGTGACCGGTACCGTGCGGGGCGACCTCGCCCTGGTGGAATGCATAGTGGGAGTGGGCGAGCTGGCCATCAGCGATCATAGGTCGAGCCAGCCGACCCTGGCTGAGCTGCTTCGAGTGGCGGCCGATGCCCATGTAGGCGGGCTGATGTCGGGCAAGGCCGGCGTGCTGCACCTGCATGTGGGCGACGGGGCCCGCGGACTCGATCTCATCCGGGAAGCGCTCGCCGGCAGCGAAGTGCCGGCCGCAGTGTACCATCCGACCCACGTAAACCGCCGGCGTGCGCTCTTCGACGAGGCGCTGGAGCTGGCTCGGGCCGGCGTGACGGTGGATGTCACCGCGTTTCCGGTGGGCCCCGACGAGGATGCCTGGTCCGCCACCGAAAGCGTGCTGCGCTATCTCGACGCAGGCGCACCGCCGGACCGTCTCACCGTGAGCAGCGATGCCGGCGGCTGTCTCCCGACCTTCGACGACGCCGGCCGGGTCACCGGCATGGGCGTGGGTCACCCCGGCACCATGTCGTGCACCCTCGCCGGCGTCACCTCGCGGGGTGTGCCGCTGGAGCGCGCCCTTCCTCCCTTCACTTCCAATGTGGCGAGACACTTGATGCTCGAACGCAAGGGCCGGATCGCGGCCGGTATGGATGCCGACCTCGTGGTGCTGGATGAACGCATGGGCGCGCATGCGGTGATGGCGCGGGGCCGGTGGCATGTGCGTGGGGGCAAGGTTGAGGTGAAGGGCCCACTCGAAGGGGCAGCATGACCAGCACCCGCGTTTCCGGTCAGGATCGCTCCGGCAGCGACGCCAAGGTTCCCCACGAGCAGCGCCGCCCCAATGGCGCCGGGTTTGCCATTCCGGTCGGTGGCGCAGAGGAGAAGGCGGGGCCCAGTGTGATTCTGCGCCGCTTCATGGCGCTGTGCGGCGGGGAGAAGGCCAATATAGCCATCATCCCGACCGCCTCCGAAGTCAGCGACACAGGCGACCGTTACGCCCGGCTGTTCCAGGACTTCGGTGCGGCGAAGACGGTCATCCTCCCGATCGCGTCGCGAGCCGACGCCGGCCGGGAGGACTACGTCCATGCCCTGGATGATGTCACCGGCATCTTCCTCACCGGTGGCAACCAGCTGCGGCTCTCGACCATGCTCGGCGGCACCGAAATGTCGCGCACCATCCGGCTGCGGCATGCCGCCGGAGTGCACGTGGCCGGCACTTCCGCCGGAGCGTCGTTCCTGTGCGAGCACATGATTGCCTTCGGCGAGGAAGGATCGTCCCCGCTGGCCGGCGCGGTGACGCTCGCGCCGGGGCTGGGGCTCAGCAACTCGGTGATCATCGACCAGCACTTCCGCCAGCGGGACCGTCTCGGGCGCCTGCTGACCGCGCTGGCCTACAATCCCTTCGCGATCGGGATCGGGCTGGACGAGAACACTGCCGCCTTCATCGGACCCGACAACGTGATCGAAGTGGTCGGCAGCGGGGCGATCACCGTGGTGGATCCCAGTGAGCTCGAGTTCAGTTCCATGGCTCGGGTCCGACGCAACGACCCCGTGTGCCTGATAGGGATTCGCCTGCACGTGCTGGACCACGGCTCGACCTTCGACCTGCATACCCGCAAGGCGCTCCCCGCCATGGAGCTGGCCGAGCGCCCCTGACAGTCCGGAGTCGCCATGAGGATTCTTGATCGCGCGGTGTATGTCGGGCCCAGCCTCTATGCCCACTTCCCCGTCATTCGGCTGGACGTGGATCTCGGCGAGCTGGAGGACTGGCCCTCGGCTCGCCTGGGCGACCGGTTCATCGGCGCACTGCTCGAAGCTCTTCCCGGTCTCAACGAACATGGCTGTTCCTTTGGCGAGCCGGGCGGGCTGGTCCGCCGCCTCCGGGAGGGCGAGGGCACCTGGATGGGCCACATCCTCGAGCACGTGGCCATCGAGCTGCAGAACATCGCGGGACACCACATCACCTTCGGCAAGACCCGCTCCCTTGGCCCCCGCGGGCATTACTGGATCGTGTACCAGTACGAGCAGCGCGAGGTGGGACTCGAGGCGGGTGCGCTCGGCCTGACGCTGCTCGAAAGCCTGCTGCCATTCGACTTGCGCACCCCGCAGAGCGTCCCTGCCGGTTTCGATTTTGCCGCTGAGCGCGACGACTTCATCCGCTTCACCCAGCGCCACGCGCTCGGGCCCAGCACCGCGGCTCTGGTGCAGGCTGCCACCGAGCGGGGAATTCCCTGGCTCCGCATGGGGACCAACAGCCTCATCCAGCTGGGCCACGGCCGCTACCAGCGCCGGGTACAGGCCACGGTCACCAGCCAGACCTCCCACATCGCAGTCGAGCTGGCCAGCGACAAGGAAGAGACCAACAAGATCCTCGGCAGCCTCGGCCTCCCGGTGCCACAACAGGCACTGGTCACCACCGAGGACGGCGCCGCCGAGGCGGCGGCAGAGATAGGGTTTCCGGTGGTAGTGAAGCCGTACAACGCCAACCACGGCCGCGGCATCTCGATCCACATGCTGGACGAGGCCCAGGTGCGCTCGGCCTTTCATGTGGCCCGGGAGCACAGCCGCAGCGTCATCATCGAGCAGTTCGTCACCGGGCTGGACCACCGGATGCTGGTGATCAACGGTGTTCTGGTCGCGGTCTCCCTCCGGCTGCCGGGCAATGTGGTGGGGGACGGCGCCCACACCGTCGCCGAACTGGTCGAGCTGGTCAACGCCGATCCGCGACGCGGCATCGGCCACGAGAAGGTGCTCACCCGGCTGGAGCTGGACTCGCAGGCCGCCTCGATGCTGGCCCGCGCGGGGCTCACGCCCGAGTCGGTCCCTGAACAGGGGCAGCTGGTGTTCCTCCGCTCCACCGGCAATCTCTCCACCGGTGGCACCGCGACCGACATGACCGACGTGGTCCACCCCGACAATGTCGAGATGGCGGTGCGCGCGGTGCAGGCGGTCGGGCTGGACGTGGGTGGCGTGGACTTTCTCTCCCCCGACATCACCCGGTCGTACAAGGAAGTCGGCGGCGGGATCGTGGAGGTGAATGCCGCTCCCGGATTCCGGATGCACATGGCGCCCAGCGAGGGGAAGCCGCGCGACGTGTCCGGCCCGGTGGTGGACATGCTCTTCCCGTCCGGTTCGCCCAGCGCGATCCCGATCGCCGCGGTCACCGGTACCAATGGCAAGACCACCACGGCGCGCATGCTGGCGCACCTGCTCAAGATCACCGGCCACCATGTCGGCCTCACCACCACCGACGGCGTGTACATCGACGGCCAGCGCACGGTGGCGGGCGACATGACCGGGCCGGTGGCCACCCGCATGGTGCTGGCTGATCCGTTCGTGGACGTGGCGGTGCTGGAGGTGGCGCGCGGCGGGCTGCTGCGTGCCGGACTGGGCGTGCGCCACGTGGACGTGGGCGCGGTGCTCAATGTGCAGGAGGACCACCTCGGCCTTCACGGCGTCAACACCCTCAAGGATCTCAGCAAGGTGAAGCGGGTGGTGGTCGAGGTGGCACGGGACACCGCGGTGCTCAATGCCGATGATCCTCTGTGCCTCGCCATGGCCGACCATACCTCCGCCAGGCACGTGTGCTATGTGACGATGAACCCGTCGCATGAACTGGTGCGCGAGCATATCCAGGCCGGCGGCCGTGGCTGCGTGCTGGAGTCGGGCATGACGGGACAGATGATCACGCTGTACGACCACGGCGCCCACATTCCGCTGCTGCCGGCCCACCTGATTCCGGCGACGCTCGACGGCCGGGCCATGCACAACGTGAGCAACGCGATGTTCGCCGCCGCGATGGCGTTCAGCATGGGCATGAAGCTCGAATCCATCCGCCACGGCCTGCAGACCTTTGACACGACGTTCTTCCAGGCGCCCGGACGCGGCAACGTATTCGACGAACACCCGTTCAAGGTGATCCTCGACTACGGCCACAACGCCGCCGCGGTGCAGGCCATGGTCCAGTTCGTCGAGCGCCTCGGCGCGGCGGGACGGCGGATCGTGGTGCTGTCCGCGCCGGGCGACCGGCGCGACGAGGACATCGCCCAGTCCGCCCGCGCGACCGCCGGGTACTTCGACCGCTACATCTGCCGCCGGGACGACAACCTGCGGGGCCGGGGCCCGGACGAGGTGCCCCGGCTGCTGCGCGACGCATTGATCGAGGCCGGCGTCCCACCCGACGACGTCGAGGTCATTCCCGACGAGCGTGAGTCGCTCCACGTTGCGCTCACCGAATGCCGCGCCGGCGACCTGCTGCTCTTCTTCGGCGACGACATCACCCGCTGCTGGGAACAGATAGTCAACTTCCATCCAGTCGATGTCGAGCGCCGCACTGTACGGCGTCCGCTCGAGGGACCAGGTGCCACCGTCGCACCGGATCAGGCAGCGGCCCCCCGTCCCTTCGTGCGGGACACGCGTGGCGTGCGCCTGGCGCGCGAGATCGAGGGCGAGGATTGACCACCGAACTCGAGGCGCGTCGCCTCACCGGCCCGCACCTGCTCGATGATCGCCAGGGCGCGGCGCTCGATGTGCCCATCGCCGAAGGAGACGAGCGGCTGCTCGATCTGTGGGAAGCCGAAGCGCGTCGCTTGCTGACCGCCGTGGGCTGGGCCGGAGAGCGCACCCATGTCCGCCGCTTCGAGGGCGGCGCGAGCCTGGTGCTGACCGCGCCGATCGATACGCTCTACAGCGCCACCGACGTGGCCGAGGCGGCGTGGGTCGCGGCAACCGCGCGACTCAACGGAGGCAGGCCCGATCCCGGCGCGGCTGACCGGTTGCTCGACGTCATCCGGCAGGAGCGGCGGCCTCACATCCGCGCCCTGGAAGCCGAAGCTACGCGCCGCAACGTGACCTTCCTGCTCGATGACGACGGCGTGTCGGTCGGAACTGGTGTCGGGGCGCTGGCGTTCCCGCTCGACGCCGTGCCCGAAGTGGCTGATGTCGACTGGCATCGGGTGGACGATGTTCCGCTGGTGCTGGTGACCGGGTCCAATGGCAAGACCACGTCGGTGCGGCTGGTGGCGGCGATGGCCGCGCATGCCGGTCTGGTGGCGGGGCTCGCCAACACCGACGGCATCACCGTCGGCGGCGTCCTGCTCGAGGCCGACGACTACAGCGGCCCCATGGGAGCTCGCCGGGTCCTGCGCCACCCCACGGTGCAGGTGGCGGTCCTCGAGACCGCGCGGGGGGGGATCCTGCGGCGGGGGCTGGCCGTTCGTCGGGCCGACGCGGCGCTGGTCACCAACATCTCCGAGGATCATTTCGGCGACTGGGGCGTCAACTCGCTCGCGGCACTGGCGGAGGCCAAGCTGGTCACCACTCGGGTCATCCCCGCGGACGGTGCCATCTGCCTCAACGCCGATGACCCGCTCCTCCGCGAGCGGGGCGCGCAACTGGGTGATCGGGTCTGCTGGTACTCCCTCCGCCCTGACGCCCCCGAGCTGGCCCAGGGCCGGGCGGCCGCCTGGCTCGACGGCACGGCGCTCATGCTCCGTCGTGGCCCCGACACCAGCCGCCTGATGGACGTGTCAAGTGTGCCACTCACGCTCGACGGGCGGGCCCGGTACAACATCAGCAACGCGCTCGGAGCAATGCTGGCGGCGGCGTCGCTGCGCCGCGACGGGAACACGCTCATCCCGATGGGCGCCATGCGCGCCGCGCTGGAAGGCGTCCACGGCAGCATCGACGACAATCCCGGCCGCGGCAACCTGATCGAGCTGGCGGGCGTGCATATCCTCATCGACTACGCCCACAACCCGGCCGGTCTCGAGGCGCTGGTGCAGATGGCGAGTGCGATTCCCTCGGAACGGCGGCTGGTGGTGCTGGGTCAGGCGGGAGACCGGACCGATGACGCGCTTCGGGCACTCGCGCGCGCCGCGTTGCGGCTCGACCCGTCCCGTATCGTGCTCAAGGAAATGGGCCAGCACCGGCGCGGCCGGGAGCCGGGCGAAGTCCGCCGCATCCTCGCCGAGGAACTCGAGCGCGCCGGTGCAGCGTCTGACATGGTGGACTCGGTGGACACCGAGGTCGAGGCGGCCGAATCCGCACTCGGCTGGGCGCGTGAGGGCGACCTGCTGTTGCTGCTCACCCACGAGGAGCGCGGCCAGGTGCTCGACCTGCTCCGCGGCCTCAAGGCCCGGCGCTGGCGGCCGGGCCAGGACGTCACGCCTGCATCAGCTGCTCCAGCGCCGAGCTGACCTGCTCCAGCGTCTCCGAGCTGTCGGGCGCGCTGAGCTCCTGCAGCGCCTTCCGATCGTTGCCGTAGACATCGTCGCGGAACTGGATCTTGCCGTCGCGCTCGAACGCGGTGAGGTACAGGATGAACACCGGCACCGTCGGTTCCACCTTCACGGTCTCCGATTCCTCGGCCGCCATCGCCTCGCGGATCCTGGCGGCGTCCCACTCTCCACTCGGGCCCAGCACGTACTCGGCAAACTGCGCCGGATGCTGCAGCCGGATGCAGCCGTGGGATGCCGCACGCCGATTGGCCCCGAAGGTGGCCTGGGTCGGTGTGTCGTGCATGTAGATCGAGAACCGGTTGGGAAACAGGAACTTCACCGCTCCCAGCGCGTTGTTCGCACCCGGCTTCTGCCTGACCCGCCACTCGAAGTCCGCCGAGTCCGCGTCCCAGTCCACGTCGTCGGGGTCCACCACCGCGCCGTTCGAGTCTACCGCCTCGTAGTTGTTGGCGGCGAGCCACTCCTCGCGGTCTCGCACCTTGGGGATGATTTCGTTGACGAGGATGCTGCGGGGCACGTTCCACTCCGGCCGGAACACCACCGAGCTGAGTGTGTCGGCAAAGACCGGCGTGGCGCCCTCGTACTCCTCGCCCACCACCACCCGCATGGTCAGCACCTCCTTGCCGCCGTCGAATGCAAAGAGCCGGAAGTCGGGAATGTTGACGATGACGTACCGGTCCTGGAAGGCCGGCGGCAGCCAGCGCATCCGGTCGAGGTTGATCTCGATCTGGTTGATCCGGTCCTCCACCGGCACGTCGAGCTCGCGCAGCATCTCGGCGTCGACGCCCTCTCCCTCGGGCAGGTTGTGCCGCTCCCGGTAGCTCGCGACGGCCGCCGTCAGCGCATCATCGAACCGGTCGCCCTCGGCCCGACCTGCATCGAGGTCGCCTGCCGCCACCAGGCGGTGGCGGAGTGCCGTGACCCGTTCGCCGGTGGCGGTGGGCCGAATGGCACCGCCGCCCAGCGCCGCCCAGCCGCCCGAGTCCGCCACCTCGCGCAAACGGTTGAGCTCGTCCAGCAGCAGGGTGTACTGCGGGTGGTGCGGACGGAACCGGGCCAGCATCGCATCGAAGTCATCCTCCTGCACCGCCTCGCGCAGCACCGAGTCCGCCTGGGCCGCGCGGCGCTCGATGTGCCAGCTGCCATCCACCAGGTCAGGGTCCATCCGGCCGATCAGCATGTCGCTGCCGTAGGCCAGGTAGAGCGCCGTCAGGCGCAGATCCACATCGGCGAGCTCGGAGGGCCGGGTGTCCTTGTGCTCATATGCGCGGAGCAGCGCGTCGCGCAGGGCGGTGAGGGGGTAGTCCCGCATCCGGAGCCCTTCGGCGTCCGCCCTGGCGATGGCGCTCACCAGCGCCTGAGCCCGGGTGCTGGGCCGCTCCCCGTCCACCCACAGCGCCTCGTAGTCTCGGTCGGCGTAGATGGCCTGGAGCGTTTCCCAGGGAATGCCCTTGGCGAAGGGTGGCACCGAGTCGAGCGTGGCCACCGCCCGGATGCCGTCGGCCACGTCGCCCTTCGACGCCCCGCCACACCCGGCGACCAGCGCCACCGCCACCAGCATCAGGATCCACCGCTTCATTGAGCTCTCCATTCCGGGACCGGGCATAGCAGCATGAAATCTAGCGGGCTCACCCGCTATGTTCGTCGCATGCCCTCAAACATTCGCGGCCACTGAGCGGTGCGCACCGCTCGGCGACTCTTGCAGCTGGGGGCCCTGGGCGTGGTGGTCGCCGTGGTGGGCGGCGAGCTGTTCGAGCTGGATCGTTTCCTCGCGCCCAAGGAACTGGTGCTCCATCTGGCGGCCTTCGGCGCCGCCGCTGCCGCGCTTCGCGCCTCGGAGCGATCGGTGCTCTCCCTGCCGGACATCGGCCTGCTGCTCTGGCTCGGCTTGTCGCTCCTGTCCGCGTTGCTCGCTGCCAATGGCTGGCTGTCGGCCCGGGCGCTGGGCGTGAGCGCCGCCGGGCTCGCCTGCTACTGGACCGCTCGAGCCATTGCCCGGAGCGAGATGGAACGCCCGCTGCTGGCGGCTCTCGCCATGGCGGCGATACTCGCGGCGGTCACGGCGCTGCTCCAGGCGTACGGAATCCTGCTGCCGCTGGTCTCCGAGCGCCGGGCACCGGGTGGGCTGCTGGGCAACCGGAACTTCATGGCGCACCTCACCGCCATCGGCCTGCCGATCATCCTCTATCTCACCCTCACCACCAGGTCCCGCGCCGGCGCGTGGCTGGGAGGCATCGGATCCACGCTGGCCGCGGCGGCGCTGGTGCTCTCGCGTTCGCGTGCCGCGTGGCTGGCGGTGCTGGCCGGAGCAACTTTCCTCGTGGTCGAGGGCGTACTGGTCAGCGGACTCTGGCGCGACCCCGCCGTGCGTCGTCGCCTGATGACGGCGATGGGCGGAGCGGCAGCGGGGCTGGTGCTGGCGCTGGCGATTCCCAACGGCCTCGACTGGCGCTCCGACAGCCCCTATCTCGAATCGCTCACCAGCATCGCCAATTTCCAGGACGGCAGCGGCCGGGGCCGCGTCGTGCAGTGGAGCAACACGCTCCGCATGTCGGCCGACCATCCGCTGCTGGGCGTCGGCCCCGGCAACTGGATGATCGAGTACCCCAACTACACGACCCCGAATGATCCGTCGTTCGCGTGGAACGATCCGATCCCCACCAACCCGTGGCCCAGCAGCGACTGGGTCGGGCTGCTGGCCGAGCGCGGCTGGCTCGCGATGGCGTGCCTGGTGCTGGTGCTGGGGTCACTGGCGTTCGTGGGATGGCGCCGGTCGCGCCGGCATGGGGCCAGTCCGGAGGGACTCGCTGGACTCGCCATGGTGTCGCTCCTGCTGGTGACCGGCATAGTGGCGGCGTTCGATGCCGTGCTGCTGCTGGCGGCGCCGACGCTGCTGTTCTGGACCGCGCTGGGAGCGCTGCAGCCGGCGCCGAGGGTGGCGGTCAGCCTTGACCGGCCGTGGATGCGGAAGGCCACACGGTGGGCAATGCTCTGCGGTGCGGCGATATGGATATCACGCAGTGCGGCGGAGACGCTCAGCATCGTGGTGGCAGGTGACGGCGAGAGCCGGCGGGCGCTGCGGGTGGCGTCGGCCATCGACCCGGGCAGCTTCCGGCTGCAGCTCCGGCTGGCCGGCATCCCCGGCGACGCCACCTGCGCCCAGGTCCGCATTCACGCCGCGCGTGCTGCGGAGCTCATGCCCAACCACCGCGGGCCACAACAAGCGCTGCGACGGTGCGGGCGGTGAAAACTGCAACTTCAACTGCAACTGCAACTGCAACCGCAACTGCAACTGCAACTGCAACTGCAGCCGCAGATTACGCAGATTTGAACTGCTGATTGCCCGAGTTACTCCGGGCGTTTGCCTCCCACTGCACGAGGACCCGGGCGGGCCCGAAGCCCAGGGGCCTGAAGCGCGAAGGCATGCGCAGGTGCGCCACCATCCATCCGTCCCGGTCGAACGCTGTCGCCTCACGTTCGGAGAGGCCGGGCGCCCAGGCCCCCAGCACCCAAAGCTGCCCGTCGCTCGAGACCATCAGATTATGGAACGCCGGCAGGGAATCCGTGACGTACGTGTGATTGATGGTGAACTGCCTGCTTGCTTCCCGATCGATCATCCTCTCGGCGCCGGGAGTCTTGAACTGGGCGAGCGCTTGATTGAGCACGGTGTCGCGCGCTCCCGGCGGGATGGGCGAAGCGGCCCATTCCACCTGCAGTCGCCGATGGATTGCACCAGTCTCGTTGCGAAGGTCGACTCGATAGACGTCGCCGGTTCCGGTGGCGATCTCGGGCCCCCACACAGCTACCTGCGGCCGCCGCCCATAGCGCACCGGCACCGACTGGGTTAACGATCGGCTGAGCTGGAGGAGCTCCACGGTACGCACTTCCATTCCCGGAAGCGTGAGGAGCGTATCACAGCGACCAGCGTCGATCAGCAGCAACGCCTCCGGCTTTCGCTGGATGGTATCCGCACGCTCGAGGTCCCAGGGGAGTATTCCAGTCGAGAACCCGACGTACTCGCCACCCGGCAACCGACCGACAATCGACTCCCGCCGGCAGTCGAGCGGCAACGACTCGGTAGTGAGCAACTCGAGCCCCGCCGAATAGATCCCAAGCCGGGAGTTGCCCGGGTCCGACACCAGCACCGAATCGCCCTGGAGCGTCAGCTGGCGGACGGAGCTGAAGTCTCCCGGGCCCTGGCCCCGCTGCCCCACCCGGCGTACGAGATCGCCGGCCGCATCGAACAGCACCAGCTGACCTTCAGTATCGTCCCAAAGGACAACGCCTCCCTCCGGCAACATCAGGGCCGAGTGGGCCAAGCCAATGGCATCCGAGCCGTCCTCGTCGTCCCCGATAACCGTGATGGGCTCGGCAGACACCGTGAACTGCGGCGCCATCTCGCGCGCATTCTCCGGGAACTCGAGGATCTCCACGCCCGCACTGTCGCGTCGACTGGGCTCGACCGGCGCGCCCGCAGCCGCCACGCCCTCCGTCCGCGCCGCCCCGCCCTCACCGCACCCCACCAATGCAGCGAGACCTAACACCACCAGACCCTGAATCTTCATTGGCAGCACCCTCTCCGGGCCCATCAACTTCATCCTTCTTCATCAACTTCATCTGTGGACCCATCGGCGGACCCGTACTCACTCCAACTCCCGTCATACACCCGCGCCCCACTCTGCCCCAGCACCTCGAGCGCATGGACGATAGTGCACGCCGTGACGCCCGAGCCGCACGACGCCACCACCGGGCGCGTGATGTCCACCCCCGCAGCCTCGAACAGCTGCCGCAGCTCCCTCGGCGGCTTGAGCGTCCCGTCCTCCCGCACCAGCGAGCGGAAGTGCACGTTGCGGCTGCCGGGAATGTGTCCCGAGCGGAGCCCCGGGCGCGGTTCCGGTTCGGTGCCGTCAAACCGCCCCGGTGAACGGGCGTCCACTATCTGCGCCTCGCCGCTCGAGCCGATGGCATTCACCTGCGCCATGCTCGCCACAAGTCCGGCGTCGAGCTGCGCCACGAACTTTCCAGGCTCGGGCGCGGCATTTCCCTGCTCCACCGGCCGTCCCTCGGAGACCCACTTTCCGAACCCACCGTCCAGCACAGCCACCGCCTCGTGTCCCATCGCCCGGAACATCCACCACGCCCGTGGCGCGCTCAGGTTCACCCCGCTGCTGTCGTACACCACGATCATGTCGCCGTTCGACAATCCCAGCGCCGACATGCTGCGGCCGAACCCATCGGCGGCCGGCAGCATGTGCGGCAGCGAAGTGTCCTGCGCCGAGTTGGCGTCGAGGTCGAAGAAGACGGCGCCGGGAATGTGGGAGCTCCTGAACTCCGCCTCCGCATCCCGGCCCGAGGCCGGCATGTGCCACGACGCGTCCACCACACGCACGCGTGGCTCGCCCAAACGCTCGGCGAGCCACGCGGTGGAAACCAGGGGTGCTACTGCAGGCTCAGGCATGAACCGCGCGGTTGGCGCGCTCGAATTCCTTCATGAACGCCACCAGCGCCTCGACCCCGCCGCGGGGCATCGCATTGTAGATGCTCGCCCGCATGCCGCCCACCGACCGGTGGCCCTTGAGCCCCGACATGCCACGCTTCGTCGCCTCGGCGATGAAGGCCGCTTCCAGCTCCTCGGATGGCGCCCGGAAGCAGACGTTCATGAGGGAGCGGCTGTCGGCGTCAGCGGTGCCATGGAAGAAGTCGCTCTGGTCCAGGTAGTCGTACAGCAGCGCCGCCTTCTCCTGGTTCTTCGTTTCCATGGCCCTGAGCCCGCCACCCGCCTGGATCCACTTGAACACCTCGCCCACCACGTAGATCGAAAAGGTCGGCGGCGTGTTGAATACCGACGGCTCCTTCGCGTGGGTCCGGTACTGGAAGATCGTGGGGATGTCGGATGCCGCCGATTCCACCATGTCCTTGCGGACGATCACCAGCACCGCGCCCGCCGGGCCCAGGTTCTTCTGCGCACCGGCGTAGATCATGCCGTACTTCGACACGTCGATCGGCCGGGAGAAGATGTCACTCGACGCATCGCAGATGAGCGGCACGCCCGCCGGCGGCGTCGGCTCCTGCCGCCACTGGGTTCCGTAGATCGTGTTGTTGGAAGTGAAGTGGGCGTAACTCGGAGATGGCGACCACGACGCCTTCGTGGGGATGTAGCAATGGTTGCGATCCTTGCTGGACGACGCCTCGTGCGCCTTCCCCAGTGCCTTCGCCTCCTTGACCGCCTTCTCCGACCAGACCCCGCTCACGAGGTAATCCGCGGTCCCGTCCTTCGGCAGGAAGTTCATCGGCACCATGGCGAACTGCTGCGACGCACCGCCCTGCAGGAACAGCACGTGATGAGTGTCGGGAATCCCCGCCAGCTCGCGGCAGTTGGCTTCCGCTTCCTTGAGGATCTTGTCGAACACCTTGCCCCGGTGGCTGTGTTCCATGATACCGATCCCGCTGCCAGCCACGTTCCAGATGTCACGCTGGGCCGATTCGATGACACTCTCGGGCAGGACCGCGGGCCCGGCGCTGAAGTTGAAGATGCGTTCGCTCATGATTCCTCTCGGCGGTGGTGCGTCAGGACAGAGCCCCGTCCAGCCGGCTCAGGTCCACCTTGATGATATGGGAGTTGCCGCCCTGGATGGCGGACAGCGCGACAGCGTCCGGCGCCGCGTCCACATGGACCCGGGCCAGCGTAGCCTGCGCGCCGTGATAGATGATGTTCTCGACTTCCTCGACGTTGATGCCGCGGTCGGCCAGTTCGCGGAATACATGGGCCAGGACGCCCGGCTTGTTGTGATGCCGGATCGACAGCACGTGAGTCGCCGTGCTCTTGGCCAGCCGGTTGACGCAGTTGGGCACGTTGCCGCGATCCATGTACTCCTGGACGATCCGCACCGCTTCGTGAGCGATCGCCACCTGCGCCTGCTCGGTGGACGCGCCCACGTGATGGGTCGTGTACACGCCCGGCTCCCGCACCAGCGCGCTGTCGATCTCGCCGGTGGCGCCGGCCGGCTCTCCCTGGAAGACGTCCATGCCCACCCGGATTCCCCGGGTCCGCACCGCGTCGGCCAGCGCCGCCTCGTCCACCACCGAGCCCCGCGCCGTATTGATGAGATATGACCCCGGCCGCATCGCCGCCAGGAACTCGGCGTTGACCAGCGACTTCGTGTCGGGGGTAGCGGCAACGTTGATGCTGACGGCGTCGCTGACGCGCGCCACTTCAATCGGCGTCTCGCACCAGGTGAGGCCCAGATCCTCCGCCTCCTGGATCGTCAGCTTGCGCGACCACGCGGCCACATGCATCCCGAAGGCCCGCGCCCGCGCCGCCAACTCGCGGCCGATCTGGCCCAGGCCCACGATGCCGAGGGTCCGGCCGTGCAGCCCCCGCGCCCTGGAGTACTCGCCCTTATTCCACTGGCCGGCGCGGGCGTCAGCTACCTGGTCGGGGATCCGCCGGTCCAGTGAAAGCAGCAGCCCCATCACCAGCTCCGCCACCGCCACCGAGTTCTTGCCGGGACAGTTCGAGACGAAGATGCCCAGTGCCGACGCCGCCTTCACGTCGATGCTGTCGATGCCGGCGCCGGCCCGAATCACCAGGCCCAGACTGGCGCCGCTCCGAAGCGCGTCTGCCGTCACCTTGGTGCCCCGGACGATCAGGATGCCCGGATCCGCTTCCCGTAACGCATCGGGAATCTCGTCCGCGCTGAGCGACGGCCGTTCGACCACCGTGCAGCCCAGTTCCTTCAGGGCGTCGATGCCGACTTTCTCGAACTTGTCTGCGAGCAGGACTTTCATGGGCGTAGGGCGCAGGGCGTAGGGCTTAGGGGACGCTCACTTCTCACGTATCACCTTTCACTTTTTACTCAAGGAGGTGCACAAACAAGCCCGAGCGCAGCTTGGGCTCGAACCACGTGCTCTTCGGCGGCATCACCTCACCTGCGTCGGACACCGCCAGCAGCTGGTCCAGGCTGGTCGGGTGCATCGAGAAGCCGATAGCGTGGTCCCCTGAATTCACCCGGCGCTCGAGCTCGGCGCTGCCGCGAATGCCACCCACGAACTCGATCCGCGGGTCGGTGCGGGGATCGCCCACGCCGAGGATCGGCGTCAGCACCCGGTTCTGCAGCAGGCTCACATCCAGCGAGCCGATGACATCCGCGTTGTCGATCGTCGCCAGGTCGAACGTCAGCCGGTGCCACTTGCCGTCGAGGAAGACGCACACGCTGCCGGGACCCGGCGGCTCCGGCTGGCTGGTCTCGGAGAGTTCGCCCACTTCCGCCAGCCGCGCCAGCACCTCGGCCGATGTCTGGCCGTTGAGGTCCCGCACCAGGCGGTTGTAGGGGAGAATCCGGAGCTGGTCCGAGGGAAACAGCACCGCCAGGAACCAGTTGTACTCCTCGCCGCCGTGATGGCCGGAGTTGGCCTCGCGCCGCTCTTTTGCCGCGCGCGACGCGCTGGCACAGCGATGATGACCATCCGCAACATAGCTCACCGGGATGGTGCCGAAGTGCTGGGTCCACGGATGCGTGTCCATCACCCGCCACACCGTGTGCCGCACGCCGTCGTCCGCCGTGAAATCGTACACCGGGTCCTGGCGGGTGACCTGGGCCGTCAGGCGATCGATCTCCGGCCGTCCCCGATAGGTAAGGATGACGGGTTCGGCGTGGGCGTTGAGCGTCAGCACGTGCCGGGTGCGGTCGTCTTCCTTGTCCGGCCGGGTCTTCTCGTGCTTGAGGATGACGTTGGTGTCGTAGTCGTCCACGTGCACGCAGCCGACCAGCCCGGTCTGGACCTGGTCACCCATGACGAGGCGATAGAGGAAGAGCGACGGCTCGTGGTCCTGCGCCAGCACGCCCTCGCGCAGCAGGCGGTCGAGCGCCTCGCGGGCACCGGCGTACACCCGTGGGTCGTGCGGATCGGTGTCGTCGGGCAGGTCGATGTCGGATCGGCCGACGTGGAGGAAGCTGCGGGGGTTGCCGCGGGCCAGCTCGGCGGCTTCAGCTCGGCTCACTACGTCGTACGGCACCGCTGCGACTTCGGCCGCCATCTCGGGCGCGGGCCGTACCGCCCGAAAAGGTTGCAGTCGCATGGGCCTCCGGAACGGGAAGAACAGTCTGAATGGCCCGCATCTTATCGGGTGGACCGGCGCGGCGAAAGGGGAGATTGTGTAGTTTCGGGCATGTACCGAATTCGCCTCCCCTCCGGTACGGAACAGATCTACACCTCGATCCAGGAACTCGCCGACGCCGTGCGGCAGGGGTCCGTGGGTCGTGACGCCTCGATCTTCCACCGGCGTACCGGCCAGTGGCTGCCACTCGAGAGCCACCCGTATTTCGCATTCGCATCCTCCGACGCGGCCGACACCAGCAACAAGCCGTCGGACGAGGGCGCAGCCGATCCCTGGTCTACCGAGACGGAGCCCACGGCTGCCGAGCCCCCGCCCGGGCCGCCCGCCGAGCCGCCCCGCATCTCAACCATCGGCCCAATGCCGCCCCGGCCAATCAAGCCGGAACATACGCCGCCGGTCGTCGAGCCGATTATCCGCCCCGAGCCACCCTCTCGCATCACCCCGCTCGGGCCGGTGCCGCCCCGGCCCGCTGAACCGCCCAGGCTGGTGCACGAGCCGATCGCGCCAACGCCGATGAAGGTCGAGCCCCTCCCGGCTGCGCCGCCGGCCGAGCCCGAGCCTCGGCGCCGTCGAGGCAGGGTGGCACGCGACTTCGCGTCCTCGCCGGAGCCACTGTCGGTTTCTCCGCCTCGCGGGCGAAGAACCGGCATGTGGATCCTGATCATAGTGGTACTGGGATCGGCGGTGGGGCTGCTCATCGGACAGAAGCTGCTGCTGCGCGACGCGTCACCTGACGCGGAGCAGCTGGATGCCACGGCGGAGCCGCAGGTTCGGGTGCCCAACCTCCGCGGACCGGTGCCCGACCGTCCGCTCGCTCAGGGCATCGATCCGACCGCGCCGGTCGGCGTCGAGGAACTCATCGACCGCCGGGGCATCGCCTTCGACGTCGCCCGCGCCAACCTGCGAACCATGCTCGACGAGGCCGGGCTTGCCACGGTGCTCAACGTTCGCTCGTTCACCTCGCCCGACGGCGCCCAGGCCGCCCGGCGCGACATCGCGGCGTCGCTCAACGTGATTGGGCAATTCCGCCGACGAGAAGTCATGATCGAGCAGGCCTACGAGGACTCGGCCCGCTTCCAGACCGAGCGCGCCGGGTGGACCAGCCAGGCCATCGACCGCTGGGAGAACCGGCCCGTCATTCGCGAGCCATACGCCTCGGCCGACCTCGCCGAATCACTGCTGGCCGATGCGGACAGCCTGCTCGCCATACTGACCGC
>DASTUF010000033.1:0-95782 GCA_035759745.1 Gemmatimonadales bacterium
GTGAGGCCCTGGAGCGGCTTCCGGATGGTACTGAACGGCAAAGACCGGCAACGAACGATGGCGTAGTCCTTCGACGGTGCCGTCATTGAGGTTAAGGTGGGTCACCTCGAGATCGGGTGCGCCGCGCACTCCGGATTCGTCGCCCAGGACGGCGAAGCCGTGGTTCTGGGTGGTGATAAGGACGTCACCGGAATCGAGGTCCTTCACCGGGTGGTTCCCGCCCCGGTGCCCATAGGCCATCTTGGCGGTCTCGCCTCCGTAGGCCAAGCCAAGCAGCTGATGACCCAGGCAGATCCCGAAGGTGGGGACGCCGGCGTCGGCCAAGGCGCGGATCTCCGGCAAGACGTAGGAGACGGCTGCAGGATCTCCTGGACCGTTACTCAGGAACACCCCATCAGGCATCAACTTACGGACTTGGTCTGCAGTAGTTTGTGAAGGCACGACCGTGACCTTGAAGCCTGCCGCCACCAGCATGTGGACTATGTTCCGCTTCATCCCGAAGTCATATGCCACCACATGCGGCCCGGCCCCCTCGGTGTAGCTCTCGCTGACCGTAGCAGCGGTAGCGAGGTCCTGGCCGCTCATACCCGGCTGCGACGCCAGCTGGGCCCGGAGCGCATCGGATGGCACATCACCCAGGGCGATCACCCCGCGCATGGCGCCCTTGTCGCGGATGTGGCGCGTGAGGCGGCGGGTGTCCACGCCCTGGATCAGCGGGATCCGGTTCCGGACCAGCCACTCGTCGAGCCCGCTGGACGCCCGCCAGCTGGAATGCGTCCGGCTCAGCTCGCGAACCACTACGCCGCTCACCTGGGGCCGGGACGATTCCATGTCCTGCTCGGTGACCCCGTAGTTGCCGATCATCGGCGCCGTCATCACCACGATCTGGCCGAGATAGCTGGGGTCGGTGAACGTCTCCTGGTAGCCGGTGAGGTTGGTGGTGAACACCACCTCGCCGAAGCCAGGCTCCGCGTCGTTCGCCATGGTACCGGCGAACCACTCACCATCCTCCAGGAGAACAAAAGCGGGGCGATCGGCGATGCCGATGCCCCGCTCCGTCGAATCAGGCCGGTCGATCACTGCGTGCCGCCACCCGCGCTGTCGGTGGCAGGAGCTGCCGGCGTCAGGCCCTCGATGGGCAGCGTGGAAGGCGCCGCCTCCTGGGTCGCAGCCGGAGCCGGCGCCGACTGCTGCCGGATCTGCTCCTGGATGTTGCTCTCGAAGGAGACGCCGCGGTTGGCGGACATCACCGACAGCATCAGCGCCAGGCCCAGGAAGATCCCGCCGCACCACCAGGTGGACCGGGTCAGCAGGGTGACCGCCTGCCGGCCGCCCATGACCGTGTCGGTGGTGCCGCCGCCAAGCGAGGCAAGCCCGCCGCCCTGGCCTGCCTGAAGCAGGATCACGGTGGCGAGCAGAATCGCGTCGAGAATGAGCAGCGTCAGGATCAGATAGAACATATATGCGCCAAGTGAGTACAGTCCTGAAGTTTAGCGAGTCGGGGGCGGAACTTCAACCGCCCCCGCCTGCGCATGCGTGCCCTCAGCGAGCCGCCCCGGCCAGGTCCCGTATCGCCTTGGCCATCGCCTCGACCCGAGTCCGATCCTTGGCGCCGGCTGCGTCGCGGTCAACCGCCGACGCCAGCGTGGTGAGCGCCGACGCCCGGGCGGCGCCACTCTGCTGCTCGGCCGCGTCGAGTGCCTTGGCGATGGCTGCCGTGCGCTCGGCGGCAAGGCCTTCACCCCGCACCAGCTGGTCGAGGTACGAGCGCACCACCGGGAATGCAGCCGGCCACTCCACCCGCGGCTGGCTCTGGGGATTGAACTCCTCCATCTGCACCAGCTTGGCCGCCGCGATTTCGTTGGCCGAGAGGTGCTCGCTCGGCAGCAGCTCGAGGATGTCGAAGCCGCGCGCCAGCTCGGAGGAGTAGATGAGGCCGTTGTACCAGTACGCGCCCCACGAGCCGCCGATGGTGTTGCGCGCCCGGCCCTCGCCGGTCGAATCGGCAGTGGGCGGGTCGATGGCCCCCCGGTCAAAGTAGGCGATCTCGAACGGGTGATCCGGGTCGGTGAAATCAATGACGTCCACGCCGCCCTGGTACCAGCCCTGCACCATGATGTCGCGGCCCGGCACCGGCACCAGCGATCCATTGTGGGACACGCAATTCTCCTCCGCCGTCTGCGACGTGGGGAGCTTGAAGTAGGCGTGCTGGGTGAGCTTCCGGTCGGCGACCGTGAGCACGGTGTTGCCGCCCATCTCCAGCATGCTGGTGGCCTGGCACATAGGCTGGGTGCCGCCGCCCCACTCGTCGGTGAACACGATCTTCGAGCCGTCGTTGCTGAAGACGGCGGTATGCCAGAGCGAGAAGTTGGTATCGGCCACAGCATCCAGCCGCACCGGCTTCTCGGGATTGGAGATATCCACCAGCAGTCCGTAGCTGGAGCAGGCGCCAGCCAGCAGGCCGATCGCGGGATAGGCGGTGACATCGTGGCAGTTGCGGGGCCCGTAGCGGGGAGCATCGGCGCCCTGGCGGCGATTGCGGCCGGAGCGCTGCGCCGCAGGCCCGAGACCGGTGAAGATCCGCGCACCGGTCACCACCGCGGCATCCTCAGGCTTGTCGAGCGGCACCTTGATCACGTCGAGCCGATAGAGCGAGTTGTTCTCGTCGGCGGGATCGGTGCCATTGACGCACCCCGGCATCGAATCGCGCGCGCCCTGGCTTCCGGACACGTAGATGTAGACGATACTGGGGTCGCTGGGGTGTGGAATCACGGTGTGGGTGTGTGACCCCTTGCAGGTCTGGACATTCTTGACCAGGCGCGGCTGGCTTGGGTTGCTCACATCGAAGATCCGGACCCCGGCCATGTGTTCTGACGGGGACTGCACCCCGCCGTTGCCACAATCGTTTCGGTTGCCGCCGCCTTCCGCCGACACGAAGAGCAGGTTGCCGATGATCGATGGATCACCCTGGGAGGTGATGCACGGCACCACGGAGACCAGCGCCGGGCGGGCGGGATTAGCGACATCCCAGATGGAGAACCCGGCAAAGTTGCCCTGGTAGACGAGGTTCCCCTTGAAGGCAAGGTCGGAATTGATGAACCGGAGCCCCTGGATCGAGTCGAACTCGGCGGGCTTCGGCGCGAACGACACCAGCCGCATCCCCGCCAGGGCGATGCCCGGGTGCTCGAACCCCGGGCCGAGTCCGTCGCGGGGGTCACCGCCCTGCGGGTAGGTCTGCGCCTGCAGCGCAGAGGACGCGAACAGCAGCGCGGCCACAGCAGCGGCAGCACCGGCACGGGCAGCACGGCTCCGGATTCGTTCGATCACGGCGACTCTCCCTCGAGGTTGTCCAGCATCTGGTGCATGGCGCCGAGTTCGGCGGTCTGGACCAGGTGCACTTCGTTTGCCAGCACGTTCACGTCAACATCCTGCGCCGCCCCCGGACTGGCCAGCAAGTCGGCCACCATCGCGAGGGCGCCCTCGTGATGCAGGATCATCAGTTCCAGGAACCGACGGTCGAACACCGGGCCTGATGCCGCTTCGAGCTCGGCCAGCTGGGCCGGCGTCAGCATTCCCGGCATCATCATGTTGCGGTGAGACGAGGTGTCGGGCACGAACTGATCGTGATCCGCCAGCCACCCCTGCATCAAGTCGATCTCGGCGATCTGTGACTGCCCGATCTTCTGTGCCAGGCGCAGCAGCCGCGGATCGGCGGCACGGGTCTCCGCCAGGTGCGACATGTGAACCGCCTGGGCATGATGCGCGATCATCCCCTGCAGGAAGCTCACATCCGCGACGGTATACAGCGCGCCGGCGGGAATGTGGATCCTGGCGCCGGTCCCGTGCTCATGAGCGGGCGCCGCGGCCGGAGTCGTCTCCTGATGCGCGGCGCTGGCGCAGCCGAGGAACGCCGGCAGGAGCAGCCCCACTGTCATCAGCCGTCGAGCCATCAGCTACACCTCCGTCCCACAGATCTGCGCCCACCCGTCGGGATCGAGGCTCGCGCCGCCCACCAGCAGGCCGTCGATCCCGGGCTGGCCCAGCAGCGCGGCGGCGTTGCCGGCGTTGACGCTCCCGCCATAGAGTACCGGGATCCGCGCAGTCGCGCCCCGCGCCGTCAACGCCTCCCTGATGGACTGATGCACGGTGGACGCATCCTCGGGAGTCGCGTTCTTGCCGGTGCCGATGGCCCACACCGGCTCATACGCAATCATCACCTGGGCCAGCTGCGCGGGAGCCACGTCGGACAGGCCTGCCGCCAGTTGCCGGAGGCACACTGATTCGGTGAGCCCTGCCTCGCGCTCGGCGAGGGTCTCGCCCACGCACAGCATGACATCCATGCCGGCGGCCAGCAGGGCCTGGACCTTGAAGCCGGTCTGCTGGTCGGTCTCCCCGAACACGTGCCTGCGCTCCGAGTGCCCCACCAGCGCGCCGGAAGCGCCCGCCTCCTGCGCGATGGCCACCGACATCTCGCCGGTGAATGCGCCCTTCGGTTCCCAGTGGATGTTCTGGGCCCCCGCTCGCGCGTCGGTGCGCTCCTGTAGCGCCGCGGCCACCGTCAGGAGCGAAGCAGCCGGGGGGAAGAACAGGAGCGTGCGATCCTCGCGCGGTGGCGCGGCGGCCAGGAAGCGGCCGAGAAAATCGGAGGCCGAGCCCGGCCCCAGGTGCATCTTCCAGTTGGCGGCAAGGACCAGGCGACGCATCATGCGTCGTCCAGTGCAGCGACACCGGGAAGCGGCTTGCCTTCCAGGAACTCGAGCGATGCACCGCCGCCAGTGGAGACGTGGGTCATCTGGTCCTCAAGTCCGGCCTCGCTCACTGCTGCCGCTGAGTCACCACCGCCCACGATCGTGACGGCGCCCCTGGCCGACGCATGCGCCATGGACCGCGCGATGGCCCGGGTGCCATGATCGAACGGCGGCGTCTCGAACACGCCCATCGGCCCGTTCCAGATGACGGTGCCGGCCTGATCGATGATGGCGCCGAAGTCCTGCTCCGACATGGCATCGATGTCATACATCGCCCAGCCCTCGGGGATGTCGTCGCGCTGGACCGAGCGGGTCTCGGCGCCGGGCGTGAGTGCCTGCGCGATGACAGCGCCGGAGGGCAGCACCAGTTTGCGGCCTCCCCGCGCGAGCAGGGCTGACGCCATGTCCACCCGGTCGTTCTCGACCAGTGACTTGCCGGTCTCGAGTCCCATGGCGCGGAAGAAAGTGCAGGCCATGGCGCCGCCGATGAGGATTTCGTCCACCTTGGGCAGCAGCGCCTCGATCAGGTCGATCTTGCCGGAGATCTTGGCCCCGCCCAGCACCGCCACGAAAGGGCGCTTCGGCTGGTCCAGCGCGTCGCCGAGATAGCGCAGTTCCTTCTGCATCAACAGGCCCGACACGGCCGGCTTCAACAGGTGCGCCACACCCTCGGTGCTGGCGTGCGCGCGGTGGGCGGATCCGAATGCGTCGTTGACATAGAAATCACCCAGCGCCGCAAACCGGCGCGCCAGCTCGGCGTCGTTCGTCTCCTCGCCGGCATGAAACCGGGTGTTCTCGGCCAGCGCGACGCCTCCCCGCGGCAGGCGACGGGTCTCGCGAACCGCATCCTCCGACAGCGGATCATCGAGGAATACCACCGGCGACCCGAGCAGCGACTCCAGCGCCTTCGCCACCGGGCGGAGCGACTGGGCCGGGTCGGGCTTGCCCCTGGGCCGGCCGAGATGAGACAGCAGCACGATCCGGGCGCCCGCATCACGCAGCCAGCGGATGGTGGGCAGCGCCGCCCGGATGCGGGTGTCGTCGCCGACCCGTCCATCTTTCAGGGGAACGTTGAAGTCCACCCGGACCAGCGCGCGCATGCCATCGAGCGCGGCAGGATCGAGCGAGTCCAGCGTCCGCTTCACAGGCGCTCTCCCACATAACGCAGCAGGTCCACGCAACGGGCGCTGTAGCCCATTTCGTTGTCGTACCAGGACGTCACGTTCACCAGGGTGCCATCCACCACGCTGGTCGAGAGCGCGTCGATGGTGCTCGACATCAGGTTGCCGGTGTAGTCCACCGAGACCAGCGGTTCGTCACTCACGTCCAGGACACCCTTGAGCGCCCCACGTGCGGCGGCACGGAAGGCGTCGTTCACGGCGTCCACCGTGGTCGCCTTCGACACCTCGGCCGTGAGCGCCACGGTCGAGACGTCCGGCGTCGGGACCCGCAGCGAGATGCCGTCGATCTTGCCCTTCACTTCGGGCAGCACCAGGCTGGTGGCCCTCGCGGCGCCGGTGGTGGTCGGGATGATCGACATCGCCGCGGCGCGCGCGCGCCGCAGATCCTTGTGGGGAAGGTCGAGAATCTGCTGGTCGTTGGTGTAGGCGTGGACGGTGGTCATGAAGCCGTGCACGAAGCCGAATTCCTTGAGGATCACGTGCACCACGGGGACGAGGCAGTTGGTGGTGCAGCTCGCGTTGGAAATAATGTGATGCGCCTTGGGATCGTACTTCTCGTGATTCACCCCATAGACGACCGTGATGTCCTCCTTCTTGCCCGGTGCCGAGATGATGACCTTTTTCGCACCCGCCTTCAGGTGGTTGGCGGCCGCGTCGCGATCGGTGAACCGGCCGGTGGACTCGAGCACCACATCCACCCCCAGGTCCTTCCAGGGCAGCCTGGCCGGGTCCTTCTCGGACAGCACCTTCATCTCGTCGCCATTCACGATGATGGCGCCTTCGGCGGCTTCGACATCCCCATCGAAGCGGCCGTGCACCGAGTCGTACTTCAGCAGGTGCGCCAGCGTCTTCGTGTCAGTGAGGTCATTCACCGCGACGAAGTCGAGCTCCGCCCCACCCAGCTTCTGTGCCGCCCGGACGACATTCCGCCCAATCCGCCCGAATCCGTTGATCGCAACCCGAATTGCCATTTCCCTGACCCTCGACAGTTATCGTGAATCCCGCATCCCTCAGTCCAGTGCGGTCCGGGCGCGGGCAAACGTCACTGCATCGACCCGGGCCGCGCCCGCGGCGCGCAACGCCATCCCCGCAGCGGCCAGCGTGGCCCCGGTGGTGAAGACGTCGTCCACCAGCACCAGGTGGCGGCCGGTGCACCGCGCGCCCACGAATGCGCCAGCCACGTTGGCCTGCCGCTGGTCCGGCGTCAGCGCGGTCTGCGAGCGGGTCTCGCGTCCGCGGCGGAGGACCGCTTCGTCCACTTCGCCGCCGGTGATATCCGCGAGTACGCGGGCAAGCATCGCGCTCTGATTGTAACCGCGCCGGCGGCGGCGGCGCGACCCGAGCGGCACCGGCACCAGGACCGGCTGTTGGCCCAGCGGCTCCAGTCCGCGCATCGCCAGCGCCATCGCCTCGGTGACGCGCCACCAGCCACCGTACTTGAGCGCATGCACAGTCTTCCGGGCCGGGTCGTCGAGCCACACCGCGCTCCGAACCTCCGAGAGACCATCGGGCCAGTCGCCACATACGGTGCAGGGATCGTCCAGCTCGACCGTCGCGCCACAGCGCGGGCACCACGGCGGCTCGACCCGGTGCCACCGGCTGCGGCAGAGCCCGCAGATCAGTGCATCGCCCTCGCTGGCAGGGACCTGCTCTTCACACAGCAGGCACGCAGGCGCGAGCAGTGCGCGCTCCGCCCTGCTCCAGATCCGCGCGAACTCAGCGAAGCGCGGCATCCAGGGCCGCCCGCATTACCTCAGCCGGTGGTTCGCGGTCGGGGAACCAGCGCCGAAACGCCTCCATGCCCTGGGCCAGCAGCATCGTCCGCCCGTCGGCCGCGGCGAGTCCGCGCTCCCGGAGCGCCTGTACCCACGGCGTCGCCCCGGGAGCGTATACCAGGTCAAGCGCTGCCCGCGCCTTGGGCATGGCTTCGAGCGGAATGGGCGACGCGTCGTCCCGACGGAGGCCCAGTGGTGTGGCGTTGACCGCCACATCGCACTCCTCGGGCTCGGCCAGCGAGACGCCACGACTGCCAACCCAGGTACCGAACTCCGCCGCGCGAGCCGGATCACGCGATCGCACAGCGACGGCGGCGCCAGCCCGGCGTGCGGCCACCACGACCGCCCGGGCGCCCCCTCCGGTACCGGCTATCAGCCAGCGGCCGCCTGCCACCCCCAACCCCTCCATTGCCGCGAGGACCCCGTCCACGTCGGTGTTATCCCCCCGCACCCGCTCGGCGTGGCGCCAGAAGGTGTTGCAGGCGCCGACCTCACGCGCCGAGGGAGAGGCGTCCTGCACCAGTCGCGACGCGAGCTCCTTGTGCGGCACAGTCACGTTGCCGCCGCCTCCCGCGCGGGCCAGCCCGCCCAGCAGCCCCGGCAAGTCGCGGGAGCTGCAACGCAATGGCACGTACACCGCACTGAGGCCGAGGGCGCGGAAGGCCGCGTTGTGCATGAGCGGCGACAGCGAATGCTGGACCGGATCACCCAGGATGGCGAAGACCCGGACGCGTCGCCTGGCCACCTCAGCGCACCTCGCCCAGGCGCAGCGCGGTGGCGCGGGTCAGGCGCTCGAGGTGATGGAACGCTTCGCGATAGCCGTCGAGCGCACCACCGTACGGGTCGGCAACATCGCCTTCCTCGCCGGCATACTCGGTGAGCAGCATGGCCCGATCGCCGCCGCCCAGCAGCGCCAGGCGATGCAGGTGGCTGCGCGACATCGCGAGAATGACGTCCGCCTCGGCCAGCAGGCCGGGCGTGACGCGGCGCGACCGGTGCATCCCCAGATCCACGCCTTCCTCCAGCGCCACCAGGTAGGCTCCTTCCGAGGCGGGCTCGCCCTCCTGGGCTCCGGTGCCCGCCGAGCTGACCGTCACTCCCGTAATGCCTGCAGCAGCCAGTTCCCGGCGCAGCAGCGCTTCGGCAGTCGGGCTGCGGCAGGTGTTGCCACTGCACACCATCAGCACGCGGGTGTCGCGCCGAGGAGTCGTCATGGCGCGAGCCGGCCCACGCGGCGGCGGAGCAGCGGACGCGGGAGGGCGCCCTCGCGGATCATGACCGGAATCTGCTGGGTGCAGTCCACAATGGTGGAGGGAGGCACATTGCCGAGCACGCCGCCGTCCAGCACCAGCAGCGTGCCGTCGTCCACCGCGGCCTGGAACAGCTGAACCAGCCGCTCCACCCCGGGTGCCGGCGGGCCGCCGGGGCGGTTGGCTGAGGTGGACGTCACCGGCATCCCGATGCTCTGGATAAGGCGGGCCATGCCGGCGTGCGAGGTATGCCGCACCGCGATACCCCCTTCGGGGCCACGTAGCCGATCCGGCAGGCGACCTTCTCCTCCTGCCAGCACCAGCGTCAGAGGGCCGGGCCAGAACTCGTCCGCCATCGCTCGGGCTGATGCGGTGAACACCAGTCCCCACTGCTCTGCCATGAGCCGGCTACCGACCAGCAGCAGGAACGGCTTGCGAGGGGGACGACCCTTGAGTGCCGCCAGCGCCGTCAGTGATGCGTCGCTGGGCGCCGATCCGAGTCCGTAGACGGTCTCGGTGGGATAGGCCAGCAGCAGCCCGCGTTCGAGCTGCGCCTTGACTGGCGCAGCCGCAGCGTCGACGTCGTCGGACGTCTGGAACGGGAGCATCATCGGAGGTGCGACGCCCACGCTTCCGCCAGCGCGAAATCGTCACTGGTAGTGACCTTGAAGTTGAGCGACGAGTCGGGAACCAGCTGCACGTCCACGCCGGTGGCCTCCACCAGCATCGAATCGTCGGTGGCGCCCGCCGCAGCGGCCACCTGTGCTGCTTCCAGGATGCTGCGACGGAACCCCTGAGGCGTCTGGGCCCGCCAGAGTGCCTGCCGCGGAAGCGTGCGACGCACGACCGACCCGCTGGTGTCGGCCTCCTTGAGCGTATCGGCGAGGGGAACCGCTGCCAGCGCGGCGCCGCCCGCGCGTGCAGCGGCAATCACCGCGGATATCACTTCTCCGCTCACGAAGGGCCGCGCAGCGTCGTGCACCAGCACGATCCCGGCGTCGGGTGGTAGCGCGGAGAGCGCACGCCGCACCGACTCCGCCCGCTCGGCGCCGCCAGCAACCAGCGTGACCGCCGGACCCTGCAGCTCGGAGAGCCAGGCGGGCGGCGCCGCGGCGTGCTCGGCCGGCAGCGCGATCACTATGTGGGCGACGTCGGGATGACTGGAGAACGGTCGCAATGCACGTAGCAGCAACGGTACGCCGGCGAGTTCACGGAACTGCTTGAGCGTACCGGCGCCGGCCCGCTCGCCTCGGCCGCCGGCCACGAGCAGCACGCCGACGTCACGCGGCAAGCGCGCGCACCAGCTGGTTGACGTGATCCAGACCGATCAGCTCGGCGGCACCGTTGCCGAGCGAGGCGCGGGACGACGCATAGACACGGCGGAATCCTACCCGCGCCGCCTCCTGCACCCGGCGTTCGAGGCCGGCGATGGGGCGGATCTCGCCGCCCAGGCCGATTTCACCCAGGAAGACGACGTCGGAAGGAGTGGGACAGTTGTGCAGGCTCGAGATGAGAGCGGCAGCGACGGCGAGGTCGGTCCCGGGCTCGGTGAGACGCACGCCGGCGGTAGCCTGCACGAACACATCGAGGTCGCTGAATCCGGTGGCGGCGCGCCGCTCGAGCACCGCCAGCAGAACCGCCAGCCGCTTGGGGTCCAAGCCGGTCGCGACCCGCTGAGGCGTGCCATATCCCGAGCGCGATGCCAGCGCCTGGACCTCCACCAGCACTGGACGAGTGCCTTCCATGAGCGCCGTGACGGCGCTGCCCGTGATGCCGGCGGAGCGCGCGGCCAGGAACACTTCGCTCGGATTGGCCACCGGGACCAGGCCGGCCGCGGTCATGGCAAAGACCCCCAGCTCATCCACCGACCCAAAGCGGTTCTTGGTGGCGCGCAGCAGCCGGTAGTCGAGTGCGGTCTCGCCCTCGAAGTAGAGCACGGTGTCGACTATATGCTCGAGCGTGCGAGGCCCGGCGATCCCGCCGCCCTTGGTGACGTGACCGACTACCACCACGGCGGTGCCGGTGTCCTTGGCGAAGCGCATCAAGCGCCCGGCGCACTCGCGCACCTGGCCCACGTTGCCTGGGGCGCCCTCGAGCAGCTCGGTGTATACGGTCTGGATGGAATCGAGAACCAGCAGGTCGGCAGGGACAGCGGCGGTGGCGGCGATGATGCGCTCGAGCGAGGTCTCGCCCAGGACCCGGACTGCTCCCGCATCCTCGGTGAGTCGCTCGGCGCGGAGCCGGAGCTGCTCCGGGCTTTCTTCACCGCTGGCGTACACCACGGCGCGGCCGGCGCGTTCCAGCCGAGCCGCTGCCTGAAGCAGCAGCGTGGATTTGCCGATGCCGGGCTCACCGCCGATGAGTGTCATCGAGCCGGGCACGATGCCGCCGCCCAGCACGAAGTCAAACTCGTCCAGGCCCGTGCGCCAGCGCGCATTGGGCGGCGGCTGCACTTCCCGCAACCGGCCGGGAGCCTCCGCGACCGGAGCCCGCTCACCTCGCACCCCTCGGCGCGCCGCCACCACCGGTTCCTCGGCTACGCTGTTCCACGCCCCGCACGCTTCGCAGCGGCCCGTCCACTTGGGATGCTCGTGGCCGCACTCTCCGCAGCGATACAGCGACTTGGCGCGAGCCACGTTAGTCGGACTCCTCCCGGGCCGTGAGGTTGTCGAACCGGGTGTACTCCCGGCTGAACCGGAGCTGGACATCGCCGGTCGGGCCGTTGCGGTTCTTCGAAAGCATGATTTCGGCCAGCCCGCGCTTGGTTTCGTCCTCGCGGTCGTAGTACTCGGCGCGATGGATGAAGATGACCAGGTCCGCGTCCTGCTCGATGGCGCCCGAGTCACGCAGGTCGGACAGGATCGGCTTGCGCTCGCCGCCCCGCTGCTCCGACGCGCGCGACAACTGCGAGAGCGCCACCACCGGCACCTCCAACTCGCGCGCCAGTGCCTTGAGCGAGCGCGAGATATCGGAGATCTCCTGCACCCGGTTCTCAGCGTACTCGGGGCTGCGCATGAGCTGGAGGTAATCGACCACCAGCATCTTGACGTCGTACTCCGCCTTGAGGCGGCGGGCCTTGGAGCGCATCTGGAGCAGCGTCAGCGCCGGCTGGTCGTCGATCCAGATGGGGCAGCTCTGGAGTATGCCGGCGGCGCGGGCCAGCTGGGTAAAGTCATAGTCCCGCAACGTTCCCTGCCGCACCCGCTGGGCATCTACCCGGGCCATGGAGGTGAGCATCCGGTGGACCAGCGCCTCCTTGGACATTTCCAGCGAGAACACGGCGACGCCTTGCTGCTCCATGGCCGCATTGGCCGCCACGTTGAGCGCGAAGGCGGTCTTTCCCATCGACGGCCGGGCCGCGATGACCACCAGCTCCGACGACTGGAAGCCGCTGGTGAGCCCATCCAAATCTGCGAAACCGCTGGGAACACCGGTAATCGCCTTGCCGCTCTTCTGGAGCGTTTCTATGCGCTCCATCGTCGGCCAGAGCATCTCCTTGAGCCGGGTAAAGCCCTCGTCGCCCCGCTGCTGCGAGATCTGGAAGATCCGGCCCTCCGCCGAATCCAGCAGTTCGTTGGCTCGCGCCTTCGGGTCGTACGCCTCGGTGACGATCGCGGTCGCGCTCTCGATGAGGCGCCGGAGGATGGCCTTCTCCCGGATGATGCGGCTATGGAACTCGAGATTGGCCGCGGTAGGCACCGCGTCCACCAGCTCGCCCACGTACTCGAGCCCGCCGGCCGAATCCAGTTCGCCCCGGCGGATCAACTCGTCCCGCAGGGTCACATGGTCAATGACGGTTCGGCGCTCGGTGAGTGCCATCATGGCCCGGAAGAGCCGGCGGTGCGCCTCCCGGTAGAACATGGTGTCGTCGAGGAGTTCGGTCGCGCGGAGCGCCGCGTCCTGGTCCAGCAGCATGGCTCCGAGCACTGCCTGCTCCGCCTCGCTGCTCCAGGGCGCCGCCCGGCCGACGTACGCGTCAGCGGTCGAGAAGTTGTCGGGCGATCCGGACGTCATCCCAGGTTGGCTTCTTCCAGTTTGGATTGCGGAGCAGTGCCGCGGGGTGATACGTGACGACGAGCGGAATGCCGTCGTACTCATGCACCTTGAGGCGGAGTGCTCCCAGGGACTTCTTCACACCCAGGAGCGTTTCAGCCGAGGTCGTTCCCATCGCGAGGATCACGCGTGGCTTGAGAATCGCAAGTTGCCGCCGGAGGTACGGCATGCAGGCCTCGATCTCGTCCGGCTGCGGCTTGCGATTCTGGGGCGGCCGACACTTCACCACATTGCAGATGAACACGTCCTCGCGCCGCAGGTCGATGGCCGAGAGGATGCCATCCAGCAGCTTGCCCGCCTGGCCCACGAAGGGCCGGCCGGTCTCGTCCTCGGTCGCGCCGGGGCCCTCGCCCACCAGCACCATCTTCGCCGTGGCGCTGCCCTCCCCTGGGACCGCGTTCTTCCGGGCCGGGCAGAGTCCGCAACAATACGTCGAACGGATGCGGTCCGCGACCTGCTCGAGCGTATCGAGGCCGGCGAGGGGGTCGCCCACCAGGGGAACGGCGGGCGAGACGACCTTGAGGCCGGCTTCGGGAATCGGCGGCGCACCCGCGCGCCAATCCCGGGCCGGCGACTCCGGTGCCGCGGCCGGCGGCCCGGACAGGACCACCTCGTTGCCGCCCAGCTCAGCCTGCTGCCGCAGGTATCTCGCGCGAGCGTCAGCCAAGGCGCGCCTCCACGGCATCGAGAATGCCGTCCGCTATCTCTCGCTTGCTGGCAAGCGCCAGCGGCTGGGTCGACCCGTCGCTGCCGAGGATGACTACCCGATTGGTTTCGACTTCGAACCCCGCCCCCGGCTCCAGCGCATCGTTGACCACGATCAGGTCCAGCGCCTTCGCGGCCAGCTTGGCCCGTCCCCTCTCGAGCGCATCGCCGGTCTCGAGTGCGAACCCCACGATCACGGCGCCCGGCTTCCGCTGCGACCGGGTGCCGACCAGGATGTCGTCGGTGGGCGCCAGCGCGAGGTTGAGCATCCCGCTGCTGCGAGGACGCTTTACCGACGCGCTTTCGTCGGCGCGATAGTCCGCAGGCGCGGCCGCCATGACCAGCACGTCGGTCGCCGGCAGCACGTGACCCACTGCCGCGCCCATGTCGGCGGTGGTCTCGACCCGCTCGACCTCGATGCCTGGATGGGGAACGAGCGCACCGGGGCCGAGTATCAGCCGAACGTTGGCGCCGCGGGCCCACGCCGCCTCGGCCAGCGCGATGCCCATTCGCCCGCTGGAGCGGTTGGTCATGACGCGGACCGGATCGAGGGGCTCGCGGGTCGGGCCGCCGGTAACGACCACCCGTCGTCCCGCGAGCCTGCTGCCGGCGGATGCCAGCACCCGCTCCGCGTGGAGCATGATCGCATTCGGCTCGCTCATTCGCCCCGGCCGATCGCTGGGCCCCTCGGCGAGCGCGCCAATTTCCGGACCCACGGTCGCGACGCCGCGTGCCGCCAGCCCGGCCAGGTTGGCCCGTGTGGTGGCGGCGGCAAACATCTCGTCGTTCATGGCGGGCGCCAGCAGCACCGGCGCCGTGGTGGCGAGCAGGAGTGTGGTCAGGAGGTCATCGGCGATGCCCTGCGCCAGCCGGGCAATCAGGTGCGCCGTCGCCGGCGCCACGATGACCACGTCCGCATCCTCGCCCAGGCGGATATGTGACAACGCCCCGCCTGGCTCCCAGAGGGACGTCAGCACGGGGCGACCGGTGAGCGCTTCGAAGGTGACTGGCCGCACGAACTCCGCGGCCGCACGCGTGAGCACGACGTCCACGCGGGCGCCCGCCTCGACCAATTGGCGGGCCAGCATGCAGCTCTTGTAGCACGCGATCCCGCCAGTCACGCCGAGGACGACGCGCCGGCCGGACCAGGATGTCACGCTTCGGAGCGGCGGCGGCGAACCAGCTTGTAGTTCAGGTCGCCATCCACGAGCGACTCGATCGCGCGCGTGGTCAGCTTCTCCTCGCCCGCGACGGCCTCGTGGCCAGCGGGAAACTCATTCAGATACCGCGCAAACTTGGCGGCCACCAGCACGCCGAGGTATTTGTTGCCGGACTGCCGGGCGACCTCGGTCGGGGTCACGATCCGCATCTGCTCTCCTTCGTGCTCTTCAGGTTGGCGAAGCCGCGGCAAGCGCCGCCGCTTCGCGAAGTACTTCATCCTTGAGGCGGGCAACGTCGTCCGCCAGCGACGGCAGCCGGCGCACCCGGCGGCCCTCCGAATCGATGATCGCCGCGACGGCTTCGACCGCGCTCACCAGGTCGTTGTTGACCACGACGTAATCGTACTCCCCCGCCTCGGCCATCTCTTCCGCCGCCCGGCGCATCCGCGCCTCGAGGACCCTGGGTGGCTCGGTACCGCGCCGGCGGAGGCGCTCGGCCAGCACCGCGCCCGAGGGCGGCAGCACGAACACCAGCACCGCGCCGGCCACCGTCTCACGGATCTGTCGCGCGCCCTGGATCTCGATATCCAGGACCGCGGTGCGCCCCTCGGTCTCGAGGCGCCGCAGCTCCGACTTCAGGGTGCCGTAGCACTCGCCGCCGTACGTGGCCCACTCGACGAAGTCACCGGCCGCCACCCTCGCATCGAAGTCGGCGCGGCTCACGAAGTGGTAGTCCACCCCGTCCTTCTCGCGCGGACGCATCGCGCGCGTGGTGGCCGATACCGAGTAGCCCAGCTCTTCCCGGCCCTCGAGCAGCGAGCGCGCGATGGTGGTCTTGCCGCCGCCCGATGGAGACGACAGCACCAGGACGAACGGCCTCACTCGAGGTTCTCCAGCTGCTCGCGGATCTTCTCGAGGTCGCCCTTCACCTGGATGACCAGGCTCGCGATCCCGGCGTCGCTGGCCTTGGAGCCGATGGTGTTGGCCTCGCGTCCCATCTCCTGGGCCAGGAAGCCGAGCTGCTTGCCCACCGGCCCCTCGACAGCGAGGGCGCCGTGGCACGCCTCGATGTGGGCGGTGAACCGCACCAGTTCCTCCGAGATGTCAAGCCGGTCCGACATGAGGGCGATCTCCTGGGCCAGCCGCTGCGGGTCGAGCCCCGCACCACCCAGGAGTTCCTGGGCCGACTGCGACAGGCGGTCGCGCTCGCGAGTGAGGCGCGCCGGCGCGAGCTCGGCAATCCGGCCCAGCGCCGCACGAATCGACTCGAGCCGCGCGACAATGTCCTCCTGCAGCGCCGCGCCCTCGCGGAGCCGCATGGTGCGACACGCGGCCGCTGCCTCGCCCACGACCGGCTCAATCTCGTCCCAGGTCGGCGGCGCCGAGTCGGGCTGGGTCCAGGTCAGCACTTCGGGCTGGCGCGCGACGAGTTCGAGGTTGACGTCGCCGCGCAACGACAGCGCGTCCTGCAGCTCCTTGAGCCGGGATGCGAACTGGCGCGCCCGGTCGAGGTTGATCGAGAGCGCCGGCTCCTGGGCGTCGGAGTCCACCCACCGGGCGCTCAGGGACACATGCCCCCGCTCGAACTCCTGACGGACCCGGTCCTTGATGGCGGCCTCGAAGCCGCCGAGGTCGTTCGCGAGACGGGGGGTGAAGAGCAGGAACCGGTGATTGACGCTGCGGATCTCGACCCGCAGCCGGCCGGCCGGCAACTGCCGTTCCGCCTCACCAAATCCGGTCATGCTCTGCGCCAAGGCCGCCTCGCGTTGCTGTTGAAGTGGAGCCTTGAAATCTAGTCCGCAGATGAAGTTGATGAAAGGGGATGAAGTTGATGGGGCGGAGCGGCGGCTGGCCCCGGCTCGGGCGATCGGGACCCCGATTTTGGGGTTGCTTGGGCGAGAAAATGGTGACGGCGTCCCTGGCCGGCGCCGCAGATTGGGGCATGCCAGGCCTGAAGGATGACCAGCAGACCTACAAGGTCATCGGAGCCGCGATGCGGGTGCATCGGCAGCTCGGCTGCGGATTCCTGGAGGCGGTCTATCGCGATGCGCTCAAGCTGGAACTCAGTGCTTCTGGTAATCCATTCGAGGCCGAGGTGGGCTTTGGCATCGTCTACGATGGCCAGCTACTGCAGTCGAGGTATCGTGCCGACCTGGTGTGCTACAGAAAGGTGCTGGTAGAGCTCAAGGCACTTGCCACGCTGACTACGCGGGAAACGGCGCAAGTGCTCAACTACCTAAAGGCCAGCGGCATAGAGCGCGGGCTACTCCTCAACTTTGGCACGCGTCGTCTCGAAATCCAAAGATTGGCGACGCCCCATCAACTTCATCGTTGAACATCTGTTTCATCTGTGGATTACGTGCGTGTCTGCGGACTAAGCTGAGGAATGAGCCGAGATCACTGTGGCCGCAACCAGGTCGCCCACCACATTCAGCGTGGTTCGGCACATGTCGAGGAAGCGATCCACACCGATGATGAGGCCAATGCCTTCGGGAGGGACGCCGACCGAGCCGAGAATGAGCGCGATGACTGGCAGCGATCCGGCCGGAACGCCCGCCGTGCCGACGCCCGCGAGGATGCACACCACCATCACGTAGACCTGCTGGCTCAGATCCAGGCTGACGCCGAAGAACTGGGCGAGGAACAGGACGGTCACGCCCTCGAACATGGCGGTTCCGTTCTGGTTGGCGGTGGCGCCGATGGTCAGCACGAAGCGCGAGATGCGGGGCGGCAGCTTGAGCCGGGTTTCCGCCACGCGGAGGGACGTAGGCAGTGTCGCATTGGAGGACGAGGTAGCGAAGGCCATGATGCTCGCCTCCTGCGTCTCGCGGAAGAACGCGATCGGGCTTTTCCGGGCCAGCAGCGTGAGCAGTGCCGGGAAGACGCCGAACATCTGGATCGCGAGGGCCAGCAGCACCACGCCGACATACGCCGCGAGCGTCATGAGCAGGCCCCAGCCGAACTGGGCTGCGAGATTGAACATGAAGCAGAAGATCGCGATGGGCGCCAGCTGGATGACGAGCCCGATGAGGCGCATTGACACCTCGAACAGGCCCTCGAAGACGTGCTTGAGCGTCTCCGTACGCGGGGTCTGTATCAGCAGCAGGCCGATGCCGAAGAAGAGCGCGAAGAACATGACCGCCAGGATGTCGTTCTCGCTCATCGCGGTAATGAGATTCGACGGAATGATCCCAACCACGGCGTCAATCCCGCTCGGGGCATCGCCGGACTGGCGGATGATGCCCGCCGCGGCCTCGCCCGCATCACCGATCATGGCTTGCGCGGCGGCGGCATTCACCCCGGCGCCCGGCTGGAGCACGTTCACCAGCGTCAGGCTGATGGCGACGGCGATGCCCGAGACCACGACGGTGTAGACCAGAGTCCTGATCCCCACCGATTTCAGTGCCCGGATCTCGCCCATCTCGGCGATGCCCACCACCAGGGCCGAGAACAGCAGCGGGATGACCAGCATGAACAGCAGGCGGAGAAAGATCTGGCCGATCGGCGTGGTGACATACGTCACGAACCACTCCAGCCAACCCGCCTCGCCAGCGCCGGCGTGGACTGCGAGCCCGGCAACCATGCCCACGACGAAGCCCGCCAGGATCCGCCATTGCAACTTGTTGTGGTTGGAACCGGCTGCGGCCGAGGGGGTTGTCTCAGTCATGTTCCTCCTGTCCAACCTAGTTCGTGAATCCCCACCTGACGCCGAAGGCGCCTGAGTAGCGTGGGATCCGGAACCCGGGCACCGGGTTCTCGGTCTCGTTCAGCGCGTTCCGGCTCTCCCAGAAGATGCTGAACGACTCGATGGCGACCTGGACCCGGGTCCGCAGGTAATGCGCCTCGTTGACCACAACCGGACCGCCCAGTGCATCGAAGCCCAGCACTCCCGAGCGCCAGCCTTCGTAACCGGCCTCGAGCTTGAGATCGAACGCGCCGCTGCGGAAGGTCCGAAGGAACTTCGACCGAATGGTGCCGGTCAGGGTCCAGTGCCGAGCCGGCGCGCCAGCGGGCGCCGGGGTGCCGGATGGCTGGCTGTACCAGCCACGAAACGAGACCCAGTCCAGCGGCTGGAGCCGGCCACCCACCGAGAGCCAGGTGGTGGCGGGCACGTCGGCGAGGGTAGCCACCAGGGGAATCTCCTGGTAGGCCAGGGGCACGAACGCACCGGTGCGGGAAATCCGCCCCTCGACCCCGATCCAGTCGCGGTCCCACAGCAGGCCCACTTCGGCTTCCGACAGATCCTGCTCGGGACTCGCCAGCAGCGCCGGAGCGGCCACCACCTGCCCCACCCGCGCCGACCCGAAGACCGACGCACCGCCAGGCAGCCCGATTCCGGCGCGGCCCCCGATCCACCGGCTGCTGCGGCCGCCATGATGTGACTGGTACCTGGCATCCACTGCGAGGGTGACGAGCGGCACTGGAGCGAGCGACGCTCCCGCCTGCACGTCCAGCGGGGTCCACCGATTGCTCCAGAGCCCGAGTGCGCGCGCCGATGCGCGCGCGCCGCGCCAGGTCAGGCCGCCGCCCGCACGCCAGACCGACTGGTCCACGCCCATGCTGTCGAAGCCGCTTCGCTGCGCCAGCAGATCGAAACGCATGCCCTGTCCCGCCGGTCCGGTCGAGCTGCCGAAGAAGCCGCGCAACATGAGCTCGCCCCGCCGACCCTCGATTCGTTCGCCGGTGATGGCGCCGTCAGAGAAGAGGTCACGATCCAGCGACGACGAGAGATACTGCAGCACCACGCCGCTGCGGTCCGTCGGGATGTAACTCGCCTGTCCCCAGAGGTGCGTCCCCTTGTACTGGCCCGTGGCACCGGACGGCGGCGCCGCCTCGCGGTAGTCGAGGCCCGCACCGAAGCCGAAGCCGCCCGTGGTGCGCCTTTCCAGCGCGGCGGCGTATTGCTTGAGCGAAGCGGGACCGGCAGACAGGAGGATGCTCGACTCGGCCGCGAGGCGATCGTGGCTTCGGGTGAAAAGGTGCACCCGCAACTGGCCGGGCCATCGCTCGATTTCCACCCGGGAGAACAGCTCGAGCGGCAGCGTAGCGGGATCGGTGCTGACGCTGTCGGGACCCAGCGCCAGGTAGGGCAGCCCATCCACCAGATACTCGACGCTCGCGCTGCCCCGGCCCGCATAGGCCACCGGCTCGGGCCGACCGACGCCGCCCGCGCGCCAGAGCCACGCGCCGGGCACCTGCGCCACCAGGTCGCTGACAGTGAGCGCACCGGACCAGTCAATGGAATCGCGGGTGAACACCATCCGGCTGCCGGCCGGCAGCGGACCGGGCACATCGAGTCGCGGTGCCGACGCCACCGGGGTGCGCGCGTCCTCCTGCAGTTGGCGCCAGCGCTCAACCGAGTCCTCCGGCTGATCCGGGGCGCCCAGCCCCGGCATGCCTGGCGGCAGCACAGGAAGCGAATCCTGGGCGATGGCCCGCGCCGGGAGCGCAAGCAGCACCGCCAGGGCGAGTGCGCTAGCCCGCACGCGCGAGCAGGAAGTCACCGAAGAGCCGCACACCCATGCCCGTGGGCCCGCGCACCCGGGTCGCATCCTCGCGGTCGGTGTACGCCGTGCCGGCGATGTCCACGTGGGCCCAGGGATAGTCCTCGGCGAACTCGCGCAGGAACCAGCCGGCGGTGATGCTGCCACCCGGCCGCCCGCCGCTGTTCTTCATGTCGGCGATGTCACTCTTGATCAGGTCGTGGTACTCCTCGAACATCGGCAGGGGCCAGACCGGTTCGCCGGCGCGATCGCCCGCGGCACGAAGCTCGGCGATCAGCGGCTCGTCGGTCCCCATGACCGCAGAGGCCGTGTGGCCCAGTGCGATGACCACCGCGCCGGTGAGCGTCGCCGCATCCACCACGCACGCCGGCTGGT
This sequence comes from Gemmatimonadales bacterium, assembly GCA_035759745.1. GTDB lineage: Bacteria > Gemmatimonadota > Gemmatimonadetes > Gemmatimonadales > GWC2-71-9 > CAMLHP01. The sequence continues at coordinate 20,752 of DASTUF010000033.1, forward strand.
AACGTCGCGCCCACGAGAGCGCGTCGGCCAGGATGAGCCGGCCCTCGGCGTCGGTATTGACCACTTCGATGGTCTTGCCGAGATGACTCTTCACCACGTCGCCCGGACGGTACGCGGTGCCGCTGGGCATGTTCTCGGCCGATGGGATGAGACCCACCACGTGCAGCTTCGGCTTGATGCGGCCCAGCATCTCGAAGGTGCCCAGCACCGCCGCAGCCCCGGACATGTCGTACTTCATGTCCTCCATCTTCTCCGCGGGCTTGATCGAGATGCCGCCGGAGTCGAAAGTCACGCCCTTGCCCACGAGCACCACCGGCGCCCCTTCGGCGCCCTTGTACTCGAGCACGATGAAGCGTGGCTCCTGTGCGCTCCCCTGCGCCACCGCGAGCAGCGCGCCCATGCCCTCCTTCTCGATCGCGGCGCGGTCCAGCACGGTCACGCCGAACCCGTGACGCCGAGCGAGGTCGCCGGCCACGTTGCCGAGGTAGGTGGGGGTGCACTGACTGCCAGGCAGCACCTGCACCTCGCGGGCGAACGTCTGCCCCGCACCCATGGCGTCGCCGATGGCGAGCCCGTGGCCCGCTGCATCATCCGCCAGCAACAGCTCGGCGCGGGTGAGATCGGGCTTGGGATCTTCCGGCGGCTTCCGCAAAGCGGCATAGTGCCAGCCACCGGAGTGCAATCCCTCCGCCGCTGCACGCGCGACATCGACTGATGACGCTCCCCCCGTCGCACCAGGAGCCACCACCAGCGAGACCGTGCCGGTTCCCATGGTCCGGGCCTTCTTGGCCGCGACCGCCGCGGCCCGGCGGACCGCAGCGGTACCACCCTGGTCGGGCTTGCCGGTGCCCACCAGCATGACCCGCGTGGCGCGGCCGTCGGGATACGCCAGCGCGGTCTGGTCGCGCTTGCCGCTGAAATCGCCCGAGCCGATCAGGCGTCCGATAGCGCCACCAGTGGACTGGTCCAGCGCGCCCCATTCCGGAGGCATCGGGCCTCGGGGCATGGCCAGCGCCAGCAACGGGGTGGCGTGCTGCTCGGGCGAAACGGCGAGAAGGACGAGTTCCAGGCTCATGGCTGACAGGGGTAGGAGGTGGGGCAAAGCTAACCGGACCTCGAAACGGGCGGCAACCGGTCCGCCGCGTTCAGGATGCAGAAATCGCGATGGGGGCGCCCACCTCCACCCGGCCAGTGGCGCCGTGCGCGAGGTTGACGCCAAACACGACACCCTCGGATGTCTTCCGGTAGGTGGCAAGCGTCCTCGAGGGCTCCTTGCTCATGACCGCCGTGTCCTGGTCAATGGTGGGGATGGCGCAGCGCACGCAGAGCGTTGTCATGGAGAACGGGATGTCACCGATAGTCAGGTGCTGCCACTGATCCTCGGCGTACGGCTCGCTGCCGGACACTACGAGGTTGGGCCGGAAGCGGTTCATCGGGATCGGATCGGGCAGCCGCCGATTGAGATCCTCGAGCGATGCCTCCCCCACCAGCAGGAAGGGAAAGGCGTCGGCAAAGCCCACCCGCCCGATGGAACCGTTGCCATCGGGGAACCGGCGCGCGGCGGCGTCAGGCAGGAACACCAGGCGGGATCCCTCGCCCAGGTACTCGCTGGCCCATTGATCCGCGTCCGTTCCGCAGGATTCGGCGTCGACCGCGTCGCCCCAGACTTCGGTCTTCACCTTTGGCCCGCCGCCGCCTGGCGCGACCAGCGGCGGCATGCCTGGCGCTGAGAGCTCAACCCCACCATCCACCAGCCGGGGGCGGACCAGCGCCAGCGCGGCATTCCAGCGCTGGGTCTGGAAATAGTTGTCGCCGTCGACGAACATCCAGCGCCGGTCCCACTTGAGTCCGAGCTCATCCACGTCCCACGACGCGACCGCCGTCCCGCCGCACGATTTCACGGGATAGACGTTGAGGGCGGAGAGGATGAGGGGCATGGAGCCGCAATATACCCAGTGCCATCATCCCCCGGCGGTGCTTACACTTGTGCGGCAGACCCCTTCCCTGAACCGGAGACCCGCGTGACTCGACCGGTGGCCGAGCTGGTGCGGATGTTCGATCCCGAAGCGCATGGCCTGGATGCCGGGCGACTGGAGCGTGACGCGGCGCTGGCGCCGTTCACCACGTTCCGGATCGGCGGTCCGGCCGACCTGCTGTACACCGCGGACAGCGCCGACGATCTGGCCCGTGCGGTGACTGCCGCGCGCGCGGCCGGGCTTCCCTGCTTCGTACTGGGTCTCGGCGCCAATATCCTGGTGGGCGACCGGGGCATCCGGGGGATGGTGATGCGCAACCGCGCGCTCAGGACCACGTGGCACGCCAACGGCCTGGTGGACGTGGAGACGGGCGTCGTAGTGGCGGACCTGATCCAGGATGCGGTCCGCCGGGGATGGAGCGGACTGGAGCACTATGTAGGGATTCCCAGCACGGTGGGAGGCGCCGTGTGGCAAAACCTGCACTTCCTGTCGCCGGCGCCGGAACGCGATCGCACCATGTTCATCGCCGAAATCTTCCAGACCTGCGACATCCTCTCGGCCGAAGGCGAGCGCCGCACGGTGGAGGCCGACTACGTCGCATTCGGTTATGACGACTCGGTCTTCCACCACCGGGATGACATCGCACTGTCGGTGCGCTTCCAGCTGGCACCGGGCGACTCGTCGGTGATGCACCGCGTCATGCAGGAGAACCTCGCCTGGCGGGGTGGGCGGCATCCGTGGCTGCAGATCCACCCCAGCGCGGGCAGCATCTTCAAGAAGATCGAGGGGGTCGGTGCGGGGCGGCTGGTGGATCAGTGCGGGCTCAAGGGATACCGGGTGGGCGACGCCCAGATTTCCCACATCCACGCCAACATAGTGGTGAACCTCGGCCGCGCCACCGCCGCTGATGTCCAGGCGGTCATCGCCCACGCCCAGCAGGCGGTGTACGACAAGTTCGGTCACAAGCTGGAGGTCGAGATCGGGCGGATTGGAGAGTTCTAGACTACTTTTCGCCCCTGGCCCGAGTGGCGGAATGGCAGACGCAGCGGACTCAAAATCCGCCGGGGGCAACCCCGTGCGAGTTCGACTCTCGCCTCGGGCATCATCACTTCCCTGCAAGGGCACTTCGTGAGCCGTCCGCACTTCCATCCGTGGCACGACATTCCGACCGGACAAGAGCCGCCTGAGTCACTCACGGCGGTCATCGAAATTCCCGCCAACGAGCGCAACAAGTACGAGCTCGACAAGGAGCTCGGTGTCTATCGGCTGGATCGGGTCCTGTACAGCGCCATGCACTACCCCGGCGACTACGGCTTCCTGCCGCGCACGCTGGGCGACGACGGTGACCCGCTCGATGTGCTGGTGCTCATGACGATGCCCGTGTTCACCGGCTGCCTGGTGGAATGCCGCCCCATTGGACTGTTCCACCTGGTGGATCGCGGCCAGGCCGACGAGAAGGTGCTCGCCGTGCCCCTGGCGGACCCGTACTCACATGATCAGCATGACCTGAGGGATATTCCGAAGCACTACCTGCGGGAGATCGAACACTTCTTCCGGGTGTACAAGGACCTCGAAGGCAGCCACACCGAGACCCGGGGCTTCGAGGATGCCGCGGCCGCTCGCGACGCCGTCACCCGCGCGATGGCAACGTACTCCGCCAAGTACCCGGGCTGATCTTGCGGCTACGCTCCTCTTCCCACTTCCCACTTCCCACTATTTGAGCCCCACCGGCTTTCCCAACACCTCATTCCAGATCATCGCCGCGCGCAGCCCTCCCGGCGGACGCCGTGCAGGTGTCGGTACCACCCGCTGCACCGGCTGGGCTGCGCGGATCCGCTTGTCGAACGCTGCATGGTCATCCCCGGCCAGCGCCGTATTGCGCCGCTCCACCTCCGCGCGGCGGCGGGCGATGATCGTCTCGGCCTCGACATCGAGCGAGGTCGACTCCTCGGTAATCACCTCCAGCGAACGGGGCTCTTCGCCCTTTACCACCACCCGCACCGGCCGAGGCGTTGGCAATGCCTTTACCGGGTTGCGCCGAGGCACGGGAGGCCGCGCCGGCCTGGGGGGGGAAAGCGTGCCGCCCTCCGCCATCCGCCGAGACTCCTCCAGCACGTTCTGCAGTTCCCGCATCAGATCGCTGGCCCCGACCGACGTGCCTGCCGCCGCGCCGGCCGCAGCGCGCCTGCCCGCCTCCCGCCGAGCATCCTCGGCGGCAGACTTGGCGCCCTTCGCGATCGACCGGACCACCATGTAGATGATCACGGCCGGCAGCAGCCAGGTGAACTCCATGGCTCAGCTGACCTCGGCCGTACCGGTGTCACCGCCGGCAATGGAGCGCCGCATCTCGGTGTCGGCCTCGATGTTCCGGTAGCGCTGATAGTCCATCACCCCGAGGTGTCCCTTGCGGAACGCATCGGCCATGGCGAGCGGCACCTGAGCTTCCGCCTCGATGACCAGCGCGCGCTGCTTCTGGGCCTCGGCCTTGTACTCCTGCTCCATCGCCACCGCCAGCGCCCGCCGCTCCTCCGCCTTGGCCTGGGCAATGCGCTTGTCGGCTTCGGCCTGGTCGGTCTGCAGTTCGGCTCCGATATTCTTGCCCACGTCCACGTCGGCGATGTCGATGGAGAGGATCTCGAACGCGGTGCCCGCATCGAGCCCCTTGGCCAGCACCGCCTTGGAGATCATGTCGGGGTTCTCCAGCACCTTCTTGTGCGACTCGGCAGAGCCAATGGTGCTCACGATCCCCTCTCCGACCCGGGCGAGGATCGTCTCTTCGCCTGCGCCACCCACCAGGCGTTCGATGTTGGCGCGCACCGTCACTCGGGCCATCGCCAGCAGCTGAATGCCGTCCTTGGCCATCGCGGCCACTTTCGGCGTGGTGATGACCTTTGGGTTGACGCTCACCTGCACCGCCTCGAAGACGTCGCGGCCGGCGAGGTCGATGGCGGTCGCCTTGGTGAACGTGAGCGGAATGCCGGCCTTGTCGGCGCTGATGAGGGCGTCGATGACCCGCTTGACGTTGCCGCCGGACAGGTAGTGGGCCTCCAGCGCATTGATCGGCGGCTGGATGCCGGCCTTGTTGGCCTGGATCAGCGGCAGCACTATGTGGGCCGGGTTCACTTTCCGGAACCGCATCCCGAAGAGTGTCGCGAACGACACCCGCACGCCGGACGCGAGCGCCGTCACCCACAGCCCGATCGGAATGAAGCGGAAGAAGATGGACAGCACGATGAATCCCATGACCACAGCAGCCACGATGATTCCAATGGAGAGCTGGCTGTCGTTCACGTTTCGCTCGATGCAGGAGGTTGAAGCGGCAGCTCGGCCGGAGCCGAGCGAACGATATGGCGGTAGCCTTCGGAGCGGACGATTGTCACCCGGCTGCCTTCCGGCAGCCAGTCGCCCTCGGTCACCACGTCCACCCGCTCGCCGCCGATGTCGGCGACTCCCGAGGGACGGAGCGCTGTCAGCGCACGCCCGGTCTGGCCGTGCAGGTCGTGGCGAAGCGTACCCGAGACGTACCCGGCCGAACTTTCCATGCTGTCGCGCAGCAGGAGGCCCCGGAAGCGGTCGGTGGTGGGGAGCCGGCGCACCCAGGCGTAGATCGCCGCCCCGGACACGGCCGTCGCAGTGAGGATGGCCATCAGGGCCGCGGCCACGTCAGAGGTGTTGGGCGTGGGGCCCAGCATGGAGAGCAACACGGCAGTGCCCATCAGCGCGACTCCGAGCACGCCCGCCACCCCGAAGCCGGGCAGCAGAAAGACTTCCACGGCCAGCGCGAGACTTCCCAGCAGCGCCAGCAGCACTTCGAGCCAGCCGCCCAGCCCCATGGTGACGCTGGCAGCGAAGAACAGCCCCATCGACACAAAGCTCACCAGAATGCCCAGCCCCGAAGCCCCCGCCTTGAGTTCGGCCGCGATGGCGATGACCGCCACCGCCACCAGCAGAGCCCCCACGAAGGGGTTGGCGATCAGCGCGAGCAGCGCCAGTGCCAGTTCCGGCAACGCCATATGGAGGGACATGCCTGAATCTATCGCCAGCGGGCTGCGCCCGCACCCTGCAGGCCGTATAATCCGCCATGCGTCGCCAGCGAAACCTCGCCCATCGGGGCGCCTCGGGATACGAGTACGAGAACAGCCGTGCCGCCTTCCGCCGGGCCATCGCGCTCGAGGCGGACGGGGTAGAGCTCGACGTGCACGCGACCCGCGATGGTGGCTTCGTGGTGTATCACGACGCCGCCATCGCAGGTGCGGGACCGATCTCCCTGCTCTCGCTGGATGACGCGCGTCGCTGCCGCCTGCCCAATGGCGAGGCGATACCGACCCTGGCCGACATCCTCGCCCTCATGGGTCCGCACGAGGTCTGGGTCGAGGTGAAGGCGATGCAGGCAGCGTATGACGACCGCCTGCTGCAGGTGCTGGCAGACGGCCCGCATCCTGATCGCTACGCGGTGCACAGTTTCGATCACCGGATCATCCGTCGGCTGGGGCAGCGGCGCCCGGACCTCAAGCGCGGGGTGCTGCTCTCCGCCTATGTGCTGGACCCTGTCGCGATCCTCGACGGCGCGGCCGCTTCGACATTGTGGCAGGAGCAGAGCGTGGTGGACGACCAGCTGGTGGCCGCGGTCCATGACGCCGGCTACGAGCTGATTGCCTGGACGGTCAACGATCCGGGTGACATCTCCCGGCTGGTACAGCTGGGAGTGGACGGACTCTGCGGCAACTTCCCCGACCGGATCCGGGTAGAACTCGGAACCCAACCCTACAACCAGGACCGTTGATGATGCGTTTCGAATGTGCGGCTGTGACAGGATTGGCGTTGCTCCTCGGGTGCGCCAGCTCGGCGCCGCCCGACCCGACTCCCGGTCCGGCGCAGGCCGGAACCGAGGACACGCTCCGTTCGTGGCAGCGTCCCCAGTACGTCTCGACCTACGAGCGGCACTCATCGGCCCCGGTGGTCATCCGGAATGCCACGGTGCTGACTGCGGCGGGGCCCGAGTTGCAGGGCGCGTCGGTGGTCATCGCCGACGGCGAAATCGTCGCCGTCGGCTCCGATGTCGCCACGCCCGCCGGCGCAACGATCGTCGACGGCCAGGGCAAGTGGGTCACACCCGGGCTCATCGATACCCACAGCCACATTGGCGTCTACGCTGCGCCTGGCACTTTCGCCGAGAGCGACGGCAACGAGGCCACCAGCCCCGTGACCGCCGAGGTGTGGGCCGAGCACTCGATCTGGCCCCAGGATCCCCAGATCCCGCTCGCCATCGCCGGCGGCATCACGGTGGCCCAGATCCTTCCCGGCTCCGCCAACCTGATCGGCGGACGCTCAGCCACCATCCGGATGATTCCTGCGCGCACAGTGCAGGAGATGAAGTATCCGGGCGCTCCGTATGGAGTGAAGATGGCCTGCGGCGAGAACCCGAAGCGGGTGTACCGCTCGCGTGGGCCGTCCACCCGCATGGGCAACATGGCGGGCTATCGCGAGGCGTTCATCGGAGCGGCGGACTATCGCGCCGCATGGGACAAGTGGAAGCAGGACGGCGACGGCGATCCACCCGATCGCGACCTCTCGAAGGAGACTCTGGCTGGCGTGCTTCGGGGCGAGATCCTGGTCCACAATCACTGCTACCGGGCCGACGAGATGGCACAGATGCTGGACCTGGCGAAGGAATTCGGCTTCACCATCCGCTCGTTCCATCACGCGGTCGAGGCCTACAAGGTGCGCGACCTCCTGGCCGAAGCCGGTACCGCGGCGTCGGTGTGGGCCGACTGGTGGGGCTTCAAGATGGAGTCGTACGACGGCATTCCGCAGAACGCCGCCCTGCTCGAGACCGCGGGAGCGCGCGCCATCATTCATTCCGACGACGCGGGCGGCATCCAGCGGCTCAACCAGGAAGCCGCCAAGGCGCTGTACGCCGGGCAGCAGGCCGGCCTCGCCGTGACCCGCGAGGACGCCATCCGGTGGATCACCGCCAATCCCGCATGGGCGCTGGGACTCGAGGATGAGATCGGCACGCTCGAGGTGGGCAAGCATGCCGACGTGGTGCTCTGGTCAGGCGATCCCTTCTCGGCGTACTCCAAGGCGGAGAAGGTCTTCAACGACGGCTGGCTGGTGTTCGACCGGGATGACCCGGCGCACCAGCCGAAGACGGACTTCAATCTGGGGCAGGCCGCCCCGGGGGTGGGACAGTGAGATGCGCTCCCCTGGGCTTTGCCCTCGCTGCTGCATGCATCGTCGCGCTGCCGCTCCAGGCGCAGACCATTGCCATTACCGGCGGCATGGTACATACCGTGGATGGTCCCGCCATCGAGGGCGGCACCGTGCTGATCCGGGGTGACAGCATCGTCGCGGTTGGTCGCAACGTTGCGGTGCCCGACGGGGCCACGGTCATCGATGCGCGCGGCAAGATCGTCACGCCCGGGTTGATTCACGCCAGTTCCGACCTCGGACTGCTGGAGGTCGGGTCGATCTCGAGCACCAGTGAGCGCTCCAGCGCCGGTGAGGTCACGCCTTCCTTTGATGTGGCGGAAGGCATCAATCCCGCATCGGTGCGGATTCCGGTGGCGCGCATGGAGGGCGTTACATCGGCGGTCGCGGTGCCCTCCAACGGCGTCCTGGCGGGGCAGGCGTCACTGGTGGCACTGGACGGTGACGACCTCGACACCATGCTCCGCCATCGCAAGGCAGCCATGGTGGGCGACCTGGGCAGCGACCTGCAGGACTACGGCGGCGGATCGCACGCGGCCGGGCTGGGGAAGCTGCGCCAGCTGTTCCGCGACGCGCAGGAGTATGCCCGCCGCCGCGCGGACTACCAGCGGCGCGACATGCAGGATCTGTCGGCACCGGCGGCCGAGCTGGAGGCGCTCCTGCCGATGCTGCGGGGAGAAGTGCCGTACTACGCCGATGCCAACCAGGCACGCGACATCCGCAATGCGCTGCGGCTGGCCGAGGAGTTCGACCTCCAGTTGATCATCCGGGGTGGAGCCGAAGCGTGGCAGGTCGCCGATGAACTCCGTGCGGCCGACGTACCGGTTGCGGTGAACGCTTTCGCCAACATCCCCGACTTCCAGAGTCTGGGTGTGCGGTGGGACAACGCCACCCTGCTCGACTCAGCCGGCGTGACGGTGGTGTTGTATGAGAGTGAGACCGGTGGCCCGCGAAACCTGCGCTATGCCGCCGGGCATGCTGTGCGGAACGGCATGCCGTGGGAACACGCGCTGCGGGCGGTGACCCGCACTCCGGGTGAGCTGTTCGGCACGACGAATGGCGTCGGCGTACTTGCTCCCGGCCGGCCCGCCGATGTGGTGGTGTGGGGCGGCGATCCGTTCGAGATCTCGACCCATGCCGACGTGGTGATCATCGGCGGGAAGGAAACCGAGTTGAGGAGCAGGCAGACGGAGCTCCTCGAGAAGTATCGGGTGCTGGACTGACAAGTGGGAAGTGGGAAGTGGGGAGTGGGAAGTGGGAAGTGGATGGAAGGGATGTTCCTTCCCACTCCCCACTCCCCACTCCCCACTCCCCACTTCCCACTTCCCACTCAGGATGGTGTCGCCACCGTCTCTTCGGTATCGCCGGCGTTGTGGTGCACTTCCACTGGCGCTGACTGGGCTGCCTGTTCCTCGATCAGCTCCTTTTCCAGGCGTTCCACTTCCTTGCCCAGGTCGTCCATCTTGAGCATGGCGGCGTCGATCCGGCCCTGCTCCACCTCACCATGGCCCCGTTCCCGCCGGTGGACGAGATATCCCAGTTCCCGCGCCGCCGCATCCCGCTGGTTCCGTATGCGCATCAGGTCCAGCCGCACGCGCCCGTCGTCGAACACCTCCTGGGCCCGCTTGCCGAATGCCTCCAACTCCTGATTGAGCCTGTCAAACAAGGTCGCCATGGTCCGCCCTCCTCGTGGTATTGTCCCCCCTCGAAGCTCGAAGCTTCAAGCCTCAAAGATAGAACGCAGGGCCGCCTCAGTATGTTTCACATTGCACAGCAGGCCCCGGAATACACAACGGGCGCCGATCGGATGACCGGCGCCCGGGGAACCAGCGGAGGCAGCTACTCGGCGACGGCTTCGGGCGGGTAGACCGAGACCTTCTTCCGGTTCTTGTCGCGGTACTCGAACTTCACCACGCCATCGACCAGAGCGAAGAGCGTGTCGTCGTTGGCACGACGCACGTTCTTGCCGGGATGGAACTTGGTGCCGTGCTGGCGCACCAGGATGTTGCCGGCCAGCACCTTCTCGCCGCCGAACTTCTTGATGCCCAGGAACTGCGGATTGGAATCGCGGCCGTTCTTGCTGGAGCCGACGCCCTTCTTGTGAGCCATGGTGCCTACCCTGCCTTCACGTCGGTGATGCGGACCTCGGTGTACTTCTGCCGATGCCCCGTCTTGCGGCGATAGTTCTTCCGGCGCTTGAACTTGAAGATGTAGAGCTTGTCGCCCTTCACTTGGCCCAGCACCTCGGCCTCGACCGCAGCACCCTTCACGAACGGGGCGCCAGCCTTGATGGTGTCACCATTCGAGGAGAGCAGCACCTCGTCGAAGGTGATCTTGTCGCCCGGCTCCTTGTCCATGAGCGGGAGCCGGAGCGTCTGCCCCTTTTCCGCCCTGAACTGCTTGCCCAGCGCCTTGAAGATTGCGTACATGATGCCTCGAAACCCAGGTATAGCCAATGGTTGACAGCCGCTAAACGTAGATGGGAGCGGGGGATAAGTCAAGAATGGGCGTAGGGCGTGTGGCATAGGGCCTAAGGCAACCGCCCTACGCCCAATGCCCTAAGCCCTAAGCCCTGCGCCTCTCACGCGACGGCATACACCTCGGTCACATCCCTCCCCGCCGGCCGGCTCATGATCCGGAACTCGTCCAGCCGCATCATGGGGTCGTCCCGCAGCTCGAGGTCGATCCCGCTGCTTTTCTGCATCTGGGACAGGAACCTGGGCTCCTCCTCCAGCAGGTAGAGCGCCACTTCCGGGTGAACCCGCACCGTCAGCTGGCGCTCCCGCCGCTCGTGCCCTGCCCGGCGGAGGGTCCGCTCCAGCCGGCGCGCCACCACCTCGGCGGTGAACACCCGGCCCGACCCGGCGCAGGTGGGGCAGTTGCGGGTGAGCGAATGGAAGAGCGAGGACCGAACCCGCTGGCGGGTCATCTCGATCAGGCCCAGTTCCGACACGGCGAAGGCCCTGGTCCGGGCCCGGTCGCGCCCCAGGTGCATCCGCAGTTCCTGCAGCACCCGCTCGCGGTTGCTGCGCGACTCCATGTCGATGAAGTCGCACACGATGATCCCGCCGATGTCGCGGAGCCGCAGCTGCCGGGCGATCTCGCGCGCGGCCTCGATGTTGGTCCGGAGGATGGTCTTCTCCGGATCCTTCTTGCCGGTATAGCGCCCGGTATTCACATCGATCGACACCAGCGCTTCCGTGGGCTGGATGACCAGTGATCCGCCGGTGGGCAGTTCCACCCGGGCCTTGAACAGGTCCCGGATCTCGGACTCGATGTCGAACTTGTCGAACAGCGGCGACGGCTCATCGTAGAAGTGCACCCGCTCGATGAGCTCCGGATCGATCTGCTGGAGGTAGCCTTCGACCTCGTTGTGGAGCTCGCGCGAGTCCACCCAGAGCGCATCCACCTTCGAGCTGAACACATCGCGGATAAGGCCGCGGGTGAGGCTGGTCTCTCGCTGCAGCAGCGCCGGCGCCCGCCGGACGAAGGACTTCTTGCGGTTGATCTTGCGCCACTGGTTGAGCAGGGTCTCGATCTCGCGCCGGAAGTGCTCCTCGGTCACGCCCTCGGCCACGGTGCGGACGATGACGCCGCCGGCGTCCTCGGGCAGCAGCCGAGTCACCATCTCCCGCAACTTCTGGCGCTGCTCCCTGCTCTCGATCTTCCGGCTGACTCCCACCTTCGAGCCATATGGGGTGTACACGAGAAACCGCCCAGCGAGCGAGATCTGGGCGGTGACACGGGAACCCTTGGTGCTGATCGGCTCCTTGGTGACCTGAACCGGAAGCACCTGGCCCTTCTTGAGAATGTCCTGGATGTTGGGCACCGGGCGACGCTGCGAGACCTCGCGCTGGCGAGCCTCCCCGTTGCCGTTGCCACGGCCTCGGCGGGCGCGGCGGCTCTCGGCCTCGTCCTCGCCGCTCTCGCTCTCCATGGCGGCATGGGCCTCGGCGGCTTCCTCGTTTTCGTCCTCGGGGTCGGCCGCCTCGTCGTCCTCATCCGGCTCGAGCAGATCTGACGCGTGGAGGAACGCGCTCTTCTCCAACCCGATATCGACGAAGGCTGCCTGGATGCCGGGGAGCACCGCCTCAACCTTGCCGAGGTAGATGTCGCCCACGATGCGGCGATGATCTGGCCGGTCGATTAGAAGCTCGACCAGGCGATCGTCTTCGAGGATGGCCACGCGCGTCTCGCGCTGGCTGCCATTGATGAGGATTTCGCGTTTCACGGAGGGACCTGCCCCGGCACGCCCCGCTCCTGCCCCCGAGGGGGCAATAACGACGCTGTGCGCTAATGAGTCGGAGACCGTGGGTGCCGGAATCAGGCCCGCACTGGGGCGGCAAGTCCGCCCGCGGGTCGAAACCGCTTCACCCGGTGACGGCTAAAGATAGGAAATAGGGGACGTTAGGGCAATCAGCCGACAACATCCCCCAGAATCTGTCGGGCAATGACCATCCGCTGGATCTCGCTGGTGCCTTCCCCGATCTCGCACACCTTTGCATCCCGCATCATCCGCTCGACCGGATAATCGGTGGTGTAGCCATAGCCGCCGAAGATCTGCACCGCCTTGGTGGTGGCGCGCATCGCCAGCTCGGAGCAGAAGAGCTTGGCCATGGCCGCCTCCTTCTTGAACGGCTGGCCATTCTGCTTGAGCCAGGCGGCGTGATACAGGAGATGGGTTCCGGCCTCGATCTCGAGCGCCATGTCGGCCAGCTGGAAGTAGACCCCCTGGAAGCTGCCTATGTAACGGCCGAACTGCTTCCGGTGGCCGGCATATTCCAGTGCCGCCTCGTAGGCGCCCTCGGCGATGCCGAGGGAGAGCGCCGCGATGCCGATCCGGCCGGCGTCGAGGGTCTTGAGGAAGTTGACGAACCCGAGGCCCGCCTCACCCAGGAGGTTCTCCCTGGGCACCCGGGCGTTCTCGAAGATCAGCTCCCGGGTGTCACTCGCCCGCCAGCCCATCTTGTCTTCCTTCTTGCCGGCCCGGACCCCGGGGGTCTTGGGGAGGTCGGGCGCGTGGCCTACACCCACCTCGCGGCACTTCTCCAGGTCCACCGAGTCCTTGGTGACGATGAAGCTGGTGATGCCCTTGCTGCCGATGCCCGGCTCAGTGCGGGCGGTGACCGAGAAGATCTCGCCCACTCCGGCGTGGGTGATGAACACCTTGCTGCCGTTCAGCAGCCAGTAATCACCCTTGTCCTCGGCCGTGCTCGCGGTCCCGCCGGCGTCGCTACCGGCCCCCGGCTCGGTGAGCCCGAACCCGCCGAGCACTTTCCCGCTGGCGAGCAGCGGGACGTACTTCCGGCGTTGCTCCTCGGTGCCGAACTCGACTATCGGCGAGGTGCCAAGGTTGGTGTGGGCGCTGATGGTGAGGCCATGGCTGGCGTCCACCTTGGCCATCTCGTGAATGGTGACGTAGTACGAGAGCTGGTCCATGCCGGCGCCGCCCAGCTCCTCGCTCCAGGGCACGCCAAGGAGGCCCAGCTCACCCATCCGGCGGATGTTCTCCCAGGGAAATTCCGACGTCTGATCCAGCTCCTTGGCCACGGGAAGCACATGGTCGCGGGCAAACTCACGCACCATGTCGCGCACCTGGAACTGCTGGTCGGTGAAGTAGAGCTTGAGGTCCATTACCTGGCGAGTGAGAAGGGAGAAGTGAGAAGTGAGATCAGGGGCGGCCTGAGGCCGCCCAGGTTAAAATGTAATCCACACCACCGGATGGACGAGAATCATGCGACGAGACCTCGGCTTGCCCGCAGCCGCGATGCTGCTGGTCACAATTGCGTGCAGCGGGACGGAGCCGGGCCCGCCTGGTCATCTGGCGCTTGCGCCGGTGGACAGCGGGTACGACTTCTCGGTCTTCGTGGCCAGCCCGCCGGGGGACGCCAGCCGACTCCTGGTGATCGAGCGCGGTGGCACCATCTGGCTCCGGAAGGACGGCGCCCGGCTCCCCACCCCGTTCATCGACCTGACAGGGCTCACCGGGGCGGGCCACGAGTACGGCGTCTACAGCATGGCCTTTCATCCCGAGTACGCCAGCAACCGCTGGTTCTATGTGTACTACGTGGACAACGACGGCAACAGCCAGCTGTCGCGCTTCACCGCCAATGCCGATTTTGACACTGCCGATCCTGCCTCCGAGCTGCCGATGATATCGCAGCCCCAGGTGGCAACCGCGGTGCTCTATGGCGGCCGGGTCGGATTCGGACCGGACGGGATGCTCTACTTCGCGTTCGGCGATGGAGACGATGACGGCGGGCCCCAGAGCGAATCCCAGGACAGCGGATCGTTCCAGGGCAAGATGCTGCGGCTGGATGTGGACGGTGCGACCCCGTACGAAGTGCCGCCGGACAATCCCTACATCGGGCGACCCGGGTGGCGCACCGAGATCTGGCAGCTGGGATTCCGCAATCCCTGGCGCTGGAGCTTTGACCGCAGCACCGGCGATCTGTACGTGGGCGACGTGGGCGAGGACGCCACGGAGGAGATCAACTGGCTGGGTGCACCGATTGAAGGCGGCAACAACTTCGGCTGGCCCTTCATGGAAGGCAGCGGCTGCTACGAGCCGGCGACCGGCTGCGAAACCGCAGGGCTGGTGACGCCGGTGATCGAGTACGCCAACGCAGGAAACGCATGCTCGGTGGTGGGCGGCCAGGTGTATCGGGGCAGCGCGTATCCTGAAATGGAGGGCATCTACTTCTACAGCGACTTCTGCGGCGGCTGGATCCGCAGCGCCCGGGTCGAGGACAATGCTGCAACGCCGGCCTTCCCCGAGCTGGCCGCGCCCACCGTGGGCGGCCTGACCGACAACGCGGTATCACTCGATGAGGCCACCGGGGGCGAGCTGTATGTGGTGTATGCGTCGGGGAGGGTGTATCGGCTGGTCTGGATGGAAGATTCCTCGTGAGGGATCAGGGATCAGGGGTCAGGGGTCAGGGCCCGATGGTGAGACCCTGATCCCTGACCCCTGAACCCTACCCCCTGCCCGTTACAGTTATCGCACCCTGCACACTCCCGCACCCGCTCCCCGAACCACCCGATCAGCGCGGCTCGGCGGCAGCGGCTGGTGCGGGCATAGTGCTCCATCGCGGCGATGCGGCGGAGCGCAACCTTCTTCCTGCAGTTGATGCGCTTCCACGCGGCGGGGCCGGCTTCCACGATTTCCTCCTTGAGCCGTTCGGCGGAGAGCACCACCGCCTTTGGCACACCGGTGGTATTTCCCCTCCAGATCCGTTCCAGCAGCTTGCACGCCGGGAAGGTGACGTCCAACTGCCTGCGAGGCAGATCTGCGTCGGAGCGCCCGGCGAGAAGCACGCACCTGGCCGGACCACCATCCCTCCCGGCCCGGCCGGCCTCCTGGTAGTACGACTCCGGCGTGGGCGGCATCGCCCAGTGCACCACCAGCCGCACATCGGGCTTGTCGATGCCCATGCCGAAGGCGGACGTTGCCACCACAGTGGCGACCTCGCCTCGCAGGAACGAGCGCAGCCGCCGGTCGCGGATCTCGCGATCGAGCCCCGCGTGGTACGCCACCGCGGGGCGGCCTCCATGACGGATGGCGAGCGCCAGGGTCTCGGTCATGCGACGTGTAGGCGCGTACACGATGGCGAGGCCGCGCTCGGCACGGAGCAGCTGGCGCAGCAGCGCGATCCGGTCCGGTTCGCGCCGCACCGGCTGCACCGCGAACGCGAGGTTGGCGCGGTCAAAGGAGTCGAGATGCAAGTCCACCTTGCCCGGCCTCGATCCCTGCCTCGCGCCCAGCCCCAGCGAGCCGATGATGTCCTGCCGGACGTCGGGCGTGGCGCTGCCGCTGAGTGCCACCACCGGCGGGCTGCCCAGCGTCGAGCGTGCCTCGGCGATGCGGCGGAACGCCGGCCGGAAGTCGTGGCCCCATTCCGAAATGCAATGGGCTTCGTCCACCGCAAGGAGGCTGACGCGCACCCGGCGCGCCGCCAGCTGAACGGCCAGCCGAGGCAATCGCTCCGGCGAGGTGTACAGCAGCTGCAATGCGCCGGAGGCGGCAGCGGAGAGCGCGGTCTCGACGTCCCCCGACCCGAGGTCGCCCGAGAGGTGGGTGGCGAGGAGCCCCCGCGAGCACGCCGCCGAGACCTGGTCTTGCATCAGTGAAATGAGGGGCGACACCACGACGGTGAGCCCGTCGAGGGTCAGCGCTGGAACCTGGAAACAGACCGACTTTCCGCCGCCGGTGGGCAGCACCGCGAGCGTGTCGCGCCCGGCGAGGACGCTCTGCACCACCCGGCGCTGCACAGGGCGGAACTCGGCGAACCCGAAGTGGCGCCGGAGTGCGGCGGTGGCCTGGTCAAGGCGGTCGGCAAGCTCCATCCGCCAAGATGCACCCGCCCTGGCTTCAGCCTGTCATCGTTACAACGCGTGCTGGCGCAAACAAATCCACAGATGACGCGGAAGAACTGCGGATGACGCTGATGCTTCCGGCGCACTACGAACTACGCCTCGCACCCACAAGAACAACATTGTTGTGGGTGTGAGGCGCAGCTCAACTCGTCCTGCCTCGATCCATCAGCGTCATCCGCAGTCTCTCAGTGTCATCTGTGGATTCATCTGTGGACTACTCGCCCTGGCCGAAGCGCACGCCCCCGCCCAGTTGGAGCTGGCTGAACCCCGGATCAAAGAACCGCTGGAACCGGGCATCCACGTACAACCCCACCGGTGAGCCGGTCAGGTGGATGTTGGTGCCGGCGCCGGCGCCGATGCCGAACTGGGCATCGATGTCACCGCCGTGGCGCAGGGCGGCGCCTCCCAGCAGGAAGGGATGAATCGACGGCGATGCCGTGGTGAAGTGGTAGGCGAGGTCGCCGTTCCACAGCACGTAATTGCTGAACTCATTGAAGATGTATGCCCCGTCCACGCGGGCACCCCAACTGCCGCCGGGGATGTAATCCACCTGCCCGCCGATGCCGAAGTCACTGCCACCTTCGTCTTCGAGTGAAATCACCGGAACAATGCCGACTCCGAACCGGACGCCCTGCGCCTCCGCGGGCACCGCGCCCGCCATTGCCGCAACAAGCACCAGACCTGCGAGTCGATTCCGCATACATGCGCTCCTCGTGTGGGGGTACTGATCCGGCCAGTCTGCCCGGACCACCCTGCACCTTGAGCTTACGCCTGCCGCCGCCCGGGCGACAGTGACCTGGGCCACAACAGAAACGGCCCCGCCCTGAGGGCGAGGCCGTTCCCGAATGCAGCTGTGCTGCTTAGTTGCCGCCGATGGCGAACTTGACGCCCGCATTCACCAGGATGTTGCTGGTGGCAGGAATCGTAACCAAGTCGCCTTCCTTCTCGAACGTGCGGATGAATCGCGCGTCCACGAAGGGGGTTACCGGCGAATTCTGGAGCTGGAAGTTTGCGCCAGCACCGGCCGAGATGCCGAACTGGTTCTCCTCGAACGAATTGTAGCCGAGCAGCGTGCCACCGGCCAGCAAGTACGGGTGCACCATCGACGACTCGGCCGTCATGAACGTGTACATGACGTTGGCGTTGATGACGAACGTCTCGGGATCGAACAGGTAGTTGCCGTCCAGCCGAGCGCCGAAGCCATTTCCACCAGCCCACTCGAACGATGCGCCAGCGCCGAAATCGGAACCACCACCCTCTTCGAGGCTGAAGATACCCACGCCGCTGACACCGACCATGCTGCCCTGGGCGTGGACCGGCGCCGCGAACACTGCGGTCGCGAGCGCGAGAGCGGAAAGACCCTTCACGATGCCCTTCATGTTCCCTTCCTCCTGAGTCCCTGTGAACCTGCGCGAGGCCTGCGCTGCTCTTGCCCTACCCTGCGGCCGCCGGTCGGCGGATGTGATCTGGATCAGATAACCAGCAAAGTTAGCAAGAATTCGGACTTCCGCAAGCGTCCATTGCCTGAAACACTGCTGTAAAGCGTTACCTGCAATACCTTTGCCATAAACGGCACTCCCGCAAAAAGCGTCAACTATCCCGACGACCGCTGTCGGAATCCGGGGATTCCGGCTGGTCGCTACGCAAACGGTTGCGCGCCACGATCCGCCATCCCACCACCAGCACCAGCACCCCGATAGCGAGCCACCTGACCAGCGAGATATCCAGGGCTAACCCCACTACTGCCAACACGATACCCAGCGTGCCAAGGGCCTGGCGAGTCATCGCTTCAGGAACCCCTCGATCGCCTTCCGGAACTCCTCGGTGGATCGTGCAACTGCGTTCACCCGGGCCCCGGCTGCGATGCCCTCGGCAAGAGCAAGGCCGTCCTGTTCGTGGAACAGCCGTTTGGTGAGCGCCATGGCGCCTTGCGGCGCACTGGCAAGCTCCCGGGCCAGTACGGCGGTCCGCGCCGGAAGTTCCATTGGGGCAACGACCTCCGTAATCAGGCCCGCCTCCCGTGCCGCAGCCGCCGAGAGGGTCCGGCCGGTGGCCACCAGGTCGAAGGCCAGCCGCTCCCCCACCTGCCTCCGGAGCAGGGCCATGACCATCGCCGGGACGAACCCCCGCTTGATCTCGGGAAACCCGAACTTGGCGTCGTCGGCCGCCACGACCAGGTCTGCCGCTGCCACCAGTCCGGCCCCGCCGGCCAGCGCCCGGCCCTGGACCGACGCGATGACCGGGTACGGCAATGACCGCAGCCGGAGAAAGAGGTGCCCCAGTTCGAGGGCGTCCCGTTCGTTCTCGGCCAGGGTCCGGTCGCGCGACGCCAGCAGCTCGGCGAGGTCGGCGCCGGCGCAGAAGTCGGGGCCGGCACCCTGCAGCACAATGACCCTCACTCCAGCTTCGAGGTCGGCCTGCTCGAGCTCGGTGTGCAGCGCCGCGATCAGCGCGCGAGAGAGGGCGTTGCGCTTGTCGGGACGGTCGAGTGTGAGGGTGAGGACTCCGTCGGCGAGCTCGCGCCGCAGCGGCGCATTCATGGTGCCGGTCGCTTGAGCAACGTGCGCGCCAGCGCGGCGGGCACCGGCACTTCCATCCGCAGCAGCGCGGTGGAGAACACCTTGCCCTGGGCGTCGGTCTTGAGCGAGATGGTGCCGCCGCCATCGAGCGCGCCGTGCAGCAGGAAGTTGAGCGCGTTGAGGTTGGGCAGCTCGAAGCGCTCGACTCCCTTCACCATGCCGCGGAAGTGGCGGGCCACCCGCGCCACCGTGACTTCGTTCACGAGCAATGGATAGTGCTCCGGCTCCAGGGCGATCAGTCCAACGTTGGCGGTATCGCCCTTGTCGCCCGAGCGCGCATGGGCCAGGTAGCGCAACTGAAGGGGCATCGTGCTCGTCGCTCGTTTTTTTACCGGCATGTCCGCTAGGCCTCGAGGATTTCTACCTTGATGTGCGGCTCCACGGCGCGGCGGTCGATGAGTGCCGGCCAATAGGCCACGATCTCCTCCACCTGGGGCCGGCCACCGGCGAACCCGGTCACGCTGGGCGGGCCGGTGAGCACCAGCGGAGCAATTTCGCGGGTGAACCGCTCCACCGGTGCCTTCTCCCGGGCACGGACGCCCACCCGCAGCTGGACCTCCGGCAGGTCCGGTGACGCTTCCCCCGCCAGCGGACCGTGGGTCGCGTTGACGCCCACGTACTCGGTGAGCACCTGCTCGAACTCGAGCCCCAGATCCTTGAGCCGCTGCCGCAGGATGCGGTCGGCCGCCTGGGCCTTCTCCAGCGCGTCCGGCCAGGAATACACCAACGTCCCCACCGCCTTGTAGCCGTAGAACCAGGCGATCGACACCTTGAGCATCGGCGTCCGCGGGCCACCGGTAATGCCGGAGACTGCAACCTGGTTCCTGCCCCGCTGCGCCAGGCGGATGCTGGTGAAGTCGGCCACGCCGTCGGGGGTGATGTAATTCGTCGGGTCCCCCATCTCGTACACCAGCTGCTCGGTCACCGACGGCACGTTGACGATGCCACCGGTGCCCGCATGCTTGGTGATGACGAAGCTGCCGTCGTCGGACACTTCCGCGATCGGGAAACCCGGATCGGCGAGGCCCCGCACCTTGCGCCAGTCGCGCAGCAGGTTGCCGCCCGACGCCTGCGCACCGCACTCGATGATGTGCCCCGCCACCGTTCCGGCGGCGATGCGGTCCCAGTCGTCGTGGTCCCACCCGAACTCGTGCACCAGCGGACCGAGCGTCAGCCCGGTGTCGGTCACCCGTCCGGTGACGACGATCCGGGCACCGAGATCCAGCGCCTCCGCGATGGGCGCCATCCCGATGTAGGCGTTGGCCGAGAGCACCTTGTCGCGGATGTCGGCCAGGGGACGGCCGGTGTCCATGTCGCGCAGCTCGTGGCCCGCCGCGAGCAGTTCATCCAGCCGTGGCAGCAGGTCGTCGCCGCTCACCAGGCCCACCTTGACGCCCAGCCCCTTGCGCCGGGCCGCGGCCAGCACCGCTTCGGCGCAGCCGCGCGGGTTGACGCCGCCGGCGTTGGAGGTGACCCGAATGTCCTTCGCGACCAGGGTCGGCAGGATCCGCTCGATCACCTGGGGGAAGTCGCGTGCAAATCCCGCCTCCGGGTTGCGCGACTTCTGCTTCTGCATGATGGACATCGTCACTTCGGCGAGGTAGTCCATCATCAGGTAGTCGATGGGCCCGCCCTCGACCTGTCGTACCGGGGCCTCGAGCCAGTCGCCCCAGAATCCCTGCCCCGCTGCGACACGCACGGTGCGCCTGCTCATGACCTGCCCGGTAGAACGTAGGGGCCGAGATGGGAACCGTCCCACTCGGCCGTGACCGAAAGCAGGAACGCCAGTGTCCCGCGGGTCTCCTCCGGCGTCACGATGGCATCCACGTAGCCGCGGGCGGCGGCGTAGCGGGCATCGAGCTGGTGCTCGTAATCCTCGCGCATCGATTCCACCGCGCGGGTCACGTCCGCGGAAGGTTCGCTTTCCTGGCTGCGAGCCTTGTCGAGCGCAGGGCCGTGCACCGCCATGACCGCCGATTCACCCTCCATCACCGCCATGCGGCCCGTGGGCCAGCTCACGATGAAGTCGGGATCGAAGCCCTGCCCCGCCATCGCGTAGTACCCTGCGCCCGATGCATGGTTGACGGTCAGCACAATCCGCGGCACCTGCGCCGTGGCCATTGCTTCGACCCAGCGGGCGCCGGCGCGGATGATGCCTGAGTGTTCCGCTTCAGGGCCGACCATGAAGCCGCTCACGTCCTGGACGAAGAGAATCGGCAGCCCTTGGCGGTCCGCGGTCTCGATGAAGTACGCCACCTTTTCGGCGCTGCCGGTGTAGATGATCCCGCCGAAGCGGGGCCGCTCGCCGGCGCGACCCTTGATGAGCCCCCGCTGGTTGGCGATCACCGCCACGCGATGCCCTTCGATGGCGGCGTGACCGCAGAGCATTTCCCCGGCGATGTCGGGCTGGAATTCGTCGAACTCGCCGCCGTCGAGCAGGCAGGCGAGCACGTCGCGCATGTCGTAGGAAAGCCGGTGATCGTGCGGGAGGATGCCATAGAGATCGTCGGCTGGACGGCTCGGCGGCTTGGCGGCGGCATTTGTACCGGTGGCTGCCCGGCGTGGCAGGCGGGCCACGTACTCACGGATCCGGTCCAGGCAGTCACCATCGTTGGCGGCGCGGTAATGGGCGACCGCGCTGACGCTGGTGTGGGCGCTGGCGCCGCCCAGGGTTTCGGCGTCCACCACCTGGCCGGTGGCACCCTTCACCAGGTTGGGACCGCCCAGTCCCATGAAGCTGGTGCCCTCCACCATGAAGATCACGTCCGAAAGCGCCGGCAGGTACGCGCCGCCGGCGACGCAGCTCCCCATCACGGCTGCGATCTGGGGCACCCGCAGGTAGCGCCGCATCAGCGAGTTGTAATAGAAGATCCGCGCGGCCCCGTACTGGCCGGGGAACACGCCGCCCTGGTAGGGGAGGTTCACTCCGGCGCTGTCCACCAGGTAGATGATCGGGATGCGCTCGCGCATCGCGACTTCCTGGGCCCGCAGCATCTTGCGGATGGTCTCGGGCCACCATGAGCCCGCCTTGACGGTGGCATCATTGGCCACCACGACGCAGGGGCGGCCCGCCACCACGCCCACGCCGGTGATCACGCCGGCGGCGGGTGCCTGGCCATCGTACTGGTCGTGCGCCACCAGGAGCCCCAGCTCGAACCAGGGAGTGCCGTCGTCGAGCAGCGCGCGTACCCGTTCCCTCGGCGCGAGCTGCCCGCGATCGTGCATGCGCTTGACTCGCGACGCGCCGCCGCCCTCTTCCAGGCGAGCGGCGAGCACGGTGAACTCCCGGGTGAGTTCCCGCAGGCGATTGTGCGGCAAGACCACGCGGTCAGTCGGTGAGATGTTCGGCCGCCCACGACTCGATGTAGTCGATCAGCGCCGAGGTGGGCGTCCCGGGTCCGAAGAGCTGGCCTACGCCCCGGGCGTGGAGCGCCGCCATGTCATCTTCCGGAATGATGCCGCCACCGGTGAGCAGCATGTCGGGGCGGCCGGCCTCGTTGAGCAGGTCGCGCACCTTGGGGAACAGCGTCATGTGGGCTCCCGAAAGTATCGAGAGCCCCACGACATCCACGTCTTCCTGCACCGCCGCACGGGCGATCATCTCCGGCGTCTGGTGCAGTCCGGTGTAGACCACTTCCATGCCCGCATCGCGCAGTGCTGCCGCGACCACCTTGGCTCCCCGGTCATGGCCGTCCAGCCCGGGCTTGGCCACCAGCACCCGGACCGGGCGCGGGAGGTGGCGGGGCTGGGTGCGGGATTCGAGCGTCATAATTCCGTCGGTCCTTGGCTAGCGGAAGCGGAGCAGCGCAGCCAGGCCATCCACCCGGCCGGCGGCCTCGGGGTCGTACACCACGTTCACGTCCACATGCTGGCGCAGCCCGTCCTCGATCGCTTCATCGACCACGTCGATCACGGGCAGCGCTTCGCCCTCGCCGTCGAGGTCCTTTGCCGCGAGCGCAAGTCGGCCGGTCTCGGCGGCCCGAACTCCCGGCAGCGCAATATCGGCGCTCACCAGCAGCGAGCGCACCTGGCCCCGGCCGAGCGCGGCGAGTGTCTCGGCGACGCCATTCACCGACCAGCCGGCACCGAGGCCATCGGCGGCCTCCTGCACCAGCTGGCGCTCGCTGGCCCGCTCCCACGCCTCACGCACCGTGAGTGTGGCGGCGTGCACTTCGGCGGCGGTGGCCGTGCGAGGCGCCAGCTTGGTGGTCCCCAGCACCCGCTCCACCACATAGCTGTGAAGGAACGGCTCGATGGCGGCGGACTCGGTGCCGACGGCGCCGATCACGATGCCGTGGGCCGATGTGCGGCGTTCGAGTTCGAAGAGGCGTCGCGCCACCGCTTCCCAGTGCCGCTGCTTCTCGACCCGGATGCGGTTGTGAAAGGTGTGCTCACCCCACGTCTGGCTCTTGCCCTGGCCCCGGAAGCGGCCCCGCGACGACTGGGGCGAGGTGAGGCCGGGGAGCTCGCGCGCCTCGAACGCCGTCACTTCGAAAAACCGGGCGCTGGATCGATCGAGCAGCACAGTGAGGAGCCGGCCGATCTCGTCCTCCACGGCGGCCAGCTCCCGCACCAGCGGCGAGCGGTCCACCGCGAGGCGCGAACGATGCACCTGCGGCAGCGGGACCACTTCGAACAGGTCGATGCCCTCGGCTGCGAAGATCGCCACGCCGAGCGTGGCGGGCAGGTTGCCGGCCACCTTCAAGTACTCGAGAATGCGGGCGAGGTCCGCCTTGACCGCGCGCTCCTGCTCCTTGTCGAGGTCGAGGTGGGCCAGCCCCGCCTCGGTCTCCTTGATGCGGTTCTTGAGCTTGATGAGGTACTTGCCCCGCGCGCGATCGCGCGGCTCCAGCTTCAGGTAGCAGGTGACCACCCGGTGGGTGCCGGGCGTGACGTTCGAGAGGCGTTCCAGCGCCGAGGCAAACGGCGTGTCCGGCGCGCGCGACGCCGACTTGCGCCGCGGGGTGGCGACGGCGGTGCCGACGCCCAGTCCATCAGAAGAAGACCGGTTCACGATAGCTCCCATAGATTGCTTCCAGCGTATGCCGGATTTCGTACAGGGTGCACCAGGCCCGGGCGCAATCGAGCATCGCGGGAATGACATTGCGATCCTCGCGCGCGGCGCGCGCGAGCTCGGCCATGGCCTGGTCGGCACGCGCGGCATCCCGCCGCGCGCGGAGTCCCGCCAGCCGTTCACGCTGGCGGAGTTCTGCTTGCTCGCCGATCCGCAGGATCTCGATCGGCGCGTCCTGCTCTTCCTCGAAGGCGTTGACGCCCACCACCAGCCGGCGTCCCGCCTCCACATCCGCCACATACCGCATGGATGCGTTGGCGATCTGACGCTGGAACCATCCGGCCTCGATCGCCTTGACCACACCGCCCTGGGCCTCGATGTCGGCGAAGAGCGACTCGGCCTCCTGCTCCATGCGATCGGTGAGCGCCTCCACGTACCAGGAGCCGCCCAGCGGGTCCGCTACGTTCGCGACCCCGGTTTCATGCGCCAGGATCTGCTGGGTGCGGAGGGCGATGCGCACCGAATCCTCGGTGGGCAGCGCCAGGGTCTCGTCGTAGGCGTTGGTATGAAGGGACTGGGTCCCGCCCATGGCGGCCGCCATCGCCTGGTAGGCCACTCGCACCACGTTGTTGAGCGGCTGCTGCGCCACCAGCGACACGCCGGCGGTCTGGCTGTGGAAGCGCATCTTCCAGCTCCGCGGATCCTTCGCGCCGTAGCGGTCGCGCAGGTGACGCGCCCAGATCCGCCGCGCAGCACGCATCTTCGCCACTTCCTCGAAGAACTCGCTGTGCACGTCCCAGAAGAACGACAGGCGGGGCGCAAACGCGTCCACGCCCATGCCCCGGTCCAGGCCGTGCTCCACATAGCAGAAGCCGTTGGCCAGGGTAAACGCCAGCTCCTGGGCCGCGGTCGACCCGGCCTCGCGGATGTGGTACCCGGAGATGCTGATGGTGTTCCACTGGGGCGCATGCTCCGAGGCCCACTCGAACATGTCGACGATGATCTTGAGCGCGGGCTCCGCCGGATAGATCCAGGCGTGCTGCGCCATGTATTCCTTGAGGATGTCGTTCTGGATGGTGCCGCGCAGCCGGGCCGGCGCGACGCCCTGCCGCTCCGCCGCGGCCACGTAGAAGCAGAACAGCATGGCGGCGGGGCCGTTGATGGTCATCGAGGTCGAGACGTCGCCCAGCGGAATGCCGTCGAACAGCGTCTCCATGTCCTCGAGGCTCGAGATCGCGACGCCGCACTTCCCCACCTCACCCAGCGAGCGCGGGTGGTCGGAGTCGTAGCCCATGAGCGTGGGAAAGTCGAACGCCACCGACAGCCCGGTCTGCCCCCGCGAGAGGAGGAACTTGTATCGCTCGTTGGTGTCCTCGGCGGTGCCGAACCCGGCAAACTGCCGCATGGTCCAGAGCCGCCCGCGATACATGGTGGGATGCACGCCGCGGGTGTAGGGAAACTCCCCCGGGCGGCCGGTCCGCTGCTCCAGCCCGGGCTCGAGGTCGGAGGGCAGGTACACCGCGTCCACCGGAGTACCCGAGATGGTGCTGAAGTCGGTGTCGTCGCGGACCGGCAGCCGGGCGACGTGCTCCCGCCAGGCGGCGGCGTCTCGCCGAAGTTCTTCGAGCCCCTCAACCTCCTGGTGTGACCGAGTAGTCATGGAGAGCTCCCCTCCCGAAGCCCGTCCAGCACCTCGGTGGCTACCTCATATGGATTGGTGCGCCCGGCCATTACGTCGTCCAGGCGGGCATCGATCAGCTGCTGAGTCTCGGTGTCATCCCAGATCCAGCGGCGCGCGGCGCGTTCGACCACTTCACGGGTGCGATCACGAGTGCGGCGCCGACGGCGCTGCTCGAGTTCGCCGGACGACACCAGCCAGGCGAAGTGCCGGTCGAGCGCCTCGGCGAGCCCGGCGATGCCGTCCTCCTTCACTGCCACGGTCATCACGACCGGCGGCACCCACGCATCGCCATCGGACGCCGCCGTCGCACCTCGCGCCGCCGCATCCCGTGCCGCGGCACGGGCGCGGAATCCATGGTGCGCCGGCACATGGCGAAAGGCGTTGCCACGGCGAATGCCGAGGGTGATCTCGATCTCGCGGGCCAGCTTGTCGGCACCGGGGCGGTCCGCCTTGTTCACCGCATACGCGTCCGCGATCTCCATGATGCCCGACTTGAGCGTCTGGATGCCGTCGCCCGATTCGGGCACCAGCACCAGCAAGGTGGAGTCGGCCAGCCGTGAGACGTCCAGCTCCGACTGCCCTACGCCCACCGTCTCGACGATGATTCGCTCGAACCCGGCCGCATCCAGCACGTCGGCCACTTCCCTGGTACTGGTGGCGAGGCCGCCCAGCGATCCGCGTGTCGCCATCGAGCGAATGAAGACACCCTCGTCCAGGGCCACCGATTCCATGCGGATGCGGTCGCCCAGCAGCGCGCCCCCAGTGAAGGGACTGCTGGGGTCCACGGCGACCACCGCGACGGTACGACCTTCGGCGCGGTACTGCCGGACCAGGGACTGCGTGATGGTGGACTTGCCGGCACCCGGGGGGCCGGTGATGCCGATCCGGTGGGCCCGGCCGGTGGACGAGTGGATTGCGGCGAGCAGCTGTTCGAAGCCCGGGCGCTGGTTCTCGACCAGCGAAATGGCCCGGGCCAGCGAGGCACTCCGGCCCTCCGACAGATCCGCGACCAGCTGCTCGAGGTTCATGGGTGTAAACTGCCCTGTCACAACACGATAGGCAAGCTGACTCAGCCCGCGTCCGGAACCACCCCGAGGGTGTCGCGAGCACGTTCCAGGGCCACGTCAATGTTCGGCAGGACGTTGGCTTCACCTATGTCATCCAGCAGGCCGGCTCGCCGCATCGCGTCGAGCGGTTGCCGCCTGGCCCCCACCACCAGGATCCGGGTCCCTTGCTGCTTCATCCGCCGGATGACGTGGCGCAACGCCTGGAGCGCGGTCGAGTCGATGGTCGGCACCCGCCGCAGCACCAGGATCAGAACCTTGGGCGTCTCGGTGGTTTGCTCCAGCGCCTCACGGAATCGGTCGGCCGCACCAAAGAAGAATGGACCGTCCACCGCGTAAACCTGAACCCCCTTGGGGATCCCGCCTTCGCGCTGCTGGAATAGCAGGCCGTCCGGTCCGTCGTCGCCCATGCCTTCGCGCACCGCCCGGATGTCGGTGACTTCGGCCATGCGCCGCATGAACAGGAAGGCGGCCAGCACCATGCCCACCTGCACCGCCACGGTCAGGTCCGCGAGCACGGTGAGGAGAAATGTCGCCAGCAACACCAGCACGTCGCTCCTCGGCCCCCGCAATTCGTTCCGGAAACCGCGCCATTCGCTCATGTGATACGCCACAACCACCAGGATGCCGGCCAGCGCAGGCATCGGGATGAGCGCGGCCCAGCGTCCCGCGACCAGCAGGATCACCATCAGCGTCAGCGCATGGATGATTCCCGCCACCGGCGTGCGGCCGCCGCTCCGGACGTTGGTGGCGGTGCGGGCGATGGCGCCGGTGGCGGGAATGCCACCGAAGATGGGCGAGGCGATGTTGGCCACCCCCTGCGCCACCAGCTCCATGTTGGAGCGGTGCCGGGAGCCGATCATGCCGTCGGCCACCACTGCCGACAGGAGTGACTCGATGGCCGCGAGCAGCGCGATGGTGAAAGCCGGCGCCACCAGCCCTGACCATTCAGCGAACGGGAGTGACGGGAGCACCGGTCTGGGCAAGGACGACGGCACCGCGCCGAACCGCTGGCCGATGGTTTCGACTGGCAAGTTGAACAGTTGCACGGCGGCAGTGACCAGCAGGAGTGCCACGAATGGCCCTGGAATGCGGCGACTCACGCGGGGCCACCACCCGATCATCGCCACAGTCACGACCGTGATCGCCACGCTGGGCCAGTGGATCTGGCTCACGCCTGCCACCAGCGCACCGATCTTGGGGACGAAGTCGGCCGGGAGGTCCGTGAGCCCCAGCCCGAGCGCGTCGCTGATCTGGCTCACCAGAATGATCAGAGCGATGCCGCTGGTGAACCCGGTGGTGACCGGATGGGGGATGTACTTGATGGCACCGCCCAGCCGCGCGAGGCCCAGGCCGATCAGCATCAGGCCCGCCATGATGGTGGCGACGGCGAGCCCCTCCACGCCATGCTGCTGCACGATGTCGTACACGATCACCACGAACGCGCCGGTGGGCCCGCCAATCTGGACCCGCGAGCCACCGAGTGCGGAGATGATGAACCCCGCGACGATCGCGGTGAACAACCCGCGCTCGGGCGTCACCCCGCTGGCAATGCCGAACGCGATGGCCAGTGGGAGCGCCACGATGCCAACCACCACGCCGGCGCCGGCATCGGCCAGAAACTGCCCGCGGGTATACCCGCGCAAGGTGGTGACGAGCTTGGGAACGAGCATGATCAGCGCCGGCGGCGGCGGATTCGAAGCGGATTCTGGAACAGGTGCGAGGGGAGCACGAACACCAGGGAGAAGAGGCCGCATGCCGCGAGGAGGCCGAGCACCAGGATCTCCAGCCGCCGGGTGGCGAGGTAGACGATGGCAGTGACGATGCCCAGGGTGAGGGCGCCGGCGGCGAGAATCAGGCGGCGCACCTGCTGCGCAATCTGACGCTGAAGTTCGGCGGTGTCGCGCGGATGCCAGCGCACCCGGAACTCCTCGCGTTCGACCCGGTGCAGCAGGTCGCGGAGGGTGCGAACCAGCTGCGACGCCTCGAGCCCCCAGTCGGCCAGCCGCGCGCGGGGATCCTTCTCGGACTGGCCCCGCAGCAGCCGCCCTGTCGCACGCGCGACCACCGGCCGCGCAACCACCATGGTGTTGAACTCGGGGTCATAGCGCAGCCCGATGCCTTCCACCAGGGCCGCGGCCCGGCCGAAATAGACCAGCTCGGCCGGCAGCATCAGCGGCCAGTCGTAGAACGTGAGCAGCACGTCCTCGACCACCTGCTGGATCTGGCGGTGCGAGCTTCCCTCGCGCAGCGATACCGCCAGCACCTGGCGGGCCGCGTCCTGCACCGTACCGCGGTCGATGTCGGGATCGAGAATGCCGAGGGCGTAGAACCCGTTGATGATGCCGTCGACGTCCTGGCGCGCAGCTGCGAGGACGGTGTTGACCAGCCGGCTCTGGGTAGCGCGGTCCACCCGCAGGACCATCCCGAAGTCGAGCAGCACCAGGCGGCCCTCGGGATCCACCAGGAGGTTGCCGAAGTGGGGGTCGGCATGAAAGAAGCCGTCTTCCAGCATCATCTTGATGTAGGCGTCGATCAGGGTCTCGATCACCATCGACAGCTGGAGCTCGCCCCGGTCCAGCCTGCCCTGCAACCGGTCGATTCGGGTGCCCTCGAGGTACTCCAGCACCAGCACCCGTGGCCGCACCAGCTCCATGATGACGTCGGGAATGACGACGCGTGCGTCCTCCGCGAAGTTCCGCCGGAGCGTCAGCGCGTTCTGCGCTTCTTCCCGGAAATCGAGTTCGCTGCCCACGTGCTTGGCGAACTCGCCCACGATGGCGCTCAGCGCGCGCACGTGGTGGTTGCGGAAGAGCACGTTGAGCACGAAGAGGATCCGGAACGACGCCTCCAGGTCGCGGCGCACCATCTCCTCGACACCCGGCCGCAGCACCTTCA
Source organism: Gemmatimonadales bacterium (assembly GCA_035759745.1). GTDB lineage: Bacteria > Gemmatimonadota > Gemmatimonadetes > Gemmatimonadales > GWC2-71-9 > CAMLHP01. The sequence goes on from DASTUF010000033.1 coordinate 50,550, forward strand.
CCACCACGTCGCGTCCCTCGTGGCGCGCGCGATGCACCTGGCCCAGCGAGGCGGCCGCCAGCGGCTCAGGCGTCCACTGCTCGAACAGGCTGGCCGGAGGCTGGCCCAGCTCCTCCTCGATAACCTGCTCGGCGGTGCCAGGTGGCATGGGCGGCACCGAATCGGTGAGGGTGCCGACGGCGCTGAGGTAGGGCTCCGGCAGGATGTCGGCGCGGGCGCTGAAGACCTGCGCCAGCTTGATGAACGTGGGGCCGAGCCCGGCAAGGGTACTAACCAGCCGCTGGGCACGGCGCTCGTGGTCCGCCGGCGTCCGGCGCGCCGGGCCACCCGCCACGATCCAGCGCCGCCGGTCCCGCCAGAAGGCCATCACGAACGGAAAGAGCGCCACGAACACCCGGAGGGCGCGCATCAGATCAGCAGCCTGTCAGCCAGCCAGAGCAGGAAGAAGAAGCCGCAGATGTCGGTGAAGGTGGTGACGAAGATGGACGACGCGACGGCGGGATCGACACCCTTGCGCTCGAGCAGCACCGGCACGAACGCGCCCACCACGCCGGCCACCAGCAGGTTGCCGGTCATCGCCAGGAAGACCGCCAGCCCCAGCATCGCTCCCTGCCCCAGCAACAGCGACACCAGCGCCACCAGTGCGCCGATCGCCAGCCCGTTGGAGAGACCCACCAGGGCCTCCTTGCCGATTACCCGCCGGGCGGTGCCCTTCGGCACCAGTCCGAGCGCGATCCGCCGCACCGTGACCGCGAGCGCCTGGGTGCCGGCGTTGCCGCCCATGCCGGCGATCACCGGCATCAGCGCGGCGAGCGTGGTCATGCGCTCGATCAGGTCGCGGTTGGCGTAGACCACCGACGCGGCGAGGAACGCGGTGCAGAGATTGAGCATCAGCCAGGGCAACCGGCTGCGCACCGCGTCGCGCCAGCCGGCACCGATGTTCTCGTCAGCCGAGGTACCGCCGAAGCGCAGGATGTCCTCGGTGGACTCGGCCTCGACCACATCGATAACGTCGTCGAAGGTGATGCGTCCCAGCAGGCGACCGCCGGAGTCGACCACCGGCACGCTGGCCAGGTTGTAGCGGCTGAGCACCCGCGCCACCGCTTCCTGGTCCATCTCGGGCGGTACGCTCACGTCCGGTTCCAGCATGATCTCGGCAATCGGGCGGCCAGGCTTCGCGACCACCAGCTCGCGCAGCGGAAGGATGCCCCGCAGTACGCCCTCCCCATCGACCACGAAGATCCGGTAGAAGTCCTCCACTTCCTCGGCCTGGCGCCGGATGCTGTCCAGGGCCTCGCCCGCCGTCTCGTGAGTCAGCACCTTGATCAGGTGCATCGTCATCCGGCCGCCGGCGGTCTCTTCGTCGTAGCGGAGCAGCCGGTCGACGTCCCGGCGGTCCTCGACCGCGCTCAGGATCCGCTCGGCTTCCTCCGGATCCATTCCGCCGAGGATGTCGGCCGCGTCGTCGTCGTCGAGCTCGTCGACGATGTAGGCGGCGCGATGCGCGGGCAGCGCCGCAAGGGTCTCCTCGGCGTGCTCCGAGTCCGGCATCTCGACCAGCGCCTGGCTGGCCAGTTCGGGCGGGAGCAATTGCACCAGCGCGAGGCGTTCCTCGTCATCCAGCGCCGACAGGACGTCGGCGAGGTCGGCCGGCTCCCAGGCGTGCGCCCGCGTCACCACCGCCGCAAGGTCGCCGGCGCGGACCTGCTCTACCACGTCGGCCACGTTCAACGGCGGAGTGGTCACGGCTCGGCTCCGAGCGGGAGAGTTGCGACCGGCGCGGCGCGCACCAGAAGCCGCTCGACCCTGGCCGGTGAGGCGGCGAGCACATCGATCTCCAGCCCGTCCAGGCGGAAGCGCTCTCCCGCGTGCGGGATGCGTCCGGCAAGCTCGGCGACGAGGCCGGCGAGCGTTGTCGACTGCCCGGCGGGAAGCTTGACACCAAACCGGTCCGCCACCGCCTCGAGCGGCTCGGCCCCTTCGGTCTCGAGCACCAGTGGAGCAGCGGTACCGACCGGTGCCGCTGCAGGCTCGTCATGCTCATCGAAGATTTCGCCCACCAGTTCCTCGATGAGATCCTCGAGCGTCACGATCCCCTGGGTGCCGCCAAACTCATCGATGACCACCGCGAGATGTCGTCGCTCCCGCTGCATGTCGAGCAGCAGGTCGCCGGCGCTGCGCGTGGCCGGCGCCGCGGTGACTGGACGAACCGGCAGCGCCGTGCCTGGCTGGTACCGGAAGAAGTCGAAGGCGTGGAGCATGCCAACGATCTCGTCGAGGTTGCCGCGATACACCGGCACCCGGCTGTACCCGCTCTCCAGAAAGACGCGCCGGATGTCCTCCACCGCTGCGTCCTCGGCCACCGCGACGATCTCGGTGCGCGGCGTCATGACCTCGCGCACCTGGCGCTCGGTGAAGGACATCACACCGCCGATGCGGGTCATCTCGGTGTCATCGGCGCCGCCGGACGCGGCCGCCTCGCGCCAGACCGCGTTCCAGTCCCGCGCGCCCGCCCCACTTCGCGTGGGCAGCAGCAGCCCCATCACGCGCGACCACGGCACGAAGACCGGCGTGAGGGCCCCGAGCACCCGCTCGGCGCGGGGCTCGGTGAGCCAACGCGGCAGGAGGTACCCGAACGCGAGCGCCGCGGGAATCGCCATGAGGGCCACGGCCAGCACGGTGGACAACACGGTCGAACCGAGCACGGCTGGAAGCGCGGCCGCCAGCAGCACCACCCCGAGGGATGTGGTTGCCGATGCTGCGGCGAGGCGGCTGTCCACCGTGGTGAGCCAGTCCAGCACCGGGCCTTCGCCCCGCAGGCGCCGGCTCAGCGCGCGGGCGAGTTCCCGTTTGCTGACGCTCATCTGGGCCGCGCCGGCGGTGGCACCGAATGCGGTGAGCGCGAGTCCCAGCAGCAGCGCGAGCCAGATCATGCCTCTTCCTCCGCCACGGCTGCTTCCGGACTGTGGCGCACGCTCACCCGTCGCACCCGCCGCCGGGCCATCTGCTCGACCGTCAGTTCATACTCGCCGATTCGCAGCCGCTCCCCTGCCCGGGGCACCCGGCCGAGTTCCGCCAGCACCAGGCCGCCCACCGTGCTCACGTCCTCGCGGCCGAAGTGGTGCTCCAGCTCGGCTTCGAGTTCGGCCAGGGGAACACCGCCCTGCACTCGCAGATGGTCTTCGGCCACCCGCTGGATCTGCACGGCCTCCTCGGTGTCGCGCTCGTCCTGGATCTCGCCCACCACCTGCTCCAGAATGTCCTCCAGCGTGACGATTCCCGCGGTGCCGCCGAACTCATCCACCACGACGGCCAGGTGGGCCGGCCCGCGCTGAAAGTCACGCAACTGGCGATCGAGCGACTTGGCCTCCGGCACATACACGGCCGGACGCACCAGCGCGCGCCAGTCGGCCCCCGGCTGGTCCTCGGCCACGGCGGCCAGCATGTCCTTGGCATAGACGACGCCGGAGATCGCGTCGGTATTGCCGTCAAAGACCAGCAGGCGCGCGTGCTCCGACCGGCGGAAGGCCTGCATTACTTCCTCGCCAGTGCTGTGCACGTCGACTCCGACGACGTCGATGCGGGGCGTCATGACCTCGGACACGTTCATGTCGGCCAGCGCGAACACCCCGAACAGCATGTCGCGCTGGGTGTCACCCAGGCTGTTGCGACGGCCGCGCTCGGCCACCGGCATCATGCGGGCGTCCAGGCGTGCGATCAGTCGGAGCAGCGGCGCCAGCGGAAGCAGGGTGGCCACGGCGCCCCGCCGGGCGGGAGCGGTCAGTTCAGGAGCAACGGCGGCGAGCACCCTCGGCAGCAGGTCGCCAAGCGCCCACACGAACGAGACGGCGATCAGCAGCCTCGGTACTGCCGCGCCCGCGTCCCGGATCCACCAGAGCACCGAGCCGCCCGCCACCACGCCGGAGAATGCGAGCAGGATGAGGTGCGCGACGTGAAGCCCGCGCTGGAGCGGCAATCCGCCGACGCTCGCCCCCAGCTGCGCCACCAGCTTGCGGGGCAGCTCGTCTTCCGCCTCGGCGGCAAGCAGCAGCCATGCGGCCCAGAAGGTGAGCAGCAGCACCACCATCGGTGCGATCAGCCGCTGCAGCGCCTCTATCATGCGAGCGCCTCCAGGTGGCGTTCCTGCCGCCGCCACATGGCGGACGCCTCGCGGGAAGCATCCTCAGGATGATCGTACCCCAGCACATGCAGCGTCCCGTGCACCACCAGGCGCAGCAATTCATCGCGCGGGCGGATGCCGAGCTGCCGTGCTTGCAGTTGCGCGACGGCGGGGCAGATGTAGATGTCGCCGGCGAGGTGCCGGCCGGCCTGGAGGGGAAAGGCGAGGACGTCCGTGGGCCGGTCGCGCCCGCGAAACTCGAGGTTGAGCCGCCGCATCACGGTTGGGCCGAGGAAGGTGACGGACACGTCGGCCTCACGGCGCTCTCTCCGGAGCACCGTGCGCACGGCTCGGCGGACCACGGCGGGCGGCAGTCCTTTCGCCCTGCCGCCGACCCAGACCTCAGCCACGCGCGGCGATCTCCGTGCTCGAACGAAAAACCCGCGACGCTGATGGCGTGGCCACCGGATACTGGACCCGGTTGTGGAACTGGCCGGAGAGCACCCGGGCGAATTCCTCGCGCACCCGGTCGAGGTCACGCAGCGTGAGCGGCGCGTCGTCCAGCTGGCCCGACGCCACCCGCTGGCCGATCATTTCGTTGATGGCGTTGCGGACCGCTTCGGGGGTGGGCTTCTGGAGCGTGCGCACCACGGCCTCCACCGAATCCGCCAGCATCACCACCGCTGTTTCCCGGGAGCGGGGCGACGGCCCGGGATAGCGGAACGCGGAGGTATCGATGTCGGCGCTGCCACGCGCCTCACTGGCGCGGTGGAGGAAATAGCGGATCTCCCCGGTGCCGTGGTGCTCCGGGATGAAAGCCGCTACCGATTCCGGGAGTCGGGCAGCTTCCGCCAGCGCGAGCCCGTCACCGACGTGCGCCCGGATGATCGCCGCGGAGTCATCCGGCGAAAGCTGATCGTGCGGGTTCCCGCCGCGGCCCTGGTTCTCCACGAAGTACTGCGGCCGCGAGAGCTTGCCGACGTCGTGGTAGTAGCACCCGACGCGCGCCAGCAGGCCATTCGCGCCGATGGCGGTGCAGGCCGACTCGCACAGGTTGGCCATCATCAGGCTGTGGGCCCACGTGCCGGGCGCCTCGACCGCGAGGCGGCGCAACAGGGGGCGAGACGGATCGGCCAACTCGAGCAGTGTCAGGTCGGTGGTCCGCCGTGTGGCGATCTCGGCCAGTGGCAGCAGCAGCATCGCCACCGACACGCTCGCCACCGCGCTGAGATAGCCGATCAGGAAGCTTCCGATGGTCTCATCGAGGGTCCAGCCACGAAGCAATCCGCTCGCGGCGCTCCCGAGGGCGAAGGCGAGCACCAGCAAGCTGATCGTCACATACAGCCTGGATCGCCGCCGAATGGCACGCACGCCCAGCGCCGCCACGACACCGGTGAGCGCGCTGATGAAGAGCGCCGGCGTGGGACTCAGCGCCCACTGCTCACCCAGCACGATGGCGAGCACCAGCGCCGCCACCACCGCGATCCGGCCGCTGTAGAGCATCGCGATGATCAGCGCCGCAAGCGGCACCGGGAGCAGCTCTACCCGCTCCGGGAAGGCCCGCATCATCCCGCTGGCAATGAGGGTGGTGAGCGCGAAGAGTCCCGCCAGGAACAGCATTTCGCGCAGCGAGTGCCAGGTCTCCCGGCGGTACAGCCGAAGCAGCAGCCAGAACGGGAGCAGCATCAGCCCATTGACCAGCAGCCCCCCGGCGAAGGTGCGGCCCAGCAGTTCTCGCGGTTCCCGGTCCCGCAGTTCGCTGCGGAGCGCGGTCAGCTTGTCGCGAATCTCGTCGGTGACCGGCTCGCCCTCGGCCACGATGCGCTCACCGGCCCGCACCCGGAAGCGCAGCGAGTCCACCCCCAGCCGCAGCTGCCCCCTGCGGCTGGCCGTGAGGGGCTCATCGAAGATGACGGTGGGCTGGAAGAAGCTGGCGGCAACCCGCCGGAAGACCCGCTGGCCCAGCGCGTCCTCCTCCGGCACGGCCGCGCGGTCGGACCGCTCGACGTAATCGGAGAATGTGATCAGGGCATTACGGGGAACCTGCCGCTCGCGGTCGTCGCGAATCAGGTTGACCTCGTCGGCCCGTTCGGTGCGGACCTGGCCGGCGTCGGCCACGCCGGCCGAGAGCATTCCGTTCACGAAACGCAACAACGAATCGGCCATCGCCCGGCGGCGAGGAGACCGTGCGAGCCACTCCGCCTCGTCCCGCGACAGCCGCACCGAACGGGTTTCGCCTGCCAGCACGATCACCGACGCTGCCGATGGCGAGAGCGTGGCGGCCTCGACTACCGCCAGGAACTCGCGCAACGCGGCCACCGAGGAGTCCCGGGTGGCGGAGTCGAAGCGATAGACCGGCCGGACCTGCTGCGCCCGCTCCAGCCCCTCGCGGGTGATCTCCTCGTCGGACTTCCGGACCACATACGCGAACGGCGCCACCACGGTGCGATCGGCTGGCGCGCCCAGCGCCCATCCCGGCACATAGACCAGGGTCGGCGGCGGGAACGCAAGCTGTACCACCAGCGCCACCAGCAGGAGCAGCGCCCAGCGCAGTCCATGGAAGCGCAACCAGGTGATCATCAGCCTCCCTGGTCCTCCGCATAGGCCCGGATGATCTCGCGCACCAGCCGGTGCCGCACCACATCGCCCTCCTGGAGGTAACAGAAGGCGATGCCATCGATGCCCTGGAGCACCCGCTCCACCTGCACCAGCCCCGAATCTTCCCGCTTGGGCAGGTCGATCTGGGTCTTGTCGCCGGTAACCACCGTGCGGCTGTTCACCCCGAGGCGCGTCAGGAACATCTTCATCTGCGCGCCGGTGGCGTTCTGCGCCTCGTCCAGGATGATGAAGGCATCGGCCAGCGTCCGTCCCCGCATGTACGCGAGCGGGGCGATCTCGATGGTGCGGGTCTCGAGCGCGCGCTGCACCCGGTCATGGGGCATCATGTCTTCCAGCGCGTCATAGAGCGGCCGCAGGTATGGATCCACTTTGGCCTGCAGGTCGCCCGGGAGGAAGCCCAGTGATTCGCCGGCTTCGACCGCGGGACGCGCCAGGATGATCCGCTTCACCCGCTTCCGTGCCAGCGCCTCCACCGCCTTGGCCACCGCGAGATAGGTCTTGCCGGTGCCGGCCGGCCCGATGCTCACCACGATGTCGTGGGCCGCGATCGCCGCGAGGTAGTCGCGCTGGCCCTGGGTTTTGGCCACGATGGCCCGCTTCAGCCCGGGCAGTACAATGCGGCCGTCGCCCGACGCCGCCGGAGCCTCGGCCGGACCGTCCTCCACCAGCCGTGCGACGTCATCTACCGTCACGGTCTCGCCCATCCGCGCGAGGTCGATCATGCCCTGCACCACCGGCGTGGCCCGCTCCAGTTGCTCGCTGGTACCGCTCATTGCGATGGAGTCACCCCTGAACGCCAGCCGCAACCCCAGCTGGCGCTGCAGTTCGATCAGGTTCGCGTCGTTGACGCCGGTCAGCAGCAGCGGATCGGCGCCCTCGGTGGAGAGCCGGTGGGTGTGATCGTCGCTCATGCCGGCTGCCCCCGTTCAGCCCGGGCCAGGCGGATTCCCAGCGCCTCCAACTCGGCGTGTCCGACCGGAGTGGGCGCGCCCTCGAACAGCGCGCGCGCCGCCGTGGTCTTGGGAAACGCGATCACGTCGCGCAGCGATGCCGCACCGGCCAGGAGCATCGCGATCCGGTCAAAGCCGAGCGCAAACCCGCCGTGCGGCGGCGCGCCCGCGGCGAGCCCGTCCAGGAGAAACCCGAAGCGACGTTGCGCGTCGTCCTGCTCGAGGCCAAGCAGCCGGAAGATCGTGGCCTGGACCGCGACGTCGGTGATCCGGATCGAACCGCTTCCCAGTTCATTGCCGTTGTACACCGCGTCATAGTGCTGTGCCCGGCAACGCTCCGGTGCGGTCTCGAGGAACGACACGTCGTCCGGATGCGGCGCCGTGAATGGATGGTGCGCCGGTACCTGGCGGCCACTCTCGGGATCCAGTTCGAACAGCGGGAAGTCCACCACCCAGCAGAACGCGTGCGCCCGCTCCAGCGTGAAGCCGGGGCGTCGCGAAAGCGCCAGCCGCACGCCGCTCAGCGCGGGCGAAGTCACATGGTCGGGGCCAGTCGCCGCGAGCACGGTGCAGCCGACAGCGCCACCGGTGCCATCCAGCATCGCGGCGCCTACCGCCTTGACGCCCTGCCCCTCCCAGCCAGCGTCGGTGCGGCGAGCCCAGATCAGTCCGCCCGCGCCGGCCGCCTTGGCGACCGTACCCAGTGCGTCGAGTTCCTTGCGCGAAAGCGCACCTTCCGGCACCACGATGCCCCGCAGCCTGCCGCCGCCGCTGATGGCGTCGCGCACGAACGGCGCAGCAGCATCGTCAGCCAGCGACGTCCAGTCGTTGAGCTCGAGGCCAAATCGCAGGTCGGGCTTGTCCACCCCGAAGCGCTCCATGGCCTCGCGCCAGGCAAGACGCACGAAAGGCACGGAAATGGTGTGTCCCGCCAGCTGCCACAATTCCACCAGCACCTGCTCGATCACGTCCTGCACGTCTTCCGCCGAGACAAACGAGGCCTCGAGGTCGATCTGGGTGAACTCCGGCTGACGGTCGGCCCGGAGGTCCTCGTCGCGAAAGCAGCGGGCGATCTGGAAATAGCGATCGTAGCCGGCCACCATCAGCAGCTGCTTGTAGATCTGGGGTGACTGCGGGAGCGCATAGAACTCGCCCGGATGCACCCGGCTGGGCACGAGGTAGTCGCGCGCGCCTTCGGGTGTGGGACGGGTCAGGATGGGCGTCTCGATCTCGAGGAAGCCCAGCCCGGTGAGTGTCTGACGCGACTGCTGCAGGAGGCGGTGACGCAGCACCAGGTTCTTTTGCAGCTCGGGACGGCGCAGGTCGAGCACCCGATGCCGGAGGCGCAATTCCTCCGCGGGGAGTTCCTCGCCCTCGTTGTGTGCGACCGGAATGGCGGGCGTGTTTGCCTGGCCCACGACCCGCAGGGAGGTAACCTGCACCTCGACGTCGCGAGAGCCCATCGACTGGTCGGTGGCGGGCTCGGGTCGCTCGGCCACGAGGCCTTCCACCAGCACCACGCACTCGGTGCCCAGCCTTGCCGCCAGGCGCATCACCTCGGGCGACGACCACCGCGGATCGAAGGAGAGCTGCACCAGCCCGGCGAGGTCGCGCAGATCCGCGAAGACCAGCCCGCCGAGATCGCGCACGCGGTGGACCCAGCCGCCCAGGCGCACCGTGCTTCCGAGATCCAGGCGTGTCAGCGCGCCGGCGCGGCCGGACCGCAGGGCGGTGGCGCTCACCGGGTACCGTGCATTGTGGGTGTGGATTTCATGGATGCCAGCAGTGTGGGATCAGCTCGCCTCGGCCTGGGCCAGCGCGCGCATGAACTCCTCGCCGCTCGTGGCCTGCAGCAGCTGGTTGCGCAGCGTGTCGCTCCGGGCCAACCGGGCAATCCGGCTCAGCGCCTTGCAATGCTCTCCGGCACTTCGTTCAGGACCAACCAGGAGGAACAGGACCCTGACCGGCGCACCGTCCAGCGCCTCGAACGCAACCGGCTCGGCGGTCACTCCGGCCACCATGGCAAGGTCGGGCACGGAGGGCGTCCGACCGTGGGGAATAGCCACCCCGAAGCCGATGCCGGTGCTGAGGACCTCCTCCCGCTCCTCCACCGCCTTGAGGATGTCTGCCGCGTCACCGCCGACCGACCCTGCCATCAGGGTGGCAAGCTCGCGCAGGAGCCCCGCCTTGTCCTTCGATTGCAGCGGCACCCGCACTCGCTCGGGGGCCAGCAGTTCGCTCAGTTGCACGGATGCTCCACTCGCGCCGTTAGGGGGAACCTAACCGCCGCCCGATAGCCCGACAAGCGATTCTGGGGTGGGAGGTTAGGGGCCTCGCTCGTCGCGGATGAAGCCGCTGCTCGGCGAGCCTCGCCTCACGGCGAGGCGCTGCCAGCGCTGGCCGCAGCGCCCAGGCCCGGCGTCGCCGAAGGCGACGCTCGCCGAGCAGCGAGTTTACTCGCGAGGAGAGCCTGCGACCGTCTACCTTTCACCCATGTCCATGCCTTCTGCACCATCCCCGCTCCTCGACCTCACGCCCGCGGCAGCCCGCGACCGGCTCGAGGCGTGGGTCGGCGAACGCCACCTGCCCCGGTACCGGGTGGATCAGTTGGCGCGGCGGCTGTGGCAGGCGCCGGTCGCCGCCTGGGCCGACGCCACTGAGCTGCCGGTCGGGCTCAGGGCCGAGCTCGACCGGGAGCTGCCACTCACGCGGCTCGCCATCGATGTGGTCGAGCAGTCCGCCGACGGTACCCGCAAGTACCTCTGGCGCCTGCCCGACGGCGAAGCAATCGAGTCGGTGCTGATTCCGTCCGGCAGCCGGCGCACGCTCTGCATCTCGTCGCAGGCGGGCTGCGCGCTCAAGTGCGCATTCTGTGCCACCGGCACCATGGGATTCCGGCGCAACCTTTCGCCGTTCGAGATCGCCGGCCAGGTGCGGGAGATCGTCCTCGCGACCCCCGACGACAAGCCCACCAACGTGGTGTACATGGGCATGGGCGAGCCGCTGCTCAATTGGCACGCGGTAGACGTGTCACTGAGCGTACTGAACGATCCGCTCGGCTTCGGCATCGGGGCCCGCCACATCACCGTGTCCACGGTCGGCATCCTGCCGGGCATGGAAGCCTTTGCACGGCGGCCGGAACAGTTCCGCCTGGCGATTTCGCTCCATGCGCCGAACGCGCTGCAACGCGCCGGTATCATGCCGATCCAGAAGAAGTATCCGCTGGCGGAGGTGCTCGCAGCCGCGGAGGCATTCCGGCGGCGGGTGACCTTCGAGTACGTGATGATCGCGGGTGTCAACGATGCCGACGCCGATGCCGACCTGCTGATCAGCCACGCGCGGCGCCTCGGCGCCTTCGTCAACATCCTGCCGCTGCATCCCGGCGGCGCGCCGGGGCTGGTGCCTGCATCAGCGTCGCGCATCCGTGCCTTTGCGGCCCGTCTCCGCTCCGCCGGCGTGGAAGCGGCGGTGCGCCGAAGCCGCGGCCTGGACATCAACGCCGCGTGCGGTCAGCTGAAAGTGGAGATGGAGCGGAAGCGCCGGGCGATTACGACGTGACCCGGTCGGGGGGCGCCTTCCCCGCGAAGAACGCTTCCAGGTTGCAGAGCACCGTGTTGCCCATGGCGATCCGGGCTGTTTCCGTGGCGCTGCCCAGATGCGGCAGCAACACGGCCTGTTCGAGCTGCAGCAGCCCGGGGTGCACCGTCGGCTCCCGCTCGTAGACATCGAGACCGGCGGCCATCAAGCGGCCCCTCTCGAGCGCATCCACCAGGGCGGCTTCGTCCACCACCGGTCCCCGCGCAGTATTGATCAGGATCGCATTCGGCCGCAGCAGCGCCAGCCGCCGGGCATCGATGAGATGATGCGTCTCCGGCGTGGCCGGGGTGTGGAGCGAGACCACATCAGCTCGCTGGAGCAGGTCGTCCAGCGACTCCACGCGCTCGACGGGAACACCGCCCATCAGCCCATCGGCGAGCGCGCTGCGGGACCAATACATGATCTTCATGCCGCATCCCCGGGCGGCGCGCACCGCCGTGGCCCGGCCAATCCGGCCCATGCCCACGATGCCGAGCGTCGCGCCGTCGAGGGAACGCCCCACCAGCTGGGTCGGCGCCCAGCCGGTCCATTTCCCCGAACGGACCAGCCGTTCGCCTTCGCCGGCGCGCCGAGCCGTCATCAGCATGAGCGTGAAGGCCAGCTCGGCGGTGGCATCGGTGAGCGCGCCCGGCGTGTTGATGACCACGATGCCGGCCTTCGCCGCCGCAGCGAGGTCGATGTGATCGAGTCCCACGCCATAGTTGGCGATGATCCGTGCGCGGCAGTCCTGCAGCATGGCGGCATCGATACGGTCAGTCACGGTGACGACCACCGCATCCGAGCCGGTGAGTGCGGCCCGCAGGGCTTTCGGCGAGAACGGGGCGTCGTCCGGATTGAGCACGGCGCGATAGCGCTGCCCCAGTTGCGCCTCGATGGGTGCCGGCAGGCGGCGAGTGACCGTGACCTGATGCTGCGACATCACACCCTCCTCGGGAAACCATTACCGTGAGCGACGCCTCGACCCTGGCTGCCGACTGCCTGCGGGCTGCGATTGCGCGTGCCGACCCGGTGTCTGCCGTCGAACGGGTACTCGCGACCCGGACCGTCACCGGCCCTTGCCGGATCGTCGCCGTGGGCAAGGCTGCACACGGTATGGCGACCGGCGCGGTGCGATGGCTGGCGCGCCAGGGTCACGCACCGGCGGGTGGCGTCGTGATCGGCCACACCGACCTCGGCTCGCCGGATCCGGCGCTGACCTGGGCGCGGGGAGATCACCCGGTGCCGGGCCGCGCGTCGCTGCAAGCCGCGTCCCAACTCGGTGCCACGGTGGCCGCGATGCACCCGGGTGACTCGGCGCTCGTGCTGCTGTCCGGCGGTGCGTCGAGCATCATCGCGGCCCCGGTCGCCGCGCTGGGCGACTACGACGTCGGGTCGCTGACCCAGGCGCTCCTCGCCAGCGGCGCTCCGATCGACGTCAGCAATACCGTTCGGCGTCGGGTGCTCCGCTGGGCCGGCGGCCGGCTCGCAGCCGCCCTCCGATGTCCACGCATTGGCATCGCCATCTCGGATGTGCCCGGAGACCATGCGCGCCTCATCGGGAGCGGCCCGCTCACCGGGCACCAGCCGGAAGACGACCGTTTCCAGGATGCATTGCGCGTGCTCCCGATCGGCATGCGCGGCCCGTTGCTGCGCGCGTGGGAGGCCGGGTTCCTCAACCTGCCCGCCGACGAGCCGCACGACATCGAGATCGCGGCGTCCAACGCGCAGGCACTCGAGGCCGCAGCCGCGGTGGCGCGACAGGCAGGCTGGCTGACCGCAACCCGGCCAGGCGCGCTGTCGGGAGAAGCCGCAGCTGCAGGCCGGTCACTCGCCGCCGAGCTGCGTGCGCTGCCACCCGGAACTCGTCAGTGCATCATCGCCGGGGGTGAGACCACGGTCACACTGCGAGATACGCCGGGGATCGGCGGCCGCTCCCAGGAGCTCGCCCTCGCCGCCGCGCGCGAGCTCCATGGCGCAGCCGACGTGCTGCTCCTCGCCGCAGGCACCGACGGCCGCGATGGGCCGACCGATGCCGCGGGTGCGCTGGTGGATGGTGCCACCTGGGCGCGGGTTCCGGACGGCGACGGCGCACTGCTGCGCCATGACACCCATCGTGCGCTCGCCGCCGCCGAGGCGCTGCTCCGCACCGGTCCTACCGGCACCAACGTGATGGACGTGGTGGTCGCGCTGCGCTGGTAGCGTCAGGGATGGAGCGGAAGGTCGGTGGCGAAATCCGACCCGATGATGACAGTGACATCAACGTAGCGGAGCGAGTCGGGAACCAGCTCCGGCTGACCCTGCTCCAGGGCCCGCGCCACCCGCCGGGCTGCGTCGATATCACCCCGGCGCGCGAGGACCCGGGTGCGATCGTTCAGCGTGTCGGCGTTGTCCAGGGCAACCACATCGATCCCACGCGAGCGCAGCAGGCGACCGACATCCACCGCGAGGCCGCTGCGCCTGGTGCCATTCAGCACCTCCACCTGAATGCTGTCGCGCAATCCCGGCACCGGCCAGGCCAGTTGCCCTTCCCGGCCCGGCTGGATAGTCACGCTGGAGCTGCCGGCGCCCGACCGGAGCGCCAGCACGGCAACAGCCACCGCGACGATCAGCGCGCCGGCGCCGAGGAGGAGGCGAGAGCGTTCCAGAAGCGTACCGTGGGCTCGAGCAGCGTCCATCCTGATTCGACTGTGTAGCTGACACGCCAGCGGGCAATCTCCCGCAGCACCTTGCGCGGTGCATCCGGGAATTGCTCGGCGAGTGCACGCCGTGCCGGCTGGGCAAAGTCACGCCCCGGTTCCAGGAAGTCCGCGCAGTACAGCACCCGTCCCACCATGTCCCATTCCGCGAGACCTACCGAGTGGTACCGGACCGCGTCCAGCACGCCGCGATCAGCCTCGCCCTCCGCCTTGGCGCGCGCGGCGCTGGCGGGGCCATGGCGCAACTCGGGCGGCCCGGGCGTGCTGGCCGCCCATGCCTCCAGCATTTCCTCCGAAGCATCGCGCAGCGCGTCATGCAGCCAGACGGCGCGCAACCAGCGATTCCGCTCCGAGTCGGGCACGCCCATCTCGTCGGCCCAGCTGCTGGCGAGCTCGGCGACCCGGGTGATATGATCGATGCGTTCGGGGGTGACGATGGCCCACGCCGGGAGCGTGGGCCGCAAGGCAAACGGCGCGGAGGGACGGTCGCGCACGGAGGGCGGGATCAGCCTTCGGCGCGGAGTGGCGGGCGAACGATCCGGTTGCGCTCGTCCACGAAGATCACCCGCGGACGATGCCGCTCGGCCTCGGCCTCGTCGTAGTTGCCGTACGAAATGACGATCACGAGGTCGCCCGGCAGCCCCAGCCGCGCGGCGGCCCCATTGAGCTGCATCACACCCGAACCACGCGGGCCGGGGATGACGTAGGTGCTGAACCGGGACCCGTTGTTGACGTTGACGATCTGGACTTCCTCGAACTCGACCAGGTCAGCCGCCTCGAGCAGGTCCTCGTCCACCGTGAACGAGCCCTCGTAATGCAGGTCCGCGGACGTGATCGTGGCCCGGTGGATCTTGGATTTCATCAGGTGGCGCTGCATGGTGCTCAAGGCGCTCCGAGAATGGTGTTGTCGATCAGGCGCGTCGTACCCACCCGTGCTGCCAGCGCAACGATCGTGCCCGGCACGGCCTCTGCGACCGGTTCCAGCCGCTCCGGATCCGTTATCGCAATATAGTCCTCCCTCAGTCCCGGATGTTCGACCAGCACCTCTCGAATGAGGGCTTCGAGAGTGGCCGAATCCCGCTCTCCAGCGGCGAAGGCCCCTTCCGCGACGACGAGTGCGCGCGACAGGCCGAGCGCCTGTTCGCGGGCCCACGCGTCGAGGTAGACATTGCGGCTGCTCAGCGCGAGGCCATCGGCGTCGCGGACCGTGGGAGACACCACCACCCGCAGCGGAAAATCCAGGTCGTCGACCATCCGGCGCACCAGCGTAACCTGCTGGATATCCTTCTGGCCGAACACCGCCACATCGGGTTGCACCAGGTTGAACAGTTTGGCCACCACCGTCAGGACGCCGGCGAAGTGTCCCGCGCGCACCGATCCCTCCCATCGCCCGGCGGCGGCACCGGGCACCACCCGCGTGTCCGCGCCTTCCGGGTACAGCGCCTCCACTGTGGGAACGAACAGCAGGTCCACGCCGCGATCCGCCGCCAGCGCGCGATCGCGATCCAGGTTGCGGGGGTACCGGGTGAAGTCTTCACCGGGACCAAACTGGAGCGGATTGACGAACACGCTCATCGCGACGCGGTCGGTCAGATCACGTGCCCGATCCACCAGCGCGAGATGGCCTTCGTGCAGCGCACCCATGGTAGGCACGAGACCGACCCGCCGACCTTCCTCACGCTGCTGCCGGCGCCAGCTGCGCAGCTGGCCGATGGCCTCGATCTCGAGCATGCTCACTCGAAGCCGTGCTCCGGACCAGGATAGGTGCCCGAGCGCACCTCGGTGGCGTACGCCTGCACCGCTTCGCGGGTGGCGGCCGCCAGCTCGCCGTACCGCTTGAGGAACTTCGGGCTGAAGCCCTCATTGAGCCCGAGCATGTCATGCAGCACCAGCACCTGGCCGTCACAATGCTCGCCGGCCCCGATGCCGATGGTGGGTACCCGCAGCGCGGCGGTGACCCGCTGCGCCAATGCGCGCGGCACCAGTTCGAGCACGATGGCGAAGGCGCCCGCGTCCTCGAGCAGCTTCGCGTCCTCCAGCAACCGTTCCGCGGCCAGCGCCTCGCGCGCCTGCACCCGGTAGCCGCCCAGGGCATGGACCGATTGCGGCGTGAGGCCGAGGTGCCCCATGACCGGAATGCCCCGGTCCACCAGCGCGCGGACGGTGTCGGCCATGGCGCGGCCACCTTCGAGCTTCACGCCGTCGGCCGAGGTCTCCTGCATCACCCGTCCCGCGTTGCGGATCGCTTCTTCGATGCTCACCTGATAGGTGAGGAACGGCAAGTCGACGATGACCAGCGCATCGGTGCCGCGCCGCACCGAACTCGCGTGATAGATCATCTGGTCCAGCGTGGCGCTGAGGGTCGAGTCGCGCCCGGCGAGCACCTGGTTGACGGAATCGCCCACCAGCAGCAGGTCCGCTCCTCCGTCCGACAACAGCCGCGCAAAGAGCGCGTCATAGCATGTGAGCATCACGATCCGGCGCCCGGCAGCCTTCATCGCAACCAGTTCCATCACCGATCGGGGGCGTTCGTCAGCGGTCGTCACGTCCAAGCTCCACGAGTTCCCGCTGCCAGAAGTCGCGTTCCGGCAGGCGGGGATGGGGAATGGTCAGTCCCGGCTCCTCCACGAGGCGATCCCCGAAGAGGACGATGTCGAGGTCCAGCGTGCGCGAGGCCCAGCGGGCGCCCGTCGCGCGCCGCCGGCCGCGGGATTGTTCGATCCGCTGGCACGCTTCCAGCAGGGCGCGTGGCGTGAGCCCGGTTCGCAGGCGGACCATCTGGTTCAAATATGGTGGCTGGTCCAGGCCGCCAAGTGGGGCTGTCTCCTCGATCGTGCTGGCGGCCTCGAGCACCGTGGCGGGGAGGGCGGCGAGCTGCTCGCACGCGGCGTTCAGGTGGGCGGCGCGATCGCCGAGATTGCTTCCCAGCGCGACGTACGTGATGTCCCCGCCAGGCCCGGTCATCCACCCACGTCGAAGTGCCGCGCGATCTGCTGCAGCTCGGCGGCCACGTCACCCAGCTCGCCGATGGCGCGTTCGAGTTCGGCCTGGCCCTGGGCCGCCTCGTCGGCGCGCTGCGCCAGCGCGGCGGCCTCGGTGTTCATCTTTTCCGAGCCATCGGCGATCCGGCTGAAGCGCTCGTTGAGCCGGTGGAAGGCCGACTCCTGGGATGCGGCCATGCCGGCCACCCGCTGCGCGTGGCTGCCCGCCTCGCCGGTGGCAGTGACGATCTGGTCGAACGCCGATGCCGTTGCGTTGCTGACGCCTTCAACGTCGGCGGCGACGCCCTCGCCCACGTGCATCTGCTTGCCGACCGCCGCCACCTTGGCTGTGACCTCGCTGACCAGCACGCCCGCCTCGCGTGCGGCGGCCAGCGACTGCGACGCGAGCTGGCGGATCTCCTCGGCCACGACCGCGAAGCCGCGCCCCTCCCGCCCGGCGCGCGCTGCCTCGATCGCGGCGTTGAGCGCAATCAGGTTGGTGGCGTCGGCGATCTCGCGAATGCTGCCGATGAAGCCGGTGATCCGGCGGCTCACGTCGCCGAGGGCGGCCACCTGCACCGAGCTGGCGCCGACGAACTCCTTGAACCGGCCCAGCCGGTCCAGCGCCTGGTTGAGCACGACGCGATTCCGGGCCGCGAGCTCGGCAGCGCGCGCGCTCGCTTCCGAGGCGCGCGAACCCTCGCCGGCCATCGCGGCGCTTACGCCGGCCAGGGTGGTGGTGTCCTCCAGGCCCTCGCGCACGAACGTCCGCTGCTCTCCCACGCTCTGACCCATCGCGCGCGAAGTGGAACTCAGCGTCGCGGCCGACCGCCGCAGCGACTCGGTGGCGCGCGCCAGCGCGGAGACCTGGGTGCTGATCAGCTCGACCAGGCCAACCAGCGGACGCCGAAGCTCCGCTATGTGGATGGCGGTGGCGACCTGTGCCGCAACGGTATTCAGCGCCGAGAGATCCTTGGGGTGGTAGGCATTGGCCTTGAAGTGGTCCAGCTCCATGGTGCCGAGCATGTCGTCGCCGAACCGCAGCGGCTGCAGCACCACGCAGCGGATGCCTTCATCCATCTCCCCGAATCGTGGGTCGCGGCGCACGTCGCGAATCAGTGTCGTCCGGCCGGTGGCCAGCACCTCGCGTCGCTGGGCCGCGAACTCGGCCGGAGGCACCCCACGGCCGGGCCTGCCGATCTCCGACCGGTACATGAGCGTGGCATCTTCGCCCTCGCGCCGGTAGATCCGGAAATCGCCCCAGTCCAGCAACCGGTAGGCGAGCCGCTCGATCTGCTCCAGCGACGCCTGCAGCGTCACATTGCCACTCACCGCCAGCTCCATCAGGTGGACCTTGTTCAGGTCCTCGGCGGCGATCGCCTCCTCCAGGATCTTCCGGGTCAGCAGCCCCAGCACCGCGAGCAGCAGGAGCACCGGGATCCATCCCGCCGGCGCGAGCGCGTGCACGGCACCGGTGGCAGCCACGAGGCCGACCAGCGTCACGAGATAGGCGATGACTTCCCAGCGAAGGATCAGCAGCTGCTCCTGGGCCGCGAGCTTGTTCCGGAGCAGCATGCTGAAGTAGAACAGCGCCCGTGTGAGCACGAAGTAGGTCGCGATCAGCGTAAATGCGGCTGGCAGAATCTCGATCTCGAGCGCCGGCCGCCCCGTCGTCTCCCAGACCACGGCGTACAGGCCGTAGGCACCCAGGAAGGCGAGCACCTCGCGTCCGGCATTGATCTGGGCCACGCGCGCGGCCTTGCGCAGGACCAGGAGGTCGCTGCCCAGCACGCCCACCAGCAGCGCCAGCACCACCGGTGACGGGCCCAGCACGACGGCACCGGCCAGCGCGGCGAGCCCGGTCTGGGTGAGGTACGAGTACTTGCTGAGCCGGATCGGCGTGGCTCGCATCAGCACCACACCCGCCAGCAGCAACAGCGCGCCCACGGGGTGGTCGACCCAGCGACGGTCAAGCGCCAGCGCCACCAGCGCCAGGGCAATCCCCCCGAACTGCAGGAAGCGAGCGTACCCTCGGAGCACGAGGTTGACGTTCATTACGCTGTCCCCAGCGCGTCGTGCAGCTGCACCAGCAGTGCCTCCAGGCCGGCCACTCCCCGCGCCTCGAGCGCCGCCACCAGCGCACTGCCCACCACGACGCCATCGGCCAGCTGGCCAGCCTCGCGCGCCTGCTCCGGCGTGGATACGCCGAAACCGACGGCGACCGGCAGAGAGGTCGCCTCGCGCACCCGCGCCACGGTGGCCGACAGGTCCGGAGGAAGCCCGGCCCGCGCACCAGTCACGCCCAGGCGCGAGATCAGGTAGACGAACCCGCCCCCGAGCCGGCTCACTGCTCGCATGCGTTCGACGGACGTCGTCGGAGCAACCAGCGGAATCCGGGTCAGCGGACCAGCGGCGAGCTGGGCTTCCAGCCCGGGATCGCTCCCGGCAGGAAGGTCAGTGACGAGCAGCCCGGCCACGCCGGCGGCCGCGGCATCGTCCATCAGCCGGGGCAAGCCATAGCGGAGCAGCGGATTGAGGTAGCTGAAGAGCACCACCGGACAGGACAGCCCGGCCGCGGCCACGAGGTCCAGCGCGCCACGCACGGTCATGCCGCCATCCAGCGCCCGCTGGGATGCGCGCTGGATCACCGGTCCATCGGCCAGCGGGTCGCTGAACGGCACACCCACTTCGATGACCTCGGCCCAGCGCGCCGCCACCCGAAGCGCCTCGAGCGACGTCGCCCGGTCGGGATGACCGGCGGTGAGGTAGGCGACGAGCGCGGCAGCGGGCCCGCCAAGGGCGCCGCGCAGCGCCACGTCAGACGAAGTAATCGCCGGGGACAATGCCATGACGTCCAGGATTGGTCACCTTCACGATCGAGCGCAGGAAGCGACCTTCGGCGTCCATGTCGGCGAGATCGACGGTCGTGCCTGGTGGCGAAACCATGGCTCCCTCGGCGTCGATCGCAATACGCACCTGGGGCCGGTTGAGCAGGGCGGTGTCGGGATTGGGCGCCGCCACCACCGCGACCTCGAAGGTATCCAGAATCACGCAGGTTCCAACCGGGTAGATCCCGATCAGGTTGATGAAGGCCTTGACCAGCACCGGGTCGTAGCCCCGCCGGGGGTTCTCCCACATCTCGCGGAGCACCTGATCCGGCTCGATTGGCACGGTCTGGTAGGTCCGGCGCGAGGTGGCGGCGTCGAAGCCGTCGGCCACCGCCACGATCCGCGAGAACAGCCCCAGCTCGCGGGGCCGGATGGTGCGAGGGTACCCGGTCAGGTCGCGCTTCATGTGGTGCTCGTGGGCCACCAGGATCGACCGGTACGGAATCTCGTCGTAGCCCCGAAGGCCGAAGAGCGTGAGCGCGCCGAACCAGGGATGCGCCTGCATGATCCGCCACTCGTGCTCGTCGAGGCCGCCGGTCTTGTTGAGCACGTCGGCCGGCACCCGTGCCTTGCCGATGTCGTGCATCAGGGCGGTCATTCCCAGGTCGTAGAGCTGCAGCTTGGAGAAGCCGAGCTTCTTGCCGAGCGACACCGCGAAGATGCAGACGTTGACCGAGTGCTGGAAGGTGTATTCGTCATAGTCGCGAATGGCGGTCAGACCCACCAGCGAGGTTTCGTTGTTGAGCACCTGGTCGACGATCAGCTGCACCGCGCGCTTGACCTTCTTCACGCTGCTGGCGCGCCCCATCCGGACACTGGTGACCACCTCGCGCGCGACACTCACTCCGTGGGAATAGACCCGCTTGGCGAGCTCCCGCTGGCGGGCCTGCTCGTCCACCGAGTCGGAATCGTCGTGCAGCCGCTCGACCTCGAGGCCATGCACTCCCGCCTGGAACAGGCGGTCGGACAGATCCTCGAACGGTTCCGCGGACTCCTTCTCGCTCACGGCAAGCAGGATACTGAGGAACGCCTGCCAATCCCGGCGGCGCACGTCACGGTGCACCCGCATGACGCCCGCTTCGCAGCGGCGCAGCAATGCGAGGATGTTGCTGAACGAGGCGTAGTTGTCGAGCTCGAGCCGCAAGCGGGTGGAGTTGACGAAAATGAAGTCGCCCGCCAGGCGGACTTCGAGGTCGGGCTCGGGACCCAGCAGCGTTTCGGCCGCGTGCTCCAGGTCGTCGAGCGCGCGCTGGACAGTGGCGTTCTCGACCGGATACAGCTTGAGGCTGCGCAGGGCGGTATAGAACGCCAGCAGGAATCCGCGGCCGCCGGCGCGGAGGTGCCCCTCCTGGGGGAAGCCCTCGGTGGGCATCGTCATTCGCCCCCTCCCCGAAGCGCGCTGCGCACCGCATTCCGGACGACCACGTCCTTTTCCTGCGCCGAGCGCTCGAGCGCCGCCCGTGCCTCGGGCGTGCCGATGCGGCCCAGTCCGAGCGCGGCACAGGCCCGCGTTTCGGCCGACTCCTTCATCCGGAGCAGGCCCTTCCCCTCGAGCATCGCCGCCAGCGGCTTGATCGCCTGCTCCCCCGCGATGGAGCCGAACGCCTCGAAGAAGGCGCGGCGCTCGCCCAGGTCGATGCCGGAGCGTCCCTTGCCCTGCACCACCGCCTCGACTCGCCGAAGCGCATTGCGATACCCTCGGGCGCCGACTGCTCGGGCGGCGGCGATGCGCACCTCACGGTCGGCATCCTCCAGGGCCCGGTCGAGATGCGCCAATGCGCCGGCGGTACCAACCGCGGCCAGGGCCTGGGCGGCCAGGAGCCGCAGCTCCGCCGACCGGTGCGTCAGCAGGTCGCCCAGCCCGGGAACCGCGCCCTGCAGCTTGAGCCGGCCGCAGACTTCCACCAGGGCCGGCAGCGCCGGGTGATCCGACTGGTGCAGCAGCCGCAACACCTCGGCCGAATTCTCGGACGCGAGCCGATCGACCGTGGCCTCGAGCATCTCCCGGACGGTTTCCGAGCTGAGGTCGGGCATGGAGGACAGGATGGTCTCGAGCGCCGCCGGCTTGAGTTCCGCCAGCACGTGGCGCACGTCCGGGTCGCCGGCGCGAATGGTGGTCTCGTCCAGTGACTGGACCAGCTGGCGCACGATTGCCGGCTCGCTGAGGCGCGCCTCGAACGCATCGAGGCGGGCGCGATCGTCGACCGCGTCCGGAGGAAGACGGGAGCCGAGCGAGCGCAGCTCGCGCAGGATGCTGGCCACCACCCCGAAGTCCCCGCGATGGAGCAGGTTGGGGAACAGCGCGTCGAGAATCGCGAGAATCTCATCATGCACGGCCGGCGCCGGTTCCAGCTCGTACAGATCGAACAGGATGCTCAAGGCACTGGAACGGACATCACGTCCGTACTCGCGCTCGACTTCCTGGACGACGTAGTTGATCTCGCTTTCGTCGAGGAAGTACAGCGTGCCGTCGAAGTCATCCAGGTCCACCACACCGGACGGCCGGGGCGCCTCCTGCTCCACTTGCTCCCGGCGCGCCTCGGGCGTCACACTGGGGTCCGGCTTGCCCTGGGTTTCAATCGCATCGGCGTCGGTGAACGGCTCCGCGAAGACGTAGGAAATCCACTGGAACTCGCGCTCCCACAGCAAGGTCAGCAGGTCGTCCGGCGCGTCGGTGGCGAGGTAGCGCGCCTTGTTGACCAGGTCGAGCAGCTGGATGATCTCGTCGCCCTCGACGCCGCGCTTGAAGGTCAGTACCCGCAGCCCGTCCTTGTACAAGGTCCAGGCGAGGCTGTCGGCCTTGCTGAGCTGCTGGTAAACGACCTGCTCCTCCCAGTGGAAGTCGGTCTCCGCCACCACCAGCACCAGCTCGTCGGTGGCGGCCCAGATCGGGGCGAACGCCGCCCGCGCCGCCTGCTCCGCGCGCTGATAGATGGGATTGTTGGGGAGGTACATCTGGAATGCCCGCAGCGCCTTGACCAGGCTCTGGATCAGCTCCGCCACCTGGGACGGAGGCAGTACCGTGGCGGCGTCAGTCGTCACGCCGTCGCCCCCGCGCGCCCGGCCACCAGCGCGACGTCCTTGTCTCCCCGGCCGCTGAGGCACACCAGCACCCGCGATCCGGCGGGCCACGGCGCGGCGGGTCGCCGCACCCAGGCCAGCGCGTGGGCGGTCTCCAGCGCCGGGATGATGCCTTCGAGTCGCGCCAGCTCGCCGAACGCTTCCAGCGCGGCGCTGTCACCGACCGCGTGATAGCGGGCACGCCCGCTGTCGGCGAGCCAGCTGTGTTCCGGGCCCACGCCGGGATAGTCCAGCCCGGCGGAGATCGAGTGCGCCTCGCGCACCTGGCCGTCCTCGTCCTGCAGCAGGTAACTGAGACTGCCATGCAGCACCCCGGGCGAGCCCGCGCCCAGCGATGCGCTGTGCAGTCCCGAGTCGAGTCCCTCGCCAGCCGCTTCCACTCCGATGAGGTCCACGTCCGCATCATCGATGAACGCATCGAAGATCCCCATGGCGTTGGACCCGCCGCCAACGCACGCCACGACCGCGGTCGGAAGCGCCCCCGCGGTCTGGAGCATCTGCTGCCGGGCCTCACGCCCGATCACCGACTGGAAGTCGCGCACCATGCGGGGATACGGATCGGGCCCGACGATCGATCCGATCACGTAATGCGTGATGTCCACGGCGCCGACCCAGTCACGAATGGCCTCGTTGGTTGCGTCCTTCAACGTGCGAGAACCCGACTCGACCGGCACGACCCGTGCGCCGAGCAACTCCATGCGGAAAACGTTCAGCGCCTGTCGCGCGATGTCGGCCGCTCCCATGTACACCACGCACTCAAGCCCGAACCGGGCACAAACGGTGGCCGTCGCCACCCCGTGCTGCCCGGCGCCGGTCTCGGCGATGATCCTCCGCTTGCCCATGCGCCGAGCCAGCAGCACCTGGCCCACCGTGTTGTTGATCTTGTGGGCGCCGGTGTGGTTCAGGTCCTCGCGCTTGAGCCAGACCTCGGCTCCAGCTGCCGCGCCAAAGCGCGGCGCCTCGGTGATGGGTGACGGCCGTCCCACGAAATCCGCCAGCAGCCCGTCGAGTTCCTCGTGAAAGGCTGTGTCGGCACGCGCCACCGCGTACACCTCGGCCAGCTGCTCCAGCGCCGGGATGAGGGTCTCGGGCACGTAGCGACCGCCGTAAGGTCCAAACCGGCCGCCGGGCGCGCGCTCAGGCGCCAGCCTGCTCGCCACAGACCACCTCCAGAAACGCCTTCATTCGTTCAGGACTCTTGATGCCGGCAGAATGCTCGACCCCGGAACTTACATCAACGATGTCTGGCTGGACGAGGCTCAGCGCCTCCGGCAGGCGCTCGGCCGTCAGCCCGCCTGCAAGCGCGAAGCGCGGGCCGCGCACCTGCTGCCGTGCGGCCAGCGCCAGCGAGAGGTCCAGCGGCGTTCCACTTCCGCCGGGCACGTTCGGCAGGCGCGGCTCGACCAGAACGACGTCCGCACCCCGCGCCGCGTCGCCCAGCAGAGGCAGATCCTCCAGCCCCGCCATCCGTGCCACCCGCCAGACCAGGAGGCCGGAGCTCGCGAGTTGGAGGGCGATTTCCTCCGTGCCTCCATCATGCAGCTGGGCACCGCTGAGGCCGGCCGCGTCGCAGCAATCCAGAATCGCGGTGGCGTCGTGACCGGCGAACACGCCCAGCACCGGAACCCCGTCCACCGCGTCGACTATAGCCCGGGCGCGCGGCACATCGACCTGACGCGGCCCTCCGGCAAACACAACGCCAAGCCAGGACGCGCCCAATGCCACAGCCAGTCGTGCATCCTCCGGCCGGGTGAGGCCACAGATCTTGGCTTCAACGACCACGGCGAGGCACCCGGGCCAGGGATTCCGCCAGTTGTGCCGGATCGGTGGCAGCGGACAGCGCAGTTCCCACCAGCACCGCGTCGGCACCGAATGCGGCCGCCGCCATCACGTCCTCCGCGCTGCGGATACCGCTTTCGGCGACGGCGATGCGATCGGCGGGCACGGCCGAAAGCAGCTCACCGGCGCGGTCCCGGTGCAGGTCGAACGTGTCCAGGTCCCGGCAGTTGACGCCGATGATGCGGGCGCCGCTGTCGAGCGCGCGATCGAGTTCGGGTGCGTCGTGCACCTCCACCAGGACGTCGAGCTCGGCGTCGGTGGCAAAGCAAACCAGCCGCTCCAGCGCTGGTCCCGGCAACACACGGGCGATGAGCAGCGCCGCGGAGGCGCCGGCCGCCCGGGCTTCCAGCAGTTGCTCCTCGGCCAGGAGAAAATCCTTCCGGAGCACAGGCACTGACACCGTGGCTACGACCAGTTCGAGATCGTCGAGCGAGCCACCGAATGACGGCTCGTCGGTCAGCACCGAAATCGCGGCCGCACCAGCATCAGCGTACAGGCGGGCGCGCTGATCCAGTGCCATCGAGGGATTGATGACCCCGGCCGATGGTGATCTCCGCTTGAGCTCGGCGATCATCCCGACGGTCGGCCCGACCAGGGCCGCGGCAAACTCCGGTGCCGGCGACGCTCCGGCCGCCGCACGTTCCAGCTCGCGCCGTCGCGGCCGCAGGGCGGCGGCTGTGGCCCGGGCGTGGGCCAGGATGCCTTCGAGGTGCCGACGTGCCATCTTGCCCTTCGGTCAGGGTTCGGGTACCTTCGTTCGGAGTCTCTTCGGTCATTTCACCGCTGCTGGAGTACCTGGCCATGCCGCTTACCCGGCGTCAAAGCGAGATCCTCAGCTACCTGCAGACCCATATCCACGAGCAGGGCTACGCGCCCAGCTTCGACGAGATCGCCGAGCGCTTCGGCTTTCAGTCGCTGGCAACGGTGCACGAGCATCTCACCAACCTCGAGCGCAAGGGCTACATCCGCCGTTCGTTCAACGCCAGTCGCGCCATCGAAGTTCTGCCGCCCCGCGGCACGGCATCCGCCACCGAGATCCCGCTGCTCGGCAAGGTCGCAGCCGGCATGCCCATCGAGTCGCTGATGCACGACGAGAGTCTGGCCGTTCCCGATTCGATGCTGCCGCGTCGGGGGCCCAACTACGCGCTGCGGGTGCAGGGCGACTCCATGATCGACGAGCACATTCTCGATGGCGACCTGGTCGTGGTCCACGGCCAGCAGAACGCCGAGAACGGCGAAATGGTCATTGCCCTCGTCAACGGCTCCGAGGCCACGGTCAAGACCTTCTACCGCGAGCAGGGTGGCTGGATCCGCCTGCAACCCGCCAACGCCACCATGCAGCCGCTCCGGTTCCAGGAGAGCGACGTGCTCATCCAGGGCGTCGTGGTTGGCGTCATTCGCAAGTACACCTGACGCAAGCCCACCTGCTCATCCCTGCCGCGGCGCGGCCCGCCTCAGTTCCCTGAGGACCCGGGCCGCGTCGCCCTGATCGAGCGCCGCACCAGCCCGCTGGGCCGCGACTTCGAGGTCAGTCTCGTCCTCCGACACCGCGATCGCCGCTGCCGCATTCAGCAGGACCGCATTGCGCTCCTCCTCGGTGCCGCCGCCGCCGAGCAGGGCCTCGATTCGAGCTGCGTTCTCCGCTGGGGTGCCGCCCGCGAGGCCGTCGAGCTGGCTCGTCGCCCAGCCGAGCTGTTCCGGGTCCAGCCGCCACTCCTGCACCGCTCCATTCTGCACTTCCCAGACCGTCGTCATCCCCATCGGGCTCACCTCATCCATGCCGGCATCGGCGTGCACCACCATCGCGTGCAGCGTGCCCAGCAGCAGAAGGGCCTCGGCCACCAGGGGCCCCCGATCGAGGTCGGCGACACCCACAACCTGGCGGCGCGCGCCGGCGGGGTTCACCAGCGGGCCCAGCAGGTTCATGATGGTCGGCACGGCGAGTTCGCGCCGAGCCGCAGCCACGTGGCGCATCGCCGGATGGAAGTTTGGGGCGAACAGGAAGACAAGCCCGGTTTCCTCGAGCACCTCCGCGCAGCGCACCGAATCGAGGTCGATCCCCACGCCCAGCGCCTCCAGCACGTCGGCCGAACCCGACCGCGACGTGAAGCTCCGGTTGCCATGCTTCGCCACCGGAACCCCTGCGCCCGCGACCACAAACGCGGCCGCGGTCGAGAGATTGAGCGTCGTGACGGTGCCGCCCCCGGTGCCGCAGGTGTCAACCAGCCGAGCCGGCTGGTGGGCGTCGACCGCCACCATCTCCGCGCGCAGCGCATCCGCGGCGCCCGCCAGTTCCTCGGGTTGCTCACCACGTGCGCGCAGCCCGAACAGCAGCGCTGCGGACTGGACCGGAGTGGCCTGGCCCCGCATCAGCACGCGAAAGGCCGCGGCCGCCTCCTGACGCGACAGGGGAAGCCCTCGGGCCACCAGACGGAGTGCGTGCAGGAGCGCCGAATCAGTCACGGGCGAGGGGTTCAGGCGGCGCGTTGAGGACGCGCGAGTGGCAATGTGAGGAGCGGCGGAAAGGCTATACGGGAAAACGGCGTTTTGTCAATTCTGACAACAGGTTGCGCGCCTTGAATGGGGGCTCCGGCGCGGCTAGATTTGCCACAATGACACGCACCTTCCTGGCCGAGTTGGTGTTCGATGGTCGGGAGTTTGCCGGCTGGCAGCGGCAGCCGAGCGAGCGCACGGTGCAGCAGGAGCTGGAGCAGGTGCTGGAACGGCTTGTCGGCACCCGGGTTGTTGCCACAGCTGCGGGTCGCACCGATGCCGGGGTACATGCGGAAGGATTGGCGGTCAGCTTCGCGTTTCCGGCTGAGTGGCAGGACGCCAAGCTCCTGTCGGCGCTCAACGCACTGCTTCCCGATGACTGCTGGATTCGGACCCTGCGGCCGGTGCCGGACGAGTTCCACGCCCGCAAGAGCGCGCTGAACCGGCGTTATCGTTACGTGGTGGGCACGGACGCGGCCGCGCGATCACCATTCCGCCACCCGTACGAGTGGGCGCTGTGCCGGCCACTCGATGGCGAATTGCTGACGCACGCGGCAGACCAGATCGCCGGCACCCACGACTTCGAGGCATTCTCGGTGCGGGGCCAGCAGAAGCCGCATCATCGGTGCACGGTGCACCTGGCGCGCTGGGTTGAGCGCCCCGCCGGGGCAGGGTTCGACTTCCACGTCGCAGCCGACCGCTTCCTGCACCACATGGTGCGCATGCTGGTCGGCACGATGGTGGACATCGCGCAGGAGCGACGTCCGCCCGGCGACATGGTACGCTTGCTGGAGTTGCGCGACAACCAGCAGACCAGCGCGCCCGCGCCGCCGCAGGGGTTGTACTTCGTCCGAGCCGAGTACCCGGCGTCCGCCCTGGCGGCGCCGACCGAGGATGCGCCATGAGCCGCAGGATGCAGCGCCAGCGACGGGTCCGTGCCGCCAGCATCCTGCTGGCCACCATCGTCGCGACTGCCGGCTGCCGGGACCTCTCCGATGGCCTGTCCGTCTCCCGCCAGGGCGCCATGCAGCGCTCGATCGACGAGTCGCGTCGCACCGCCATTGTCAATGCGGTCGAGGTTGCCGCATCCGCCGTTGTGTCGGTCAACGCCACCGTGCGTCAGCGCATCGTTCCCCGCAGCCGCTTCGACGCGCTGTTCCTGCCGCCCGGCGCCGAGCGCGAAGTTCGCAGCTCCGGCACCGGGCTCATCGTGCTTCCTGACGGCGTCATCGTCACCAACCAGCATGTCGTGGCCGGCGCCGAGCGGGTGGTCGTGACCCTCGCGGATGGTCGCGAGTTCGAAGCCCAGCTGCTGGGCGAGGACCCGCTCACCGACATCGCCGTACTCCGGATTCCCGGCCGCGACCTCCCGGTGAGCCGCCTCGGCAGCAGTCAAGACCTCATGATCGGCGAATGGGTGGTGGCGCTGGGCAATCCCTACGCCTACCTGCTGGGCAACGCCGAGCCCACGGTGACGGTCGGCGTGGTCAGCGCCACCGGTCGCAACATCCTGCCGAGCGAGAATCAGGTCGGACTCTACCTGGACATGATCCAGACCGATGCCGCCATCAATCCCGGCAACTCGGGCGGTCCGCTGGTGAACGCCTCGGGCGAGGTTGTCGGCATCAACTCCTCGATTCTCTCCAACAGCGGTGGCAACGTCGGCCTCGGCTTCGCCATCCCGATCGAGCGTGCGGTCCGCGTGGCGGACGAGATCGTCCGCACCGGTACTGTGCGCCGGGCGTGGCTGGGGCTGGAAGTAGCGGGACCGGGACAGGCGGGCGACTGGCGCCGCACCGACGGCGTGCAGGTCACGTCGGTGGCGCCCGACGGTCCGGCGGCGGCCGCCGGGGTCCGCCCGGGTGACGTCCTCACTTCGGCCGCCGGGCATCCGCTTCGCAACTATCTCGACTGGGAGGCGGTGAAGCTCGACCTCCACGTCGGCGACGCGGTGACCGCCAGGATCCGGCGGGACGACGACAGGCGCGA
The DNA here is from genome assembly GCA_035759745.1 of Gemmatimonadales bacterium. Classification (GTDB taxonomy): domain Bacteria; phylum Gemmatimonadota; class Gemmatimonadetes; order Gemmatimonadales; family GWC2-71-9; genus CAMLHP01. The sequence continues at coordinate 79,782 of DASTUF010000033.1, forward strand.
CATCCGCATCGTGTCGGCCGACCTGCCCACCGTGAGCGCGGCCAAGGTCACCGTGCTGCGCGATCTGGAGCTGGTCACCGTCACGCCGGCCATCCGCGCCGAGCGCGAGGTGCGCAGCGATCAGGGTGCGCTGATCTATCGGCTGAGCGATGCCGTCAGCAGTGCCACCGGACTCCGGACCGGCGACGTGATCATCGCCGTCAACCGCACCGCGGTGCGGAGTGCGCAGGAATTCGCCGACCTCGTCAACTCGCTCCCCCCGGGCCGGCCGTTCCGGGTCACGTTCGAGCGGGGCAGCGCCTACTCGTGGGTGGATCTCTCGTTCCGATGACCGACGACCGCTACGTCTCGCCGCTGGGGACCCGTTACTCGAGCCCTGCCATGCAGGCGCTCTGGAGCGATGCCCACCGGGTCATGCTGTTCCGGCGGATGTGGCTCGCCCTGGCCGAAGCCGAGCAGGAGCTCGGCATCGAGATCCCCGACGAGGCGATCGCCCAGATGCGGGCGCACCTGGAGGATGCCGACCTCGAGGCGGCCGCCAGGTACGAGCGCCGCTTCCGCCACGACGTGATGGCGCACGTACACCATTTCGGCGACCAGGCCCCGGCGGCACGGCCGTTCATCCACCTTGGGGCCACCAGCTGCTTCGTGACGGACAACGCCGACTGCGTGATCCTGCGGGACGGGCTCCGGCTGGTGCTGGGCCGCCTGCTCGCGATCCTCGACCAACTGGCGGCATTCGCTGCGCGGCATCGCTCCCTGCCCTGCCTGGCGTACACCCACTTCCAGCCGGCGCAGCTCACCACCGTTGGCAAGCGCGCCACGCTCTGGATGCAGGACTTCGCGCTGGACGTGACCGAACTGCGCCATCGGCTGGCGGGGCTCCGGGCCCGCGGCTGCAAGGGCACCACCGGCACTCAGGCCAGCTTCCTCGAACTGTTCGGCGGCGACCACGACAAGGTGCGCGCGCTCGATCGCCGGGTCACCGAACGCATCGGGTTCGACGAGTCGTTCGCGGTCACCGGGCAGACCTATCCCCGGAAGCAGGACGCGATGGTGCTCGACCTCCTGTCGGGCATAGCGCAGAGCGCCGCGAAGATGGCCAACGACCTCCGGCTGCTGCAGCACGAGGGCGAGCTGCTCGAACCGTTCGAGGCTGACCAGATCGGTTCCAGCGCGATGGCCTACAAGCGGAACCCCATGCGGTCCGAGCGGGTGGGCGCGCTGGCTCGCTTCGTCATCTCGCTCCAGGCCAACGGCAGTCACACCGCGGCGGCGCAGTGGCTGGAGCGGACCCTGGACGACAGCGCCAACCGGCGGCTCACCCTGCCCGAGGCATTCCTGGCCACCGACGCGATCCTGATTCTGGTCACCAACATCGCCGCCGGGCTGGAAGTGCGGGAGCCGGTGATTGCGCGCCATGTGTCGGCACAGATGCCGTTCATGGCCACCGAGCGATGGCTCATGCTGGGCGTCGAGCATGGCGGCGACCGCCAGGCGCTGCACGAAGTGGTGCGCCGGCACTCGCTGAGCGTAGCGGAAGCTGTGGCTGGTGGCGCGCCCAACGACCTGCTCGAGCGGCTCTCCGCCGATCCCGCGTTCTCGGCGGTGCCGCACCAGGCGCTCCGGTCCGAACTCGAGCCCGAGCGCTACACCGGCCGCGCGGCGCAGCAGGTGGATGAATTCCTGCGCGACGTGGTGGAACCCCTCCTGGCCGACGCCCGCGCCGACGCCGAGGCGCCGGTCGGCGCCGAGGTGCGCGTATGATGGCCGTGACGGCGATCGACCTGCCGCTGCCGTTGCTCCGTCGGGGCAAGGTGCGTGAGGTGTTCGAAGTCGACGCCGATCGGCTGCTGCTGGTGGCCAGCGACCGGGTGAGCGCCTTCGACGTGGTGATGGCGGAGCCGATCCCCCGGAAGGGAGCGGTCCTGACCCAGTTGAGCGCGTGGTGGTTCCGGCAGATGGCCGGCCGCCAGCCGTCGCACTTCCTCGCGAGTGACTCCGCCGGGATCGTGCGCGAGGTACCGGCGCTGGCCGGACACGAGGAATCGATCGCCGGGCGCACGATGCTGGTGCGTCGCACCCGTCCGGTGCCGTTCGAGTGCGTGGTGCGGGGCTACATCGCTGGCTCGGCCTGGAAGGAGTACCTGGAGTCGGGCACTCTGGCCGGCGAACCGCTGCCCGTCGGACTGCGCGAGAGCGACCAGTTGGAGTCGCCACTCTTCTCGCCCGCCACCAAGGCCGAGACCGGTCACGACGAGAACGTCCGGTTTGCCCAGCTTGAGCACGCCCTTGGCGCCGAGCCCGCGGCGGCGCTGCGCGATGCCAGCCTCGCGCTCTACCAAGCCGGTCGCGACGTCGCCGCGGAGCGCGGCATCATCGTGGCCGACACCAAGTTCGAGTTCGGCCACGACGCCGGCGGCGAGTTGCTGCTGATCGACGAAGCGCTGACGCCGGACTCCTCGCGGTTCTGGCCCGCCGACCGGTACCAGCCGGGTCGGTCACAGCCCAGCTTCGACAAGCAGCCGCTCCGCGACTGGCTCGCCGGCGAGCGCACCGCAGGACGATGGGATGGCGACAGCCCCGCCCCGGCGCTCCCGCCGGACGTGGTGCGGGCTACCAGCGAACGCTATCTCGACGCGTACCGGCGCCTCACCGGCCATGACCTGCCGGAGGACGCATGATGCGGATTGCCCGCGAGGGGCGGCCGTTCATCATCGGTGCGGTGGCGGTGCTGGTGCTGCTGCTGGTCCTGAAGGCGTCGATCGTCGCCGCGGTGTGGCTGATCGTCACCCTCTGGGTCATCGCGTTCTTTCGTGACCCGGTCCCGACGGGGCCGTTCGACGACCGCCTGCTGCTCGCCCCTGCCGATGGCAAGGTGGTGAGCATCATCGAGACCGACGAACCGGCCTTCTTCGGGACCACGGCGGTGCGGGTGTCGATCTTCATGAACGTCTTCGACTGCCACGTCAACCGGTATCCGGCTGGCGGAGTGGTCCGCTTCCGCGACTACGTGGCCGGCCAGTTCGGGCACGCCGCCGATGAGAAGGCCAGCCTCGCCAACGAGCAATCGTCGGTCGGTATCGAGACGCCGAAGGGCAAGATGCTGGTGCGGCAGATCGCCGGGCTGGTGGCGCGGCGGATCGTGACGGATCACCAGCCTGGCCAGGAAGTGCGCCAGGCGGATCGGCTGGGAATGATTCGCTTCGGCTCGCGCGTCGACCTGTTCCTTCCCCGCGGTACCGTGATCCGGGTCAAGGTGGGCGACCGGACGCGGGTGGCTTCGACAGTGGTGGCCGAATGGACCTGACACCCGAGTTTCGCACCGAGCGGCGCGGCGTTCGCAAGGTCGTCGTGGTGATGCCCAGCGCCTTCACGCTGGGAAACCTGTTCTTCGGCATGTGGTCGATGGTCTATGCCTCGCAGGGGCGGTTTGCCTGGGCCGGCTGGTTCATCGTCTTCGCCGGCATTCTCGACATGCTGGACGGTCGGGTCGCCCGGCTGTCACAGACCGGATCACGGTTCGGTGCCGAGCTGGATTCACTGGTGGACGTGATCTCGTTCGGCGTGGCCCCGGCGCTCCTCATGTATTTCCTGGAGTTCCGCGATGCGGGCCGGTTTGGCTGGCTGATCTGCTTCCTGTACGTCAGCGCGGTCGCGCTCCGGCTGGCGCGCTTCAACGTGCTCGCGGGCTCGGCGCCACCCAGCAGCTGGTTCACCGGCATGCCGTCGCCGTCGGCCGGGATGACGCTTGCGGTCTACTACCCGTTCAGCCAGACCGACTGGTACAGCCGCTCGATGCTCTACCTCAACTTCGAGCAGCAGGGCCTGGCGGTGCTGATGCTGCTGCTCGCACTGCTCATGGTCAGTGGGGTGAAGTATCCCCGCTTCCCGCCGATCGGCGTCCGCAGTGCACGTGGGCTGTTCGGGCTCGTCGTGCACCTGATCATCCTGCTCGGCGGCATCCTCGCGCCGGAGCGGTTTCTCTTTCCGCTGGGACTCTTCTACCTCGCCTTTGGGCTGGTGCGAGCTACCGTGCTTGGCCTGATGTATCCCGGGGTCGCCGAAGGCACCGGCTCCCGCCCCGGACGGTCTCTCCCCTTCACGCGCAGCCGGACCGGCCGGCGGCGCCAGGAGCATTCGGAATGAAGTACCGGGTTCGCGTACGGGTCATGCCGCGGGGCGGCTTGCTCGATCCCCAGGGCCAGGCGGTGGAGCACGCGCTGGGCGCACTGGGCTTTGACGGGGCCGACGAGGTGCGGATCGGTCGCGCCATTGAACTGGCACTGGACGCCGGGTCGTCGGATGAAGCCGAGACGCTGGCCCGCGCCATGTGCGACCGCCTGCTGGCCAATCCGGTCACCGAGGACTACGAACTCGCCGTGGAGGGCCGCTGATGCTGCGAGTGGCGGTTGTGCGATTCCCCGGCAGCAATTGCGACGAGGACGCGTATGGCGCGGTCGAGCTGGCCGGTGCCGAAGCCCGGTACGTGTGGCACCGTGACACCGGGCTGGACGGCGCGGACGTGGCACTGCTGCCGGGCGGGTTCAGCTATGGCGACTACCTGCGGGCCGGCGCGATCGCCCGGTTCAGCCCGGTCATGGCGGCGGTGCGGAAGCACGCGGAGGCGGGCGGTGTCGTCATCGGCATCTGCAACGGCTTCCAGATTCTCTGCGAGGCGCACCTGTTGCCTGGTGCCCTCATGCGCAACGACCGGCTCACGTTTGTCTCGAAGCCGGTGGCATGCATCGTCGAGCAGACCGATACCCCGCTCACCTGCGCCCTGCGCCAGGGTGCCCGCGTGTCGCTCCCGGTGGCGCACGGCGACGGCCGGTACGTCGCCGATCCCGCGTCGCTCGCCGAGCTCGAGTCCGAGGGCCGGGTGATACTCCGCTATGCCGGTGGAGCCAACCCCAACGGCTCGCTCAACGACATCGCCGGCATCAGCAACGCCGCGCGCAACGTCGTCGGCATCATGCCCCACCCCGAGCGGGCGGTCGAGCCGCTGCTCGGCAACAGCGATGGCGCGGAGTTCTTTACTTCCATCATGCGCTGGCCGGCGGAGCGCGCGCCGGCCGCCGCCCTTGCTACCTCCGACCCGACCCGATCATGACCGACAAGCCCAGTCGCAACGAGGACGAGTACTTCGTCAAGGCCGACAACGAACTCATCAAGGCGCAGCGGGCCCGCCAGGCCGAGGAACAGGCCAGTGCCGAGCGCGCGAGCCATATCATGAAGTGCCCCAAGGATGGCTATGACCTGGTGAGCTCCGAATCCCATGGAGTGACCATCGAAACCTGCTCCCATTGCGGCGGCATGTGGCTCGACCCGGGTGAGCTGACGGCGCTCGCCGCGGGCGAAGAAGGCCCGGGGTTGCTGGGGCGGGTGTTCGGCGACGTGATGACCACGCTCCGCGGCAAGGGGAAGTAGAGTGACCGAAACCGTCACGCCCGTCACCGAGGCCCATCCCTTCGAGGGCGAACGCCCGGTGACACCCGAGGTGGTGCGTGAGCACAACCTCAACCCGCTGGAGTACGACCGGATCATCGCGATGCTGGGCCGCACGCCTACGCTGACCGAGCTGGGTGTGTTCTCCGCGCTCTGGAGCGAGCACTGCTCCTACAAGCACTCGAAGCCGGTGCTGCGGCGGTTCCCCACCACCGGCCCCAACGTGGTCCAGGGCCCGGGCGAGAACGCCGGTGTGCTCCGGCTCCCCGACGGCTGGGCGGTGGCGTTCAAGGTCGAGTCCCACAATCACCCCTCGGCGGTGGAGCCGTATCAGGGCGCGGCCACCGGCGTCGGCGGGATCCTGCGCGACGTGTTCACCATGGGCGCGCGGCCGGTGGCGCTGCTCAACAGCCTCCGGTTCGGGCCACTGGACGTGCCTCGCAACCGGTACCTCTTCGCCGGGGTGGTGCGCGGGGTCGGTGACTACGGCAACTGCATGGGGGTGCCCACCCTCGGTGGCGAGGTGGCCTTCGCGCCCGGCTACACCGGCAACCCGCTGGTCAACGCCATGTGTGTCGGACTGCTGCGCGAAGACGAGCTGATCACCGCCAGGGCCGAGGGCGTCGGCAACGTGCTGTTGGCGGTGGGCGCCCGCACCGGGCGGGATGGCATTCACGGCGCCAGCTTCGCGTCCGAGGAACTCTCGGCCGAGAGCGAGGCCCGGCGCCCGCAGGTGCAGGTGGGCGACCCGTTCACCGAGAAGCTGCTGCTCGAGGCCAGTCTCGAACTGATCACCTCCGGGCTCATCGTTGCCATCCAGGACATGGGTGCGGCGGGACTCACCAGCTCGTCGGCCGAGATGGCGGCGCGCGGTGGCGTGGGCGTGGAGATCGACACTGGCCTGGTGCCCACCCGCGAAGCGGGAATGACGCCCTACGAGATCCTGCTTTCCGAGTCGCAGGAACGGATGCTGGTGGTGGCCGAGCCGGGCCAGGTCAGCGCGATCCAGGCGGTGTGCACCAAGTGGGAGCTCGAGGCGGCCACCATCGGCCACGTGACCGATGACGGGCTCTACCGGGTCAAGCACCACGGGCTGGTGGTCGCCGAGATTCCCGGCCAGCGCCTGGTGGATGACTGCCCGATCTACCAGCCGGAGGCGAAGGAAGGCAGCGCAGTGATTGCGCGCCGGGCCGCCCGCCCCGAGGGCAGGACCGGACCGTCGCTCTCCGAGGCGCTCGAGCGGCTGCTCGACACGCCCACCCTCGCGAGCAAGCGCTGGGTGTACGAGCAGTACGACTCCACCGTGCGCGCCAGCACGGTGCTGCCGCCAGGCGGCGACGCCGGGGTGCTCCGGGTACCGGGCACCGACTTCGGTGTAGCCGTGACGCTCGACTGCAATGCCCGGCTGCTGGCGCTCGATCCCTACGAGGGCGGCAAGGCGGCCGTGGCCGAAGCGGCGCGGAACCTCGCGTGCACTGGCGCAGTTCCTCTCGGTGTGACCGACTGCCTCAACTTCGGCAACCCGGAGAAGCCGGAGGTGTTCTTCCAGTTCGTGGAAGGCTGCCGCGGCATCGCCGACGCCTGTACGGCGTTCGAGACTCCGGTGACCGGTGGCAATGTCTCGTTCTACAACGAGAGCCCGACCGGCGCCATCGACCCGACGCCCACGATCGGCATGGTGGGCCTGCTCGAGGACGTGAACGCGGCGGTGCCCAGCCACTTCGTCACCTCTGACGATCGCATCTTCCTGGCCGGTTCCACCGGTGGTGAACTCGGGGGAAGCGCCTACTGGGCGGAGGTGCTGGATTTCGTCGGGGGGGCCCCCGCGGTGGTGGACCTCGCCGCCGAGCGTGCGCTTCAGCGCTTCCTGGTTGCGGCGGCGCGGAAACGATTGCTGCGATCGGCGCACGATTGTTCCGATGGCGGCCTGGCTGTCGCGCTGGCCGAAGCGGCGATCGGCGGGCCCTATGCCTCGACCGGAACGGGCGCGGTCATTGATCTGGATGGCCTGGCGCCCGGGCTGTCGCCGGAAGCACTGCTCTTTGGCGAGACTGGTGCACGGGCGGTGCTGTCCGTCGCTCCCGACGCGCAGACCATGGTCGAGGCGCTGGCACGGGAACATGGAGTGCCGCTGGCCGCGCTGGGGCGGGTGGGCAAGCCCGACGGCCAGTTCATCCTGAAGCTGGGCGGCGACACGCTGTCGTGGCCGATTGCAGAGTTGCGCAGCATTTACCACAACGCGATCCCACGGCGGATGCGTCCGGCCGGCGAAGACGCGGCCGATCGGGGAGACTGACAGATATGTGCGGAATCATCGGCGTTGCTGGCGTCCCTGACGCGTCACGCCTGGCCTACCTCGGGCTCTATGCCCTGCAGCACCGGGGCCAGGAGAGCGCGGGCATCGTGGCGCTCGACGACGATGCCACCGCACGGATGCACAAGGGGATGGGGCTGGTCTCCGAGAACTTCGACCAGGAACTGCTCGACCGGCTGCCGGGCGACGTGGCGGTGGGCCATACCCGCTACTCCACCAGCGGCAGCACGGTGCTGGCCAACGCCCAGCCCTGCTACGCCAACACCCGGTGCGGGCCGCTCTCGCTGGCCCACAACGGCAACCTCATCAACGCACCGGAACTGCGCGCCAGGCTGGTGCGCGAAGGCGCGATCTTCCAGTCGTCGAGCGACTCGGAAGTGATCGTCCACCTGATCGCCCGCTCCGAGGCCGAAACGCCCGAAGGGCAGATTCGGGAGGCGCTGGAGCAGATCGACGGCGCCTACAGCCTGATCATCTCACTCGGTCGCACCCTCTACGCCACGGTGGACAGCCGCGGATTCCGGCCGCTTGCACTGGGCAAGCTGGAGGACGGTTTCGTGATCGCGAGCGAGACCTGCGCCCTGGACCTGGTGGGGGCGAGCGTCGTGTGCGAGCTGGAGCCCGGCGATTTCATCCGGCTCGAGGATGGTGAGGTGACCCACCTTGCCCGCCTCCTGCCCCGCCCGGTCACCCGCTGCGTCTTCGAGCTGGTGTACTTCGCCCGGCCCGACAGCATGGTGTTCCACCAGTCGGTCGATGCTGCCCGCCGCGAGCTGGGCCGCGCGCTGGCGAAGGAGCACCCCGCCGATGGCGCCGAGGTGGTGTTCAGCGTGCCCGACAGCTCCAATGCGATGGCGCTGGGCTACGCCGAGGCCTCGGGCATCAAGCTGGAGCATGGACTCATCCGCAACCACTACGTTGGCCGGACCTTCATCAACCCGACCCAGGCACTCCGCATCGCCAAGGTCCGCATCAAGTTCAACCCGGTGCGCGAGGTGATCGAAGGCAAGTCGGTGGTGGTGGTGGATGACTCGCTGGTCCGGGGCAACACCAGCCGCGGCCTGGTCCAGATGATCCGTGGCGCCGGTGCGCGGGAAGTGCACCTGCGCCTGGGATCACCGCCCATCACCGGACCGTGCCATTACGGCATCGATACACCGACCCGCGAGGAGCTGATCGCCGCCACCCATTCGGTGGAGGAAATCCGCGAGTATCTGGGTGTGGACTCGCTCGGCTATCTCTCCCTCGACGGCATGCTCGCCGCCGCGGGGCAACCCGCCGGCGCCGAGCCGCGGTTCTGTCATGCCTGCTTCTCGGGTGACTACCCGACCCCGATCCCGGAGGAACTGGTGCAGCTGCGTCACGTGAGCCCGCTGGTCGAGGCCGGGGCATGAGCGGACAATACAGCCAGCCGCTGGTCTACTTCTTCGGGCAGGGCCGCGCGGACGGCACCGCGGCGATGAAGGACGTGCTGGGCGGCAAGGGCGCGGGGCTCGCCGAGATGACCCAGATCGGGATTCCGGTTCCTCCCGGCTTCACCATCGCGTCCACCCTCTGCCTCACCTACCTCGAGAGCCACCAGTTCCCGCCCAGGCTGCGTACCGAGGTCGAGACCAACCTGCACCGGCTCGAAGCCACCACCGGCAAGCAGTTTGGCGGCGAGGAGAACCCGCTGCTGGTCTCGGTCCGCTCGGGCGCCGCCGTGTCGATGCCCGGGATGATGGAGACCATCCTGAACCTCGGCCTCAACGACACCACGGTGGAGGGCCTGACCCGACTCAGCGGCAATGCCCGTTTCGCGTGGGATTCCTACCGCCGCTTCGTCCAGATGTACGGCAGCGTGGTGTTCGACATGGCCAAGAAGCCGTTCGACCTGCTGCTGGAGGGGCGCAAGTCGAGCGCGGGCGTCGAGCGCGACATCGACCTGCCCGAAGCCGAGATGCGAGCACTGGTGCAGGAGTACAAGGCGCTGGTGCAGTCCGAGCGAGGCGCGCCTTTCCCCGACGATCCGGTGGAACAGCTCTGGGGCGCGATCGCCGCCGTGTTCGAAAGCTGGAACACCCGCCGCGCCCAGGATTACCGGCGGCTGCACGACATTCCCGATGCGATGGGCACGGCAGTCAACATCGTGGCGATGGTGTTCGGCAACCTGGGCGAGGACTCCGGCACCGGGGTCACGTTCTCCCGGGACCCGTCGACCGGAGAGCGGAAGCTGTATGGCGAGTTCCTGCTCAACGCCCAGGGCGAGGACGTGGTGGCCGGCATCCGGACGCCCTCACCGATCTCGGAGCTGGCCAACACCCTGCCCCAGTCGCACGCCGAGCTGGACCGGGTGGCCCGGTTGCTCGAGCGCCATTTCCGCGACGTGCAGGACATGGAGTTCACCATCGAGGGCGGCAAGCTCTACATGCTGCAGACCCGGCGGGCGCAGCGCTCGGGCCACGCCGCCGTGCGCACGGCGGTCGAGATGGTGGACGAGGGGCTCATTTCCGAGGAGGACGCGGTCGCCCGGGTCCCGCCCGATGACCTGAACCAGCTGCTGCATCCCACCATCGATCCGGACAGTGCCCTCGACCTGCTGACGACCGGGCTGCCGGCCTCGCCGGGCGCCGCGAGCGGTGCCGTGGTGTTCGACGCCGATCGTGCCGAAGAGCGCGCCAAGGCCGGCGAAGCAGTGATCCTGGTCCGGCGCGAGACGTCGCCCGAGGACTTTCACGGGATGGTGGCGGCCAAGGCCGTGCTCACCGCTCGCGGAGGCATGACCTCCCACGCAGCAGTCGTTGCGCGCGGGATGGGCAAGCCCTGCGTGGCGGGCGCCCAGGAGATCGATGTGGACGAGGCGGCGCTGAAGTTTGCCGTCAATGGGCGCGCGATGGCCGAAGGCGAGTGGATCACGGTGGACGGCGCCACGGGCAAGGTCTACGCCGGCCAGGCGGCGCTGAAGGCACCCGAACTGGGCGAGCACTTCAATCGCCTGATGGGGTGGGCCGATCGGGTGCGCTACCTCCGGGTTCGCTGCAACGCCGACACCCCGGCCGATGCGCACCGGGGGCGGGAGTTCGGCGCCGAAGGCATCGGCCTGTGCCGCACCGAGCACATGTTCTTCGAGGGCGGGCGGCTGGAGGCGATGCGCGAGATGATCGTCGCGCGCGACGTGGAGGGGCGGAAGCGCGCCCTGGCCCGGCTGCTCCCCATGCAGCGGGCCGACTTCGAGGGAATCTTCCGCGCGATGGACGGCCAGCCGGTCTGCATCCGGCTGCTGGATCCGCCGCTGCACGAGTTCCTGCCCCATGAGCCGGAAGAGATCGCTGCGCTGGCGAGCCAGATGCAGATGGAGCCGGCGGCGCTCCAGCGGATAGTGAACGGACTGGTGGAAGTGAATCCCATGCTGGGGCTCCGGGGCTGCCGCCTCGGAATCCTGTATCCCGAGATCACCGCCATGCAGACGCGGGCCATCTTCGAGGCCGCCTGCACCATGGCCCGGCGGCAGGCGCGAGTGCTGCCCGAGGTCATGGTCCCGCTCACCAGCAGCGTGCTCGAATTCCGGAAGCAGGCCCTGGTCGTGCGCCAGGTGTCGAGCGAAGTGTTCAACGAGCAGCAGATCACGGTGCCCTTCACGCTGGGGACCATGATCGAGTTGCCCCGGGCGGCGCTGACCGCCGACGAAATCGCGCTTGAGGCGCAGTTCTTCTCGTTCGGCACCAACGACCTCACCCAGACGACGTGGGGACTCTCGCGCGACGATGCCGGCCGGTTCCTCCCGATGTATGTGGAACAGGGGATCGTGGACGACGACCCCTTTCAGGTGCTGGACCGGAAGGGCGTGGGCAAGCTGCTGAAGATGGCGTCGGAACTGGGCCGCGCCACGCGGCCCGACCTCAAGCTGGGCATCTGCGGCGAGCACGGCGGTGAGCCGGCCAGCGTGATGTTCTGTGATGAGCTCAAGATGAATTATGTTTCCTGCTCGCCGTTCCGGGTGCCGATCGCGCGGCTGGCCGCTGCGCAGAGCACCCTGCGGAACCGGGGAACCATCGACCGGACCCGCGCGGCGGTGTAACGCACTTTCTACCTTCGTGGAGGCAGCGAGTAATCATGCAGTGGAAGAAGATCTTTCTGACGGCCCCGGTAGTGGCGACTCTGGCCCTCGGAGCCTGTGGTGACGACGACACGGGCCCCGGCGGCGACCTCAGCGAATCCGAACAGCAGGCGCTGGTGGAGGCACTCTCCCAGGGCGGAGCCCTCAGCTTCAACTTCGCCGCGCCGTTCGCGCTGACCACGGGCCTGGCCCAGGACGCCCAAGTCGGCTCACTTGGCAGCATGTCCGCGTGGGGCAGCCAGGCGCTCGTCACCCTCGACTATCCCGGCACCGAAGACGACGAGACCCTGGTCTTCACCGGTGTGACCGGATGGTCCAATCTGAACGCCGGCAACCGGACGGTCGACAACGCCCTCTGGGCCAGCGTCATCAGCAGCACCTCGAGCTTCCCCAACCAGATCGACGAAGCCGTCATGGTGGACGAGCAGGCGTTCGGCGGCTACTGGGAGCGGTCGACCAGTTCGCAGTACTTCGCCAACCCGGCCGAGGGGCAGTTCACCCTCGCGACCACCAGCTTCAACTCGGCGCAGGATTGCGACATCCCCGACCTCGGCAACGGCATCGCCATCACCGAGTGCACCTTTGCGATCGGCACGATGACCGGCGATTTCGACTTCGTGGCCGACCGGATCAGCGGCACGGGCGTGGAGACCTACACCCAGGCCAACATTGCGTACGATGTGCCGGCGGTGCGCGTCACCATCGCGATCACGGTGGAAGACTCACCCACCCCGCAGTAATCCCGGATCCCGCGATGAATACTCCGCTCGTCGGCGTGGTGATGGGCAGTGACTCCGACTGGGACGTCATGCGCCACGCCGCCGAGCGGCTCGCGGAATTCGGCGTGCCGCACGAGCGCAAGGTCGTGTCGGCTCACCGGACACCCGACCTGCTGTACCAGTACGCTTCCTCCGCCGCCGGCCGCGGGCTCCGGTGCATCATCGCCGGTGCCGGCGGGGCGGCGCACCTGCCCGGAATGATCGCCAGCAAGACCACGCTGCCGGTGCTGGGCGTGCCGGTGCCCAGCCGACACCTGCAGGGCCTCGATTCCCTCCTGTCCATCGTCCAGATGCCGGCCGGGGTACCGGTGGCGACATTCGCCATTGGCCAGGCCGGCGCGGCCAACGCGGCGCTCTTCGCCGTCTCACTGCTGGCGCTCGAGGACGCCGCTCTCCGCGACAAGCTGGATCAGTTCCGCGCAGCGCAGTCCGACCGGGTGCTGGGACTCTCGCTTCCCGAGTCACCGTGATCCTGCCCGGCGCCACGCTGGGCATGCTGGGTGGCGGGCAACTGGGGCGGATGTTCGCGTTCCGTGCCCACGAGATGGGTTATCGGGTGGTGGTGCTCGAACCCGATCCGCGGAGCCCCGCAGGCGCCGTTGCCGACGAGCACATAGTCGCGCGCTACGACGATGAGGCCGCCCTGCGCGAACTCGCGAGCAAGGCCGCCGTCGTGACGACCGAGTTCGAGAACGTTCCCGCCCCTACCCTTGCCCTCCTCGAGACGCTGATCCGAGTTACGCCGCCTCCCTCGGCGGTGGCCGTGGCGCAGGACCGCGTGGCCGAGAAGACCCATCTGCAGAATGCGGGTTTCCTGACCGCCGCCTTCGCCCCGGTGGGCAGCAGCAGCGAGGCCGGCTCGGCGGCTCGGCGGCTCGGCGGCCGCTGCATCCTCAAGACCGCTCGGCTGGGCTACGACGGGAAGGGCCAGACGATGGTCTCGACCCCGGACGAAGCAGCCGAGGCGTACAGCGCGATGAGTGGCGTGCCCTGCATCCTGGAGGAGAAGCTCACGCTGGAGCGGGAGCTCTCGGTGGTGCTGGCCCGGGGAGGGGACGGCGACACGGCGGTATTCCCGGTGGGGGAGAACGTCCATCGCGGCGGAATACTCCACTCAACCATGGTGCCGGCGGGAATCGACCAGGAACTGACGAACGAGGCTCGCGGGCTTGCCCGGCGCGTGGCCGAATCACTGGCGTACGTGGGGGTGTTGGGAGTGGAGCTGTTCGTGGCCAACGGGGGGCAGTTGTACGTCAACGAGATCGCGCCCCGGCCGCACAACAGCGGGCACTACACCATTGATGCTTGCGCCACCGACCAGTTCGAGCAGCAGGTGCGGGCGGCCTGCGGGCTACCGCTGGGAGATACCCGGCTGGTCGCTCCGGTGGCGATGATCAACCTGCTGGGGGATCTCTGGGCCGATGGGGAGCCGGCGTGGGATCGGGCGCTGGCGGAGCCGGGGCTCAGGCTGCACCTGTACGGCAAGGCCGAGCCGAGGCCGGGGCGGAAAATGGGGCATCTCACAGTGCTCGCGGCGACGCCAGCCGAGGCGCTGGCGATCGCGGAGCGGGCGTTTGCTGCGCTCGGTGGCCGGCCCTGACCCGCTCGAGTCGCACGCGAACGCAGGAATGGCGGAGTACGGCAAGATCAACCACAGAGCCACAGAGAACACGGAGGGGTTCGGCTTGTGGAGGCACACTGGCAGCGTGGAACCTACCTAAGATGTGACGTAATATATCAATCTGTAATACATTGTGATTTGGTTACTTAGTGGTGTTGTGACGAGCGGCTTTAGCGAGCGACCCCAAGGCACCCAGAACTGCGCCGAGAAACAGCGGCCCGATGTTGATGAGCAGGAGGACGGCGGTGCCGACGCCGGCAAGTGCGCCCCAGATGGCGTCGGCCATCCAGGTAACGGCGGCGAAGCTCATGACACCCAGGAGGACGGCGGGAAGGAAGACAGCCAGCGCGGCGTTGCCGACCGTGCGAGCCTTGAAGCCTCCGACCAGGCCGGCAATGAAGGGGCCTACCCCGGGCAGCCAGAAGAGCAGGAGCGAGAGCCCGCCCATCCAGTTCATGCCTCTTACTACCAGTCTTGAGTTGGGAGACATGGATTGGAAGTTAAGAGTTGAGAGGCAAGAGTTGAGAGAGCGGCGGAAAAGCGAAGAGCCGAGCGCCCGAAGGACTCTCGACTCTCAACTCTAAACTCTCGACTCGAATGGAGGCGCAGGGAATCGAACCCTGGTCCGAATCGGCTTTCAGTAGAGCGTCTACGTGCGTAGACCGGATTTCTTGCCGTCGCGCTGGGCCGGTAGCCGGACCACCTTCCCCGCGTCTATCTCCTGAATCTCACGCTGCCCATCGGAGTGGTAGGCAGAGCCAGCCCGGATTTGCGATCCCGTGCCGACGCCCCAGGCGGGCTTCGGACAAAGGAGGTGCGTGAAGCGAGACTAGCTCAGCTTACGCAGCCAGCGCCAGTTCAGTATTGGCGATTGTGTCTTCCAAAGTGTTTTACCAGGGCCTTGGACCTGGGCACGCTGCCATACCTGCTACCAACCCGTCGAAGCCAGTCGCCCCCGGTTTAGTGTCCAGAAATCTAACAGTTTCAGGCCCCGGATGCTACCTGGACCCGATTCCGCCCCGCCCTCTTGGCCTCGTACATCGCCTTGTCGGCGAGGCTGGCGAGGTTCTGGATGCTGCGAGTGGTGTCGGGGCAACCAGCCACTCCGAACGACGCCGTGAGAGTCCAGGGGTTGCCCTGCCAGTCCCACGGAGTCTCGGCCAGGCGTCTGCGCGTGCGCTCCGCGATCCGCTGCCCCACCTCGAGCGGGGCCCCGGGCAGCCAGATCCCGAACTCCTCACCGCCCAGCCGGGCCGCTACGTCGCTCCCACGGATATGTGATCGCAGCAGCCCAGCCACATGCACCAGCGCGGCATCGCCCGCCGCATGCCCCAACGTGTCGTTGAGCTGCTTGAAGTGGTCTATGTCGGCCACGATCAACACGCCCACCGCCTGGCCCGGACGATTCATCGCCGCCTCCAGGCTGCCCCGGTTGGCGAGCCCGGTTAGCAGGTCGGTCTCGGCGGCGAGGGTCTTCCCCGCGTGCTCGATGCCATGCGCCAGCCGGGGCGCGGCTTCGCGGGCCGCCTCCAGCACCTCGGCCAGCAACGCACCAGCGGGCTCGGCGCCTTCGCGGTACCCTATCGCCACGGCGCCCACGCGATCAGCGCCGTGCGAAATGGGAAAGAGCAGCCACGACCCGCTGGCCTGGCGCCGGTCGCCGGCGTCGCCGCCCGCAGGAGACTCAGTGGTGGTGTGAAGATCGAGATCACCCATCGCTACATCATGCAGCAAAGCGCCGGC